>JBBDQY010000052.1:0-5414 GCA_040905745.1 Balneolales bacterium
AGTCGATTCGATATCATACGAGAAGCTTTAGTGTAGGGATTCGGTATACATTGTAGAAAGCTAACATTTATTAATTTACTTCAACTCATTTGAAAGTATTTTTTCTTCTCATTCAGAATGGGGATAAATACTTTTTTAAGTGCTTTATTCTCGGATTTTTCTAGCTCAGGGTCTATAGCTAATAACTCTAGTGCTTTAGTTTTCGCTAGTTCAAGCAGAGGCTGGTCTTCGATGATATCAGCTACTTTAAAATCTGGCAAACCGCTTTGCTTGGTACCTAAGAAATCACCCGGCCCTCGTAATTTTAGATCTGCTTCAGATACTTTGAAACCATCGTTTGTATCAGCCATGGTTTTTAAACGGATTCTGGCTTCTTTGCTCTGTTTTACATCGGCCATTAATATGCAATAGCTTTGATTGGAACCACGACCAATACGCCCGCGTAACTGATGCAGCTGAGATAGCCCAAATCTTTCGGCATGTTCAACAACCATTACGCTTGCATTAGAAACATCCACTCCCACTTCAATTACCGTTGTTGTGACCAATATTTGTATCTCATTTCGGTTAAATTTTTGCATGATTTCGTCTTTTTCCGATGTTTTCATCCTACCGTGAAGAAGGCCGGTTGGACAATTAGGAAAACGATGACTAATCTGCTCAAATCCCATGGTGGCATCTTTTAAATCTATTGCCTCTGATTCTTCAACAAGTGGATAAACTATATATACCTGTCCACCTTCTGATGTTACTGTATCAATGAAGCCATAAACAGCTTCTCGTTTTTTTTCACCACGAATTGCTGTTATGATGGGTTTTCGTCCAGCAGGCAAATCTTTAATAAGTGACACGTCCAGATCGCTGTACAAAGTTAGTGCAAGTGATCGCGGAATAGGTGTTGCAGACATTACAAGTATATGAGGGTTATTCCCTTTATCTCTGAGAAAAGCTCTTTGGACCACTCCAAAACGATGTTGTTCATCAATAACGGCCATTCCCAGTTTTGCGAACTTTACGTGGTCTTGTATAATAGCATGAGTACCCACAATGATATTTGCTGACCCACCGGCAATATCTGAGAGAACATCGGTTCGTAGAGCAGATTTCTGGTTTCCAAGCAAAAGACGAATATTTAAACCAAGAGGTTTCAGGTATCCGGAGAGTGTCCGGTAATGTTGTTCGCCAAGGATTTCGGTAGGGGCCATAAAGGCTGCCTGATAACCATTATCAATAGCCATCAGCATGGCACCTATGGCTACCACTGTCTTGCCCGACCCTACATCACCCTGGATGAGTCTGTTCATCTGGTTACCCGATTCTACGTCTGTTTTGATTTGGTGTAGAGCTGCTATTTGCCCATTAGTTAATTCAAATGGTAGCACTGAATTAAAAAACTTCTTAGTAAGAGAATTTGATGCTGATAATCTTAAACCCGGTGATTTGTCAATTACATGCATTTTTAATTTGACGACACTAAGCTCAAATAAGAAAAGCTCTTCAAATTTAAAGCGGCGCAATGCCATTTGTGTATCATCACTTGAATTGGGAAGGTGAATCATCTTATATGCTTTTCGCTGGTACGGTAAATTCAGTTCTTTTAACAGTTTTTCGGGTAAAAACTCTTCAGTTTGATATGTTTTAAGGATTTCTGAAATCCATTTGGCTATAATATTTGAGGTGATATAGGTTTTAGAAAAATGACTACTGCCAGGATATATTGGGAAGATACGATCAGGTTTACGATCGTTATGTGCTACGTCGATTTTATCAATATCAGGATGAGTCATCGTAATGTTCTGGCCAAAGCGTTTGGCAATCCCATAGAAAGATACATTGGTGCCTTTTTTTAAAGTGTTACGGAAATAGGCAAGCCCTTTAAACCAAACGCCATCAATGGTTCCTGATTGATCTTTTAATGTTGCTACTAGCCTTTTTTTTCTTCCAGCCCCGATCTCTCGAATGTTAATTATGGTTCCAATTATTGTAGCCTTTTCTCCGTTACCTTGCAGCTGTGATGTCAAAAAGACATTAGATTTGTCAAGATATCGACGGGGGAAGAAATTGATAAGATCTTGGGGGGAATGAATACCTGATGAGGCTAATGCCTTAAGCCTGTTTTCACTCATTCCTGGTAGGTTAATCAAATTCATTGGTATGGTGTTATATATCAGTATATAGGAAGTTGAGGCTATTTTGCCTCAAAAAATGTATGGAATGTACATTAATTGCTTATTTAAGAAAAAAAGAACGATTTTCATTTGCTAAGAGCTAATAATAAGTACTATATTTGAAAGCTCTGAACAACAAATTTTAAACATATTATAATACTGTGCCAACAATACAACAATTAATCAGAAAAGGCAGAAAAAGTAAAGTGCGTAAGACCACTGCGCCCGCTCTGCAGAGTTGCCCTCAAAAAAGAGGGGTGTGCACTCGTGTTTATACTACAACTCCTAAAAAGCCGAACTCAGCATTGCGTAAAGTAGCTCGGGTTCGTCTGACAAACAGTCTTGAAGTTACTGCTTATATCCCAGGCGAAGGGCACAACCTTCAGGAACACAGCATTGTTTTAATTAGAGGTGGACGTGTGAAAGATTTGCCAGGTGTTCGGTATCATATTGTGCGTGGAGCCTTGGATACAGCTGGAGTAGGTGAAAGACGACAGGGAAGAAGTCATTACGGCGCCAAGCGTCCTAAATAAGATAAGAAGTAAATTAACTAGTAATTTCATTCGTTTGTATAATGCGAAGAAGATCAGCAGAAAAAAGAGAAGTTAAGCCAGACCCACAGTTTGCGGATAAGATGGTAACCCGTTTTTTAAACAACCTGATGAAGGATGGTAAGAAAAATATTGCCCAGAAGATTATGACTCAGGCTTTTTCTGTTATTGAAGAAAAAACAGGAAAATCTGGCATTGAAGTATTTCGCGATGCGTTAAACAATGCAGCACCGGTATTAGAAGTAAAAAGTCGCAGAGTAGGAGGGTCAACCTATCAGGTGCCTTCTGAAGTGCGTCCGGACAGGGCAACTGCATTGGGTATGCGCTGGTTAATTAAATCAGCACGCAGCCGTAATGATAAATCAATGGCTAGTCGTCTGGCACGCGAATTGATTGATGCCTCCAATAACGAAGGTGGTGCTGTGCGTAAAAAGGATGAAACGCACAGAATGGCTGAGGCCAATAAAGCATTCGCCCACTTTAGATTCTAAAAACAGTTTAGCAATACCCCTATTACAATGGCTGAAGTAACAACAACTAAAAACGAGCTCAAAAAAACGCGTAACATCGGTATCATGGCTCACATTGATGCCGGTAAAACTACGACTACTGAGCGCATTCTATACTATACGGGAATCAATCACCGAATGGGTGAAGTCCATGACGGTGGAGCTACGATGGACTGGATGGAGCAAGAGCGTGAACGTGGTATAACTATCACTTCCGCAGCTACAACCTGTTTCTGGAATGATTACCGTATTAACATAATTGATACACCGGGCCACGTTGACTTTACGGTTGAAGTAGAGCGTTCCCTTAGGGTCTTAGATGGTGCTGTTGCCGTTTTCTGCGCAGTTGCAGCCGTGCAGCCCCAATCAGAAACGGTTTGGCGCCAAGCCAATAAATATAAAGTACCTCGTCTGACATTTGTCAATAAGATGGACAGGACCGGCGCAGATTTTTATAATGTGCTTGATTCGATGAAAAGACGCTTAAAAGCAAACCCTGTAGCTCTTCAGATCCCCATTGGGAATGAAGAAAATTTCACAGGGGTAGTCGATCTTCTGGATATGAAAGGTATAATTTGGGATGATTCAACTATGGGCATGTCTTACGAAGTAATTGACATCCCTGAAGATTTAGTTGAAAAAGCTAATGAATATCGCAAAATCATGATCGAAGCTATAGCTGATCATAATGAGTCCCTCATGGAAAAATACCTGATGGACGAGCCTATAGAACGAGATGAAATAGAGAGTGCTATTCGTTCTGCTACTATATCATTGGATATTACTCCTGTATTATGTGGTTCAGCTTTTAAGAATAAAGGCGTTCAGGCAATGCTAGACAGCGTGATCAAATTTATGCCATCCCCGGCAGATGTAGAGCCTGTAGATGGTGTTCATCCTGATGATGGCGAAAAGAAACTAAAGCGGAAACCTGAATTTGATGAACCATTCTCAGCTCTAGCTTTCAAAATTGCAACTGACCCTTATGTTGGAAAATTAACATTTATTCGTGTATACTCTGGTCAACTTGATGCAGGTTCGTATGTTCTGAATACCTCTACAGGTAAAAAAGAACGTGTAGGTCGTCTTTTAAAAATGCATGCCAATACGAAAGAGGATATAAAAACAGTTCGGGCTGGTGATATTTGTGCTGCTGTAGGTATTAAAGAGGTTCGTACTGGTGATACTTTATCTTCAGAGACTGATCCTATAATTCTCGAGCAAATGGTGTTCCCCGAGCCGGTTATTAAACTGGCTGTTGAGCCAAAAACTAAGGCTGATAATGATAAATTATCACAAGGTCTTGTCAAGCTGATGGAAGAGGATCCTACTTTCAAGGTGAGCGTTGACGATGAAACCGGTCAAACTACTATTGCCGGTATGGGTGAACTTCATTTGGAGATTATTGTTGACAGGCTGAAACGTGAGTTTAAAGTTGAAGCAAATGTCGGTCAACCTCAGGTCTCTTACAGGGAAGCTATTACCAAGCCTGTTACCCACCGTGAAATCTACAAGAAACAAACTGGTGGTAAAGGTAAATTTGCTGATATTCAGTTTGAGATTCAACCTCTTGAAGGTCATACAGGTTTTGAATTCAAGAATGAAGTCGTAGGTGGTAACATTCCAAGGGAATTTATAAGCTCCATTGAAAAAGGTTTTAAAGCAGGCCTGACTTCCGGTATACAAGCCAACTATTTGATTGAAGGGGTAGGTGTTCGTGTGTTTGATGGTTCTTACCACGATGTTGATTCCGATGCCGTTAGTTTCGAAATGTGTGCTAAGCTTGGTTTTCGTGAAGCTGCCCGTAAAGCTGGTCCAATATTATTGGAACCAATTATGAAAGTTGAAGTAATCACCCCTGAAGATTATATGGGTGACATTATTGGTGATCTTAGTAGCCGTCGTGGTATTATCGGCAAAATGGAAACCAATATAGATGGATCCGTTATTGATGCTGAGGTTCCTTTGGCAGAAATGTTCGGCTACTCTACCAACCTTCGATCTCAATCGCAGGGACGTGCTGTTTACTCTATGGAATTCAGCAAGTATGCACAAGTACCGGATTCAATCGCCGAAGAAGTAATCAAAGAAAAAAGATAAACATTACAGTAAAGCTTAAAGGTTTTATAATATGGCAAAAGCAACATTTGATCGCAACAAACCCCACGTCAACGTCGGGACTATTG
>JBBDQY010000053.1:0-29759 GCA_040905745.1 Balneolales bacterium
GATCCTGTTTTTACTGATCAATTAAGCTTAATTTAAAATCGAACTCAGGTTAATACATTCATCGAACATAATTTTCTCAGCAACTTCCTCACCTTTTTTTTAAGACGCCATGGAGAATAGAGTTTGTGGGTGATTTGTACCCGTTTTTATTTTTTGCACCCAGAATACTGGAAATATAGGGAATAAAAACCTTCCTACCTATTCCCAGACATAAAGAAAACCCTTCATACGTTCTATATAAAGGGCTTTTCGTCTGTACCGCGGTTGGAATCGAGCCGACACTCCCGAGGGAACACAATTTTGAGTCGTTACGGAATTGGCTAAAAAATAGGTATTACCACGGATTGTTGAAGCTGTTGTACCCTTTTTTGTACCCTTACTTTGGGAAAAGAGGGAAGTTTCGATTTCCTTTTTAAGCCTTTAACAATTTGGAGGATGATAAAATGAACTTTACATTTAAATAATAATTGTTGCGAATCGGACATTTTGTGCAAAGCCGGTCCATGCTTTTGATTAAATAAGGAAATTTTTCGGTAGGTCTTGTTTATTATCAGATACCCCCGCAATGAAATATAGAATAAAATAAATGGAGGTATTGGAGCCATAGAAGGACGAAGTGAAAGTAATAGAGTTATAATAAATCAATGAGGTGACATGTAAATATTATAAAATGTTTTCTAATCAATAAACTATATTGTAAAGCAAAATCATTGCTCCATAAGCATCACCCATTAATCTATTATTATTTGCGTTTATCATATACCTTTCTATTATTTTTACTGGTGTTCGTTCCATTTGCATTGAAAACTTTTATTCCCGCATTTGAACCTTACCCTGCCATAATTCTGCCCTCAGGTGCCAGTCTTACAAATGTAGAAGATGGTATTATACAAATAGAGTCGCTAACCATGTGGGCTGAATCTATAGATTCTGACAACGAATGGGAGGCTATAGACATAGCAGCATTCCTTGATCCTGTTCCGGTACATTATGTTTATGCCTTAGCAACCAATCAATTCGGGCTCAATGGTAATAACGTTCGAGAAATTCGTGTCAGGTTATTTCCAGATTTCACGCTGCCATCTAAAACAATTACCAAACAGCAGGAGAAGAAGACCCGTGAATGGTTAAAGCAGAAATTGGCTGATCAAAATTTCAAAACGCAAAATTTACGGATCACGATATCAAAGAAGGCAATAGATACGTCAACAAATCGCATACTCTCAGAAGAAGAAATACATGAGCAAATTATCAGGCTCGCTGAATAAATATAATGACATATTTTGGGAACGTATCTCCCAAAATGTATATACGAGTGAAAAATCACTGGGGTTATTTCGGTGCATATTCGGATCTCTGGCCCTTGTTTTGTATCCGCCCTCATTTTCATGGATCTCGCAAACTCCTCCTGCTTTTTTCGATCCCCCAATTATTAGTATTGCAAACTTATTTTCAGGATTTCCATATCAGGCATTTGCTGTTATTGATCTTATTGTAATTATAAGCCTGATATTGTTAACACTTGGAGTTAAAGCTCGCTTTTTTGGATTATTAACAGTAGCCCTTATTATTTTTGGTCAAAGCTTTACCTATTCATTTGGCAAAATTGATCATAGCATTCTCTTCGTATCGGTAATAGCGATCATGTCATTCTCAGGATGGGGCACATATTACAGCCTTATGCCAGATAGCGGTAAACGTTTGAAAAGCTCCAGTCTTCATGTTTCAATTGTTACTGTTGTGCTATGTCTGGGCATGATTACAGCAGGGTCCGCAAAAGCATATAATTGGCTCGATTTCGATCTTAGCACCAGTGGGATACTTTCCTGGTATTACCTTGCTTATTTTGATATTGACCGAAATCTTCTTCTGGCATCTCATTTCATAAAATTGCCTATGTTTTTATATGAAATGATGGATTACTCAGCTGTCATTTTTGAGTTATCAGCCATTTTAGCGGCATTATACTCCAGAAATAGCTGGTTAGGCTGGATCTTGCTAGCTTGTCTGTTCCATTTAAGTACTGCGCTCATTTTAAATATCCCATACGGAGTTCATGTTTATTTATACCTACTTTTTATCGACTGGCATAGTTTGGGGCAATCTATTAAAATCTCTTTTCCATTAAAAACCTTCTCTATTTCCATTATTTTGATAGGATTGGCCCATTGGTATCAGAGAATTTTTAATGAAGGTTCTGCTGTTTTATTTCAACCCAAATCTAACTCAATTCTGGCCTTTGAATTATATCTTTATGTGTTCTTATGGAGTATAATGATCGTCCTTTTTATATGGGAAATCTATAACAATACAGTCAACATTAACATTAAACAGGATTGCCTTCTGGCTGAAGACATAGCAAATGGTAATAATTGATTGGGTGATCACCAGAGCTTTTTTCGAGCTTTTGCCGCAGCAATCTACTGATTGATAATACTTTTGTAGTATTCTCCTAGTTTCACACCCTGAATACGGGCGTCGAAGTTCTGCTGAATATGATCTCTTCCTTTCTGGAGCATATTTTCCCAATCGTCATAATACTCGATCAACCAGGAAAGGTGAGCAACCAATCCTTCAGTATCCCTTTCGTTAGCCAGCAATCCGGTTTTACCGTGAAGAATAACACCCGGTATATCACAATGTAGGGTGCTGATTAATGGCATCCCTGAAGCCGCCATCTCAATAAGTGAAATCGGGGCGCCCCCCTCGGTATCACCTGACGAAGCAGTTACACTTGGTGAAATAAAAAGATGATGATGATATGCTTCTTCCATCATCCGATGGTGAGGTTGAAAACCCAATAGTTTTACTTTTTCCTGAAGCCGGCCTTTTGATATCTCATGAAGTATCATCTGTTTCTCTGTCTTACTGTGCTCTTCCCGGGAAGAATCTCCAATAATGGTAATTTCAAGATCAACTTTGTCCTGAATCGCTGAAAAGGCACGAATTGCATATGGAATTCCTTTTTTTTCACGAAAAGAGGCTGCTATTAAGACCTTCAGAGGGGTGCCAGGCTTCCATGATCTTGGTTTATATTCGATTTCGTTAATCTCCACACCCAGATGATGTACCGTAATTTTATCAGGATGACATCCCAATTCAATAATGCAATTCTTCATAAAAGAACCTTCACATAATACCCCATCAATATGTTCGAACAATTCTCGATAACGCTTTCTCCAAATAGGGCGTTGTACAGGAAGATAGTTTACATCCTGCCCGTAAAAAGTGACCACATGCTTTAGGCCGGCTTTACGAGCGGTTCTCATATTTTCCCAGGCTGTATGGCCAAAGTGCGAATGAAGCAGTTGAGCATCAGTTTTTCGGGAAACGTTAAGTACCTGCTTGTTCAACCAACCTTTTTTACGCATGATCAGATTTAAAAAGGCTTCCGGCTTGGATGTATTTTTATGATTATGTATTCCTGGCACCTTAAAAAGGTCCAGATTTTCGGTATTAGAACAAGCTATGTGGCTTTTAAATTCATCAGGTAAATAATGAACCTGATTATAAAGCCATGACATAGTTAAGGGGAGCCAGGTGTCGTAGGAATGGATAATCTTCACGTTTATTCTTCCTTTGATAAATGAGAATTTGTTTCCTTTTTTATTCGGACGGATTCATGCAGCCTGATCAAAAATGGCCGTTCAGTAAACCAAATTCCAGGAAGATAGATCAGAAAAGCGATCAGGGATATTATCAATAGCGACCAGATATCAGGTATGGAAAAAGAAACAACAAAATTTAAGCTAAATAATAAAAATACCCCGACAATAGTAGATAGTATTAAAGGCTTTACAAAGACTTTAAGATATTGAGACCATTTCATTTCTACTAATCGATTAATAAGTATTTCCTGCCCTAAAATGAAATATATAACCATAAGTACCAGATACGATCCCGCAAGATGGAATATGCCAAACCTGACCGCTATACTCATGATAATGGCATTCATAACGGCCACGAATACAGTCCATATAAAGCTTAGGTCTGCCCGGCCAAGTGCGAGTATAATGGATCCGGAAGGGTTACCGAAAGCCCTGGCCAACCCGACAAGAGCCAAAATTTGAATCAGAGGAATTGACAATGCCCACTCTTTCCCAAATATTACAGGGACAAAAAGAGGTGCTAAGAGAGCAGCAACAGTCAGAATTGGGAAAACCAGAACGGCTAATAATTTTGTAAGTTCCAAATAGCCATTTCTTAAGGCGGAAAGATTATCCTGGCGAATAGAAAATACCGGAAAAGCCACTTTATTCAGTATTGGATTGATCCGTTTTACAGGAGATACTATCAACTCATAAGCTAACATATAAGCTCCCAGCACCTCTGCCCCCAGGAAACGGCCAATAAGCATATAATCCATTTTCGATGCAAGATAATTCAAGCTGCGTTCGCTCATCTGATACATTCCAAAACTAAAATACCCTCGTAAATCTACAATTCTGAATCTAAATTCCGGTACCCAGGAGGCTAGTCCATTAATTAAATACAGGGCAGTGGCTATCGATGTACCGGCAATCTGTCCCCAGATTAAGGCAAAAACACCTTGACCGGCCATCCCAAATAAAACGGCAACTGTAAAGGAAACAACTCCTGCTATAACCTCAATTTTAGCAATGGTATCAAATTTAAGGTGTTTTCTCAACAGAACCTGATGCATACTTCCCAATGAAGATATGCAAACAACAAGGCCAGCCCAGGCTAATAGTTCAGGTAATCGACCCTCATTATAAAATGAAGCAATCAACGGGGATAATACTATTATCAGTGCATATAAAGCAAGGCCAGCCATTAAATTTAGCCAGAATAGACTGGAGAGTTGTTTTGATGTTACGTCCTGACGATGGATCACGGCATTACTCGTGCCACCATCAGCGTAGGCCATAGTCACGCCTAAAACAACGATTATCATAGCCATTAACCCAAAATCCCCGGGGACCAACAAACGTGCCAGAATAGCAAATTTACCAAGGTCAAGAATAGAAGTTATGATCCCCCCGGCGGTGGTCCACTTAAAGCCACTGAATGCCTTTTCCCGAAGTGTCATGCTATTTTTTCCTTACCACGGCCATATACATCCAGGTCCATCTATAGGAATTATCGATTTGATAAAGCAAAAAGCTGATACCTTGAACTATTAATCCAAACAGAGGTATAATTGGTATATATTTTAAAGGACCCTTATGAAACCTGTACATATAATAAACCAAAAGCTGCCCAAAGGTTACACAGAAACCTGATAAGGGCTTAATTTCAATTACCTCAAATCCTGCTTTCTCAAAAAGATAAGCTAACCCATATTTTGAATACCGATAAAAATCACGAGGCTCTTCATGTATATGCCATATAAACGGAACACTGTATATGGCATAACCTCCTTGTTTTAATACTCTATTAGCTTCTCTAATTGCTGTTTCGGGTTCTTCGAGATGCTCTAAAACAGCGGTGCTAATAGCACAATCAAATGAGGCATCTTTGGCAGGGATTTTGTAAGCAGTTCCTACCAAGTCAACCTTTTCCAAACTGTGAAGCGATTCGGGATGATCCAGCCCGGTATGGGATGTTACTACAGAAGCGAGCATCTCCGCGTATGGCTTTTTGCCGCACCCAATATCGATTAGATCGCCTGAAAGATATCTTTTGCAAAATATTTTCAGAGCTTTATCATGTAAGTGATTAACAAGAATATTTTTGATTTCATGTGCCATAAGTATTTAGCTAAATAAAGATTTAGCCTTTTGAACTAGCTTTAAAGGAGCACTGCGAGTGTCCAGAACAGGACAAATAAGTTCTTTAGTGGCAAATTGCTGCTTGAACTCTTCAACTCCTTTTCGCTTGCCACTAGGGTTGAAATCAAACCATTTATAACCCTTATCCCTGTAGTAACAGATAAGGTTATAATAAATAAATTCAAATGGCCTCATATGCAAACTAGCGGAAAGAGCAAAGACACCCCAAACTACTACATGCGTCGAACTTTTAAGAAAAGGACCTGCACAAATTAGATTATTTCTATGGTATACTCCCCAAAAGTCACAATGTTCGGAATGAACAAGTAAATTGAACAATTCCTTTGTGTAGATTGACCCAATGTCATGTTTTTTCTTCCATCGAACCTTTGCATCATGGTAAATCTCCATATAATCGTCAAGGCTATCGGGACTGATTTTCTGAAGTTCCAGTTTGTTACGCTCGGCTTTGCGTACTTTCTTAGGCAATTTACTTCGATTCAAGAGATTGTAAAGTTCTCCCCATGGCTGCTCTAAAGGAACCGCATAAGTTTGATCATTTTGAAGTCGCTTATCTACAATCGAGAATTGCTGCTCAAAAGGGTTGACTCTCCAAATTAGATTGGGATAATGTTTAATCAAATAGTAAGTCAATAATTCCTTGTGCTCCGGGTTTAGGGTATCACGGGAAATCCAGCCACCATAATTGTGTCCCGGAGATGATTCATGTATGGAGATGATCTTCCCGAGTCTGTATTTAGTGGATATTACTAAAATGGCTGATTTGCCGTCGGAAAAACTAATTTTCTGTGATACCGTTGAGATATTACCGTTCGAATAAATTTCCCATATCCGCAACCAATCAGGGGAGTGAAAGTATGTAGCGTATTCGCAATTTTTCCAAACATCATTCCATTCCTGAAAATCAGCCTTTTTGCTTTCCACTATCGTAATCTTCATTTGCTTTTTTGTATACTGGATGACATTACGCTTAAGCGGTGAATAATATCAAACACTTTATCAGCCACATCTTCGGCTCGATTTGCAAGATCTGGGTATAAGGGTAAACGGATCAGAGTCTGACTTAAATGATCTGTATGGGGGAGAGACTGAGCACATTGCAAATTTTGTCTGCCATATGGCGATGAGTGTAGGGGTATATAATGAAAAGTAGCTCCAATACCATTGTCACGCAATTCTTTGAGAATTAAATCTCTAATTTCAACAGTTTGTGTGTTTAGAAAAAAGGTATGGTAATTTTGTGAGGCATATGATGGAACTTTGGGTAAAGTGATGAATTCTTTTTCCTCCAGTGGCTGCAAAGTGCTAAAATATGTTTCCCAAACAGCCTTGCGTAGTTGTTTGATTTTAGATTTTCTGCTAATCTGAACCTCCAGAATGGCCGCCAGTATATCTGATGGAATATAGCTGCTACCCACATTCATCCATGTGTATTTATCCACCTCCCCACGGATAAATGCAGACCTGTTGGTACCTTTTTCTCTTAGAAGTTCGGCTTTACGTGCAACTTTGTCGTTGTTAGTAACCAGGGCACCACCTTCCCCACACATTATATTCTTTGTGTCATGAAAACTAAAGCAGCCAATATCACCGATGGTGCCTAAATAGTTGGTTTTGTATTTCGCATCGATGGCTTGAGCGGCATCTTCGATAATGTATAATTTATGAATATTGGCTAAATCAAGCAGTTCATCCATGGCACATGCAACGCCACCATAATGGACCGGAATAATTGCTTTCGTTTTCCGGGTGATCTTCTGTTCCACATCCGCAGGGTCTATGTTCAGTGTACCAGGCTGAATTTCGGCAAATACCGGTCTCGCACCCCTCATCACTACGGCATTAGCCGTCGAGACAAACGTAAAACTTGGCATAATAACCTCATCTCCAGGACCAATATCCAGTGCCATAATGGCCATTTCCAGGGAATGAGTACATGAGGTAGTGAGAAAGGCATGAGTAACCTCTAACCAATTTTCTAAGAGGGTATGCACCCTGCGGGTTACATTTCCATCTCCACATAAATAATCACCGGAAAGCACTCTGATGACAGCGTCAATTTCGTCCTGACCCTTATAGGGCTTGTTGAAGGGAATAAAATCATCCATAGAATGGGGTGAAAATTAGAAATAAAATGATCATTACGTGCCAAATAAACAAGGCCAACTTTCTGTTTGAGTTGGAAAAGGTACTTATGCTAAGATGATTTATTTGACCAGCATAATCGTGCGTGATCTACGCAGATCACACAATTGCAGTCCACTACATAAAGTTCCTCTACTTTTTTGTGTGGCTTCCCAAAACCGGGAATGTTCACCCGCATCGAAATATCCCTCGGCAAATGTTTCAACATGACGGCCCTGTATGTCATAGATGCGCATGGATATCTGACCGGCCTCAGGTAGTGCAAAGCGGACTTTTGCAGAAATTGAGGACTACTTTATCAGTATCATAGCTTTACTTTGCGTTTTTCCTTGTGAAATATGCAGCCGGTATATGTAAACACCGCTGGTTAAATCTGAGGCGTTGAATATTGCCTGATGAAATCCGGAAGACCTATGTTCATCAAGTATGGTCGATACCTTTTGCCCATATGTATTATAGACTGTCAATTTTACATAGGAATCTGCCGTCAATTCGAATGGGATTGTCGTGACCGGATTAAAGGGGTTGGGATAATTTTGTTTCAGCTTTCCCAGGTGGGGCAGGTTCTCCGGCTTTATGACTGAAACAGGTTCACCCTCATAGCGTAGAATGATTCCATCTTCGCCAACGGCCCACCCTAGCTCCTTATCTATGAAATACAAAGAAAATAGTCTATTATCAATACCATGTTCCTGCTTAGTCCAGGTTTGGCCACCGTCAGGGGTTTTTAAAAGTATACCATCCTTTCCCGCTACCCAACCATGGTCGTTATCTGTAAAATGTATAATTTCGAATCCTGAATGGCTACCAATCCCCTGTACTGACCAGGTTGCACCGCTATCATTGGTGACTAAAATACCTTCCGGTCCAGCCGCCCAACCATTTTGATTGTCAGTAAAGTATATTGAATTTAAAAATGCGTCGGGTCTCTCTTGTACTTGCCAGCTCTCACCGCCATCAGTGGTGTGCAAAATAATACCGTATTGTTCAATTCCTCCTGAAATCCATCCAGTTTGAGCATCTGAAAAAAAAACGGATGTCCATTCGTCACCACCGGCACCGGTTGATTGTTGTTCCTGCCAGGTTGATCCTCCATCAGATGTATGATAAATTCTACTCCTGGAATAATCAGTTAACCATTCCATCCCAACCGTCCAACCATTTTGATGGTCAGCAAAGAATACTGAATTTAAAAATAGGTTTTCTCCAAGTGCTCCTTGTTCTTGCCAGGTATCACCTCCATCAGTTGTGTTTATTATGATTCCTGACGCTCCGCTAGCCCATCCGGTCTGTTTATCAATAAAATGGATGGAAAATAGATCTGTATTGATTCCGATATCCTTTTTATTCCAGCTAACACCGCCATCGGAAGAATAAATCAGGGTTCCCTTTTCACCAACCGCCCAACCCGTTTCAGAATCGGTGAATAAAACAGACGCTAAATGTTTGGTAATCCCTAAATTCTGTGTCTTCCAATTTTCACCGCCATCTCCAGTTTGAATAATCACAGTTCGATCTCCGCCAACAAAACCCTTTTGATCGTTTAACATATGAACTGAAAATAACCTGTGGTCCGTGTCGCTCTCCTGTCGTTGCCAAGACTCTCCACCATTATGGGTATGTATAATATGACCATATGAACCGGTTGCCCAGCCTGTTTGATTATCAGTGAAATAAATAGAGTACAAAACCCATTTTTCTATTTCCTCCCCATAGATACGTGCCCAGGTAGTACCTCCATCCTCGGTGTGGAGAATCACTCCTGTTGGTTCAATTGCTTCAGGAACTTGAGCGACTTCACTACCTGAAGCCCAGCCGGTTTTCTCATCGGTAAAATGCACCGAATGTAGAATATAATCAAATGATTGGGTTTCCCAGCTTATGCCACCATTGCTAGTTTGAGTAATGATTCCATTGCCAACAGCCCAGCCATAGTTCTCATCTATAAAGAAAATATCCTGAAAATTGTTGTCCTTTCCATCTTGTCTGTTCCAGGTCTCACCAGCATCCGTTGTATGCAGCATTGTTCTATTACTGACAACCCAGCCAGTCTGGCTATCTACAAAATGAACGCCATTTAAACGGTTTTCGTTGTCGCTGTCTTGCTGATTCCAGGTTTGACCGCCATCGGTTGTATTCAGTACGATTCCATTTTCACCCACAGCCCAGCCGGTCATGGTATCGGTAAAATAAACGTCATTTAGTACTGTGGAAATACCACTGTTCTGCCTAATCCAGCTAACGCCGCCGTTGCTTGTATGTAGAATAGTTCCTTTTGCACTCACCGCCCATCCATGCTCATCATCAGCAAAATAAATCGAGTTTAATATGCCAGCGCCGTCATTACCAACGATGGACCATGGATCGTCATTAACTGATGCCAAGATTAATGTTGGCAAAAACAATATGATTTGTAATAGAAATACAAAACGGTAAGCCATGAAATGGTTCTCAATGTACTATTTTATTATCTGTAACATCCTATGACAGGATAAACCATTAAATTTTTAAAAACAATTTGCCTCTAGAGTATGTATCCCTTTCTATTGTTTATTTGATAAATAACATATTCTTTTCTATGCTTTGATTCGGTGTCTGAAGACGATACAGATACATTCCGCTTGATAAATCTGATGCGTTAAAAGGTACCCGATGTTTGCCAGCCTGTGCCTGTTCATTCAATAAAATAGCCACTCTACGGCCCAGCATGTCGTAGACTTCCAGACGAACTTCACCGGCCGTTGGTACTTCAAATTCTATTTGCGTTACGGGGTTGAAAGGATTAGGATAGTTTTGCCTTAGTTCTGGCTGAACCGGAATCTGATTAGGGTCGTTTTGAGCTGTTGTCACCGTTACGGTTTGTCCGTAAGTTTTCTCAGCCTTCATTGTAATCCCAACCATCGCAATTCCCCAATGATTGTGCACAGTATGCCAAGTACCCATCCCTTTTACATAGTAAAATAAATCATGATAGGTACGATTGAAACCAATACCACTATCGGATAATGCTTTTAAAACCGGAACCTCACCTTCTTCATACTCCTCAGATGCCCAAACAGTTTCGAAAGTTTCGCCATGATCATTTTGAATAGTGGTGTCGGATGTTACTACAGCCGGAAAAACCCTATTTTTTTCATCCACTTCGTAATGAAAGGGTGGTTCCCAATCTTTGGTCCTGTCTATAAATTGTTTTAAGCTGTCGCCCGGCTCAAAACCAAAATCATATATCTGAACCTTTTCCTCTGCTTCCTCATTATACATCCAAAGTTCATTACCATCCATGGTAAAGTAAAAAGCCTCGGTTTTATGGATAACCTCGGTATCAGGAGAAGTTGCTTCCCGTTCTGCGTAGAACCGCCACTCCACAATCGCATAGTGAGTTCCATCTATTTGCGTATGGCCAACCACTTCTTCTATCGCTCTATAAGACGCGTCACCTGTGCATATAAAACCAACTGATCCACAAAAATCAAAATATCTTTTGGTTCCGATAGACAGATCATAGAACTCGCTTGATGGAGGATCTGTATTTAATAACTTGTTTATCATTTTGGAATGCTTCTCTCCAAATGAAAGTTCTATATCACAGCAAATTAAGATGATCCCTATCAAAAGAAATATAGAAACTGTTTTTATGACACGCATAATATACTCTTCTCAAGATTTTTTAATCAGCAAATATGCTGATTTGATAGTGATGCAAATACAAGAGGTAAATTATGAAAATAGTTTTATTAAAGGTGATAATCATATTATGAGCCAGGTTCAGCATTTATATGGCGATGGGAACGCTGCTGAAAAAATAGTTAAAGCCATTAAAGCCTGGCTGAACTGATTATTATATTTTAAGTAAAATCCATCATTTGCCTTAATAAGTATGGTTTAGCCTCTTTTTCCAACAAATCAGAACTTCTGTTATATCTACTCCCTACAAAGCCTTATACATCTCTTACGCTCAGGGGAGTAAACCAACGGTTTAGTAAGACGAGTATAGGACGAGGTCCGGCCTTGGTCACTTACCATAATGACCTCAGTATGGACTCAAAATATGTAGGAAATTCAAATCAATAATCCAAAATGACATAATATATAGGAAAGGCAAAATCAGAACTTTACCTAAATAAAATAGATTTACTAAAAAGGAAGAATATGTCCTGTTTATTTTACCTTTATACAGATTTAAGAAACTAATTTTTCATTCCACTTATCTGCAATCTTACGTATCTTAGTAAAATTGTAACCTAAATTATTTATACATATGTCTGAAGCCAACCCATTTGATCGTATTAGCCGCGATGGTCTCACCTACGATGATGTGTATCTTGTGCCCGCCCATTCTCAGATACTTCCGCGGGACGTAGATACATCTGTCCAGCTTACTCCAAGCCTGAAGTTGAATCTTCCCATTATAAGCGCTGCTATGGACACGGTATCTGAATACAGAATGGCTATTGCTTTGGCTAGAGAAGGTGGCATCGCCATCCTTCATAAAAATATGTCGATTGGGGATCAAGCCGAACAAGTTAGATTGGTGAAGAGGAGCGAAAGCGGGATGATTGTTGACCCCGTAACCCTCACCAAAGACGCTAAGGTTAAAGATGCCCGCCGGTTGATGAATAAGCATAAAATTGGTGGTATTCCTATTGTGGATGCCGATCAGAAGCTAATTGGCATCGTCACGAACCGGGATTTACGTTTTGAGTCCCATCCTGAAAAGTTATTGGGCAGCATAATGACTAAGGATCGGTTGGCCACGGCAAAAGTTGGAACCACACTCGAAGAAGCTGAAAGCAAGCTTCAGGATTATAAAGTTGAAAAACTTCCTATTGTGGATGAAAATGGCAAACTGATGGGTTTGATTACTTTCAAAGACATTGAGAAGAAGAAGAATTTCCCAAATGCCAGTAAAGATTCTATTGGCCGGCTTTGTGTGGGTGGTGCCGTCGGGATCAGTCCTGATACGCTGGACCGAGTTGCCGCTCTGGTTGAAGCAGGAGTTGATATCATCGCAGTGGATACTGCCCACGGGCACTCTGAAGGGGTAATTCAAATGGTGATGTCCATCAAAAGCAAATACCCTGATCTGGATATCATTGCCGGAAATATAGCCACAGCGGATGCCGCTAAGGCATTACATAAGGCCGGTGCCAATGTATTGAAAGTAGGAGTGGGCCCTGGTTCGATTTGTACGACACGTGTCGTTACCGGTGTAGGGGTGCCTCAATTGAGTGCCATTATGGAGATAGCAGCTTTCGCTCATGCAAATGGTATCAGTGTAATTGGTGACGGAGGGATTAAGCATACAGGAGATATCCCCAAAGCTATTGCCGGTGGGGCAGACGCTGTGATGATGGGTTCAATGTTTGCCGGTGTTGATGAGAGTCCGGGTGAAACGATTATATACGAATCAAGGAAATTTAAATCTTACCGGGGCATGGGTAGTCTTGGCGCCATGAGTCAGGGCAGCAAAGACCGGTATTTTCAGGATGCCGAAGATGACTTGAAAAAATTAGTACCTGAAGGCATCGAAGGCAGGGTGCCTTATAAAGGACATCTAGGAGAGGTCGTTTATCAAATGGCGGGCGGTTTGCGTGCGGCTATGGGCTATTGTGGAGCGAAAGATATAAAAGAACTGCAAAGTGCACATTTTGTTAAAGTAACTTCAGCCAGCTTGAGAGAAGGTCATCCCCATACGGTACAGATTACTAAAGAGTCGCCTAATTACTCAGGAGCTTAAAAATCAGGCTCTTATCTTTGTAAAAAGATCAAAAGAATGTCAGCAATTTCAATCATTTGTTAATTATTCTTAATAATTTTGCTACATTTGCAGCATGACGACACTTCTGAAAAAGCTGTTTAATCGCAGAAACGAAAACGTGACTCTGATCATGCTGGATGAGGATAAACCCGAAAATCCCTCATACCATACCATCAAGCCAATAGCTGCTTTTGGATTATTTATAGTTTTCAATCTTGTTCTTTGCTTGTTGATTACCCTATTTCTTTACATCACTCCTTTTGGTAACCAGATATTCGATAAAGAGCATCGGCAAACGAGACGGGCTGTAGTCGAAATAAGTCAGAAAGTATTAGCTCTGCAGGATTCACTGAATGCCCGTGATCAGCAGTTATCAGATATGAGGTCTGTATTTGCTGAAGGCAGTGATACTGTTTTTACGATTAATCCTGTTGAGAATGTTGAAGAAGTTTATAGAAATCTGCCTGGTCATCAAAGTGATGTGCAAATGGCAAATTTCGAGAAACTGGATGCTAATCAGGCTATTTATTCCCGAAATCTTAATATAAGTCCAGATTTCCCCGTAGCCCCCCCACTTACAGGTGCATTGACCCGAACCATTAACTTCGATAAAAACCATTACGGGATTGATATTGCCGCCACTGAGGGAGCAACTGCCAGGGTGATAGCCGATGGTGTAGTCACGAATGCCGACTGGACGATTAACTTTGGTTATGTTGTGCAGGTTCATCATGGGAATGGATATATGAGTACATATAAACACTTGTCGAATAGTTATAAAAAGAAAGGAGATATTATTTTTAAAGGAGATATATTGGGAACTGTTGGAAAATCCGGAATACTGACCTCAGGTCCCCATATACATTTTGAACTGTGGAAAGATGGTATAGCGATGAATCCTGTCACCTATTTGATAAACCTAATTGAAGTCAATTAATATGTTTAATAATAAAAAACCCCTAATAACAACCAACATGAAAACTGAAAATCATAATGGCCAACCCTCGCTTAATATGATTAGCGAAGGCACACATATCAAAGGTGCCCTGGAAACACAAAATGATATTCGTGTATCAGGCGCCGTCGATGGTGAAATTAATTCAAAAGGGAAATGTATAGTTTCCAAAACCGGGCACGTTAAAGGCAATGTCAGTGCACCCGAAGCTGATATAGCAGGTACCGTTGAAGGTGAAATATCAGTATCAAACCGGCTTATACTTCGTCAAACTGCCGTTATTAAAGGTGATATCATCACTAAAGTCTTATTAGTGGAAGAAGGTGCCACGTATGATGGAGAATGCAAGATGAATTCCGGCACTACTAATAAGAGTACTGAGAAAAAAAATGAAAATAGCTCTAATGTTAATAAACAAGGTATTAAATATTAATCCTATCTTGTGAAAGGTCTATACGCTGTTTCCAAATACTTAGGCTTAGGGTTTCAAATAGCAGGCACGATCATTGTGCCTGTATTAATTGGAATATTCATTGATAAACAGCTGGATACTACCCCGCTTGGTGTAATTATCGGATCTTTACTGGGATTTGTGGGCTTGTTCGCTTTTATCTACAAATTAGCAATAGAGCTGGACGATTCTAATGAAAAAAATAAAAGAGAGCCAAAGCCTTAAATTTGCAAGGCTGATCCTTCTCATTGATGCTGCTCTTCTGGCCGTATCCGGTTATCCAATAACCGTGAATTTTGGGATGGAAATGTTCATCAGCATAATATTAGGTTTTGTGGTAACGTCCGTTGCCTTTATCACAGCCATATGCCTGATTGAATCAAATTATCAGGAATCAATCAATAAATTTATGTCCCTGGTAATGGGAAGCATGCTTGGCAAGTTGTTTTTCCTGAGTGGGGCCATATTATTTGTCTTTATTTTTTCATTTTTACACCAAATAGGTTTTACAATTGCGGTGTTAATTTCCTATCTTTACAAATCTGTGGCGGAAATTATATTTATTAACCGAATTTCTAGCAAATCGCGTCTACCCCAGTAAATGACAAAAGTATTTAGAATCACCATTTTGATCATACTGTTTTTTACAGTTCAATCAGAATCTTTATTATCGGCTGCCCCAAATGATGACAATACTGTTGATGTTGTCTCAAAAGTATTGGATCATTATTATGTGGATTTCAGTCCTGTAGGCAAAGTCGAGCTTCCTCGATTTTTTTATGATGCAGAAGGGTTTCATTTTTTCGGTTCTACCACAGCAGCCATCAATTCAGAAACTTTTACTGATGAGATTTATTTAGAAGAAGATGAGCCTGAAGGGGCAAAACTTAAACCGGTGACTTATCATGTGGTTAGGACGGACAATCAACCTATTCTATTTGATTTCTCAATTACTTCCCACCTGCTTTTTTTCTGGTTTAGTGCGTTGCTTACTCTGGCTATTTTTATTCCTCTGACCAGACGATATAAAGCCGGTCAGGGTACTAAGAGTGAGCCACAAGGAGCATTCCATAATTTATTTGAGACCTTTGTGGTATTCGTCCGCGATGATATTGCAAAACCTAATATAGGCCATAACTATATTCGATTTACACCTTACCTGCTAACGGTATTCTTCCTGATTCTTTTTATGAACCTGTTCGGGTTAATGCCCTGGGGAGTTTCATCAACTGCTGATATTACTGTAACAGCGGTTCTTGCACTGATGACTTTCATGATCACCCAGCTTTCGGCATCCAAAGATTACTGGAAGCATATTTTCTGGTTCCCGGGAGTACCCTTTTATATTCGTTTGATTCTATTTCCTGTAGAGTTTATAGGAATATTCACGAAGCCTTTTTCTCTGGCCATACGTTTGTTTGCAAATATGGCATCAGGCAAGATTCTGATTTTTTCCATTTTGGGAATCATCTTCGTTTTCAATAATCTATTTGGCTCTGCTGTAGCCTATGCATCATCACCTATTTGGATATTGATGACGCTTTTCGTTTACCTGATTAAAGCATTCATTGCATTTATTCAGGCCTATGTATTCACCATATTGTCTGCACTTTTCATCGGAATGGCTATGGTGGAACATGATGAAATACATGAGACCGAAAATATATAAACAGAACTTTTTTATAACTAATAAACAAAAATAATACAGGAGAAAAAATGGAATTAGCATATTTGGCAGCTGGACTTGGTGCAGGACTCGTATCTATTGGAGCTGGTATTGGTATCGGTATGATTGGTAAGGGCGCCATGGAAGGAACTGCACGTCAACCAGAAGCTTCAAACGATATAAGAACATCCATGTTGATTTCGGCTGCTTTTATTGAAGGTGTCGCTCTTTTCGGCCAGGTAGTCTGTATCATACTTGCATTTAGTTAAACGAAACATAAAAACACCATGAGCTTTATTTTAGCACAAGGTCTGCTCGATGTAAATTTCGGGCTCTTTTTCTGGGTATTGATAACCTTCATACTTTTCATGTTTGTATTGGGGAAGTTTGCCTGGAAACCTATTCTCGGAGCCCTCGATGAGAGGGAAAAGAACATCAAAGATTCGCTGGATTCTGCGAAAAAAGCGATGGCTGAGGCGGAGCGTATATCACAACAGAATGAAAACGCATTACGTGAAGTTGAGGCTATGGCTCAAAAAATTCGCAAGGAAGCTCAGGAAAATGCTGAGGCTCAGCGTACCGAGGCTAAGGAAGAAGCCAAGCGGGAAGCCGCAAAGCTCCTGGAGCAAGCACGGAATACTATAGAGCAGGAAAAAAGAAAAGCCTTAGTGGAACTTCGAACCGAAGTATCTGATCTGGCTATCAAAGCAGCAAATCTTATTTTGGAAACCGAAGTAGATGAATCCAAAAACAAGAAACTTGTTGATAACCTAATCAAGGATATTTCAAAGATATCCAATAACGAGGTTTTGCAAGATGTCAGCTAAAGCGGCTCGTCGATATTCATCGGCTCTTTTATCTATAGCCATTGAGCAAAAGAAAACTCAGGATGTCCTTAAGGATATTCAGTTGATTGATCAAACTATTCGGGGTTCGAGGGAATTGAACCTGTTTTTGCAGAATAAGATCATTAATCAAACCAAAAAGCAGTCTGTTTTGACAGAATTGTTTGGCAGCAAGGTAAGTGATCTTACCAGAGAGTTTTTAACTTTTCTGGTAACAAAAAACAGGGAAGACCTGCTTCCGGATGTTACTCAATCTTTATTGGCTGAGTATAACAAAATGGCGGGCATAGTGGATGTTTATGCCTATTACACAAAAGAGTTGGAGAAAAATCAGGCTACTGAGCTTAAGTCGGTTTTGGAAGAGAAGATCGGTAAAAAGATTAACCTTATCTTAAAAAAAGACGCTTCACTAAAAGGTGGCTTAGTCGTTAGGATTGAAGATACGGTAATCGACGGATCGATAAAAAACAAGCTTAAAAAACTGGAATCCCTGTTCATGGGGTCCGCTGTATAACAACAGAATAATTATTATTTACAGGATGTATTATGAGTCAAGTTCGACCTGAAGAAGTTTCGGCAATACTTCGCAAACAACTGGCTGGTTTTGATAACGAGTCAGAAGTATATGATGTAGGCACTGTGCTCGAAGTGGGTGATGGTATTGCCCGTGTATATGGTTTATCTAAAATTCAAGCAGGTGAGCTGGTTGAATTGCCAGATTCTATCGACACAAATGGTCAGCCTGTTCGTGGCATGGTATTGAACCTTGAAGAAGATAATGTCGGTATTGTTTTATTTGGTTCCGTAGAGGCGGTATCAGAAGGCCATACGGTTCGCCGTACCAAAGATATTGCTTCTCTGCCCGTAGGGGAAGGTGTACTGGGCCGTGTAATTGATCCACTCGGTCGTCCACTCGATGGAAAAGGACCCATTGCCGGCAAGACTTATAAATCACCTCTTGAGCGTAAAGCTCCGGGAGTTATTTATAGAGAACCTGTTACTGAGCCACTGCAAACCGGAATCAAGTCAATTGATACTCTGATTCCAATCGGCCGCGGCCAGCGTGAGTTGATTATTGGTGACCGTCAAACAGGGAAAACTTCCATTGCCGTAGATACGATCCTGAATCAAAAGGATACCCATAATACAGATAAGCCAGTTTTCTGTATCTATGTAGCCATCGGTCAAAAAGGATCGACTATTGCTCAGGTAAATCAGATACTTGAAGAAAAAGGGGCTAAAGAATATACCACTATCGTATCTGCACCAGCGTCGGCTGCTGCGCCATTTCGTTTTATCGCACCTTACGCTGGAACAGCTATTGGTGAGTATTTTCGTGATACCGGCCGGCATGCCCTGATTATATTTGATGATTTGTCAAAACAAGCGGTCGCTTATCGCGAAGTCTCCTTGTTGCTTAGACGTCCTCCAGGCCGTGAAGCCTATCCCGGTGATGTTTTTTATCTTCACAGTCGACTTTTGGAACGCGCTGCTAAAATCAATAAGAATGATAGCGTAGCCAGGAATATGAATGATGTTCCCGAAGACCTACGGCCATTGATAAAAGGCGGCGGTTCACTTACAGCCCTTCCTATTATTGAAACTCAGGCAGGTGACGTATCAGCATATATTCCCACCAACGTAATATCCATCACGGATGGACAGATATTTCTCCAGACCCACCTTTTCAATTCAGGTGTGCGTCCGGCTATCGACGTAGGTATCTCCGTTTCCAGGGTAGGAGGTAATGCCCAGGTTAAATCGATGAAGAAGCTTGCAGGAACCATGAAATTAGATCTGGCACAATATCGTGAACTCGAAGCGTTTGCTAAATTTGGCTCTGATTTGGATGCATCAACCCAACAACAGCTCAGCCGTGGTGCACGTTCGGTTGAGTTACTCAAGCAAGGGTTATACCAGCCATTATCAGTTGACAAACAGATAGCTATCCTTTTAGTTAACAATAAAGGTATACTGGATCAAATACCGGTAGATCAGATCAGAAACTTCGAGAAACGATATCTTGAGACTATCGAGCTTAAGTATGAGAAAGAAATGGCGGATCTGGCAAAAGTGGGTACGCTTACCCCTGAACTAGAAGAAAAGCTAGTAAACGAAGCAAAGACAGTAGTAAAAATCATAAAAGAAGAAGCCAATAAGTAATGGCAAATCTAAGAGATATACGTGACCGGATTGGTTCGGTTAAGAATACCCAGCAGATTACCCGAGCCATGAAGATGGTGGCAGCCGCACGATTGCGAAAAGCACAGCAAAGCTTGTTGGCTGCAAGACCATATTCATCCAAGTTGAAACAGATTATCGCCAGGTTGATGAGAAATTCAGAATCCAGTGATGAACTGTTAAAACCAAGGGAGAATCCGGATCAGGTGTTATTTATTATTATTGGATCAGACAAAGGACTTTGCGGTGGTTTTAATGCGAATTTGTTTCGAGCCATCGAGAACAAGATTAAAAGTGATTACCAGGACAAGGTTGATCATGGGCAATTCTCATTGATTTGTATCGGTAGAAAAGCTCATGAACATTTCAGAAAACGCGGGTATAAAATTCATGGCAATTACAGTGGATTCTTTGATTCACATTCCTATGATAAAACGGCTGATATCATGGATAATGTCATTGAGCGATTCAAAAGTAGGGAATTTGATTCTGTATATCTTTGCTTTAATGAGTTTATATCAGCGATATCACAAAAGCGTATTATTGAACCTTTACTTCCGGTAATTGACGAGTTTAATAACGAAATTACAGAGGAAACAGGGGCCACCATAAAATCAGATATAGATTATATCTTTGAACCTAACCCTGATAAAATCGTTGAGGAACTAGTGCCTCTTCATTTGAACATACAGCTTTGGCGTTCAATCCTGGAATCACATGGTGCTGAGCAAGGAGCCCGAATGGCAGCGATGGACAATGCAACTGAGAATGCAGGCGAGATCATAAAAGAACTGCAATTGAAATATAATCAGGCGCGACAGGCAGCTATTACCACTGAGATATCTGAAATAGTATCGGGTGCAGAGGCATTAGCGGAATAATTTTCTAATTATATCAAGTTAAGTGTACTGCAATTAAGTGTATGGTTTCCTATCTTAATGAATTGGAGAGATGGCAGAGCGGTCGAATGCGGCGGTCTTGAAAACCGTTGAACAGCAATGTTCCGGGGGTTCGAATCCCTCTCTCTCCGCTTTTAAGGGTTTGGATGACGCATAGTTGTTCAAACCCTTTTTTATTTATCAACCATGCCTCGCTTACTTTCCAAGATTAGCATTATTCGATAATCTCAACCCCTTTCCAAAAAGCCACATAACCCCTTATGTTATGCGCGGCTTTCCTGGGTCTCGGATAATACCAGGCAGCGTCTTTATTGATACTGTTATTCACGGTGATATTAAAATACCTGGCATCTCCCTTTTCAGGAGAGGACGTTAGGGTTATACTGGGATTAAAAAAATACTCATTGATAGAGTCAGGGGGGAAGTAATGATGACCATCCACTTCTATAGTTTCATCACTTTCTGCTAATATGTGGTTTTCCCAAATTGCTTTCATATTTCTATAATTAGCTGCATATGAACAGGTAACATAATGACAATTGAAAAAAATTCCATTCTCTTAGTACCATAGGTTAGATTTGATAGAGGTCAGTACTTATTTCTCCTAGGTCTTAAAAAAAATAGAAATGAAGAAAATTTTAGTTGGCATTATGGCCTTTGATCAAAAAGAACAACAAATTTTATTGGCATTTGACAAAGCAGCTCAAAAAGAGTTTTGATTTATCCACTAGCTGTCGTATCATTGCAACACAACAAAATATGATGAATGGCTCTTTCGAAAGAAAGATTAAAAGGGAATCCCGTGTAAACCGGGAGCTGTACCCGCAACTGTAAGCAGAACGAATAGCGCATGCGGCCACTGTTTCGAGCCTAAAAGAAACGGGAAGGCACATGGTTAACGCCTGTGAGCCAGGAGACCTGCCCTCATCCAATACCAGTACCTTCGGGAGTTGAGGTTACGGTAAATGATTAATCATGTGTTTTCGAGTGAGGATTTGTTTCCTCGTTGTCATATTAACTGCATCCATTCTACCTGCATATTCGCAGACCTTATCGGATACTCTACGTCTGGATGATATTATCATTACAGCCACACGAGTACCTGAACCCAGAAAGCATCAGCCCATTCAGGTCCAGATTATTGATTCTGTAACTTTGAAGTTATCAGGAAGTTCAAGCCTTGCTCAGATTCTGGAAAGTCATTCCGGATTGTTTATAAGAAACTATGGTCCCTCAGGGGCATCCACCATTTCCCAACGGGGGATGGTGGCCCATCAGACTCAAGTATACTGGAATGGATTCAACATCAATCATCCGATGCTCGGACTGATGGATGTCAATACCCTATCAGCCGGCATGATATCATCCATTGAAATTAATTCGGTAGGGAGTTCTGCATATGGAGGTGGAAGTTTAGGAGGGAGTATTCAAATAGCCACCAATGATAACCAAACAGGGCTAGATGTTTCTCAATCTGTAGGATCTTTTGGCAGAATCATTTCTTCCGGGGGAGCCGGAGTGAAGGGAGATCATTGGCAATTCAATGCTCAGGCTATACGGGATTATTCAGAAAATGATTTCCCCTACAGGGACTATACCAGAAACCCTACTGAAGAACGAAAAAGAAATAATAACAAGGTTGAGACGCGTAGCATGTTAGCCAATGGAGGGTATAGTTTTGGGAAATCAGAAGTTCGTTCCGGTTTATGGTACAGTCATAGTCAGAGGGGAGTACCCGGACCCATCCAGAGTCAGACTATGAGAGCGAATCAGGAAGATGAGTTCCTGCGCTGGCATGGAAATTATCAAATTGAATTCAGCGAGGTTAAGCTTGGAGGGAAAGCATACCTCAACAGACAGGAGCTAAACTATATCAATCCGCAAGATGGAATTAACAGTTTAAGCACGAACACTTCAGGTCTTTTTGAAATCCCGGTAAGCTATGACTATTCCAAATCTATTAAATTAAATGGGATAATGGCCGCTTCCAGAGCATGGGTTGAAAGTACTGCTTATAATGATGAAGCCCCAGACAGAACCCATTATAGTGCTCAACTTAATCCTCTTATAGTACTGATTGACCGTTTTAAACTTTACCCCTCTGTCAGGGTTGATCATTATAATGATTTTGGCCATGCTTTTAGCTATGCTTTGGGTCTCAATTATGCCGTAGTACCACAAAGCCTGATATGGAGAGCTTATGCAAGCAGTGATTTTAATGCCCCTACCTTTAATGATCTCTATTGGCCTGATTCCGGAAACCCTGATCTTCAGCCTGAGGAAGGGTGGAAGATGGAAACCGGTTTTAACAGCACCTTATTACAAGGAAATTTCGTTCAGGAAACAGATGGACAGGTTTTTATAAGCCGGTTGAAGAATGGAATACAATGGATTCCGGGTGAAAGAGTATTCAGGCCTCAAAATGTAAGAGAAATAAATGCCAGGGGTTTCGAACTTCAATCCAATACTGCTTTTCTTACCGATTCATACACCGTCAAAATAGCACAAATACTTAGTGGTACCTGGTCAACCTACGGAAAGTCGCGTTTCCCGGGTGATCAGGCACAAGGAAAGCAGCTGATACACACCCCTGTTTGGCAATATAAAATGTCCGCTATCCTTGATTTCGGACCGTTAAACATGATGATCACACCACGATGGATTGGTACGAGGTATGTTGACGAAGATAATCAAAATGCAATAGAGGCCTATTCAGTGGTTGATTATTCTCTGGCTTATAGCTTAAAGGTGGTAGGAATTACCACCGATTTACAATGGAATTTAATGAACTCTCTGAATGCAGATTATGAGGTCATTCCATACTATCCAATTCCGGGTAGAAATCATCTAATTACGCTTCGAATCAGTATATAAACTAAAACAAACCTTCCAAATTAAACCTATTGTTATCATGAAATTTATCGTCTTATTACTACCCTTTATCTTCGTAAATCTGGTATCCTGTACAACAGATATTAATGACGATGCCAATCAAAACGGACCTGTACTCGTACTGAACCAGGGCATTCATGGAAGCGGAAATGCCTCCATTACTTCCTATGATCCTTTCACTGGCGAGGTTGAGCAAAATGTATTTTCACGACAAAATGATGGGCGTCCTTTAGGTGATGGTGCACAAAGTGCAAACTTGATCGATGGTAGCTTATATATTGTAGTCAACAATAGTCATAAAATTGAAGTAGTTGATCCTGAAAGTATGGTTTCAAGCCATACGATAAATATGGATGGTGAACTAAGCCCACGTTATATCGAAAAGGCAGGTAATAATAAGGCTTATGTAACAACATACACGGATTCTGTGGCCATATTAAATATCGAATCAGGTGAAGTTACAGGATATATTGATACCGGATCAAGAACCGAAGGAATTGGAGTGTCAGGACAACGGGCTTTTGTGGCTAATACGTTCTACCCGGGATTTAGCCCGGCCAATTATGTCTCCCTTATTAATACAGAGAATGATGAAATCATAAAAACCATTACGTTGAGAGACAATCCATCTGTCGTAAAAGTTGATTCACAGGGCCGAATCTGGGTGGTCTGTAATGGTTCCTTTGGTGAAGAAAATGGAGCTGTTTACGTTTTAGAAGGGGAGGATGGCTCCATCATTGAAACTATTGAACTTAATGCTATGGGTGGAAACCTGGTCTTCTATGAAGATGATCAAACAGCCTATATTGCATCTGGCGGAATACGCGTTATAAATATGAATGAACTTACAATATCAAATAACCTGGTCAGTACTCAAAGCTATTATTCATTAGGGTTTGATGATTCTGAAAATCCCTTGCTATATGCCGGCGATGCTAAAAATTATGCACAGGCAGGAGTTGCCATTATTTATGATGTTAACGGAGCTAGAGTAGATAGTTTCTCAACCGGTATTTCACCAGGATTCTTCTATTTTAAGGATTAAGTTATTAATAAAATTTCCCCACAGTTTATCAACAAATTGATTTTAAAAGCCTGATTTTAGAAAGTATAATAATTTTCAGGAGTTAGTGTTAATAAGTTGTGGAAAAATAATGTTGTACATGTCCTTAATTCCCATATATTTAACCCTACAAAATAGTTCTCAGAATACAGTGTTTATATTTTAATGTGTTTTAAAAACAGCTGATATAAACTTGCAATTTAATTATCTACAATAGATTACAAAAACTTTTCACCCACCGGAGCACCAAATGAAGTTCAAGCCATATTTTACCAAAGTTAAGGCAAAATCACCTTTTGAAACCTTGACATTCGAAGCCAGAAAATCTGAAATCAAGAACCCTGACGGTTCTACGGTTTTTCTAATGAAAGATGTTATGGTACCTGACTTTTGGTCACAAGTGGCTACTGATATTATCGCTCAAAAATATTTCAGGAAAGCAGGAGTTCCTGTTGCACTAAAAAAAGTAAAGGAAAAAGGTGTTCCTGTTTGGTTGCAGCGTTCTATAGCCGATGAAAAAGCGCTTCAGTCTCTTCCTGAAGAGGAGCGCTATACCCATGAAATAGATAGCCGGCAGGTATTTAGCCGGCTTGCAGGATGTTGGGCTTATTGGGGTTGGAAACACAATTATTTTGATAAAGAGGAAGATGCCCGTGTTTTCTATAACGAACTTTGTTTCATGCTAGCCAACCAAATGGCAGCTCCTAACAGCCCACAGTGGTTCAATACAGGTTTGTTTTGGGCATATGGGATTAATGGTCCGGCACAGGGCCATTATTATGTAGATGCCGAATCAGGTGAATTAAAGAAATCAGAAGATGCTTATACGCACCCTCAGCCCCATGCTTGTTTTATTCAAAGTGTTGATGATGATTTGGTCAATGAAGGTGGTATAATGGACCTATGGGTTCGTGAGGCACGTCTTTTTAAATATGGCTCTGGTACGGGCAGTAACTTTTCCGATATTAGAGGAGCCAATGAGCCATTAAGCGGAGGTGGGAAATCCTCCGGGTTAATGAGCTTTTTGAAAATAGGTGACCGTGCAGCAGGAGCTATAAAATCAGGTGGAACTACGAGGCGTGCAGCAAAAATGGTAACTCTCGATTTAGACCACCCTGATATCGAAGATTATATCAACTGGAAAGTTGAGGAAGAGCAAAAGGTAGCTGCGATTGTTTCGGGATCTAAGATCTGTGAGAAATACCTTAGAAAGGTGATGAAACTTTGTCATACACCTGTAGAAATTGAAGGTCATAAATATAACGGTGTGGTAAGCCGTGACCCTAAGAAAAATAAAGAACTGGGAAAAACTATCCGGGAAGCCAGAAGGGCAATGGTTCCTTTGAATTATATCGAACGCATTATTCAATTAGCTGCTCAGGGATATGATGACGTTAAGTTTGAGACCTATGATAATGACTGGAATTCAGAAGCCTATTTAACGGTAAGTGGACAGAACTCGAATAACTCTGTGCGCATCCCCAATAGTTTTATGGAAGCCGTAATCAATAAAGGTGACTGGAATCTGTATGGCCGTTCCGAGAAGCGAAAAGCCAGAGAAGAAAATAGACAGCCTAAGCCTATCCAAACTCTGAAAGCCGGTGATCTTTGGGATAATATTTCATACGCAGCCTGGTCTTGTGCTGATCCCGGTACTCAATATCATGACACAATTAATGAGTGGCATACCTGCCCCGAGGATGGTGAGATCAAAGCCAGTAACCCATGCTCCGAATATATGTTTTTGGATAATACAGCCTGCAACCTGGCCTCTTTAAACCTTATTAAATTCTATTCTGAGGAAAAAGGCTTTGATGTAGATGCCTATCGTTCCGCTGCCCGCACATGGACGGTAGTTTTGGAGATATCCGTATTAATGGCCCAATTTCCATCCAAAGAGATCGCTGAATTATCGTATAAGTTCAGAACACTGGGTTTGGGCTATGCCAATATCGGTACTCTTCTCATGGTTCAGGGCATTCCCTATGACAGCGACCAGGCTATTGCCGTAACGGGTGCCCTTACCTCAATTATGCATATGACATCCTATGCCACCAGTGCAGAGATGGCGAAAGAGCTTAAACCATTCCCCGGATATGAGAAAAATAAAAAGCACATGCTGCGAGTGTTGCGTAACCACCGAAGAGCAGCCTTTAATGTGCCGGATAACGAATACGAAGGTTTGAAAATAAAACCCACAGGCATCAACGAAGATTTCTGTCCTGAATATTTGGTTAAAGCTGCCCGTGAAGATTCAGATCGTGCTGTAAAACTGGGAGAGAAGTACGGATACCGAAATGCACAAACTACGGTAATAGCTCCTACTGGAACCATCGGTCTTGTCATGGATTGTGATACTACAGGTATTGAACCTGATTTTGCTTTGGTGAAGTTTAAGAAATTAGCCGGTGGCGGTTATTTCAAGATCATTAACCAAAGCGTACCTGCTGCTTTAAAAAGATTAGGATATGACCCTGATCAAATATCCGAAATCATAAATTATGCTAAGGGATATGGAACATTAAAAGGTTGTGAGACCATCACTCATCAACGTTTAAAAGATGTCGGTTTTACTGACGACAAAATTGAAGCCATTGAACTGGCTTTACCGGGATCATTTGAGATTAAGTTTGCCTTTAATCAATGGACACTGGGCGAGGATTTCTGTAAAAACGTGTTGGGTATTACCGACGAGCAATTAGCTGATATGAACTTTGATATGCTCAAATACCTGGGCTTCTCTCGCCGGGAGATCGAAGAAGCCAATGATTACGTCTGTGGTACTATGACGGTAGAAGGTGCACCTCATTTAAAAGAAGAGCATTTACCTGTATTTGACTGTGCCAATAAATGCGGCAGAATAGGAACTCGCTATATCTCAAGCAGAGGACATATCATGATGATGTCTGCTGCTCAGCCATTTATATCCGGTGCCATATCTAAAACCATTAATCTTCCGAATGAAGCAACTGTTGATGATTTCAAAGCGGCATATATGTTGTCGTGGGAGAAGATGCTTAAAGCTAATGCACTTTACCGGGATGGATCCAAGTTGAGCCAGCCTCTAAACTCTATGTCTGATATAATAGATGAATTGGAGGATGAAGATGAACAACCCGCTGAACCAGAAACCATCAATGCTCAGGATAAGATCCTGAAATCTGCAGAGCGTATTATTCATAAATATGTTGCTGAACGACGCAAGTTGCCTCATCGCCGTGCCGGATATACACAGAAAGCTAAAATCGGCGGCCAGTCAGTTTATCTAAGAACCGGGGAGTATGACAATGGGCAGATTGGTGAAATATTTATTGATATGCATCGCGAAGGGGCCGCTTTCCGAAGTTTAATGAACTGTTTTGCTATTTCTATCTCCCTTGGACTTCAACATGGTGTTCCTCTTGAGGAGTTTGTTGATGCTTTTGTATTCACTAAATTCGAACCCAGCGGACCGGTAAATGGTAATCCTCACATCAAGATGAGTACTTCAGTGATTGATTATATCTTCCGCGAACTGGCTGTTTCTTATCTTGGCAGAGAAGATTTGGCTCACGTTGAAATTAGTGAAATTAATATGCGCTCGCTCAGGCCAGAGGGTGAAGAGGATTATGATGTACAGGATACAGATAACAGGAAAGTTGAGAATGATGAGCCTGTAAAAATCCCTGTTAGTGAAACTAAAGAAACGGAAAAAAGCAAAGCTTCTGTTGATGCCGAATATAAACGTGCCAGACAAATGGGCTACACTGGTGATGCCTGTCAGGAATGCGGAAGTATGACGATGGTAAGAAACGGTACCTGCCTGAAGTGCAATACCTGTGGTTCAACAAGCGGTTGTTCCTGATTTAATCCCTGATAAGTATAAAACTCTCAGATTGCGGTTTCCCGGTAAGTATTGAATAAAAGACTTGAAACTTAATCATGTCTTTTATTTCATGAACCGCTGATCTTCCATCACTTCCTCGATGGCATGGATAACATGTTTGGGATAATCTACAGGAACATAATGTTTACCGTCTTCAATCCGGTCAATAGGGGCGTTCAGGTCTTTAGCCAGACGTTCTACGTAAGACATTTTCTGAAAATGATCTGAAGCTCCCCATACAACTCGGGCTGGTACCTTTATTTGCGGGAGTTTATGGGCAATGGCCATTGTATCCTTCACGTCAAGGTATTGCATCTGCCTTTTCATAGCCTCAGCAGCGTTAATATGCTCATAATGCTTCCAATAATGGTTCAATGATTCCTCAGCACGTTCTTTGGTAACATGACCTTCATAAAGTATCCACCCGACCAACCCCATCTTTACTGCATAGCCAATGCGGGGTAACTTAGGCATAAAAAAATTATGTCTATTATGAGCAAACAACAAGAAATGTACGAATTGGTCACGGCCTGGCAGCAAAGCGGCCAGAGCCAGAAAGCCTTCGCGCGAAGCAGCAACATACCCTTTGCCCGGTTTAACTATTGGGCTCGCAAGAAGAAGCAGGAGGAAGAATCAAAGGTTGGATTTGTTCGCATTGAACCCGATAAGACTGAAGCTGGAACCACCCTGGAGGTGGTCTATCCCAACGGGGTGCGAGTATCGGTGCCGGCAGCCGATCTGCCACTGATCTCCCGGCTGATCGGGCTGCGCTGATGTTCACCCTGACCAGCTCCCACCGCTATTACCTGTACGGGGGGCACTGCGACATGCGCAAAAGTTTCGACGGGCTCTCGGGGCTGGTGCGCGAGGAGCTGGGCCGCGACCCTGCCGGCGGGGAGGTGTTCGTGTTCCTGAACCGCAGGCGCACCTTCATCAAGCTGCTGCACTGGGAGCCCGGCGGGCTGGTGCTGTACTACAAGCGCCTGGAAAAGGGCACCTTTACCCCGCCGGTAACCACGGCTTCGGGGGCGATCCGCTGGCCGGAGCTGGTGCTGATGGTCGAGGGCATCGCCGTGCAGCGCAGCGTGCAGAAGGCGCGCTACCACCGGTAAAAAAAGTTTACTATTAGGGTGTAAAACGGGCTGCGGTAATAGGTTAACTCCTTTAATATGCGTATATTAGGGGTATGGATAATGCCCTGGAACATTTGTCAAAAGCCGAACTCATTGCCTTGATTGGCAAGGAGAAAAAAGCTGTTCTCAGGGAACAACAGGCTGTGCGCCGCG
>JBBDQY010000054.1:0-5129 GCA_040905745.1 Balneolales bacterium
CTTTCCAGATCATAAGCGGCAGTGAGAATAATGGTAATACCATTGAAGGCATTATACTGTTTGACAACCTTACTGGTTTTGTGGGTGGTGTATACCCTAAAAGTATTACAAGTATAGAAGACGGCGAAACTCCGGTGGCTTTTGAATTACGACAAAACTATCCGAACCCGTTCAATCCGACTACTCAGATCCAGTATATTGTACCCAGCGCGTCTCATGTAACACTGCAAGTGTACAACGTTACAGGCCAGTTGGTACAGACCCTGGTAAATGAAAACCGATCTTCAGGTGTGCATACCGTATCATTTGATGCCGCGAATCTTTCCAGCGGTATTTATATGTATCGTATACAAGCCGGTGATTTTACCCAGATCAAGAAGATGATATTTATCAAATAATATATAATCGGCACCGTGGTGCCGTACTTAGTTAAACAACAAGCTGTGTCTGGTGATTTTTACCGGACACAGCTTTTTTATTGTGCCCGTCACGGGCAGTTGCTATAGGGTGAAAGTCCCGAACACGCCTTGGTAACAGGAAGTGTAATGGCCCATCTTCCCGCCAAGAAGCAGTTTTATCGACGGCACGGGTGGTGTGGATATCATTTCTACGAATAAATTCTGATAGATGCCTGCTTCTCTATTCGATCGATCTCCCCACCCTTCCCTTCTGTTTTTTATACAAGTTTTAATATCCTCTAAAGATTTATTTGCAATCCAAAGGAACCTGTGATACCTCCTTCACCCTGTCTGTAAAAGAGATTGGGGTGATCTAATTCTCCCTTCGGGAAAGCTTTTAAATATCGATTTCTGTATGGCGAGTTCAAGATATTTACAGCATTTACTGTAAATCGTATGGATTTAGTAATTCTTATAAGAAAACTGGCATCCAGACGATATAAGGTATTCTCATAACTATCAAAATAGTTAATTCTGCTATTATAGATATAAGTATCACGGATGTGGCGTTCTATATGTTGGTGCATATACAACCCTGAAATCTGGCCATAGAAACGACTCCTCTCATAGTTTAAAGTAATATTAAATTCATGTGGTGGCATATCAGGAATCATTACTTTTCGCTTTAATGGGTGTTCAAACATCATTTCCGAGTACATATAGGTATAATTGCTATATAGTCCCAAATGCTTGAAAAGTCCAGGAAGAAATGTAAGCTGTTGTTGCCACACAAGTTCCACTCCTGCAATATACGCTTCCTTTATATTTCTGGGCTGCCGCAACTCCCAATATTGATAATCTTCAAATCCTTCGAAGTCACCTGATTCCAGATCAATTGCTACATTTTGTTCGAAAATCATGTTGTTAACATCCAAATAGAACCCTCCGATAGAAAAAAAACCTACCTGATCATTCAGATAGTGTTCCAACTGGATTTCATATTTGGTAGAATACTCTGGCTTCAAACTTGGATTACCAACCGTCAATCTTTCACGGGATCGATCTTCAGAAAATCCGGGTGTCCAGTCACTGAACCCTGGACGCTGAAGGCCCGTTGCAACAGATACACGGCCAAGCCAGTTATCTGTTATTGCATGATTCAAATGCACAGAGGGAAAAAAGTCGATGTAATTGATATTCGCAGTACGTTTTTCAATACTTTCAATGTCACGTCTTCTATTGAGCATGACTTCATTTCCACTCGTCTCTGCCTGGGTTGCTTCCATACGCAAACCTCCGATCAGATTTGCACGGCCAAAATTTAAAACCGGCATGATATATGCCGCATATATACTTTCAAAGCTCTCGCTACTTTGACTGTATCGTTTGGAATAGGAATCCAAATCCAAATCAAAATCATTATAGTTCATTATAAAGAATTTTTGAAATTTATCATGGTCAAAACCTGGTCCCCAATCCCAATTCGGAGTCAAGGTGTTAACGCTTATTCTTGTATTGCCGGTAAGAAATTGATCCTGTTTTATATCTTCAAAACCACTCCACTCATATCGATACCTTTTCGGAATATTGATATTGTTTCTGTACTGAAATTGTCCTCCAAATTTCATAAACCCATCCAACAAACCAATGTCAGTTACTTTGAAATTCAGATTAGCAAAATAATTATTATCCCTTCCGTCACTCTCATCTCTTGTTATCCGCCTTAAATGAAAGTTTGCAGGATTCTTAGCTTCTCCAGTCAATTTCACCGTGGGAACCTGTCCTGTTCCCAATTGCACCATAGTTTCTTCATGAACATTATTATTTCGGAAATCATAGTTCCATCGATCTATCTCAAAAGTATAGCCTTTGGCCGAGCCAATCGAAAAATCGGTCTGTAGTAAATCCTCCAGTAAGTGAGTTTCTCCACCAATCATTAATCGATCGTTACCATTTGTTCTATCATATTTCAAATACTCACTATCAATGCGATAATTTGTAACAATGACCTCTCGATCCTCTTCTGAAACATTTAAAAAACTCCCTTCATTAAAACGTGGTCTTTCCCTAACTCGGTAATGATCATTAACCCATTGCCGACTCAACAGACCACGCACGTAAAACCACGTATTTTCCGAATAACTATATGTTATGGTTGAATTAAAATTATACTGCTCGTAACCAACCAATTCGTTTGTTGGTTGGTAACTGCTCATCATGAACAATGACGATCTCTTTTCACTCCAAAATCCATTATCGTCCGGTCCTATGGTCATCCAGTCTACATCCACCCGGTCGGTATCCCGGGTTCTCTGACGGTAATCACCCAATAATTGAATACTGACCCGATCACTGACCCGTTGCCTGTATCTGATAGAGAGGATTGGTTCTATATGATAAATTTCATTTGGCCTGTCAGGTCTTAATGTATAATCACTACGGGTACGGATTCGCCAATCAGCTTCTCGGGAAGTTACCGGGTGTGTCACAAGATTGATTGTTCCCGAAAGACTTGCTGCATCCATATCTGGAGTTTGTGCATTTATAATCTCCAAACTCTCTATCATGTCGGAGGAAATTGCACCGAGTTGTGTTCCGCGGCTTCCTTCCAGATTGGATGCCATAGACATGCCGTCCATGGTAACATTAATTCTGTTAGAATTCACTCCCCGCAATAAAAGTGAGACGCGATCACCTTCATCATATCGTAGGCGAGCCCCTGGTAACCGCCCGATGGTTCCTATGATATTATCATCTCCATGCTGATCCATGATTTCTGAGGAGACAATTCTCCGGGATGATGGAGCAGCTCTTTGTTTTTGTAAAGCACGGGATTGCCCTCGTAAAATACCAGATACTACAACTTCCTCACCTTCAATTAAAGTGGAACTGAGCGAAAAAGAAACCCTGACATCTTCACCGGGTTGCACATCAACATTTTTTATCTCTGTTTGATACCCCAAATAACTAACTTGCAAATTATATGTACCAGAAGAAATCTGGCCTATTCGAAATTTCCCATTTCTATCCGAAACAGCCCCTATAGATGTCCCAATAACAACGATATTTGCACCAATTAACGGCTCCTCTGATAAATGTTCAACAACTTGTCCACGAATGGCTGCATATTTCTTTCCACCTTGTATATCCAATGTTGAAGATTTATCAGGATATTCTTCAATTTCATCAACCCTTACAATCACAATACGTCGTTCATCGGATAGTACCAACCGCAAATGATGGTTTCCTGATAATTCTAGAACCCCATACAATGCTCCCAAGACGGTAGCGGTGTCAAACCTGACATTTACAGGACGGTCGTAATCTATTAGAGTTACATTTTTGCTATAGACTAGTTTTATATCGCCTATTTCAGCAATGGTTTGCAGAGCTTTTTCCACTGTTAACTCTTCGTAATCCAGTGAAATCATCTTGTTCAGTGCTTCTTTGCTCGGTTCACTGATCTGATTTGGTGCAAAGATCATAAACCTGTTAGCCAGATCTTCATTATTATAGGATCGATCCTGACCTGTGGCAATATTGACTAGGAATGGATATAAAATAAAAAGCCATGCACATACTATACTTTTAGATGATTGTACAATAATAAATCTAGTGATATTATCATCGAATTTCTTCAAATTGTGACGCGTTTGCCTTTGAAAAGAGGATACTCCCATCATTATTATGTTCCATATCCAACTCCAAAGACATAGTAATCAACCGAAGCACAAGGGGAAGTGGATCGTTTTCAAACGTTACCGTCAATCTGCGTTCCGCTAATTCCGGTTCTGATAATGTGATTTTTATCCGGTACCAACGTTCGAGTTGGCGTATAACCTGGCTCAATGGTTCGTCATCAAAAACCAAACGTTGATTTAACCAACTCATATGCTGGTTTACATCTATATCACGATACACTTCAATTCTATCTGTATTATTTCTATTTACAAGACCCATATCCCCACCTACAAGTTCTATCGCTTCTCCATTATCAATTAAAATCGATTTCAAAGACACAACTCCTCGTTCCACAACGACTCGAATATCTTCATCTCCATAAGCATAAATATTAAATGTTGTCCCTTTGACATCTACCACCGCCATATCTGTAATTACATAAAATGGACGAGCTTCGTTAGCCACATCAAAATAAGCTTCCCCTGACAAATATACTATACGATTTTCCGAATCAAATGTCGCAGGATGAGAGAGCTTGCTGTCAACATTCAATTTTACTATCGTTCCATCATTCAGTTGAAGCTGATCACGTTGGCCTTTTTCGGTTATAACATCAACATAAGAAATCTTACTGCTTTGCTGAAAATCAATTAAATCAAATTGAATAATTACAAACAAAGAAAAAAATCCTGCCATTAATAAAACAGCCACAAACCGAACCATCCAGTTCCATGTATTATTACGATTGTGCAATGTGTGAATTGTTCGCTTTTCTTCAGTCTTAATTCCATTAAAATCTTCCGATTTGAACAATTTGAGATCAATATTGTTTATATCTTTCCGCAAGCGATTAGCTGCCAAATCTACGTCCCAAGATTCTTCCTCATTGAATTCCAAACCCCAAACTTTCTTTATTTTCTCATATTCTTTGAGCATTTCAGGGTTTTCTTTTAGTAACCGCTCAACTTCTGCAACTTCGACACTGGAGCTTTCCTCAGTTACATATCTGATGAGTTTATTTTGCAAACTTGCATCCATTATGTTTAGTAG
>JBBDQY010000055.1:0-5084 GCA_040905745.1 Balneolales bacterium
ATCCTGTTTTTACTGATCAATTAAGCTTAATTTAAAATCGAACTCAGGTTAATAAGAATTTCATACCCTGGACATCCTTGAATTGCCTTGAATAATTACTTCAGGTTTACTGCCGATAGTGAACCTATACCCTGCTTCCGCCAGATAAAAGATAGAGCACCGACATCCTGACCGCCAGGCCATTGGTAACCTGATTCAGGATGATCGCCCTGGGGCTATCGGCTACCTCGCTTTCCAGTTCTACACCTCGATTAATGGGTCCGGGATGCATGATCGTAAAATCAGGATATTTTTCAAGGTGAATTTTCTTGATCCCAAACCGTTCATGGTATTCTCTGAGACTAGGAAACAACCCCTGACCCTGCCGTTCCAGCTGTATACGAAGAGCCATGGCTACATCGCACCAGGCAAGAGTTTCTTCCAGATTATGAGATACCGTTACGCCCAGGTCCTCAACAAAAACCGGCATCAGGGTTTTGGGTCCGCAGACTACCACTTCAGCTCCAATTTTAAGCAGGCCCAGTATGTTCGAGCGTACCACCCGGCTATGCAGTATGTCTCCGATGATGGCTACTTTCAATCCAGCCAGCCGGTTGAACTTTTGATTCATTGAGAACATGTCAAGCAATGCCTGTGTGGGATGTTCATGGGGCCCGTCACCGGCGTTGATAATGGCGGCATCCACTGTACGCGCAAGAAAATGTGCAACCCCAGGACTTTCATGTCGGCACACCACCATATCTATTTTCATAGACTCAATATTGCGAATGGTGTCTTTTAATGATTCTCCTTTGCTTACACTGGAAGAACTGCTGGAGAAGTTCATAACGTCAGCACCCATACGCTTCTGAGCCAGCTCAAAAGATAATCGTGTACGGGTGCTGTTCTCGTAAAAAAGGTTGACGATGGTTTTATCCCTTAAAGTTGGGATTTTGGGAACGGGACGATTTAATATTTCCAGAAATCTCTTTGCCTGGTCAAGCACATGCTGAATATCCGCTTTGGAATAATCTGCAAGGCCAAGCAGATGGCGGTGGCTGAACGAATAACTCTTCTCTGAAACGGGGGTCATGCCTGTTCCTCATCTACTTTTACGACGTACACGGCATCTTCTTCGTCAAGTTCTGCGATCTCCACGCGAATCTCCTCATTAACATGCGTGGGCACATGCATACCAACATAATCAGCAGCAATGGGCAGCTCCCGATGCCCTCTGTCAATCATGCAGCAAAACAGTATACTTTTAGGCCTCCCAAAGCTCATTAGAGCTTCCATAGCCGAGCGGACGGTGCGGCCCGTATAAAGTACGTCATCCACCAAGACGATATCCTTACCTTGAAGGTCAAAGGGTATTTCGGTGATCTGGACCGTAGGCATACTGCTTTTGGTACGATAATCATCTCTGTAAAACGTGATGTCCAGTATCCCTAAAGGGACATCCAAATCGAAAAACTCCCTGATATGACCTTGAACACGACGGGCTATATGAACACCGCGTGTCTGCATACCTATGATTGCCAGAGATCGTGGATCATCGAAAGGTTCAACAAATTGATGGGCAAACCGCTTAAACGTACGGTCCATGTCCTCTTTCGACAGTAATTGGGTTTTTTTCAAAGTCAGCCTGGGTACATGAAATTATAACGCCAATAAATTACTTAAAGGATGGATGGTGATCAAGTGTTAAAAGTTACAAGAATATAGAAACCAATTACCCATGTATACCCCGGGTAATACCTGTTTATTCCCTGCCCATAAGGCCTAAACTTCATCAAATAATAATGTATTCGTTTTATTATTTAGTCTTGACTAAATATATTTTCATATTTTATATTAGTTTACTTAAGTTATATCTAGTAATATTTCATTATACACAATAATTATGCCTAAAAAGATACTCTTTCAAATAACATTTCTGTTCATAACATTCTCCTATACGGTAGGGCAAAGTTTAACAGGAACGGTTACGGATGGTGAATCCGGAGAACCTCTTGCATCCGCTACTTTATTAATCATAGAACTTGATCATGGAACCATAACCAATGAAAACGGAGATTTTAGTATCCCCATAGCTAATTTGGAAGGCAATTACACCATTCGGGTACAACATCTTAGCTATGCAACAAAGAATATTCAGGTAACTTTCCCGGATGATACGGAACAAGATTTGGTAATATCATTAATACCAGCCAGCGTAAATCTTCGGGAACTTATACTGACGACATCACCGTCAGGCAGTATAGTAGACTATCAACCCGGGCAAGTATTCAATTCCGAAGAATTGCAGGTACGGTCATCAAATTCTTTTGGTGAAATGCTGGATGGTTCGCCGGGTGTTTCGATGAGATCTTTTGGTTCGGTTACCAGCCGGCCCGTTATACGCGGATTAGATGGGGATCGCGTACTGGTGTTGCAAAACGGGGAGCGTATGGGTGATTTGTCTGAAACGGCTCATGATCATTCTATAAGCATGGAACCATTAGCGGCAAATAGAATTGAAGTAGTTCGCGGACCTGCCAGCCTGTTGTACGGGTCGAGCGCTTTGGGTGGAGTTGTAAATATTTTCAATGAAGATATACCTGATCGCTGGGATCCCGGAACCAGTGGAAATTTTGCTTTGTATGGTAATACGGGTAACCAATCCGGTGCTGCATACGGACATATTTTACAAGGAACTGATAGATGGGCAGTAAATTCACGTTTTTCATTCCGTGAGGCAGGTGATTTGTACACCCCCGATGGCAAACTTCCTGGAACGTCAATAACAAATATGACGGGTTCTGCCGGACTCGGGCTTCAATTTGGTGATCTGAAAGGTGGGCTCGCTATCAGTGGCCTGGATAAAACCTACGGTTTGCCGGACTCCCCGGACAATCCCGACGAAGAGCTTGAGATTCGCATGGATAATCTTAAGCTGCAAGCCCGGACAACCTGGAAAAGAGATGGCTTTATTAAAAATATTGAATTACGCTTAAATGCTGTCCGGTATTTTCATGAGGAGATCGGGATTGATTTATCAGAAGGAGGTCGAGATGAAAGCGTTGGACTTGATTTTCTCCAGCACAGCATTAATTCTACCATCACTCTTCGTCATGAACCTCTCTCATTTCTCGATAGCGGCGCAATTGGAATTAATACTGAAATTCGCTCTCTTCAGGTTGGCGGAATTGAAGCTCTCACACCCAACGCAACATCCCAATCTCTGGCAGGTTTTTTCTTTGAAGAAATTCCAGTAAGCACGTTATTACGAATTCAATTCGGCGCACGTTTAGATCTTAGAACTATGCATGCTACAGAAAACGAGCGATACCCGGAATTTTCAGAAAATAAAACTACAGGTACGGTTTCCGGATCTATTGGATTGAATTATAAACCCGTTCAGTATCTGGAATTCGGAGCGCAGGCAGCACGGGCTCATAGGGGGCCAAATGCGGAAGAATTATATGCTGATTCACCCCATTTAGGGGTTGCCGCCTACGAAGTAGGAGATCCAACACTGGGAAATGAAATAGGCCATGGCATTGATCTTTTCGGAAGATTTACGTCTTCCTGGGTCGCCTTAGAGATTGCAGCATTTTACAATCGGATCAACGATTTTATAGTTCGTCAACCGACAGGCCAAACCCATGCGCCTTCCGGATTCGATATGTATGAATATCGAAATGCCAATGCCGAATTATTAGGCGGTGAATTGATCATCAAAGCAAATTTGACAAATCATCTCACCTTTACCGGCAGTGCCGATTATACACACGGTAGCCAGCTGGGAGAAAAGCAAAATCCATTACCATTTATGCCACCATTGAAAAGCAATTTGGCCATTCGATATGATACCAATATTTGGTGGTTAGGAATGAAAAGTAACCTGGTTAACCGTCAACACCGTACGGTGGAAGGTGAGCTTGAAACGGGAGGATATATCCTACTGAATCTAAATGCAGGATACCGGTTCACCCGGTCCGGCAATCATGTTTTTTCCATTCGGCTGGATAATGCCGGAAATACCCGTTACCGAGATCATTTATCGCGGGTCGAAAGCCGGAATTCACCCATGCCCGGACGAAGTGCTAACCTTACATACCGCTGGATGTTTTAAATATGATTATCGTAGCATGGGTGACCGGATTAGACGGATTAGGGTAATTTTGACCAAGGCTATAATTCTACCAGAAGGCACCCGCTCAACGATCATCTATTATGTGATCAATAGATTGATCGGGAGACTTTATCCCGGCATTGGTCCTTCATTATTTTAAAATCTTCTCAGCTCTTTCAGTAAGGTCATCTAGGTCATTCTTTTCTTTTATAGTTTCTTTGCCTACCCTTAAAACCATTTCAGCATGCTTGATGACTGCTTTTTTATGACTTTTCTTACTTGTGAAATTATGTATAGTAGCCAAGGCCTCCATCAATCTTATGATGACTGCAGGACTTCCTCCCGAGAACTGCCGTATTTGGTTGAAAGCGGAATCTAAAACTCCTTCAAAGTCTAATGTATTAGCAATAATTCTAAGATTCCCCACTTCATCATATCTATATTTAGAGGGGAACTTAGCCTGTGCTAGATGTGACATTGTTGCAGCCAGGTTATCAATGCATGTAATGGTTGTATATGGATCATTTACTCCCGGAGAAAGGGCTCGAGCTGCGATTTCTACCATCTGGTGGATAGAAAATTCAAGGTTTTGTTGAGACGTTTTCTTTTTCCCAATTACAAATTGTTTTAAAATTTTTTCTAATGCATCTTTTTCCAAGTGAGTATTCGAATAAAGTAATCCCAACTCAGCACCTCTTACCAAATAATTGCCTGGTCTGTGATACAACTCTAATAGGGCATTATGCCTGGTTACAACTTCCATCAAAGCTTCACTATCTATATACTGAAGATATCCACTTTTATTAGGCGATTTTATAGGAGTATGTTTCTGATAACCAGAAATAGCCGCAGAGGTATCAAGATTTTCTTCATTTTCCTTTACCTCTCCCATTTTTTCGGGGAAGAGCGTCTCCACTTGTTTGGAAATGATATCTGAAATATCCGATATCACCTTATCCGCTTGAATGTTTATGGCAATTTGATGGAT
>JBBDQY010000056.1:0-28757 GCA_040905745.1 Balneolales bacterium
TATACCAAACTATCCTGAAAAATTATTAGGGTGCTGCATTGCGGAAAACAGGAAAAAACTATCTGTTTGCCGGTTCCCATAAAGGGGCTCAGCGCGCGGGGATGATCTATTCATTCTTTGCGATCTGCAAAAAGCATGAGGTCAATCCGCAGGTGTGGCTTAAATATGTTCTGGAGAATATTATGGCCACCAAGTACAACGACATCAGGAAGCTATATCCACAAAACTTCAAATCCAACACGTAGTTGGTCGGGTGGATACACCACAGCAACATATTTCAAGTCTTCACAAATTAATTATGTAACCGTTCCCGGGCAGAAACTTTGTTGAAGCTAAACGCCAGTTTTGCAGAAACCAGACAATTTTATCATACATTTATTTATTACTATGATCCTCAGCTTCTCAGAAATCTAAACCTATGCTGAAATAATGGATTCTGGAGCCAAATCCATCATCTAAATCATATGGCCAACCAATATCCCAGCGAAATGGCAATCCAAGCAAGATGGTTCGAAGGCCAAATCCTGTACCTATTAATGGATCATTAATTTCACTACCCTGCATCGTAGCTCCGGCATCTATAAATGCACCTCCAGTTATATTATATAAAGGCAACACGGGTATTGGACCAGGTAATAAAGCTGCAATTAAAGGGAAACGAAATTCTGCATTAAACAAACCATACTTATCACCAAAAGCAGCATTAAAGTTATAACCCCGAAGTGGTAATGCTGGTTGGGTGAAAAAGATATCTTCCAACCGATCAATTGGAATTTGACCTCCCTCCCATTCGAAATTAATCCAATTCTGCATACCTCCTAGAAAAAAGTTTTGGGCATCTCTTCCAAAAGAAGCACCACCAGAGGCTCTTAGGGCGAATGAATATCTGCTTCCTAGATTTATGTATCGCCTATAGTCTCCCATAAGAGATACGAACCTGATAACATCTTCACCTAATGGAGGACTCCCTGTTAGCCGCAGGTTATATCTTGCTCCTCTAACAGGTGTTGTGAAACCAAACTGACTGACATCTTTGGTATAACTAATTTCAGGATAAAGAAAGAAGGCGGCTTCCGTCTCTCTTCCAAAGTTTTCCAGTAAACTAAAGTCACGGTTAATACTTATAAAACTAGCTCCATACTCGATTCTGGAAAACTTGTTTAAAGGATATTGAAATGTTAAACCACCGCCTGAAAAACGATACCTTACAAGCTGAATATCAAGTCCATTTTGAGTCTGTACATATGCCTGAAAATTACGCGCTGTATGAAAGTAACTAGCAAGATAATTTGTACGATTCCGGAAGTATCCATAACTCAACTGGTAGTCACTGTTACGGAGATCGAAAACCAGATTACTGGCAAAGCTTAACCGATGGTCTCCAAGCAAATCACTAAACGTCATCTGAGTGACGGCAAAAACTCCATAGCCCGTAGATACCGTTCCACCAGCATAGGTTAGATCAGGAGAAAAAGACAACCTATATTTTCGAGGAATGAAACGCCCATCTTCCGTCTTATTTTCAGCAGGACTGAATATTCTACCTTCTTCACTTGCAGAGTATTCCTCTTCAATCTCATCACCAAAGACGTAGTTTCTGAAATCAATTGTATCTGGATCACGATCAGATGTGTCTGAAGGTTCTTCTTCGACTACTTCTTCAATGTCTTCATCTTCAAATTGATCAATAAGGGTAGTATCAGCATCAGACATCCTGGTCTGAAATATTTCCATAGGTTGGTCATACATTACCTGGATGTAAGAAAAGGCAGGAACCCGCTGGTATATAGATTCAGTATTTCGCCGATTAGCCCATTCATTATTTTTTAAGGGTTCAGATTTTGCTCGATTTAATGGATTATCAATCATGAAGATGTCGAGATATCCTTCGTTGTAGCTATTAGCGACTAATTTACTTCCATCTGCACTAATTGACATTTGCTGTACACCAGTAATTAAATCCGTTAGTGGTGTGCTTGTCCTGTTTTCTGTATTAAGTTCATAAACATTGGGGATGCCATTTTGGTCGGAGATATAAACTATCCGACCATCCTGAGTTGAAATCGGACGATTTTCTACCACGTTTGGTGTTTTTGTAAGTCTTTGCGCTTTATTATCACCAACGATTACCTGATAAATATCCAACTGATGGATATCCGGATTTAATAATACATTATAACCTGTTTTATATGTACTCAGTAAAAGATTGTCACCTCTGTCTGATGCAAATAAAAGCCCCTTTGAATCAGCTGTCCAGGATGGATCCTGGTCACTAAACACATCGTTAGTCACGTTTTGAAATTCTTCTGTTTCCAGGTTATAGACGTATATATTAGTATAGGGGCCAGAGTTCCCATTAAAAGCCAACTTCTGCCCATCGGGCGACCAATCTACAGAGCCAATGGCATCTATACCAGGAAAATGAAGTCGTTGTACATCACCGGAATTGTAATCAATGATTGCAAGGTCAATATTACCATATGCACGAGTAGCTAATGCTAGCCTGTCACCATCCGGCGACCAAGTCAGATTTGGTCTTAAAATATTGAGCTCTTCAAAATTCACATTATCCTCACCCTTAACTAAGGTTTTTATCATACTTCCATCAATCGCACTAACTACAACTACATCAAAATACCCACGTTTATTGGTAATTAAGGCAATTCTGTCGCCATTTGGGGCTATGGTCGGACTCACGTTATACGATCCCGACTGTTCCCGGGAAGTGACCAGGGTACCTATTTTTTTTAAATTCTCACGTTCAGCTATTTCAGGCCAATATCTTATTTTCAACCACTCATGCCATCTATCCGACAATTCTTCTAAGCTAAGCCCAAGGGCCTGCCTCATTCCAGCTTGCACACTTCGGGATATACGGATTCTTTGCAGGATCTCACTTATTTTTTCACGACCATATTCCTGCACGATATAATCCCACATACCCTGTCCACCACGATAGGAAAAGTAACCAGACAATGCTTGTATTGGGGGTAAGTAAGTATTAATTACAGCGTCACGAATAAACATGTCTGTATCTGTATCCCAACCCTGAGACGTATATTCAGCCAGACCTTCCTCAAACCAAAGTGGAAATACCAACTGAATATTATTTTGAATTATTGACTGTATAGATCCACCATAGAACATATCATTAAAGACGGCATGAACAAGTTCGTGATGAAGCACCTGACGAAAATCATTATAATCGCCCATAAACGGTATAGTAATACGGTTTTTTGCCTTGTCTGTTACGCCGCCTATTCCCTGGGCATCAACTGGGAGAGGAACGACATTAGTTTGTGTAAAATCCGTATGAGAATCATAAATGATCACAACAATCCGATCATTTATCTCATGATCAAAATCCACGGATAACTGGGCATAAGCAGTTTCAAGGCTATATGCTGTAAATTCTCCTAAATAGTAATTCTTCGAGTCATAATAATACACATCAAAATGGTCTGATTGAATATAGCGCCAATCAAACGTATCGTATTGTACACGATTTTTACCAAATGATTGCGCTTCTAGGGCAGGCACATCTAATAGAAATGCATATAATAGAAATATTGAAATAATAACTTTAAACTGGAATCTCATATTTATCAAATATTGATAGAAGTTTTTTTTATGCCACTTAATTATGATGCCAAAACAAAATCTATTAAACGACGAGACAAATCAGTATGTACAACTTTTACCCGTATATCTTTTCCTAACTGATATTCTTTCCCCTTATGCCGTCCCGATAAACAATGCCTGCTTTGGTCATAAATGTAATAATCATCATTTAATTCCCTAACAGGTACCATACCTTCACAATAAATATCATTTAATATTACATAAAGACCTTTGTCAGTAACTCCGCTAATCATTCCATCAAAAACCTCACCGATTTTACCGCTGAGAAACTCAACTTGTTTCAATTTTATGGAATCCCTTTCGGCGCTAACAGCTTCTTTTTCACGATCACTGCAATGCTGGCCTAATTTTTTTAGTTCCGAATAAGAATAACCTACTTTGTTATTCTTATATTTTTTAATGGTGTTGTGTACAATTACATCTGGGTAACGCCTGATTGGGCTGGTAAAATGTGTATAATTTTTAAAACCCAAGCCATAATGCCCGATATTTTCAGGACTATAGACGGCTTTAGCCATGGATCTCAACAGTAGTTCATTAATAGTATATCTAAGTTTAGTCTTTTTTACCTCTTGCAACATATTATTTATAGCTTTGACACTAACTGTATTGCTACTACCTTCCATGAATTTGATACCCAAAGTTCCGATCATCTCTTTGATATTTCGCAATTTGTCAATATCAGGTTTATCATGGATTCTATAAAGAAAAGGATAAAGATCTTTTTGTTTCTTTTTCCCAGAATTCTCACGTAGAACCTCAACATGTGATGCAACGGTTTTATTAGCCATCAGCATACATTCTTCGACCAGCCTATGGGAGTCAAGACGCTCTTTGATTTTCACATCTAAGGGTTTACCATTCTTATCCAGCACAAATTTGGGTTCAGGTGAATCAAAGTCAAGTGCACCCTCCCGAAACCTTTTTTTGGTTAACATAGCTGTCATGGATGCCAACACCTGAAGACTATCGGCATAAGGTCCATTTTTTTTGTCAATGACTTCCTGTGCTTTTTCATAAGTAAAACGATATCTGGAATTTATAATCGTTTCCTGAATACTATAATCAATAAGTTCACCTTTTTCAGAAATTTCCATAAAACAACTAAAAGTCAGCTTATCTTCATTAGGACGAAGGCTACACACTCCATTACTCAGTTTTTCAGGTAACATTGGGATGACCCTATCCACTAAATAAACACTTGTTGCCCTATTGACAGCCTCTACATCCAATATTGAATCCGGTTCAAGATAATAGGTAACATCAGCAATATGCACTCCAAGGTAATAGTTGCCATTATCAAGTACTTTGATGCTCAAAGCATCATCAAAATCCTTGGCATCTTCAGGATCAATCGTAAAAATATCCTCTGTGCGAAGATCAATACGCCTGTCTTCTTCATTTTCAGGTATTTCCAGGGGGATGTTTTCAACATATCGAATCACATCATCAGCGAAGGTATTTATCATTTGGTTTTCTGCCAAAATAGATAATACCTCAGCATCATTGCTGCCTTTTTTTCCTAAAACTTCAAGAATCTCAGCTTCAGGCAATGCCCGTGAATCCTTCCAACTGAGCATTTTGAAAGTCACCTTATCATTGTGACTAGCTGATTTAATATTCTCAGGTTCAACAAAAAAATTAACCCTGGCTGATTTATCATCTGAAACTATGTAGTATGTATTTTTGGTATGCTGAATAAGGGTACCAACATAAAAATTACGTCCCCTTGAAATAACCTCAATAACCTTACCCTGGATGCGTGAATGTCCGTCTTCAGGTTGAAGTTTTACCTTAACTAGATCACTATCTAATGCTAAACCAACTTTTCTTGGGGGTATTTTTATATCTGTATCAAAGCCTTCTACTTTTACGAATCCCACGCCACTTCTATTACTCGAGAAAACCCCTTCAATTATATCTGATGAACCTTTTTTTACAGGTCTTGATTTACCCGTCATCTTAACAATCCCTTTTTTTACCCGCTCTAAATAATCCTGTCGAACAAGACTATCGACTGCTTTATTAAGTTTTTTATAATCAGAGGGTTTATTTAATCCAAGTGCATTGAATAACAGCTCCACCGAAATGGGTGAATCTGAATTCTCCTCCATTATTGAAAGAATACGATTTTCTATCTTTTTCATATTTAAATTCTTTTGACAAACCGAGGCAAATCTACTCCACCCCTTCTTCATTCCGACCAAATAAGCCGGTTACAGCATTGTATATTCTTTCTGTAAACTGCTTCCATGTATTGAATTGCATTTGTGCTTCCAATCCAACTCCATTAACACTTTCCAGTTGACCCTGTGCCCCTACAAACGATAATAAGGCAGGATCTTTTCGATGAAAAAGTTCAACTGAGAGAGTATTGCTAATTTGATATTTCGCCCCGACATCACCAATGTCAGCCTGAACACCCGTTACCTGTCCATCCCTACGGAGTACCAATCGATCGTCAAATAACCGAAGAGCAATACCTAAATCCGCCTGATCGAAGCCCGATAAGTTGAAATCTATATCCAGATTGGCAAGATTATTGTTCAAGAGTGTATTTATTTGATTTGACAACAAATTACTAATACCCACCTCGGCTGTTCGGCTCTGCATAGCACTGCCAAATTCATCTGTTTGTCCTGAGCCTACAGAACCCACAGTTATAAAACCACCGGTAAATAATAAGCTTGTTGCTTGTAGTAATTTTTGCTCTTCACTATTTAATAGAGCTAGAATAGCAGCATTTTGTGTGGCATCCACGGCATTTGGAAACTCAAAATAAAAATCATTTTCAATATTCAGGATTGTGCCGGTAATGTTCAGTAGCAAATCAACAGGGACACGCTGTACCTGATCAGTAGCTGAAACTTGTGATGTCAATAAGGCATTAATATTAGGTCTTGATCGGTATACAGCAGTTATATCCAATCGTGCATTAACAGGGTCTCCATCCCAACGAATACTTCCACCCTCCAATAAGGTAAAACGTCTAGTAAAGATATCGCCGCCAACAAATTGATAATCACCGGATGTGATATCGAATCCTCCAAATATTTTAAATTCCTCATCTTCTAAAGTTACACGAATACGACCTCCCCCTTCAGCATTCATTACTTCCCCTGTTATAGGATCAAACACTAGTTGAATAACATTGTTACCCGAAGCAATGAATTGAAGGTCTAACTGAAAGACTTCTGCAAAAGGTCGATCCAGGATTCTGGCAATCTCGGCACTGGAGGTAGAATTTCGCCATTGTTCAATATTTGAAAAATCGTTTACAAACCTGACTGACCGTCCTTGTTCTTCAACACGTGTTTCGTTTAGAAGGGGTAGTGAGAATCTGGAACTAGTTGTGGTATATACCGGCTCCAAAGTCCTTACAAATGGTTCCTGATTACTACCACTAACATTAATGATACCCGTTCCACCTACGTTTCCATAAAAATATGCATCGGGTTTATAGGTATTGTTTAGTATAGTAAGCGATTGGAGTTCCAACGTTATGTCTAAATCTCTTTTCGGTTGAAAGTCATTAAAGCCTAACTGACCGTATAAGAGACCACTACCAATCCCCTGATCGCGTACAGAAAGTGTATCCAAATAAACACCGTCATATCGATCAAGTTCAACATGCCCTGAAATATTATAATCTGTATTGAAAAATACAGGTTTTACATAAGCATCATGAGCATATAGATCTGCATGAAAATAAAAATCATCCAGATTGCCCGTTAGCATACCTGAACCATCTCCCCGGCCCTCCACTTGTTCGAAAATACCTGTAGCAATATATGGGAGCACCCAAAGGTCAATTTCATTGAAATCAACATCAAAATTATAAAGTGTATCCTGGGGATTTTCGAGGTTTGGAGTTACAAAATACCCATCCATCAATATCTGTTGACCAATGTCATTGTTACCAGCCAGATATGTAGCATACTTAGTCGTATCAGTTATAATATTAAGCTGTGTATCAAATCGACTATTTCCCGGATTATAATTACTTAACAGGGATATATCCCCGATAACCCGGTTATCGATCGAAAAACGATCTACAAAAATATCACCCTGAAAACTAGGTTGCAGATTTAATGATTTGGTAAAAAACTCGGCATTTAATAAACCCTGGAAATTTATACGACCATTTATTATATCAGAAATACGATTAAGATCAATATTTTGCATCCTGTAGGTAACGGAATCATTAAGAGAAGAACTAATTATTCCATTTATATCGATTAGCTGATCTTCATTGACAAATGTAGCATTATTAATGTCAATTTTTTGATCGGAACTAAATGTAATAACAGGTGACTCTGAATTTATCCACAGATAATCTGGGTTGCCTAATTTAAAGTTATTGACTGTAGTAGTAATAGATAATGAATCAAGAACTCCAACTGTCTCTGCATCAAAGGTGAGATTCTGGTCTTGGTTTCGCAAACTTTGAATAGTATGAATACTATCATTTCTCATTGACATGGTCATATAATAATCATCTACAGAAGCCTGATTTAGATTTATTTTTCGGAACCTGGAGCGAATATCAACGCTCGAAAACTCTCGAAGCTTTTGTCCATGTTTAAAATGGGCAGTAAGCTGAATATCAGGCTCTGTAAATTCATACCCTTTTAGTTGGGTAAAAGTATCATTCCAACCCCCTGTGATAAGAAAAGTTTGGTCACCTGCATTTAAATTGAACTGCACATTGGCATTTGATGCCAGTAATGGGATTGCGGGAAAATAGCTTCTAAATAACTTCAGATTTTTTATATCCAGGTTAAAGTTTATATCCAGACTGCTATCTGTGAGTTTATGTGACGTAGGGTTAATTTCTTCAGGATTCAGATAAATTTCTTCAGTAATACGATCAGTAAAATATTCAGCCCAATATTTCCCCGTTTTATAAATTTTAGACGGTTGTATATCGCCTTCAATAATCATATCAAGAATATTACTGGTGAAACGTAATGTACGTTTCTGATTATTTGGAGAATCAAGGTCAGCATACATCTGGTGTGGCTGCAGAGTATCGCCATAGACCAGTGACGTCGCTATATCCAGGTTTGCACGTCCGTATAGGCTATCAAGAGTTGCTCCATTAAAATTAATATCATACAGAAAATTAAGTGAAGTCGAGGGTATAAAAGGCAAATCTGAATACTCAGCTAGATTTAATAATGAGGCTTCACCGCTGAAATCCAACGTTGGTGCAGGCTGAGAAAAATCAATAAATCCATTGCCATTAATCATTGTAATACCACGTTCATAAATAAATTCTGGTTCCAGAATTCCATTCTGATAACTTATATTCGCAGTTAGTGACGGGATTGTGTAATAATCATAGTTGCTATCTTTTACGTTCAATGCCAGACTGAATACGGCCGACTCCGGATGATATCCCTGACCCTCAAATATAGCCTCCATATTAACTGAAAAGGGTTTTTGATTGTAAGATGGAAAACTATAACCATCCACACTATCAGCCTTAAGAGAGCCCGTAAACGCCCAGGGTTTTTGTAATTCTGTCATAACATATAATTGCCCGGAACCTTTTGGTAAATCAATTCCAAAATCTATTTCCAAAGTATCCGCAGTCCCATATATTTCACCCTGGAAGGTAAGTTGATCCCAATCTCGAAATTTATCGGTATAAAATGGGAGTAGTAAAGGTCTCAAATCTTCATGGGTCACATTTAAAAGTTCTACTGAAGCATGATAACCCAAACTATCTTCTAACAACCCACCGAGATCACCAGATAATCTTAATCTACTATCACCTATATCCAGACGGATATCCTCAAAGGCTATATTATTAACATACCCCCTTGCATCACCCTGGAACATAATTTCAGAATCAATTTCAGGTAAACCTGAAATGACTTCGGCAATCTCAATTGTCTTGACGTTTGATGATAAAATCTCAGTATCATACAATGCATTTTCAAATTGCCCTCTAAGGGAGGATTGTGACAAATCCACCCCACTGATCAAACTGTTGAAGCTGATTAAAGAACTATTAGCACCTATTTGTATTCTATTTAGTTCAAGGTGATCTCCATCATTATAAATCTGACCAGAAAAACTTATAGGAGAAGCTTTTAACTCGGGGATATCCATGGTAAATGTGTCGACATCCAGATATCTGTTATTCTCGGTAATTTCTAAACGCATGGTCAGGTCAATACCATATGCTGAAAAAGGTTTAGGCAAATTGATGTTATCATGTATATTGAGCAATTCATCTGCCAATACCCTACCAGATATTATCTGAAAAGCTGGTGCAAAGACATTAATGGAACGTTCATTTCGAAATAAGAAAAATCTTGCTTCATTATCATCATCTATAGGTTGCAAAGCTCGTTGAATAGTATAAGAGCTATCCGCAACTTTAAGATACAAGTAGGGGTTTTCCAGGATAAGATTATTTATCCGGACTCTGTAGAATAATAAATCCCAAAGACTTGGGTTGAAGGTGAGAGCATCCACATGTAATATGGTTTCTTCATTACCATCGTCATCATGGTTTAATTCTAAATCAGTGAAAATAAATTGAAAAGGAAGCACCCCGTCAAGCATACCAACCTTAATGTCACCTTCGAAACTGTCATTAAATTCATTCTCAATATATTTTGAAATTATACTCTTGGCATATTTCGTTTGAATGATTACAAAAGTCGCAGTAATACCTATTACGGACAATAATAGAAATATCAGCATGCTTTGCAGAAAGATTTTCCATGACCGGTATATGATACTAATAAACAATGTTTTTTATGAGTTGATCATTGTGTTAACGTTTTCCAAAGCAAATCTCCAGGATTTCCTGATCTGATCGATTGAGCACTCATCAGTAATTAATACTTCTCCCCATTGTTTTAATAGAATCAATCGTATACCCTGGTGCAAATTCTTCTTATCTTTGTACATATAGGAGATAATATCATCGATAAATGGAATATATTCATTAGTTTGTAATCCATACAATTCTTTAAAATCTAACAATTTTTGTGGATCAACTTTATTCCCAACCTGAGCTGATAGGTATGTAGCAGCAATCAAACCAATAAACACTGCTTCTCCATGGGAAAATGCTTTATAATGGGTATATGATTCTAATGCATGAGCAAAGGTATGTCCTAAATTCAGATATGAACGAATTCCACCCTCTTTCTCGTCTTGCTGTACAATGTTGGCTTTAATGGATATACATGTATTGATAATCCCTATTAATCCAGGATATTCATGCCAATTGTCTGATGATACTAATTCATCAACAGCTTGAAATAGCGTAGGGTTATCGATTCCCCCATATTTTAATATCTCACCCAGCCCACATAGCCACTCCCGTTGAGGTAAAGTTTTAAGAAGCTTCGTTTCAACAAAAACAGCCTCAGGTTGATAAAAAGCTCCTATTAAATTTTTACCCATTTTATGGTTGATGCCTGTTTTGCCACCTATAGAACTATCCACCATTGCCAGCAGGCTAGTTGGAAAATGATAAAGTGGCAGCCCCCTCATAATTGATGCAGCAGCAAATCCTGCAAGATCTCCTGTTACTCCACCTCCAATGCTCAGTAGAGGGGTATTTCGCCTAACAGTTTTTCCAAGAGCAAAATCTAATATCGCCTTCCAGTTATCGATATTTTTTTCTGTTTCACCCGAAGGTAAAATAAACCATTCTACAGACTCAAATAAATCATCAAATAATTCAACATAGGTATCACGATGCAATGCATCCACATTTGAATCTATAATGGCTATAGCCATTTCTGGCTTTCTGCCCTTTGCTTTCATAAAATCTTTGATAGTTTGGTTAAGATCATGCCCCACGAAAATTGGGTAGCTTTCTGATCTGGTAACCGTTATATCAAGATTGGCTGAGATTTTTTCGGATATATTTTGCAACTTTTTCTGCTGTATATTCTTGGTTCCAGTTAGGATGTATTTTCAGACAATAATCTGACTGAAGATAAAGTATCTCCCTTTTTTTATGTAATTCATTAAGATACGTCTTTAATTGCTCTTTATCCCGTTTTGATCCATCATCATTATATAACAGAGGACGGGTCTTATTATTATATAATCTCTTGATAATCAATGAAATAGGAACATCTAAATACACCAGAATACTGTTCTTCCTTATAAGGTTTACAGTTTCCTGGTCCTGCAAAGCTCCGCCGCCAAGGGCAATCACAGATGCTGGCATATCTAGAAGATTATTAAGACTTTCAAGTTCCTTTTTTCTAAAATAAACTTCTCCAAATTTATTAAATATCAGAGATATCGGAAGGTTTTCCTTCTGTTCAATAACATTATCCAGGTCAAAAAATGGCAAATCTAAATAGTTAGCCAAAGTACGACCTATACTACTTTTACCTGCCGCCATAAATCCGCATAGAAGGATGTGTCTCTTTTTGTTCAGATTATCTGAAACTGTATACTGAGATCTATGTTCTGTGTTATTATAACTCATTGACTAGCATATTATTATTGGAATAACAATTGACTAAATATAGTGATTTCAAACAGGAAATAATAATAAATCGACAGAACATATACACTTACTCAGCCTGGTCAAATCACCACTATATATTTTATGTTGTTATCTATACTTAATCTTCAATACGATTTTAATCAGTCATCTCTTGCCGGCTCGGCTAAAACAACCTGCTCTTTTATCACTTTGACTTGTCCTGGTAGGGCTCCCTTTGGCTTTCTAACGTGTTTTCTTTTGGTATAAATAACCGGGGTCAAGCTAGAACCAGCTCCTTTTGAATATTTAGCAGCATAGGAAGCAGCTTTTTCTATAATTTCCATGGGGGGATATGATAAAACTTTGTCCATGCGAATAATTACATGTGAGCCGGTATAACCTCTGGCATGCAGCCAGATATCCTCCTTATGTGACTCTTTAAGCAGATCATCATTGCTTTTTGCGTTTTTACCTATCCATAGGTCGTAATTCTCTATATTTAACTTTCGGTATGGATGTCTGGCTTGCCCGATGTCCTTAAGGCCTCCTGTCAACAGTTCTTCATTCTTATTCAACTTAATCCAATTCTCAAGTTCTCGTAAATTAGCTATTTCCCGTAATTCCAACAGCAGGTTCTGTGTCTTTGTCAGTTCCTTTTTGGTTTCTCCAAGTCTTGCTTTGGAATTTTCGAATGCTCTTCTGGCTTCTCTGCTTTTATCATAATAACGAGCAGCATTTGTTGTAATATTCTGTCCTTTTTTAATTGGAATGGAGATTATATTCCCATCATCATATAAATCACCTATTTCAATAATCTCTGAATCAGGAGGAACTGATATATGTGAGTTAGCCATGAGTAAATGACCGTATTTTTCATACTGTTCAGATTGACTCAGACTTTTATCAGCTTTCATTAAATTTGTCATGCGTTTTTCCAGTTTTTCCAGTTTTTTTTCGATCTTTTTGATGAAGCCAGTAATTTGATTTTGAAATTTTTCCTGGTGGACACTTAAATAGTACGCTGAACGAATACAATCGTTAAAATTCTCAAACACCCTTTTCCCATCAACTGGAAAAAAACTATCCGGAAGTAAACATACCCTATTATCAGGCAGTAAACCGGGTATCGCATCCTTCATATAGACCTTATGCAACTCATGCGCTAACAATTCAAGTTCTTTGTCTGTTTTTTCATTCAATTGGAAGTAACCTATCAGGTCAGATAAGAGATTACGAGGTAATGTGGGGTTGAGAGAAATAAGTTTTTGCCTTACAGAACCTTTAATTTCTTCAGAAGTTTTAACCACCGGTTTACGAGCTTTTGGAACCGGATTACCGTTATAGTTTTTCGAGTTTTTAAAAGCTTCTACTACTTGATTATTAGTTGCCAGAAAAACATTAGCATGGCCAAATAACTGAAAAATTATCTGCCTGTCATTGTCAAAATTAAAATATATGTATCGATCATGATCAGCAAGATTCAAGCTAATTAATTCAGTATCTTTTAGAGTATCGAAAAAATAAGTGGTATTTCTTGCTTTAGGATGACTGTGTCGATCTAAAAACATTCCGGTCTTACCCGGTTCAATACTTACACTTAATTCAAAGGGATTGTCGTATTTTTCAAAATAAAGATCAAGCCTATTTTTTTGAGAAGTAAGAGCTTTTAAAAAAATAGTGCCTATAAGGTTTTTTTTTAATTCCTCGGTTAAATATATTAGTGTGTAATAATTATTCATTCCGATCCCGAAGGTTAGAAAGCGCTTTGCGTATTAATAAATAAAAAAACATGAATTATCCTATATTCAACTCAATTGTAAAACAAATTGAGTCTGAACTCAACAAGAGAGCAACAAAAATAAAAAATTTTAGAATTTGGGAAGAGGAGTCTATCAACGCTGCTGGGCTCGAATTCTGTATGGATCTTGGTAAAGAATCCCGTTATCTAAAAGAGGTTTCCATTAACCTGGATTGGGATAAATTCCGTGAAGCCCGTCTGGCAAAACAATTAAAAGGGATGGAAAAACATCCCCTGATTAATCAGCCCCATATATCAAATGCAAGGGTAGTTCCAGTGATAGACGTTGAGGTCATTTGGCATTTTAATGAAAATGCAATATCAGAAATCACCGAAACCAAAACAGGTGATGCAAGAATTAAGGCTGCCAGCCTTTGGATGGATAAAATAAATACCAAAATAAATACCACGATTCCAAATAACAATCTGGTTACCAGATGGCATGTTGAAATTGAAGGTGATATGAAGGGAAAATACCTTTCTAATATAAGCCTGATTTCATATCTGCAATATGAACTTGATAATTCTGATACGTTGAACTCTATACATCACATTGTAGGAAAAAACATACAACAGCTATTGGCAAGAACTAATAAAATAATCTACATTGCAGAGTCTACACTTCACAAAGTAGCCTGATTAAAAAAAACTAACCTGTCACTGTTGAGATGATGATTGAATCGAAGCTTTATTCAATAATTAAAACTTCAGCATCACAAAAACCCTCTATTATATACATTTTAGATAATGTATATAATGAAAAGAGTTGGGGTAGTTAGTTCAATTAATTTTAGCTTATTATAAGCTTAATCTATTTCTTCTTGTGCCTGTTTTTTCTCAAGCGCTTTTTCCTTTTATGTTTAGCAATTTTTGCGCGCTTGCGCTTTTTTCCACTTGGCATCTATTGACCTTTTAATTTAGTTACTAAAAATGAATTTCATGTTTATGAAGAAAATCTTTGATTACAGCCTCGTAATCACTTCCTTCGGCTAGCTTCGAAGATCGGTTAAGATAAGAAATACTTTTATCTTTTTTCCCCATCTGATACAAAATTAATCCTAAATTGTAATTTGCATTTAAAAAATCGGGGTTTTTATCCAAAACTTCTTCCAGATGTTGAATCGCCACTTCCGGTTTACCTATTCTCATATACTCAACCGCCATATCCGTTCTGATATTTTCCTGCGCTGGATCAACCTTTATAGCCTCTTCGTACATCTCTATTGATTTTTTGGAGAAAAAATGGATTTTCGCTGCATCATCCTGAGTTAACATCCATTGATGAAACCAATCACCGGCATTTTTCCAATCCTGGATTTCTTTCGTAATAGCAGCCATTCGACCTGAAACCTCTGCAGCCTGATCTGTTCTGCCATTATTAAAATAGATACTAATTAGTTCACCATAAAAAGCAACAGCCAGATTCTTGTTATCAAGTGTATCCAGCTGTTGCTCTATTGCCAGTATCCTTTGCATATCATCTGGCCCAGGCTCCGATGCGTAAGACTGCTGATGGCTGTGAACGGTATCATCACCACTGGTTTGATCTGCAGCGGCGGAAACTGAGCGTTCCTGCGAATCCAAATAAATTACAACGGCAAGAATAACAATTACGAAAACCGGTATAACAAATAGGATTTTATTCGGATACAAGGATAAAACAATATCTAGGGATTAGTAAATTAAATGGAACTATCCTTCCATTTCTTTATTCACAGAACGTTTGAATTCCTTAGAGATTTTTAGAACAGGAACGAATTGTTCAGGAACAATAACTTCTTCATTGGTTTTAGGATTGCGTGCAACACGGCGTGCTCGTTTAACTACTTTAAAGCTACCGAAACCTCTCAATTCAATGGTTTCTCCTTTTTTCATGCTGTCAATCACTGTACTTAGAAAGCCGTTTACCACAGCCTCTGTTTCCAATTTGGTTATCCCAGTAGAGGATGAGATTGTGTCTACGATGTCTGATTTTGTCATAGTTTTGAGCTCCAATTTAGCGTTTATTGATTTAATTCATGTAATGTTCTACAAGTCATTCACAGCTATTACGTTAGCAACGGAACATTATTTCAATCTACGCAAGTTTTTTATAAATATTAACTTTTTTCATTTTTATTACGCATATAGCAAAGATTTTCTTCATTACAGTCTCATATACCCCATTTCCAGGGTCTTATAATTTAATTTGGGTAGGTATTATTCAACAAGAGAACTAGTTTCAATTAGTTTGAAATTAAGATCTCCAACATAATCACCCCCAAACTGAGTCACTACATCAAATTCAAGTACCTCAGGTTCTGACCTGGCATTTAGAAATTTAAGCTGACCTTGGTCAACTGTGGCCTCGTAACGGCCCGGGGGTATTTCCATTGCATAATAACCTCCGTCAGAAAATGTCCGCATTACGGACTCATAGTTACCATCCAGTTGCCTCAGGTTGATCCGCATACCACCCAAGGGCGTATGATCTTCTCCGCTAACCAGTGTTACCCCTCCTTCGATAATTCCGGCAATGTAGAATGGAATATCGATCGTTTTGTAGGAATTAGGATCACCTATAAACGAAAATTCCATGATCTTGGGAATAAGCGAAGGATTTTTAATAGCTGATTGGTTGATTTCCAGATTATGTCTTTGATATGCTGGCAATTGAGTAATACGGTGAATACCCTCTGAATCTGTATTTCGGGTACCGGCTCTTATTAATCTTATTGCATTATCCGGAATAATTTCATCACCCTCATCAAAATCACCTGAACTATTATTGTCAATAAACATACGTACTGAGGCTGCAGAGCGGCCTACCTGCTGACGATTATTAAAAAGTATCCGCTTGTGATGAGTGTCGATGCCAACAGACCCGCGTAAAGAATTTCTAAGTGAACTTGAACCTCTGGAAAATCTGGCAGTACTTGCAGTTCTTGTACTGTTAAAATCAAAAGTAACTCCGGCTTCGACTGTATTAAAACTGCCAATAAAGTTTCGCTCAAATGAAATCAGAATCCGGCCTATACTTCCCACAGTTTTGGATATCTGTGCCTCGAGCCTCTCAAATCTTGACATTCTCATTCGGTAATCCAGTCTGGTTCTGAAAAAAGTACCTGCAAAGAACTTTGGGAATGATGATCGTCGAGGAATAGTATAAGTTGCTGAACTGCTTAGGTTCCCATCCGAGCTTATAGTATTACCGGCTCTGTTAGAAATGGTTTCCCTATAACCAATACGAATGTTTGCCCGATACAAGCGGGTATTAATATCAGAACGGAACTGTGTATTGGTTGATCCTGATGTCAGGATTCTGTGAGTACCGGTAAACCTTATCCCTAAAAGATGTTTTTTGATGGATAATGGCATAAATAGGTTAGCTTGTATGTCCTGATCATTCCCCGAACGGTTATATATCCCACCGGAATGGGTATAATTTGTGTACCCAATCCCCCAACCTATATTATTAGGATAGATGATGCTCGTTCGGAACCTGTAATAGGCATCAGGTGCCAGATCAACATTAACAAGATATTGCGTTGCGATCCTGGCTGAAAATGAGCTATACACCAATGGATGCTTCATATTTGCCTCTTTCAAATACTCGATTCCCCCTTTGCCTGTTAGCCAGTTCGTTAATCCGTAAGCCGCATTAGAATGCACCATCATATTACGTTCATCACCTGGGATCACCGGATTATCGGTCAAGCCTGCATTTACTACGTAATTGATTTCTCCGGTCGGTAAAAATGTATATGGTATTTGTAACCTCTGATTTTGTTCGCTGATACTCCCATCCGGATTATACATCATCAACTTTAATCTGGCATTTCCATAGGTTAAAGGAATTGAAAAGTCATAATTTCCAAGCTCATCCGCGACAGAATATTCGATGAGTCTGTTGTTTAAGTATATTTCAATTTCTGACTGGGGCGCCGTTAAACCCTGGATTCTGTATTCATCATACAAACGGCGGGGTTCAACCGGGTCATTGGAGATATGCACTCCCTGGTAGCTTCGGTTGACCAAACCTTCTGAGTCAAGTTGCCCTAAAGCAAACCGTGTAATCCAGGGCCTATCTTGAAATATATATCTCCAGCGCATATTTCCGGTCCGGTAATAATGTCTGTCCCCAGACATAGTACCCAATATTGAACCCTGAATATCGCCACCCAAAAGTTCAGCACCTCCTGTGAAATTATAATTGTAGATATTGGCTGCGTTGGACACATTACCCGAGATAGAATAATCAAGAAAAGCCCCGCCTATTTTCTGACTGTTTCTTCCATAGATCAAAGGGTAATCTTCAATCACAACCTGGTATTCCCTCATACTACCCCTTGCTGCTTTTCGCTCCATGCTATTGACCACCGGCATAGTTTTGTTAGTTTCCAGCTGCAGCCGCAGATTATTCATGTTTACAGAAAAATCAAGGTCAAAAATATCAGCAAATACCTGTGGCAAAAGATAAAAATCTAGTTCACCAATAAGTTGCTCAGAAACTAAGATCTCCCGTTGAACATTTCTCATCCTGATAAAATTATTGTTAAAATCAATTTCATACTGATCATTCTCATCCAGATAAAATCCCTTTACCAACAATTGGTTACCTGTCATTTCAACATTGTGGTTAATCAATAACAGGTTAAATAATTCAGTTACCGGAAGGTAAAACTCTCCATTTTCATAGATTGCAATAACCATCACATCACCTACGCCACGATACCGAAATGATAAGTAGACTTCTTCCATTTCATTGGCTTCTGTTTTGAGGATATTCGAAGCTGATCCTTGAATTTTCCCAATAAACGAGTACCCTGGTAAAGAAGAGAAAAATAATAAGACCAGGATGCTTATATATTTGAAACTATGGGAATAAATAATATTATGGGACACACAGAAATTGCTAAACGCAATATTTGTTTTTTGATTATTTGCGTCCAATCATTTGCCTAAATGCATATAATATAGAGCTAAGGCGAAATGGTAAACTTTACTTTTTTCGAAACCGGATTTATCTGAATAAGATCTGTCTGGGGTATGTCGCTTCTTCGTGATTCAAACTTAAGTTCAGCCGTATATTCACCTTCCGGCCATTCGCTTATGTTAAAATCAAAACGTTTTAATCCATCAAAATATAAGGTAGTTGATGACCTTTTCTCTGTCAGAGTTTTACCTGCTGAATCAGTAACCAATAATTGCACACTACCTAAAAAGGGGGAATTGCCCGATCGATTGAGTTTTGCCAGCACGGAAGCCATGTTTCCATTCTTCTCAACAGATAGTTCTTCAAAGCCAACCCCGGTAGTTATGTTACCCTTTTTATAAAATCCTGATATAACCTGTTCAAACCTGAAGTTGATCTGAGCCGATATCTGTTCAGCACTCACATCACCTACATCAGCCACTTGTGGGTTTGAAGTTGTTTTAATACGCGTCCAATACAACCCATCTGGCAAATCTCCCGGTGGCCTGACGGTTAACCGTATCGTCTGCCGCTGACCCGGTTGTAATATAAAATTACGCGGAAAACCTCTGATCCAGTCAGCAATGGAATATTGTGAAGCTGCCTTTTCATCATCGTATTGCATTACCGTAGAACCGGTATCATCTGTACCTAGATAACCAAAGACAAAACTCAAGGAAACTTCCTGTGGTTCGCCCGAATTATTCATCACAAGAAAAGTTCCAAAGCGACTTTGGTCATCAATAAACAAGGTAGTAGGTGAAATAGTCACCTGTGCAATTGTGTTACTGCCTAACATCGTTAGAAAAAGAAAAAACAATGCAGTTCGATTCATACAGTTTGAATAAGGCTTTAGGATAACAGCATTAGTAATCTATAAAAAGAACAGGACATATAAAACCTATTTATATGCCCTGTCGAATTACTTCTGAAGTGAAATTAAACTTTAACTTAATTATAATTTACAGTTATCGTAACAGGCTCTTCTGTTTGATAAGCTCCCGTAGTTTGTTCTAACCCAACTGTTAAATCACCGCCAATCCAGATAAAATATCCAGTAGACCCAAGTGTTGGTGTAGCACCTGTATTTATTTCAGTTGAATTCGACTGATCATCCGAATCTAAACCGTTAACTTCCAAAGTAAAGGCCATGATTTCATTAGTTTCTACGGTTGGATCTCCATCTAATGTTAATTCATCTGGGGCATTCCATGTAATTGTAACTTCAGCACCCTCAGAGCCACCGACCGTAACATGGCCAATTGATTCCGCACTCCCTGTACCAATACCCACTTGTGTACTTGCTACTCCAGTAGGGTCAAGATAGGGGGTTGAGCCCCTTGCGACATCTCCAAAATTAACATTTGATACATTTTGAACATCAATAGTACCGAGCACACTGGCACTGACAGTGACTTCAGCATCCTGTGCATTTGCCATAGTGAAATCAATGCCAACTAAAGCCAGGGTAAAAACGATGATAATAAATAAGTTTTTCATATTTTAATTTTTGTGGTTGTTAATACTTCTGTTAATATTTGTCTTGAAAAGTATTCTCTAGCAAAGAGGACAATATCATTTTATATAGCACATTCGTCATAAAGCTCCAAAATATAACAACTTATTTAATATTAATTAATTAATTTTTCTTAATGTAATCAAATGATTGGGTTGAATAAAATTAAGGATTATCCCATTAGTTTAATTTCGTTATAACGATAACAGTCCAATAAATGGTCATTTACCAAACCGGTGGCCTGCATATGGGCATATAATATTTTATTACCCAGAAATTTAAAGCCTTTCTTTTTCATGTCACCCGCAAGCTTATCCGATATATGTGAGGTAGATGGAACATCCTCTAAACGTTTCCACGAATTGATAATGGGCTTGCCATCCATAAAATCCCAGATATAATCTGAAAACGAACCATACAATTCCTGTACTTCTATAAAGCGTCTGGCATTATTGATAGCGGCTTCAATCTTAAGTTTATTCCTAATTATTCCTGGATTGTTCAACAATTTCTTTATTTCTGAATCGCCGTAACAAGCTACCTTAACAGGATCAAACTCTGAATATGCTATTCGGTAAGCTTCCCTTTTCTTTAGGATGGTAGCCCAGCTTAATCCGGCTTGGGCACTCTCAAGTATCAAAAACTCGAACTGAGTTTTATCCTCAAATGAGGGTACTCCCCACTCATTATCGTGATAGGTAACATACGCATCAAAAGCCAGACACCAGGAGCAGCGGGTTTTACACATATCAACTAAGTTTCTAAGAATGGAAATATATATTACGCATGAGCTAAGTAACAATCTCATTATTCAGGAACCAATACCCATGACACTTCGTTTCTCGGACAGCGACAGGCATTACCCTTTTTAATATTAAGCAATAAGATGACAGAAAACCAAAATTCAATACCCTATTCAGTACTCGATCTAGCCCTTGTAACTGAAAGCCATACCATCAGCAATGCCATTCAAAACAGCCGTGAGTTAGCCATACAGGCCGAAGATGCCGGTTACAAACGAATTTGGTTGGCTGAACATCATAATATGGAAAATATTGCGAGTTCCGCCACTTCCATTTTATTAGGCTATCTAGGGGAAGCTACAAAGTCCATCCGCATCGGGTCAGGGGGTGTCATGCTCCCGAATCATTCTCCGTTAATCATTGCTGAACAATTTGGTACTCTCGCTACACTATATCCTGACAGGGTTGATTTGGGTTTAGGTCGTGCTCCGGGTACGGATCAGGCAACAGCATATGCTATTCGCCCTGATCGTATGACTGAAGTACACCGATTTCCGGAAAATGTAAAACTGCTTCAACGATATTTATCAGCAGATAATCGAAATGCCAGTGTAAGAGCTATACCGGGAGAGGGCACCAATATTCCTCTATGGATATTGGGATCCAGTACAGACAGTGCTTTTTTAGCCGCAACGCTTGGATTACCCTATGTCTTTGCCAGCCATTTCGCGCCACAGCAATTAATTTCAGCAATCCAGATTTACCGTGATAATTTCAAGCCTTCTATACAATTGGACCAACCCTATATTATGCCCACGATTAATGTTATTGTCGCTGATACTGATCAACAGGCAGCATTTCTGTCGACTTCAATGAAACAAATGTTTATGGGCGTCATAACCGGGGAAAGAAAACCAATGCCCCCTCCTATTGATGACATGAGAAAAGTATGGAGCGAACAACAAAAAATGATGGTAGACCAAATGTTATCCTGCTCATTTATTGGAAGCAATACGACTGTCATTAAAGAGTTAACTGAGTTCCTCAACCAAACTCAAGCCAATGAAATCATGATTGCTTCTTATGTTTATGATCAAAATGAGAGATTAAAATCACACAGACTTTTCGCTGAATTGATGGGGGAACTAGCAGCCTTGAATCAGGAATAAAACCAGGCTACATGAACAAATAATAACCATAGTAATATAATAAACCGTATACGGTTTATATAGTTAATATTGCTGGTTTTATTTATTGATTAAGAATCACATCAATGAGAAAGATATTTTGGGTCCCTCTGCTCGTCATTTTGATCTTAATAGGAATACGCATTGCTCTTCCCTATTGGGTAATAAATATCGTAAATGACACTCTTCAGTCTATGGAAGGTTATTCCGGTTCTATTCATGACGTAGATCTACACCTTTACAGGGGCGCTTATTCTATTGATAGTCTTGTGGTAGATAAAATTGAAGATAATAATCCAGTACCCTTTCTTTTTATTAAAGAAATTGACATATCTGTGGAATGGGGAGCTTTGTTAAATGGAGCGGTAGTCGGTGAAGTAGAATTGCTGGCTCCGGAGATTAATTTTGTAGCTCCTCATGAAGATGAGGGTGAATTTGGTAGCGAGATCGATTGGACGGAATATTTAAATGAGCTACTTCCTATTCATATTAACAGATTTGCTATGCTTGGAGGCACTATTAGATATCTTGATTTCAATTACGATCCTGAAATCGATATTACCTTAAACAATGTTGATCTTAAAATACTGAATATAAATAACGTTGAAGAGCCTGAAGGTAATCTGCCTTCTACCATATCTTTAAATGCTACCTCAATTGGGAGCGGAATTATGGATATTCAGGCGGAGGCTAATTTCCTCAAGCAGATACCGGATATAGATCTGACTCTCGAATTTGAGCAGGTAAATCTACCTGACCTGAATGAATTTTTAGAAGCTTATGCCAATATTGATGCTGAAAGAGGTGAATTTAATTTTTACAGTGAAATGATGATCAATGATGGAATAATTGAAGGATATGTGAAGCCAATCATTAATGATTTGAAAATTCTTAATGTAGACGAAGGAAGCGCATTAGAAGTGGCATGGGAAGGTATTGTTGGTTTTATCACCGAGATATTTGAAAACCAACCTAATGAGCAATTGGCCACCCAGATACCCCTGCAAGGGGACCTGAATGACATAGATGCAGGAATCTATCCGGCTATATGGAATATTTTCAGAAACGCTTTTGTGGACTCATTTTCAAAAGAAGCTATTGATGAGGGGTAAATAACCTCACAAATAGCTTATTTAACTTCCCAGGTTTCAGGTCCACGTAATAATGCATCCAAATCCGGTTCACCTTTCATCTCCATGGCATGCTGATTTTGAGCAACGACCATATCATCGTAACAAGGTCTTTCAACAGCATACAGCACTCCAAACGGACGAGGGAATAAGAGGCCGGAACCCTTTGCAGGATGCTCAAAAAATCGCGACAACAAGTGAGCTTTAGTTGAATCCTGCTCATCATGAACCCAAAGATCTTCTTTAGAGTATTTACCATTAAGTTCAACCACTTCGGGTTGTAATCCATCCAGACGAACACCTTTATCTTTATCGGCACCAAATATCAGGGGTTCTCCCTGTTCGAGATAGATCGTTTCCCGTGGCCTTGATTTTTTATCGGTAAACAACTCAAATGCCCCATCATTAAACACGATGCAATTCTGATAGATTTCCAGCATAGACGTTCCCTTATGCTGATGTGTTCTCAATAACATTTCTTTAAGATGCTTAGGATCGCGGTCCATGGCACGTGCTACAAATGACCCTTCAGCACCCAGACTCAATGCCAATGGGTTAAAAGGATGATCCAGTGACCCGAAAGGAGTAGATTTAGAGATGGTACCTTCCGGGGCTGTGGGTGAATACTGACCTTTGGTCAAACCATAGATTTGATTATTGAAAAGCATCAGATTAACATTTACATTCCGGCGTAGAAGCTGAACAAAATGGTTAGCTCCAATAGATAGCGAATCTCCATCACCGGTGATAATCCAAACACTTAAATCCGGGCGGCTTACTTTCAACCCGGTGGCAATGGCTGGTGCCCTGCCATGAATAGAATGCATGCCAAAGGTATCCATGTAATATGGAAATCGTGCGGCGCATCCAATACCTGAAATAAACACGATATTTTCTTTCGGCATACCCAGCTCAGGCATCACATTCTGTGCCTGTTTTAGAATAGTATAATCACCGCAACCGGGACACCAACGAACATCCTGATCAGATGAAAAATCCTTGGCTGTATATTCTGAAGCTTCGGCAACCATGCCATTTTCGTTCCCGTTCAGAAAATCATTAATTTTAGTTTGTAATGCCATGTTGCAAGTATATTAAAGTTCTTGAGCTAATGTTTGAGTTCTTATGACGTTCAGAATTTCTTGTTTAAGTTCTTCGACTCCAAACGGACTTCCTTTAATCTTGTTAATAGGTTTTGCCGGAATGAGAAATTCGTCTCGTATCAGCCTGACTAATTGACCATCATTTAGCTCAGGTACAATCACCTGGTCATAATTACGCAAAAGCTCTTCAAGATTTTTAGGGGACGGGCTGATATACCTTAGATGAATATGAGAAACATCATAGCCTTCCTTTCGTAAGGCAAACACCGCCGTGCGAATGGCTCCATAGGTAGAACCCCATCCTAATATAGCAATATCCCCTTTTTCGCTGCCCTGATCTACGTCTTGAAGAGGGATATGATCAGCAATTTTATGTAATTTCGCCTTACGAAGCTTAACCATTTTTTGATGATTCTCAGGTTCGTATGAAATGTTTCCTGTTTCATCTTCTTTCTCAAGCCCGCCAATACGGTGTTCAATTCCGGCTGTTCCAGGGATAGCCCAGCTACGAACATGGCGTTCATCACGTAAATAAGGCAGAAAAGGCTCATTACTTCCTTTTCTGGGTTTTTCAAAACGAACATTTATCTTTTTCAGATCATCTGTTTGGGGGAATTTCCATGGTTCGGATCCATTAGCCAGATAACCGTCTGACAAATACAAAACAGGAATCATATGCTCGAGTGAAATCCGGCATGCTTCAAATGCCATATCAAAACAATCCGCTGGGGATCGTGGAGCCACAATGGCCACAGGACTTTCACCATTCCGGCCATATACGGCCTGCATCAAATCCGATTGTTCAATTTTTGTGGGCATTCCGGTGGAAGGGCCTGCCCTTTGAATATTTAAAATAACCAAAGGCAACTCCAGCATCACGGCCAACCCAATTGCTTCCCCTTTAAGAACCACTCCGGGTCCAGAAGAACTGGTAACTCCAAGGCTGCCACCGTAGGCTGCACCAATTGCGGAAGAGACTGCTGCTATTTCATCTTCAGCCTGAAACGTTGTGATACCAAAATGCTTATATTTTGAGAGTCCGTGAAGAACATCTGAGGCAGGGGTGATGGGGTATGAGCCTAAAAACAAAGGCAGGTTACTTTGCCTGGCTGCCGCTACTAATCCAAGTACTGTTGCATCATTTCCAATAGTGCTTCGATAAGTACCGGGTTCCAGCGAAGCCTCTTTTATAGTATATCTGGAAGTGAATACTTCAGCAGTTTCACCAAAATGATAACCTGCTTTAAGTACTTTAACATTGGCCTCACCAATCTCTGGTTTTTTAGCAAATTTTGTTTGCAGAAAGGTAATCGTGGAATCCAAAGATCGATTGTACATCCAACATAACAAGCCCAGAACGAACATATTTTTTGAACGATCTTCTTCTTTGTATGACAAATTCATATCAGCAAGGCTCTCTTTGGTGAATTTGGTCACATCAATCTCAAAGACTGTATAATCAGTAAGAGACCCATCCTGCAATGGATTTTCAGCATATTTTGCCAAATTCAGGTTCTTTTTATCAAAACCCGCTGTATTCACAATGATTACTCCTCCCTTACGAAGAAGAGAAAGGTTTGCTTTTAAAGCAGCAGAATTCATGGCAACAAGCACATCACAATCATCACCAGGAGTCATAATTTCTTTACTACCGAAATGAAGCTGAAATGATGATACACCTGGAACGGTTCCGGCCGGGGCGCGTATTTCTGCAGGGAATTCCGGAAGAGTCCTTAAGTCATTTCCAATTAAGGCGGTAGTATTTGTGAAGAGTAAGCCCGTTAACTGCATCCCATCACCGGAATCTCCGGCAAATCGAATAGTAACTTCCTCACGTACCTGGTCTGTAATACTCATGCTTTTATAATAAGATTTTAGTAGGGTATAACTTGGTAAGTAATATCAAAAAATAAACAAGAGTTTATTTTGAGAGGCGTCTAATTTGCATACAAAAAAGGTAAGAATGAGTATATTCTAAAAAACTTTGCATGCACTTACAACTTACAAAAGTTATTAAACTTTTTCATGATAAACAGCACTTCATTGTAACCCTATCCTGTCTTATGTGGTGCCATGTAAGTTATAAATTGAAGGAGATGAAAACTCATATAATCTTCGTGTTGTTATCACCACATCGTCCTTAACCAGTTTTCTTCTATAACCGAGTAACCTCAATTGCTTTTGCAATGTTGGGAAAATATCTTTTTTGATGACCAGCGTATACTTATCATCAGGATGTCTCTTAACTCCGGGTAGTGCAAGCAATAATCTTTCTGCACGGACTTTTCTGAGATTTTTTGATAATTTTAGCCATGCATTACTCTTTTCCTGAACGATAAAATAACCATCATCGCCCTGTTCCTGATATAAAGGCATAAAAATACGACCTGACTCCTGGGCATGTATGGTACCATTCTTATCCTCGGCAATTGGCTGTCCTAATTTTATCTTGTCAAATGTCGAGAAATTAGGCTTCATTTTGAACTGATCTTCTTTTCTTATTTTATGATGATAAACAAGATCAAATATTTTATGATTGCCAATATTCTCTTTTGAAAGCACACTGTAATGTTTACCGTAGTCAGGTATGTCGGCAATACTAATACTTTTAATCAGGCCCAGCGTGTACCAGATGAAGGAAATATTATTTTCTATTGCTGATAGCGAATAATGCTCTCCCCCTTCAAATGCTACTCCGGTGATGCCCAGTTCGTTAATAAAATTCATGAAAGTGCCTTCCGTCTGTTCATCGAAACCAACTACACAAGGTAAAGGATACTGCAGGGCTAATTCCCTGTTTTTAATCGAATCACTAATGGCTGTAATCGGAGGACTTACAGATGATGTAGTATGAAGGTCAAATACAAATAATTCACCTTTAACCTTTTCAAAATTCTCTCTGAGCAACCCAAGCAGTTCTTCTTTTTCTTTTTTCTCATGCCCACTTGGTTCATCCATGTTATCAAAAAAACCTAGTCTCTTTAAACGTTCAGGTACCCACATTCTATTAAGGTCCATGTCTATATAACGCTTATCCTGTTTCAATGCCTCTAAATTCCCGGCATATGCTGCTATTAAAACACCGTTTATTGGAGGCTGCAATTCATCCAGTTCTTCAAAAACTTTTTTTATGGCAAATATACTCGATGTTTCATTACCATGGGTGCCGCATAAAAAAATTACGGTAGGGCCAGGCTTATCTTGAGTATAGCGTCCTATAACCCTGTCAATATCAATAGTTTCATTCAAAGATTTATGCGTAATCTTTGCCATTTTGGTTCTCCTTCCTATTTCTTTTCCATTAAATATTCCGAGACCTTCATGATGTCAAATTCTGTTATAATTCCGGCAATCTTCTCATTATGAATAACTGGCAGACATTTAGTTTTATGCTCTTTCATTATTCTGATAACCTCGGATAATGAGGTTGACGGGTCGGCGGTGGGTGGGTTAATCTCCATTATATCCTTAACGATTATCCCCTCATCAACCTCCTGTGAGCCCTCAATCACTTTATGCTCTAATATGCGGGCTTTGGTAATCAGACCTTTTAGTTTGCCCTGCTCATCAGCTACCGGAACATAATTATAGTTATTTTTAATCATGCGAAAAGCTACCTGCTGTACCAGATCATCTTCTTCAACACTGTATAAGGTGGATGACATGTAATTGCCAACTTTGTCATCTACATTTTGTGTGGGTTTCGTATCATCGGAGCCGGGCATATTCCATTCATGAACCGGTTTATTTTGATTTTGTCTCTGCAGGATGGCCTTCGTTATCATCATCGTTTTCGTATCCGCATTTTCATTGCTGTCTAATTCTGACCATGCGTCAAACATCCATTGAGAACCTGTCTGTCCTGTAGTTACCCTTTTCTTTATAATGTTCAGATATCCATTTATATCATCAGAATGTACGCCCCCTTTTTTAAGTCCTTGACGTGCGATAGGAATCAATTCGTTTACAATCAAATCCTGAGCCGATATTTCCTGCCCATCCACCCATTTGAACTGTGTACCCAGGCCATATCGTGCAGCTTTTAATACATTAATCTTAGCATCTTCAAACTTCATCCTGGAGGATATATCGCTAAACTCTTTAGTCATACCATTCATTAATCCTGTCCAGAAAACGGCATTGGCAATTTCATCTGTAATTGTAGGACCCGATGGCAATAACCTATTTTCAATACGCAAATGGGCTTT
>JBBDQY010000057.1:0-28692 GCA_040905745.1 Balneolales bacterium
TATCCCGAACCAGCTTAATCCGAAGCTTAACATAGAGTTCTTCAGGTTCGACTAAATAACTGTTTAAACCCTCCTTAACACTCTAACGAGTAAACAATTAAAAGTTCTTCATAGTTCTTATTTGTTTTAAAATATCAAGCCGTGATATATTTCTGCTCGCTTTTGCTTCAGTTTTCTTTATCTTTGTAAAGTAATTCAAGAGACCCGCGATTAATTTTACAATATTATTTGTTTTCGCTGGCACAACTGAGAGGTATGGATAATATTATTTTCAGTTGATTTATATGAGAACATAGAGTTCACTGGTTTGACCTGTAATTAGTAATCAACCAGCTTTTTGAAATCTTTAATATCAGGAGGTTCCGTGAGATCATTTGAAAACTCCTCATTTAATATAGATGGGAAACCACCCAAATATAAAACGTATAACCTGCGTAATTATAAAGAAATCCCGCAAATAAAGGAACTCTCTGAAGATTTGCGTTTTGCCATAGAAGTAGTCGGCAATGTATTGCCTTTTAAAGCTAATAATTACGTAGTAGATCAGCTAATCAATTGGGATAATGTTCCCAATGATCCAATTTTCCATCTTACATTTCCTCAAAAAACGATGCTCAAAGACCATCATTTTAATAAGATGGCTGAAACTTTAAAAAGTGGAGAATCAAAAGAAAAAATAAAAGAAGTAGCCAATGAAATCCGAATGGAGCTTAATCCACACCCTGCCGGACAAATGGAAGCCAATAAGCCTACTTTGGGTTGCCAGGAGATGGCTGGAATGCAACATAAATATCGGGAAACAGTACTTTTTTTCCCTAGTCAGGGTCAAACGTGTCACGCTTATTGCAGCTTTTGTTTCCGTTGGCCACAATTCGTAGGCATCGATGAGCTAAAGTTCGCTATGCGAGAAGTTGATTTGCTTATTGACTATCTGAAAGAACATCCTGAAGTCACAGATGTTTTATTCACTGGTGGTGACCCCATGATTATGAAAGCCAAAGTATTGGCTTCATATATTGATCCTTTGCTGAACGCTGACCTCCCAAATCTTCGAACGATTCGGATTGGTACCAAAGCCTTGGGTTATTGGCCCTATAAGTTCGTAACTGATAAAGATTCTGAAGCGACTTTGGAATTATTTGAACGCGTTGTAAAATCAGGGAAACATCTTGCTTTAATGGCCCATTATTCTAATCCTGTTGAGCTAAAAACACCAATCGCGCATGAGGCTATAAAGCGGGTAAGAAACACAGGTGCTCAGATACGTACGCAATCACCTTTGCTTCGTCACATAAATGATGACCCTAAAACCTGGTCTGACATGTGGAAAATACAAGTTAAACAGGGAATGATACCCTATTATATGTTCGTGGTGCGGGATACTGGTGCACGCCATCATTTTGATATAAGCCTCGAGAGAGCTCATGATATATTCCGTGAAGCCTACAAAAATGTAAGTGGTATTTCACGTACTGTGCGAGGACCCAGCATGTCTGCCGGGCCAGGGAAAGTACAGATTTTAGGAGTTGCTGAAGTTGCAAATGAAAAAGTTTATGTATTGCGTTTTCTGCAAAGCCGTAATCCTGATTGGGTGCATCGTCCTTTCTTCGCGAAATACGATCCTGATGCTACCTGGCTGGACGAACTAGAGCCAGCATTTGGAGAAAATAAATTCTTTTTCGAAGATGAAGTTCTGCGTGATGGTACAACAGTAGATCAGTTAATTGATACGAAAGCAATTATAGAGGAGTTAAATTAATACCCAAAGATTTCCCCCTATTTGTAGATCATGAGAGATAATTTAATTAATATCTCTCTCATTTATACCCTAACCAAACGGCTAATACCAATGCAAAAGAACAGAGAACCAATAGTTTTAACATTAGGGGAAAGATGAAAGTGAACCATTTATCGTAAGGTATGCCTGCCAGTCCAAGTATCCCCATTAGGACCGGATTGGTAGGAACGATCATGTTCATCAGACCGTCACCAAACTGATAAGCGAGTACAGAAATCTGTCTGGATACCCCCGCAAGATCACCAATGGGTGCCATCAAGGGCATAGTTACAAAAGCTTGTCCGCTGCCGGAGGGTATAAAGAAGTTCAGGATACTTTGAATAATAAGCATGCCAATAGCTGCAAATTCTGTCCCCATGTAGGTTAAGGGGGTTGCAAGCGCATGGATCACGGTGTGCAGGATTTCGCCATCTTCGAGAAGCAATGCGATGGATCGTGCAAACCCAATTAATAAAGCTGTGCTGGTTAATTCTGCAGCACCAATACCAAAAGTCTCAGCTATTTTGTTTACACTTATACCCGAAATCAGACCTGCTAATATAGCCAATGCTAAGAACATGGCTCCCAATTCCACTAAATACCAATCTGCTATTGCAATGCCCAGGAACAGGCCAATCAGGATAATTATAAAAGCCGCTAAAACCATCTTTCTTCGTATTGTCAGATCGGGGTAATCAATGTTCTGAAGCTGATGGCTTTTGTCAATATCGTATACCAGGCTATGAGAAGGATTAAGCCTAACGGTTCTGGCGTATTTCCAAACATGGTGGAATCCAACTGCTAGAAAAGGAATCCCAATTGCTAACCGAAAAGCCATTCCAGAACCTAATGGTAGCTGTGCAATATCCTGGGCAATCAGAAGTGTAAAAGGATTCAGAAATGCGACACCATATCCAATTCCATAACCTACCACCATTGTGCCTATAGCGGTAACAGAATCCATATTAAGTGCAATACAAAGCGATACGAGGATAATGGCAAAAGGGATATACTCCTCTGCCATCCCTAAAGTAGCTGAAGCAAGGGCAAAAATAAACATAGCAGAGAACAGAAGGTAGGCTGGTCGATTACCAAATTTCGTTACCATTTTCCCCAGGAAAGCATCTATAGCACCCGTTTCCCTGACCACAGCCAAAGCCCCTCCTACAATTAGCACAAAGAAGATGATGCCCTGTGCGTCTGATAGTGCACGTGGTACCACGGTAAGCAAAGCTATAGGACTCAGCCAATCCTTTTCTTTCTCAGTAAAGGAACCTGGCATGATGACTTCCTGACCTTGTTCATTGATTGTAGTTTCAAATTCTCCAGAAGGTACAATCCACGTTAATAACAGAGCTGCTGCCATCAGTGTGAACATTAAAACCAGTGTATGTGGTATTTTAAAATTCAATGGTTAAACCGCTATATGATACAATTCTATGATAATAATTCAGGTACAAATACCCTGCTAATAATTATCGATAACCTGCTGAACGGTAGGCTAAAATGAAATTCTCAGAGCCTTTCTGCAAGTAAATAATTAGCATTATACAATGTTATTGACCCAATAGAATCCTACCGGATCAAAGATGATACTTAATTCTGAAAAAATAAACTAAGCAATCACAAGCTGACCTTTATTATAGATAGCCAGTGCTTTACCGGTCAATTCCCGATCCAGATAAGGTGAATTACGGGACTTTGATCGAACTGATGCTAGATCAAATATCCATTTTTGATCTGTATTGAATATAGTCAAATTGGCTTTTTCACCAGCCTTTATCTGGGGTATTGATAAATTTAATATTGTACGGGGCTGAGTAATTAGTTTATCCAGAACATCCTTGAGATTCATCTTCTTAGTGGATATCAATCTTCGGCAGGTTACCCCCCAGGCAGTTTCGAGACCCGTAATGCCATTTGGTGCGTATATGAACTCGACTTCTTTTTCGTCTACTGAATGAGGAGCATGATCTGTGCAAATTACATCTATAGTTCCGTCTACCAACCCTTCAATCATGGCATCAACATCTTCCCGGGTGCGGAGGGGGGGATGCATCTTAAAATTGGTATCAAAATGAGAACGCTCTATCTCTTCGTCTGTTAAATCAAAATGATGCGGACACACTTCAGTCGTTACTTTTACCCCTTTTGACTTAGCCTGGCGGACCAGTTCTACTGCATTTTTTGTGCTGATATGAGCAACATGGAGATGACCTCCGGTAAGTTCAGCCAGCAAGATATCACGGGCAATCATCACTTCCTCGGCGATAGAAGGTGTACCATCAAGTCCTAGACGAGTTGATACTCTGCCCTCGTGCATATGTCCTGGCCTGGAGAGAGCCAGGTCTTCTTCATGATTGATAACCGGTACATCAAGCATGGATGCATAATCCAGCGCTATACGCATCAAGCGTGAATCATACACCGGGTCGCCGTCATCACTGAAGGCTACAGCACCGCCCTCTTTCATGTCAGCCATTTCTGCAATACTCTTCCCTTGCCGGTTTTTAGATACACAACCTATGGGGTGCACATCAACCGGAAGGTCTTTTGCTTTTCCAATGATATACTCTACCACATCGCGGGTGTGAGTGGCAGGATCGGTATTAGGCATGCAAGCCACAGCCGTAAAGCCTCCAAAAGCTGCTGCCCTGCAACCAGTGATAATGGTTTCTTTATGTTCATAACCAGGTTCTCTTAAGTGAACGTGCATATCCATCCAGCCACCAGATACGAATGCCCCATTAAAATCGTGGACTATTTCTGAACTTTGCGGCTCAAGGTTAGTAGTAATTTCGATAATGGATCCATTTTTAATTCTAATATCCACTTTGTCTTTGCCGTTATGGGCCGGTCCAACGGGAATTAAATTTTGCAATAAAACATCTTGAGCAACAGGCATAAAAGAAAGCTTAGTTAAACTTTGTGACTTAGTTACAATGTCATTAATATTCCTGAAGAAATTACACAAAGATATTCACAAAACCTGCTATAACCTCACCCCAACTTGGAGTTTTTAAACGAAATCCCAACAGTTTCACAGCTTACCTTTAAGATTAAGACAGTCATTGAAGAGCAATTCTATGATGTATTAGTTCAAGGTGAGGTGAGTCAACCAACAACAAGCCGTAACGGACACATATATTTCACATTAAAAGACTCCAGCGCCCAGTTACCCTGTGTAATCTGGAAAAGCACAGTTGAGCGTAATAATATCATGCTGGAGCATGGTCAGCACGTAATGATAGGAGGGGAGTTGCAGTTATATGCACCTCATGGTAAATATCAGTTGATAGTCTCGGCTGTACAACAAGCCGGGGCCGGAGCACTTCAGCAAGCATTTGAAAAACTAAAGGGCAGACTTCAGGCAGAAGGATTGTTTGAAGAAGAAAGAAAAAGAAAACTACCAAGATTCCCGAAGAAAATAGGAGTCGTGACATCTTCTACAGGGGCCGCCTTTCAGGATATTGTCTCAACCTTGACCAAACGATATCCCTTAGTTGAACTTTTTCTTTATCATGCCTCGGTGCAGGGACTCTCCGCCGCCTCAGAAATTGCAACTGGTATAGAATATTTTTCAAGTACTAAGTCAGTAGACATAATGATTATAGGCAGGGGTGGTGGGTCTATCGAAGACTTATGGCCCTTTAATGAAGAAGTAGTTGCCAGGGCCATATATAAAAGCCATGTGCCGGTAATTAGCGCCGTAGGACACGAAACAGACTTCAGTATATCAGATTTTACTGCTGATGTGCGTGCTGCAACACCAACCCAAGCTGCAAGTATTGCAGTACCTGATATTACAGATCTACGATATCATGTTGAGGATCTCGATAAATGTCTTGGAGAGGCAATCAAATATCAGTTGAAGAGGCGAAAAGACAAAGTTGATTATTATCTGAATAACCATGCCTTATTAAAAGTGCGTGAAAAAGCTTCACATTTGAATGGACAAGTGTCTTCGCTGAACCATCAGCTTACCTCATCAATAAGATACAAATACCTGAGATTCTGCGAACATTTTACCACACTGGAAAACCGATTGTCGCGAATCAATCCTAATGAAGCTCTGAATAAAGGTTTCACCCGGATCATACAAGGTGATGGCTGGGTAAAAACGGCTTCAAAATTTGATGAAACCCAGTCATTCAAAATTCAATGGGGTGATGGTAAAGCCGAAGTACCCAGACGCTCTTAAGAAATAATGACAAAGCTTTTTAATGAGAAGGCCTTATAGCAATATCATCAGGCATTTTTATTTTCCAGCCAAAGGCCTTTAACCGTCTCAATTAGCTTTTCATCATGGAAAGGTTTTTCAAGCACCATGATATCATTAATATCAAAAGGCAGGTTATCACGGGTATATCCTGTTAAAAATATAAAAGGGATTCCCAATTCTGTTAGTTTAGTGGCAACTTCACAGCTGCTATTGCCCCCAAGATTTACGTCTAGTACGGCTCCATCAAATTCGTTTTCATCTATAAGAAGCAATGCTTCTTCGATTTTCATTGCAGGTCCTGTAACTTTAAAACCTGCATTCCTGAGGGTAATTTGTATATTCATCCCCACTAGAAATTCATCTTCAACCAGTAGTATGTGTTTACAGCACATTCAAAACTCCATCCTCAGTTTCATGAAACAATCTGCAGAACATTAAATCATGTGATAAATCCTTCTCACTAATGTAATGTCATAAATTGGGCATATTTACTTGGTTTATATCAATAAGTGGATAAAACCCAAGCCTGAATTCTAATTTGTCAATATTTTAAGGTTAGAAGTAAAGATAAGTGGTTTGTTAATATTTACAAATGGTTAATTATAGAATGGTAATGATACCAAGATTATCTTAATTCAAACGTAAGTGATAAATTCAAATATCCCATCATACTAAGGTATTTTATTATCCACCCAAAAATCTGATAGGGTTTCAAGTAAAATATAGTCATCAAAAGGTTTCTCAACAAGGGGGACATCGATTACTTCATCAGGAAGATCTTCCCTTGTATAGCCTGAGAGCAACAAATAGGGTATTCTTAATCTGGACAGGCGGGCAGCAATGGTGGTGCTGAACTCACCACCGAGATTCACATCCAATACAGCGGCATCGAAGTTGTTCTTATCAATAAGTTGCATTGCAGACTGAACATTCATTGCTGGTCCTATTACCTCATAACCGGCATCGGAAAGGGTAGTGTATATATTTATACCTATCAAATACTCATCTTCCACAAGAAGTATGCTTTTAATGCTCATATCTTTTCTTAGCAAGAATATTCTTTTTACTTTCATTGAGATGGGGAAGTGTGATCTCACATTTCAACCCTGATTCCGTAAAGATGAGGATGGCATCACCTCCCACTCCTTTCAGGCTTTGTTCGATGAGCATTTTCCCAAATCCTGTTTTACCCGGTTGTTTTACTTTCGGACCTCCAACCTCAATCCAAGATAGTTTAAGTTGTTCATTTGTGGATGTAGCATCCCATGAAACCTTCACCTTACCGGATGATGTAGAAAGAGAGCCATGTTTATGAGCATTAGTTCCCAATTCATGTAAGACCAGTGCCAGATGTAAAGCCGATTGAGATGAAAGAAAAATAGGAGGGCCATTGATTTCAATCCGGTCGGTTTTATAATCCTTCAGTGCCAATTGCTGACGTAATATTTCTGATATAAATGCTCCTTTCCAACTGGATCGCGTCAGTAATGAATGTGCAGCAGCAAGTGCTTTTAATCGTCCATTGAAGTTAGCAACAAATTCCGAAGGGTTAGATGTTTGTCGTAATGTTTGAGATGCTATGGCTTGTATAGTTGCCAGTGTATTTTTTACTCTATGGTTAAGTTCACCGAGTAAAAGCCTTTGAGTATTTGCTGCTAGTTTTCGCTCGGTTATATCCAGAGCCATTCCAACCATAAAACGTCGTCCATCTTTTAACTTTCCAGGTGAGGAGGCGCTGAAATTCCATATCCTGGTTTCTCCATTTCTGGTTTGGATTTCAAAATCATCTGACCATGTTCTTTTTTTATTCCTGAAAAGGTGCTTTATTGTCTCGGTGAGTTTATTTTCTGAAGTCCCATAAGCTTCTGAAAGCCAAGTCTTGAATACCGAAGCATCCTCAATAGAATAACCGGTTAGTTCCATCCAGGAATTGCTAATCTGTAATACTTCTCCATCTTCAGCATGCATAATTACCGGTATGGGCGAATATTTTAGAGACCGTTGCAACTGTTCTTCACTCTCTTTAAGATTACGGGTTACACGAGCCCGTTCTATTGCTTCCCAACACCTGCTTAACACAAGCCGGGAGATATGTATATCCTCAAGTGACCACTGGCGTACATTTTTTTGTTGAACAGATAATCCTGCAATAAAACGTCCTGATTTATGTAATGGTATGGTAATATGAGCTCTGATCGCTAATCGTTCATAGTTTATACGGTTTGTATCGGATAAGGATGAATCTTTGGTTATATCATCAATTATGCATGATTTATTCTTCCGTATTTTCTGCTTTAGATCATTCCCATACTCAGATATTGCAAATGTATCTTCAATTTTAGGCATATTGTCACTTGAATAAACTCCAGTTACCAAAAGTTGAACTTCACTTGATTCTCTTTCAAAAAATAAACATCTGTCGGCTTTAAGATGGTTACCCAATTCTCTGGATGCCATTGTGATAATTTCATTAGGATCATTTAAGGGTCTTGTTACATCGTCAAGTCTTATCAGAAATTTATCACGATCTTCTATTCTTTTCCTTTCTGATTCATCCTGTAGAATTTTAACATATCCGGTTACATTTCCTTGACCATCAGCCATAGACATCATCATTCCAGAAGCCCAGAATATGCTTCCATTCTTCCTGATATGTGGCCTCTCATCTTCGACACTGCCTTTTTTAAAAGCAAGCAGCTTTTCTTCCTCAGCTTTTTCAGCAGCATCAGATTTATCATCATCAATAAAGATGATAGATCCGGGTTTACCGATAGCTTCTTCAGCCTGATCTCGTTCAATGGCGATGCTAGCAATATAAGCTCCGAAATCTGCTAGCCTGTGCTCCCATTCATCAGGCTTGCGAGGCTGATCAAAACAAAGCATGAACGATGCAAGAGGTTGGCCGTCGCTGTCAAAAATAGGTGTAGAATGAGTTGCTCTGATATTATGGGTTAAACACAAATTACGCCATTCCTGAGACCATTGATCGTCTTCTTCGACATTTGTTGATGTCACAGGTTTACCCATGGAGACAGCTTTTCCACAAGGGCCACTGGATGGATCATCAATGGTTATATTTTCCAGCCCTTCCCCAAACGAAGGCTTTATATCTGGATTGATGACCCTGGAAAAAACATGTCGCTTTCTGTCAAGGATTAAAATGCTGGCAAGGGCGTGGGGGTTATGGCGAGGTACCGCTTCACATAAAGATGAGAGACAATATTCTAAAGGCTTTCCTGTAGCAATAAGTTCAAGCAATCTTTTTTGTTCAAGTAGCAGAAACTCTGTACGTTTGCGTGTAGTGATGTCACTGAATAATACGGCTACTTTTTTTTCTGCTGGTTTGCCAACCCGGTAGGCATATGCATCAAACCAACGGTTAAGTTTTTCAGCGAAATTTTCAGTACGTATGGATTCGCCCGTTTCAGCTACTTTTCCATACAATTCAAACCAGTGATCTTCATGATCAGGTACAAGTTGACGCATGGTTTTACCCACTACATCATTCAGTCCAGATTGACTTTTAAAAGTGGGATTTGCTTCAATAAATTTGTAATCGATGGGAAGACCTTCGTCATCAAAGAGCATTTTGATAATACAAAAGCCTTGATCAATGGATTCAAAAAGGCCCCTGTACAGTTCTTCGCGTTCCCGTAAAGATGTTTCTATCTGTTTTCGCTCAGTCAGGTCAATGCCTTGTACAAAAATACCTGTGATTGATCCATCCGATCCCCGTAAGGGCTGATAAACAAAGTTAAGAATTCGTTCCTCTTCCGTATTCCCACGTTCTGTCTGCATCATCACAGGAAAGTCGTTAGATGAAAATGATTCTCCGGTTTGATATACTTTATCAAGGATTTCAATAAAACCCTGATTCTCAATTTCAGGCAAAGCTTCTTTTACTGGTTTACCAATGATTTCACTAAATCCTATCAACTTCTGGTAAAAATTATTGGCCCTTTCAAATACATGGTCCGGTCCACGAAGAATACACATAAAAGAAGGTGCCTCATGAAATATAGCAGCAAGCTTTTTACGTTCTGTTTCAACCTCCCTGAGTAATCGTTCCCTTTCATATTCAGCCTCTTTTCGTTCTGTGATATCTTTAAAGAGCAAAGCTACTTTTCTCTCTTTTGGATATCCTACAGGTTGGGCATGAACTGTAAACCAGCGATTCATTTGTTCAGCATGATCCTCAAAACGAATGAATTTACCTGTGAGTGCCACCTGCCCATATTTTTGAAACCAATGTTCTTCCAGGTTTGGAACAAGCTGCCGGACTCTTTTCCCAATAACATCTTTTAACCCAGTTTGTTTTTCGAAAGTTGGATTAATTTCTATAAAACGGTAATCATTCGGTTTACCATTTTCATCGAACAGCATTTGTATAATGCAAAATCCCTGATCAATTGATTCAAAAAGGTTTTGATACCTCTCCTTGCTTTTTCGTATATCTTTTTCAGCCTTAATTAATTGAGTGGTCTCGAAGGCTATTTTAAGTATTCCGGAAATCTCTCCATTATTACCACGAACTGGATTATATGTGTTATTAAAATAGAGTTCTTCGTTCTTATTTAAGGGATAAGGCTGGTTAACCTGATAGACCGACCTTCCTGTTGTATATACTTTATTTATCTGTTGTTCAATACTTTCCCAGGAATCAGAGAAGACTTCCCGGCCTGTTTTACCTAATGAAGAATACTTATTAGCTGCCATCAGCATCATCCAGGGATCATTATAAAAAATGATATTATCTTCACCCCAAAAAATAACTGAAGGAGAACTTAAATCCAGACATAAGGTTAATGTTGATTTCAACTCTTGGGGCCAATTATCAGGAGAGCCAATCTTTGTAGATTTCCAATCATGAGCTTTTATAAGATGGGCCATTTCACTGGCATTAAATATAAATTCTAATGGCCTTGTACCCCTATTTTGTTTCATGATTTTCTCTTGATCTACCAATACATTAGGAAATCTCTGTTTACTAAACGCACTTTTTCCCGGTCAAGTGTTTTATTTTTACTTCCAATAAACTACTACTCTATTCAAAAATGTCGTTAAGAACAACTATCCGGGTAGGTAACTTCTCAGTGTTTTTCTATATTTTAAATTCATTACCCTTGAAAATTATCCTATGTCCAAAATTAAAACCCAGTTTGTCTGCCGCGAATGCGGTCATACTTCAGGCAAATGGGTGGGCAACTGCCCGCAATGCTCATCCTGGAATACCTTTGATGAGGAAATTCGCCAAAAAGAAAAGCCGGAACTACATAAAGCCCGACTAAACGGAAGCAGTTACAACAATAAGCCAACCTCACTAAAAGATATTTCTGTCCAGGAATCCAACAGGTTCACTAGTGGCATGGCTGAATTTGATAGGGTATTGGGAGGTGGCTTTATGCCAGGCTCTTTTGTTCTTCTTGGTGGCGATCCGGGTATTGGCAAAAGTACCATTGCTCTCCAGATGGCCAAAGAAAATAAGAATATCAGAATTTTATACACTTCAGGAGAGGAATCTGCCGGGCAAATAAAACAGCGTGCGCTGCGCATGGAGTATGAAGAACCCGAGCTTCAGGTATTTACAGAAACAGACGTTAACTTAATCATTGAACAAGCCCGTAAAGATAAACCCGACATTCTTGTTGTTGATTCTATTCAGACAATATTTCGTCCGGAACTTACCAGCATGCCAGGAACCGTTGCACAAATACGTGAATGTGCTGCCATGCTTATGCAACTGGCTAAACATGAAGGCATCACCGTATTAACGATCGGGCATGTAACTAAAGAAGGTGATCTGGCCGGACCACGTGTTCTGGAGCATATGGTCGATACGGTCATCCAGTTTGAAGGAGACAAAAATCTGGATTATCGGATTCTTCGAACTCTGAAAAACAGATTCGGCCCTGCACAGGAAATAGGGGTATTTGAAATGACAGCTACCGGTCTTGCACAAGTTAAAGACCCCTCCCAATTGTTTTTAGCGGAATATAACAGTCAGGTGAGTGGTAATGTAGTTGTATGCACGATGGAAGGCTCTCGGCCGGTACTGTTGGAGGTACAGGCTTTGGTGACACCTAGCAATTACGGAATGCCTCAGCGAACCGCCTCGGGCTTCGACCAAAGGCGGTTATCTTTATTAATTGCCGTTTTGGAAAAACGCGGTGGGTTTCCTTTTTCTCAACACGATGTGTTCCTGAATATAGCGGGAGGCATGAAGTTAAGCGAAACAGCCTGTGATTTGGGTGTTGCCTGCGCACTTGTTTCCAGCCTTGTAGATAAACCGGTTGCAGGAAACCTGGCTTTTATTGGTGAAGTAGGGCTCGGAGCGGAAGTCCGTAGGGTTACGAGACTGGATGCACGTCTTGATGAATTAAAAAAGATGAGTTTCGAAAAAGCAGTGATTCCAGGAGGCAGGGTAATGGATAATGGAAAGATAATCCTGAAAAAAGTGACTAACTTGCAGGGAGCATTAATGGAAGGGCTGAAAATATAACACCTGTTACCCACCACGCTTTATTATGTATAAAAATGCACTATAAATATTTTCCCAAAAAGATCAGAGAATTATAATATTCCTTGTCCGTTATGCCATCTGTAAAGGATAACATATGAATATGGATCTCATTAAAAGTTGCTTATGAAATACGAATTACTTCAGGTTTTCTGGAGAGAGGCCGTTCAGAGAAAAGCTTGGGGAGACTTATTTTTAAGCAGGGGAGGCGTGAAAAGCAAGAAGTCGATTCTTCCGGCTTTTCACAAATTACATTATCTCCATTCGTCACGACGGCGTTTTCGCTCTTCTCGGACGCTTTTTTTATGAGCTTCCCTTTTTTCTTCTGAGGGTTTTGCGAACTGCTGGCGTTCTTTATATTCCATCAAAACACGTGAGCGGGTGATCATTTTTTTAAAACGGTTTATCGCTCTATCAATACTTTCGTTATCTTTTACCTTTATACCGATCATAAATCAGAATTATTCACTTAAAGTTGGTTATTATTTTTCATGCTTGCAGTCCAGAATATAACATTTTTTATCTCAAACCGCTGTCTTTTCAAAAATTTAAATCTTCAAGCCAACCCGGGTGACCGGATTGGTCTTGTAGGACCTAACGGAGCTGGCAAAACAACATTGCTTCGTTTAATCACCGGGAAGTTCACCCCAGAAGGGGGGCAGGTCACCTGGCCATCCGATACCAGCGTTGGGTATTTGGAACAAGAAGTTTTGGAAGTCAATGTTGACCAAAGCATCAAAAATCTTGCTATGATGGCATTTGAAGAGGCCAACCGACTTGAAAAAGAGATCATCAAACTTGGCAACCAAATAGCTGAAACAACAGACTTTCTATCGGAAGATTATCAGAAACTACTCGATAAGATTGAGAAAGCCCAGACACGCTATGATATGCTTGAAGGTGATAAAAAAGAATCCAAAACGGAAGAAATGCTTGAAGGTCTTGGTTTCAGAACCGAAGATCTTGATGAACCTGTAGCCAAATTCAGCGGTGGCTGGCGGATGAGGGCTCTCTTGGCAAAGCTTTTATTACAACGTCCTGATATCCTTTTGCTTGATGAGCCGACCAACCATTTGGATATAGATTCTATCGAATGGCTTGAGAAATATCTGCAAGCCTATCACGGTGCAGTTATACTAGTCAGTCACGATCAGTTTTTCCTGAACAGGATGGTCAATCGCATTGCCGAGTTGCGCAACAGCCGTATTTTTACCTATACCGGTAATTATGATCAGTATCTCGAGCAGCGAGCCGAGCAAATTGAGCTGCAAACAAAAGTTTATGAAGCACAGCAGCGTGAAATTGCCCAGACAGAACGATTTATTGAACGCTTTAAAGCCAAAGCTACTAAAGCTAAGCAGGCGCAAAGCCGAATGAAAAGCCTTGAAAAGCTTGAAAGAGTGGAAGCCCCTGAAGATTCTCAAGCAGAAATGAGCTTCAAATTTGCCGAACCCCCGCATTCCGGTAAAATCGTCCTGGAAATACAGAACTTAAAAAAGACCTATCCTGGCATCGGTGATTCTAGCCCTGTACCCGTGTTCACCGAAGGCCAGCATCTTGAAATTCAGAGAGGAGATAAGATTGCATTAATTGGGACTAACGGTGCAGGTAAATCAACGCTTGCGAGAATAATTAATGGGAACGAACCCTTTGAAGGCCAACTTAAAAATGGACACAAGGTACATCAAACTTTCTTCGCCCAGCATCTTGCCGATGTACTTGAATCAGACCGAACTGTTTTGGATGAAACAATGTCTTCTGCTCCGACTTCTGAGGCCAGGTCAAATGTTCGAAATATCCTAGGGTGTTTTTTATTCACTGGGGATGATGTGTTCAAGCCCATTTCTGTGTTGAGCGGTGGTGAAAGAAGTAGGCTGGCTCTGGCTAAAACATTATTGCAGCCTGCCAACTTTCTCATACTCGATGAGCCCACGAACCACCTTGACATTCAGTCAAAGAACGTGTTGCTCCAGGCGCTAAAAGATTATAAGGGTACGGTTCTTGCTGTAAGTCATGACCGTCATTTTCTGGCAGAGTTCGCCTCAACGGTCTGGCGGGTAGAAGATGGTCAGGTTTCTATCTATGATGGAGGCTATAATTACTATGAATGGAAACGAAAAGAACAACTTGAAGCCAGTAATGGTCAGAAATCAATCAGTAAAACAAACTCGAATGGTAATGGGGTACAGAACAACGGCTTAAACAAAAAACAAGCAAAAGCGGCGCGCGGACCAAAAACAAAAGAACAAAAACGTTTGGAAGCCCAGTTGAGGAGTAAAAGCGGAGGTGACAATGGGGCAGGTCCGAACCACGTGAAGAAAAAAGTTATGGAGTACGAACGGGAAATTGAAAGGCTGGATGCCCGTAAAGCTGAACTGGAAAAAATGCTTTCCGATACAGCCTTCTACGAAAAACCCGAGGCAGCCGAATGCATACGTGAGCATGCCGAAATCGAGAAAAAATCATCTGCATTATTTTCGAAATGGGAAGAGGCATCCGAACAACTCGAAGCAATGTAAATTATCTTTTCAATTATAAACCTTACTTTTTTAGGTAGATCTCCTATTTTTCCTTTTCCTAATTTTAGCTCTTCTTGGGCAAAACTTCTGATTCTGATACACGATTCAGCTTAATACTTATGATTTCTTCAGAAGGGACCTTGGCCGTACCTGCTCCTATACATGTCTTACTAAACGGTCGGTTTCCTCCCCCGGGCATGGGAGTTGTATAAGGCTTGACTTGGAGTAGCTCTGGGGTAAGTTCTGAATTTTTAATAAACAGGCTAAACCTAAATAATTAAGGCAAACGTTGAGTTTTGCATAAAATCCGAATTGGATTCATGCCTTTAATGATTATGCATAGCCGAATGTTTCCAATTGACTTCTTTAGAGTCTATTCATTTACTATATAGCTTTTTGGCAGCTTCAACTTCATTACCCCAAGTCCAAATAGGGCATAATCGTAACGGGCGGGATCGGCAGGATTGAGCATGATGAGCTTATCCGTTAATTCCTTTACTGCTTTCCAGTCATTCTGTTTGCGGGTGAGGAGGCCCAGGATGCGGGCTTGTCGTGCTACATGAACATCCAGAGGGATCATCAGACTTGAGACAGGCAGAAAATTCATGATGCCAAGATCTACATCACTATTTTTTCGGATACACCAGCGCAGATAAAGATAGAGCCGCTTGCATGAACTGTTTTTCTCGGAATTTGATATATGCTTTCTTGTTCGAAAAGGCATATCAGGGATAACATTGAAGAAGCATTCATGAAATACGGAAATGAGTTCCCTGTTTTGAGAAAGGGCATTACGGTAGCAGTACTCCCAAAAAATTTCAAATGAGCGATATTTCCTCAAGATTGCAGATAAAATGGTGACCATGCAGGTAATATCCGTTTCATTGAAGGTGCGATGTTTGAAACCTGAAAACTTTGATGTATCGCCGGCATTGAAGTTGCCGATAAATTCAGCCGGTTGATAATTCATTCTGGACAGCAGGTTATCTACTTTTGAAATAACAATATCACGCCTGCCCCATGCCATTATTGCAGCAAAGAAACCCGCCAATAACTGATCCTCTTTATCGGAAAACGCATGCATAAAGCTCACCGGATCTTTATGGATATATTCAGGTACTTCGACTTGAGCTACAACTTCATCAAGCCAGGGTTTTAGGTACTGAAGATTTTTAGTTGTAATGGTATTAAGAGGGTTTCCCATAGACATGCAACGTGTTAGAGCCTGATAATCATATTCCTTAGGCAGAAATCCAATTGTTATTTAGAAGTCCTGGTTCACCATGGCCAGAGTATCCGTCAGTTTTCTATTGGCTTTTGGAAAGGGGAAATCTGCAAGCTCACTAACTTTGACCCAGCGTATTTCATCACTGGATTTTGGTTTTGGGATACCTTTGGTGATTGTGCAAAAATAAGAATGGAGATTGATGGTAAAATGCGAGTAGGCATGTTTAATTTCCATAAAAAATTCTCCGACTTCAACTTCAACATCCAATTCTTCCTTTAACTCCCGAACCAGGGTTTGATGAATAGTTTCGCCTTTTTCCTGCTTGCCCCCTGGAAATTCCCATAATCCACCAAGCATTACGTTTTCAGGACGTCGTGCAATCAGAATATTTCCCATTTCATCCAGAAGAATACCTGTTGCTATAATATGGTGCGGTCGTTTTCTTGCTGGTGATTTATAGGGAATCACATCTACCAATACAATTTGGCTGGCGATGCAACTAAATTGTACCGGGCATTCCGTGCATAATGGGTTGCGTGGTTTACATATGACTGAACCTAGTTCCATCAGACCCTGATTATAATCACCGGGCTGTGTCTTATCAAGTAGCTTATTGGCCAAGTCTTGTATACTTTTTTTTACATCTGTACCCCGAACATCATCACGGATGCCTTTCTGTCGGGTTAGTACACGAGTCACATTACCGTCAACAACTGCATGAGGCTTATTGTAGGCTATACTTAGTACAGCGGCTGCGGTGTATTCACCTATTCCGGGAATTTTTATAATTTCATCATAGCGATCAGGTATTACACCCCCAAACTTTGTGACGACCATTTTAGCGCCTTTATGCAGGTTTCTGGCTCGACTATAATAACCTAAACCTTCCCAAAGCACTAAAACGTCGTGGAGTTCTGCATTTGCAAGTTTTTCAACAGTAGGGAAGCGGTTAAAAAAGCGAAGAATATAGGGTGTTGCCTGATCAATTCTGGTTTGCTGTAGCATAATTTCGGATATCCAGATCAGATAAGCATCACCTGAACCCCGCCATGCCAGCTCTCTTTTATTTGAGTGATACCATTTGAGAATGCTATGAGAAAAAGAGTTCAAATATACCTGTCATATTAAGTTCACAGACGTGAGTTATCATTCAGTTCCTATTCGTTTACCCTATTTATCTCTCTAACTGTGATGCTGATATTCAATGATGCCGCTGCCCCAAACTGATCGGTCGCGATGATTTGAAATTCATGACCTCCAACCTGGCGTCTGTTCGGGGTCCAGTTGAATCGACCGCTATTTTCATCTAAAGTAGCACCTTGGGGCATATCTACGCCTAAATATCGTATTAAATCACCATCGAGACCGTCAGGATCATTGGCTTTAACCGGAAGGGTAAATGACTCATCAACGGCTATTGTTATTGGCCTTACGGGTGAGAATCTAGGCGGTGCATTGAAGGGACGTATATTAACTGTAAACGAGGTGCTGTCTACCTGGCCATCATTGGAACTAGCAATCACGGTAAAACGATGTACGCCCGTATCATTGTTACGAGGCTGCCAGTAAAGGCCTTGTTTTGAGATAATGGCATCCGAAATGGAAGAACGGTATTGAAACTGAATCTCACTAATATCATGATCACTTTCCAGCCCAAGTGTTAGTAGTAGGGGTTGTGGTAAGGGAATGACCTTATCAGGGATGCTGGCTATTTTCAGAGAAGGTCCCACAGGTGTTGGTTTCTCATCCCTTTCATAATTATCTGTTACGGTATAAAGACGACTCAGTTGTTCGAATTCAGTCATCCAAAGCTGGTTTTTGCTTACTGTAAATACGTTGTTTGATTCTTCATCTTCCCGATAGAGTTCAGGTGACTCTTTACCTTTTTGTAACCAGATTCTTTGATTTTCATCGAGTATGACCATGTAATCCCGCCAAACCTGAATTTTCTTAACAGGGGCATTAACGGAAAAGAGCTTTAGCAAACTGCCGTCGGGAAAAATAGAAAAGACCTCTCCCTGGTCATTTGAAGCAAGAAGTTCATCATCGAAAGTGTATAACCTGTTAACACGTTCCCTCAAATTAAAGTCATTTATAAGGTTAAGATTGTCATCGTCTACTTCGAAATAATACATCCTGCTGTTTTCAGTAAGAACAAAAAGCTGGCCGGGCCTGCTTTGAAGGCTTGTAATTCTAGAGCGGGTTTCTTTTAGAGGCAAAACAATGGATAAACTATCTTCCACACTCTCAGGGGTTTTTAAAGATATTTGAGCCAGTCCATCATCTTGTAAAGCTACATATAAATAATCACCGTTCCTTGCCACATCAATTGGAATCGAGGGGAGTCGGGTAGATGAATACACCCCCAATACATTTGTAGGATCGATTACCGTGAGCCATGTTCCGTTGCCAATCAAATAGGCATACCGGATATCAGAAATCAAGGTGTTTCCCCGGCGCTGCATGTTTTCGGAGGTATATAGCCACTGCAAACTATCTGAGGATGTTCTGAACACGGCCAAGCCTTCAGTGTCAGACAGTACGTATAGATGCGCCGGGCTACTTTCAAGAGCTATAATTTCAGGAATATTCATTAATCCTTCAAAATCTTTCAACAATTGAGGCTGAGCATGGGTTATTGAAGAGACCATGATCAGGATGATTAGGGGTAGCAGTAACTTAATGTTCATTGCTTATAGCCAGTTGTGTTTTTTATACCATTGTATGGTTTTTGTTATACCTGCATCCAGCGAAACCTGTTGACGATAATCCAGCTCATTCTTTGCCTTTTCCACCGAACAGGTCCATTCCAATATCATTTCGCTGGCTTTATCACGGTTAATTACGGGGTAGTAGCCAAAGTATAATGATATATATTCTATTGCACCGGCAAATTTTTTCACCAATCCCGGTTCGATGTAAATGGCTCGTAATTTTCTGCCAAGAACAACGGCTGTGACGGTTTTAATATCTTCCCAGCTGTAGGTTTTTTCACTGGAAATATAATAGGTTTCCACACCTTTTTTATGATTATTCGCAGCGAGCATCATTCCTTCAACCAAATCGGAGACGTAAATTAATGAAAGCCTTTTACTTTCCTTTTTTTTGCCCACGATCGGAAATATTCCTTTTGAAGCCCATTTGAAAATTGAATAAATCTGATCTTCCCGAGGCCCAAAAACTGCCGGTGGACGAATAATTGTGACTGATGTGTCTGGGGTGGAAATAGAATGGATTACCTCCTCCATCTTTCGTTTTGATTTACCGTACATGCTAACCGGTTCGTTCATTTCATCTTCACTTAATGGAGTACCGTTGCTGGGTCCGGCAGCAGCCAGGGAAGAAAGCACAATAACTTTTTCTACACCACATTTTTGGGCCATCCTAATTACGTTTTCGGTGGCGTCGACATTACATTGGTAAAAGGCATTATAGTCTGGAGCTTTAACCAGTCCTGCAAGATGAAAAACAATATCGACTCCTTTCATGCCTTCTTTTAATGCGGCAAGATCGTGAAGATCGCCGGATATTTTTTTAAAGGGTTTGCCTTCCAGCCACTTTTCCTGTTTTCTTACAAGGCATCTGACCTCAGCATCACCCAAAATCAAAAAATCAGCCAGGTGGCTTCCAATAAACCCTGTACCACCGGTTATAAAGGCTTTCATAAATTTTGTATATTATCTGACATTCCAGGATAAGAAGTGTTGAGGAAACTCTTGAGCAAATAAAAGGGAACAGAACTTCACCTTTATTTAAATTTTTATCATGTTCTGGTATTAATTTTGACACGTAATATATTGTAAACCTCATTACATAAAAAATCCCATTACCTTTATTTGTTTAGCGTTGAATAATGCCGGAGCTCAAAATAGCTATATTTACAGGCAATTATAACCACATCCAGGATGGGGTTTCACTTACTTTGAATCGTTTGGTCAGGTTTCTGACGAGCAAAGGAGTTTCCGTTAAGGTATTTGGTCCGACCGTTAAACATCCACCTATCAAACACGAAGGTGATTTCACAGAGGTGCCATCCATCTCAGCATTTGGAAGGCCCGAGTATAGGATTTCTACCGGGCTCCCTGAAAACGTGAAACAAAAGGTCAAAGATTTTGCTCCCAATTTAATTCATATTGCTACCCCGGACCTATTAGGTTACAAAGCATTAAAGTATGCCGATAATAATGGAATTCCTTTGGTTGCATCCTACCATACTCATTTCACGAGTTATTTAAAATATTACAGGCTTGGTTTTCTCGAGCCTCTCGTTTGGAAATACCTAAGGTGGTTTTATGGTCATTGCCGTCATGTTTACGTTCCATCAGCATCTATGCAGGAAGAATTGAACGGGCACGGCCTATTAAATGGTTTAAAGATATGGGAGCGCGGTGTTGATACAGAGTTGTTCAGCCCGGAGAAAAGGAACCTTGACTGGCGTCGTCAAATAGGTTTCAATGATGATGATGTTGTGGTGACATTTGTATCTAGATTGGTATGGGAGAAAAACCTTAAGATATTTGCTCATACCTTAAACAAATGCACAATCCATAACAGTAGAATTAAAATTATGGTTGTAGGGGATGGACCCGAAAGAAAGGATTTCCACCAAATGATCCCTCAGGCATATTTTACTGGTTATTTAAATGGTGAGTCTCTTGCAACAGCATATGCAAGCAGTGACGTATTTTTCTTTCCATCTGACACAGAAACTTTTGGTAATGTAACATTGGAGGCAATGAGCTGTGGAGTCCCCGTAATCGTTGCTGATGCAACTGGCAGCAAATCACTTGTTGATGAAGGAGAAACTGGCTTTATCGGATGGGCTGATGATACTGATAAATTTGCGTCATATATTAACCTGCTTGCTGAAAATGGACAAAAGCGAACTCAGATGGCAATTAATGCCCGTAAAAAAGCCCAACAGTATGAATGGGATAAGGTGATGAACAAACTACTTGAATATTATAAACTAGCTGCCAAGTAATGGCATATAATCTAAACGCGTGAACATACTTTATATATCACATTTACACCCACCTAAAGATGCAAATCTGGAAAGTACAGGTGGTATGCAGCGGGTAAGCCAGCAGTTTGTTAATGAACTTGGCAGAAAAGAAAATATCAAACTTGATACAATCATACTGCAATCATCCTGGAACTGGATTGCATTGCGGACATTCATTTTTCTGGTTAAGAACTTGTTTGCGATAAAATCACATGTTAAAGAGCATCAGCCTGATGTTATCATTTTTTCATCAATGGTAACGGCCAGTCTGGCTTTTTTCCTTCGGGGAAGGGTGAAAGTGCCTATGGTTTGTATTAATCATGGGCAAGATGTGACTTTGCTTTTTTTTGCCTATCAGTGGTTCTTGCCAAAAGTATTCAGGAGCCTGGATGGGGCAATATCTGTCAGCAAAGCAACACGGGAAGAATCAATTAAACGGGGTATGAACCCCACAAAATGTGTAGCATTGCCTAATGGATTTTCTTCTACAGAGTTGAATTACAGTATTACAAAAGCGAGGGGCAGAGACTTATTTAAGGAAGAACTGGGTGTTGATCTTGCCGGTAAAAACGTATTGTTGACTGTTGGGCGACATATTAAAAGAAAAGGGCATGAATGGTTCATAAACGAAGTAATTCCTTTGATCAAATCGGATTTCCTTTATATTATTATAGGTGATGGACCGGAGTTTCCGAAAATCAAACAAACTATCAATAACTCACTTCACAAGTCGAAAATTCTATTGACGGGTAAACAACCGGATAAGATTTTGAGATATGTTTATGCAGCTTCAGATTTGTTTATTATGCCAAATATTAAAGTTCCGGGTGATATGGAAGGTTTTGGTATCGTGATCCTTGAAGCGAATATTGCTGAAACACCAGCTATCGCGAGCGATCTCGAAGGCATTAAAGATGTAGTGAAACAGGGTAAAAATGGTTATCGTATCAGAGTTGGCAACCAAAATGAGTTTGCCTCAAAAATTGATGAGGTGTTACAAAGTGAGCTTGATTCGCTATCCGCAAGCAGCAAAGAATATGTAATGAATTGCTTCAGTTGGGAACACGTATTAGAGGATTACCTGAGTTTTATTGAAAAGGTAATCCAAAAAAAAGAACAAGAATATAAGATTAAGAATTAATATTGGATTTTTTTAATAAAAATATTGGAGTTTAGTGCAGCATAAGCCATATTTTGGAATCACTGAGCATTCTAGCCTCACGTGTAAATTTGATTGCTGCTTTTTACTCACTATATTTAAAACGATTTTTTAGACATGTTTAAGGGTTTGTAATGGGTAATTCCAATTCGGGTATAAAACAGACAGATATTTTTAGTAAGGCTTACGAATTTACGAAAGCCGAAGAGGTGAGAGCACAGGGATTATATCCTTACTTCAAACCACTTACTGAAACGGATGGCAACGAAGTTGTTATTGGTGGACGCAGAGTTATTATGGCAGGTTCGAATAACTATTTGGGATTGACAAATGACCCTAGAGTTATGGAAGCTGCAACAAACGCAATAACCAGATATGGTACCGGTTGTACCGGCTCCAGATATTTGAACGGAACATTGGATCTTCATTTGCTCTTAGAGGATAAATTAGCCTCGTTCATGAGGAAAGAAGCCTGTGTATTATTCAGTACCGGCTATCAGACTAATGAAGGTTCCATTCAGGCAATAGCCGGCAGAAACGATGTTATTTTTTCGGATAAAGATAACCATGCATGTATTGTAACGGGAACGTTATGTTCAAATGCCAGGACGGTTCGTTATAATCACAATGACATGAATCATTTACGACGGCTTTTAGAACGAGAAAAGTCGGATACTGGTAAAATTATTATCAGTGATGGTGTATTTTCCATGTCTGGAGCTTTAGCATGTGTACCCGAAATGGTTGATTTAGCTGCAGAATTTGATGCTCGTCTCTATTTGGACGATGCCCATGCTATCGGTGTATTGGGAGAGGGCGGAAGAGGCTCAGCCTCGCATTTTGGGATGGCCGATAAAATCGATTTGATTAGTGGTACATTCTCCAAATCATTTGCATCATTGGGAGGATTCATAGTTGGCAAACGCCCGGTCATTGAATATATTCGTCATTATTCTCCAGCCCATGTATTCAGTGCATCAATGCCCCCTGCTAATGTTGCCACCGTACTTAAAGCTCTGGAGATACTTCAGGAAGAACCATGGCGATTAGATCGCTTGGTAGAGATCTCTAATTACATGAGGAATGGACTGATAGAAATGGGCTATCAGGTGGTTGACAGTCAATCTCCTATAATAGCTGTAGTAATAGGAGAAATGATGCAGTCATTTATTTTCTGGCGTGATCTTTTTGAAGCCGGTGTTTACGTGAATGCGGTTATTCCCCCCGCAGTGCCAAAAGGTCAATCATTGATGAGAACAAGTTATATGGCAACCCATACAAACGAACAACTTGATGCCATACTGCATGCCTTTAAAATTGTTGGTATAAAGCATGGGATTATCGATAAAAATGGATTTTCCCTTATAGAAGCGTGATTGACGTGGCCAGCCAACCGGATTTATTAGGAATTACACCGGTAGAAAGTAGTCGTGATTTTAAAAAGTTTTTGCAATTCCCATATAAGCATTATTCGGGTGATCAAAATTGGATTGCCCCATTGCATATTCAGCAAAAACATCTGGTTGATAGAAAAAGAAACCCCTTCTATAAAAGAGCGGAAGCAGAATTTTTCATTGCTCATCGTGGAGATGAAGTAGTTGGACGGATCGCCGCGATCAACAATAAAGCTTATAATGAATACAATAATACCAATATTGGTTTTTTTGGCTTTTTTGAGTGTGTAGATAGTCAATTTGTAGCTGACCTTTTATTTAAGATAGCACGTGATTGGGCGCGGAATAAAGGGTTAAATACCATACTTGGTCCCACCAATCCTGGTATGATGGATGAAATTGGAATATTAGTTGATGGTTTTGATAAAAAGCCCTCTATTATGATGCCCTATTCCAAACCGTATTATGATAGGCTTTTGAAAGGAGCAGGTTTTGAAAAGGCTATGGATTTATTTGCTTACTCAGCTGATAAGAATACTATAAAGCTCGAAAGATTTGACCGTGCAGGCGAAATTGTGATGAAAAGATTACCTGGTTTAACGATCCGACCAGTTAATATGAGAAGGTTTAAGACTGAGGTTGAGATCATCCATGAGTTGTTCAATAAGGCCTGGGCAAAAAACTGGGGTTTCCATGAAATCTCTAAAGAGGAGTTTGAGGATTTGGGCAAAGAGCTTAAAATGATATTGGATGTAGATTTTGCTCATATTGCAGAGGTTGATGGAAAGCCTATTGGTTTTTCTATTGCCCTCCCCAATATTAACCAGGCATTGGAGCACCTTGATGGTTCTTTGTTGCCAACCGGAATATTTAAATTGTGGTATCACAAGCGTTATATTAATCAGATCAGGACGGCATTAATGGGGATTATTCCTGAATATCAAGGCCGAGGAATCGATGCAATGTTACACCGAAAAGCGATTGAGAATGGACTTAAAAAAGGCTATGTTTCTTCAGAGTTCGGTTGGCTACTCGAAACAAATACCCATATCATCAGAGTTGCGGAAAGATTAGGTGGGAGCTTGGAGAAAACATATCGTTTGTATCAGCAATAAGTTTACTGTATATATTTTCAGCAGAGACATCATATTATTTTAAAGTGATTCATAAGGGTTACATGCTAAAAGGTAGTCATTTGGAATGGCGGGCCTAATCGACAATCTAATTTTTTAGAAGTTATGAGTGTAAAAACTTTGAATAGAATAACTCCACTTTTACCACTTGATTCACCTTATATAGTAGCAAGCACCCCGATTAATAAATTTGAGAAAGAAGAATTACTTGATGTTTATCGAATCATGCTGGTATCCAGGCGACTGGACGAGAAAATGTTGCTGTTGTTAAAACAGGGTAAAGGTTTTTTTCACATAGGTGGTTCAGGCCATGAAGCGGTGCAATTGGCTATGGCCAGGAGTTTGAAACCTGGGAAAGACTGGGGGGCCTTGTATTACCGTGATATGGCTTACTCTCTTGGGATGGGTATGACCTCACGTCAATTACTCTCTGCTCATTTAAGTAAAATCACAGATACTTCAGGTGGGCGGCAAATGCCATCTCATTTTAATAGCAGAGAACATAAGATATTTGCAGTATCCAGTGCCATCGGAGCTCAATTTTTACCCGGTCTGGGGGTTGCCCAAGGTGCCACTTACCTAAAGAACGATGAAGTTGTCTGTATCTCAACGGGAGAGGGAGGTACCTCGGAAGGATCTTTCTTTGAATTACTTAATTGGGCTTCACGATCCAAAGCTCCTGCTGTTATTGTCGTACAGGATAATAAATACGCAATAAGTGTCCCTGTATCTCAACAAACTTCAAATAAAAGTATTTCTAAAACAGTAAGTGGATTTGAAAATCTGGGACTTTATGAAGTAGACGGCACCGATTTTTTTAATTCACATGCGGCTATGAAGAAAGCTGTTAAACGGGCCAGAAATGGTGATGGTCCAACATTAATACATGCACACGTAGTACGGTTACTCCCGCATTCTTCATCAGATGATCAAAAAAAATATCGTGATGAAAAAGAATTGGAAAATGATAAAGCACATGATCCAATACTAAAATTGGGAACCCAGATGATTGAAACAGGAATGGTCACCCAAATAGATCTGGATGTCATTAAAGATGATGTAAAGAAGCAAATAGACGAAGACACGGAATGGTGTCTGAAACAGGATGATCCGAAGCTCGAAGATGCATTAAAACATGTACTTTTTGAAGGTGAACTTGATCTCGATTATGAGAAAAAGGGACCTGTTGGAGAATCTGTCGTAATCGTGGATGCAATAAATCATGCCATTACCGAAGAAATGGAGAAAGATGATAATGTCATTGTATTTGGTGAAGATGTAGGTGGTGGCAAGGGAGGGGTTTTTTCGGCGACCCGTGGATTGACTGAAAAGTTTGGTGACCATAGATGTTATAATTCACCCCTATCCGAAGCATCCATTATTGGTTCTGCCTGTGGTTTGGCTATTCAGGGACTTAAACCGGTAGTTGAGATTCAGTTTGGTGATTATATATGGCCGGCAATGCAACAACTTCGTAATCAGGTTCCCAACCTAAGATATCGGTCTAATAACCAGTTTAGTTGCCCTATGGTTATTCGTGTACCAATAGGCGGGTATATTCATGGAGGGTTATGTCATAGTCAGAATATAGAGTCGATCTTTGGGCACATCCCCGGTTTCCAAATTGTTATGCCCAGTAATGCTGCAGATGCCAAAGGTATGCTGAAAACAGCTATACGGGCTAAAGATCCTATCCTATTTCTTGAGCATAAAGGGCTGTATCGTCAGGGCTTTTCACGGCGCCCTGAACCTGATTCTGATTATTATATAGAACTTAAAAAGGGGACCATAGCAAAAGAAGGAAAAGACCTGACCATAGTAACTTATGGTGCGATGGTTCACAAAGCCCTTACTGCCGCTAAAGATTTTGCCAAGGATAATATTGAAATTGAAATTATTGATTTACGTTCCTTAGTACCCCTTGATACAAACCTAATAATGGAGTCGGTTAAAAAAACAGGCCGTGTTTTGGTACTTCATGAGGATTTAGAGTTTATTGGTTTTGGAGCTGAAATCTCTGCCCAAATATCAAGTCAGGCGTTTGAATATCTAGATGCACCGGTATTAAGAGTTGCCGCCAAGTTTGCGCCTATTGCCTTTGCCCCAACATTTGAAAAGTACATACTTCCTGACGATGATGACATTAAGGTGGCATTAAATTCATTAGTTAATTATTAATAATTAACTAATAACAGGTTTCTCAGATCGCCTGTTATTTTTTTAATTATATTTTTCCCTTCAAGATACTTGTTCCAAATAGGTTAGGTTCACAGCTTAAAATTAGCATAAACTTTGATTTAGAGCTGGTTTTCACATTTATTATATTATCACGTATTTCTAATTATAAGATTATAATACGAAAGACGTTTTTCTAGAAAATCCTAACCTTTGAATAACCCCTATATTCTCATGGCAAAAAAGTTACCTGCCTTCCTATTGATCCTGCTATTGCTTCCATTAGTTTTAAAAGCACAAGATCATAATTCCTCATTAAGAGTTAATAAATTACCTGATGTTCGTATTGATTCGGGAGTATCAATAATCCCCAAATTTCAAAAACAAGCAGTAAATCCAAAACCAATACCCCTGGCTACACCGGCCGAAATAATGCAGAGAATTGCAAATATTTACAGAATGCATTTACTGGCTATGGAAGCGCAAATCAACCAGGATTTAGTGACGGCTGAAACGTACATTACCGACGCGTTAATGGCCATACAAAATACGGTAAATGATCATCCTGAAGTTCTGGATAGTAAAAAATTTACGGAACTTTACCGTTCTGTGATGACCGAATATCAGGAGTTTTATGGTATTGACGAACCGCTTGTTGATATCCATGGAGAAATCTTTGCTATCCATGAGGAAATGTTTATGCAGGAAAATGACTGGTTTGATGGTGATAACATAGTTTTGCCTGAAAATTTCACAGTAAAGAAAACCGATGTTCCCTTAATCCGGAATCGTCAGGTAAACAACCATATTGCCTATCTTACCATGAGGCGTCCGGAGACAATGGAATCGTGGCTAACACGGTCTGCTAAATATTTTCCTATGATGAGAGAAATATTTGAGGAAGAAGGAGTACCGACCGAACTAATGCATCTTGCTATGGTTGAGAGTGGGTTGGTACCTGTCGCGCGTTCTCATGCGCGTGCCACCGGCATGTGGCAGTTTATGCAGGCTACAGGCGCAGTGTATGGTTTAGAAGTAAACTGGTGGATAGATGAACGACGCGACCCTGAAAAATCAACACGGGCTGCCGCTCAGCATTTAAGGGATTTGCGAGATTATTGGAATGGAGACTGGCATTTAGCCCTGGCAAATTATAATGTCAGCACCCGAAGGATGAACAGCTCAGTCCGGCAGGCTAATGGCGTAAAAAATTATTGGGAAATTTATTCATTTCTGCCACGAGAAACCCGTGGATATGTACCCGGGTATATAGCGGCAACTCTTATTGCCATGAATCCAACCGAATTTGGATTCGAAGAATTGTATGAATCTGAGGTTTATGCCTATGATTTGGTTGAAGTAGTAGGTTCAATTGATCTTAGCTTACTTGCAGAATGTATTGGAATTACAACACAACAACTTCAGGATTATAATCCAGAATTGCTACGCTGGGCTACCCCTCCAGGTGATACCCCGTATAACCTGAAAATACCCGTTGGGACTAAGGATGAATTTTTAGCTAATTTTGATAATATTCCTGATGATAAAAAGCACAACAATATC
>JBBDQY010000058.1:0-28687 GCA_040905745.1 Balneolales bacterium
TTATCCCACTGCAAACGACTTGATATGGGATCATCCTCACAGAAATACGACACATCCCGATGTTGCACGTGAGAATCCTATAGTAAATCGCTATTTCTTCGATCCATCTACAGAACATTTCTTTGTAAAAGATGATGTACATCCCTATGTACAAAAAAGGCCATTTACCTGGATTAGGGGTTATCAGGTTGGAGGGAGGTCTCTTATGTGGGCCAGGATGGTGCAAAGGTGGGCTGACTTCGATTTTAAATCGAACCTTGAAGATGGTAACGGAACAGATTGGCCCATTCGCTATGAAGATTTGGCACCATGGTATTCCCATGTTGAGAAATTCGCCGGTGTCAGTGGTAACAGAGATGGGCTTCGTCAAATACCTGACGGTGAGTTTTTGCCGGCACTTGGTGACATGAATTGCGTTGAAAAGTATTTCAAACAATTTGTTGAATCTAATTATCCCGAAAGGAATGTAGTAATATCAAGGTCTGCAAATGTATCTCAGCCTCATAATGGGAGAGTTTGTCTCAGGAGAAACTTGTGTCGAAGAGGGTGTCCGTATGGGGGATATTTTAGTGCCAATGCAACGACCATACCCGCAGCTGAGGCTACAGGAAATATGACTCTTCGACCGCATTCTGTAGTTCATTCTATAATTTATGACGAAAACAAAGGGAAAGCGGTGGGTGTTCGGGTTATTGATGCAAATACAAAGGAAACCTATGAATACTTCAGTGATATCATATTCCTGAATGCCGGAAGCTTGAACTCCCTACTTATCATGATGAACTCTACCTCAAATCGTTTCCCCAAAGGCCTTGGTAATGACAGTGAGGTTTTGGGCCATTATATCATGCATCACAATTACAGATCGGGAGCAGCGGCTGAAGTGGAAGGCTATACGGATAAATACTATGCAGGATATCGCCCGGGAAACAGTTACATCCCACGTTTCCGGAACTATGGTCAGGATAAACAGAATAACTTCTTACGCGGATATGCTTATAATTTCCAGGCAGGAAGGTCTGCCGGAAACTTAAAACCAACCGATGAACCCATTGGAGCAGCATTCAAAGAGAAGTTTACTGAACTCGGACCCTGGACAGTCAGAGCGGGAGGGATGGGTGAAATTTTGCCTAACTATAACAACAAAGTGTACCTGAACAAAGATCAAACAGACCAGTGGGGAATCCCTCTGCTCGAAACAGATGTGGGCTATACCGAGAATGATGATAATATGGCGGCTGATATGAAAAACACAGCTGCGGAAATGTTTGATGCGGCAGGTTTTAAAAATATCACTACATGGGATGGTAATAACCCTCCCGGCCAGGATATTCATGAAATGGGTGGTGCACGAATGGGAAGAGACCCTAAAGATTCTATCCTGAATGGTTTTAATCAAATGCATGCTGTAAAGAATGTTTTTGTTTCTGACGGTGCCTGCATGACTTCTTCAGCATGCCAGAACCCATCTTTGACCTACATGGCCATTACAGCGAGAGCGGCAAATTATGCTGCTGATGAACTGAAAAAAGGGAATTTATAAAGGAGATATAATGGATAGACGTGAAGCATTATCAATGATGGGAATAATGTTTGGTGGTACTATAATAGGTGCTCCTGCATTCTTATCAGGATGTACCCAATCTCGTGCAAAACCGGTATTAAGCGAATCGGATATAGTATTTTTAAATGAGGTCGGAGAAACCATCTTGCCGGCAACATCTTCATCAGGTGGAGCAAAAGCGGCTAAGGTTGGGGAATTTATGAATACCATTGTCACAGATTTTTATACGGATGAAGAAGCCATCATCTTCGCTGATGGTATTTCAACAATTAATGAGAAAAGTAATAATAAGTATGGTGATACATTTGTAAAACTGGACGACAAAAAGAAACATGAACTGTTGCTGGAATTGGAGAAAGAAGTTCAACTCTCTGATGATACTGCTTCACATTATTATATAATGATGAAACAATTAAGCATATGGGGATATTTTACTTCTGAGATAGCGGCAAGAGAGGCTTTTTATTTTGATCCTACACCGAATGGTTATGATGCCTGCATACCCTATAAAAAAGGCGATAAAGTGATGTTTTCACCCGTGGGTAGTGGAGGAGCATTGAATTACGCTTTGATGAGTTCAAATCAAGATAAGACAGCTTAACTACTTGATACATTTCTAAATATTCTTGCTTATAAGTGAATCTTGCAAATAAGTTTATTATAAGTTATAATAAACACAAGTTAAGTATTCGATACTTCCCGCAATAATTTGTAACACAAGTATTACGAATACCGCAGATTATTTTATACTCTAAGTTTCGAATAGAAAAACATACTTAAAACTCTTAAGATTACTTTGACATGAATAACTCACGCAGAAACTTTTTAAAACTTACCGGTTTAGCCAGTCTGGCAGGTGGGTCCGGCTTATTTTCAAATCGTTCAGAAAAAAAACCATTTGTCCATACTCATCAGCAGAGATTTAATATGTATGGCTATGCCGCACCAAAACTGGATGTGGTTCGCGTGGGTGTGATTGGTCTGGGTAATCGTGGATCTGGCACAATCATAAGATATGCAGGCATTGAAGGTGTTGAAATCAAGGCTATATGTGATCTGGAACCTGACAGAGTTAGTAAAGCCAAAGAGGCTCTTAAAGAATATAATCAGGATCCTGTAGGGTATTCAGGCGGTGAAAATGAGTGGAAGAAGTTGTGTGATCGCAATGATATTGATCTGGTCTGCATTGTAACTCCCTGGCATTTGCATACCATTCAATCTGTTTATGCCATGGAAAATGACAAACATGTATTCGTTGAACTTCCCGCAGCCAATACCATTGAAGAATGCTGGCAATTGGTGGAAACTTCGGAACGTACCCGTAAACATTGTATGCAAATGTCAAGTTCCTGTCATTACGGTTCCGCTGCTGTTGTTCTGAATATGGTCAGACAAGGTTTATTTGGTGAAATTATTCATGGTGAGGGAGGGTACATTCACGATCTGCTGAATGACTATAATTTCACAAAAGATACTTACCATAATCTTTGGCGTTTAAAAGAAAATATTGGCCGTCATGGTAATCTTTATCCTCAGCATGGTCTGACTCCGATATGCCAGATGATGGATATTAATTGCGGAGATAAAATGGATTATATGGTTTCCATGCAAAGTGATGATTTTATGATGCGTGAAAAAGCAAAAGAACTGGCCGCTCAGGATGATTTTTGGAAACCGTATGTGGGTAAAGATTATCGTGGAAATATAAATACCACCACCATCCGAACCAATAAAGGACGTACAATTGTGATTCAGCACGATGTAACCACACCTCGGCCAGGTATTCGTTTTGATTTGATTAGCGGAACGGAAGGCACCTATCAGGCAAGACCTGACCGGATTGGATTCAGCTACAGAGATGGCTGGATTCCAGAAGAAGAATTAAATGAATTAATGGAAAAGTATAAGCCAAAAATCACAAGGCTGTTTAATGAACTGGTTAATGAAGCCCAGTCTGCACGGCAGGATCGCTCATATGCGAGAGTAAACGCTACGGACTGGCGTTTAATTGACTGCCTGCGTAACGGATTGCCTGTAGAAATGAACGTGTACGATGCGGCAACATCAAGCTCTGTCATTCCTTTGAGCGAATGGTCGGTAGCAAACCGGTCAAATGCCGTAGATGTACCTGACTTTACCAATGGAGCCTGGAAAACCAATAAGCCTGGTATGGATGTTGAGATTACGAAGGGTGGTACAACTAAGCTTGTATAACCTGATCTTTAGTTTGCCTTGAGTATCAATATTTGGCTAACTGAATATTGATACTCATAATATTCCCTGTTGAAAAAATAATCAGGATGCCACCCGCATAAAAATATTCTGTTTTGCTAATTTTACTCACATAATTGGGACAAACGTTATGATTAAAATGTTTGTCATAATAATTTTTTTTATTGGGCTATATAATGCAGTCGAAGCCCCTGAATTTGAAGTTACAGTTACCGCGGGTGATTTGAACCGCCTTAATACTATAGTTTCATTTAGTTTCCCGATTTATGTGGAATCCGGAATATATCAGATGGAAAATAATTCAGGTGAGTGTGTGACTATTCAGGTTGATGATAATACAGGATGGTTTTTGCTCGATTCACTGGATGCCGGTGATTCTGTCACTTATTCAATTGATACATCCAGACCCCATGCTGATTTATCCGGCCCAGAAATTACAATCCAGGAAGATTATAATACCATCACTTTCAAATATAACGGTAGAAGTATATTACGTTATTTTTCCGGTGATAATATACTTCCTGATTCTTTAGATGATGTATACAAAAGAGGTGGTTACATTCAGCCTGCATATTCTCCCAAGGGTACTGTTGTAACCAGTCATTTAAATACAGACTTACTGCCTCATCATTATGGCATTTGGACTTCCTGGACAAATACTCAATTCCGGGGACGTGACCTGAGTTTTTGGGATTTGAGGCAGAAGAATGGGAAAATTGTACAAGCTGATTCAGTAGAGTATCAATGGCAGGGGCCCGTTCATTCAGGTATTCAGGCACAACACCGATATCTTGATTTATCTTCTAACCCGTCAGTAGTTGCCCTGAATGAAAAGTGGGGAATATACACATACTCCCCTGTCACTAATGATCACAGTTATAACCGATTTGATCTGGTGATCACTCAGACAGCAAATTCCGGAAATCCCTTAATCATTAAAAAACATGTGTATGGGGGTTTAGGGTTGAGAGGACATTCAGATTGGGATGATTCTTCAAACGGGACCTTTATGACTTCTGAAGGGTTAGGACGTGATGGCAATGAAACACGTTCCCGCTGGGTCCATATTGGTGGGCATAGTGACGGTAAGCAAGCTGGTATAGCTATATTTGGACATCCGGAAAACACAAGGCATCCACAGCCAATGCGGATACATCCTGAATTGGCTTTTTTAAGTTATGCTCCAAATCAGTTGGGTGAAATGGCTATCGAACCGGGTACCCCTTATGTAGCAGAATACCGCTTCATAACATATGACGGTGAGCCGGACCTGGATTTATTAGACCAACTTTGGTACGATTATGCTTATCCGCCCGGGGTTACCGTAAAGGTTTTGCAATAATGGTCACACAACCCTATTCGAATAAAAAAGTGCCGAAATTTTCAAAGTCATGAAAATTTCGCTCTATAGGTTGCCATACCCAATTTGTTTTCCCTTTATCATAGTCAATTCGATACATATTGGCTCTCCAACGGGTTCCAGATTCCGGGAAGATATTATTGAGTGGACGTAAAAGTTCAAAAGGAATAAAAAATTCTGCCCGCCATTCGGTGATAGCATCTCCACTTTCCTTTTTGCCTCCGGTTACAGAGGTTTTATGTTGGACTTTTCTCCTCCCCTCTTTATAGGTATAATCAAAAGGTATCCAGTGAGATTGCTCACCTTGGTTATTGGCAACCAAAATAGGTAATTCGTAATTCAATGGTGAAATTTCATATTCAAAATAAACCGTCTCCCTTTCGTCAGGCCAAAGGAAAACTTCAATTACATCTTCCCTCCAAAGTTCCTGAAAATGAGAATCTATAGTTGCTGATATTAATTCATCATCACATTGAAAAAAGAAGTAAATACCCGTATTAGAATACATGATCTTTACTTTAGTTTTTAATCCTTCCCTGTTCTCTTGATTGGGAACCTGTGAAAGCTCAATAAATTTAGCATTCGACCATTGATTTGCAGAACCATCACCGGTGATGGTAAAATCCTCTGTTTTAATAATTGTAAGTACAGCTTCTTTGCCAGACTGTGCCAAGGATTGGGTAGAGTCAAAAGTGATCATCATGGAAATCAGCAACGTGATAACATAAAATGATAGATTTTCTTTGAGCATATGTCAGAGATTTAAAATGGTATTGCTTGATATCATCGTGTAAACAAATGTTGGTTATTCGACATCAGGTTATAACTAACCAGTATCGGCAGGAATTTTCCTATGTTTCAGTTGCCTGTTTTTTAATACCTGAAAGCATAACTAATCAATTCAAGAAAAGCAACATTGTTAGTACTAATGTGATTCTATTTACTTTCAAAAGCCATTGTTTTTTTGCATTTACATTATTTATTTTTATAATGCTATTCAGTTTTTAATAATATTAAGAACTATTATACATCCACAAAAGGTTTTCAGAAAAGATGAGAACCTATATACATAAGGAATAATATGAAATCTAAACTTTGGTTAGTATTTGCCATTATCACCACTGTATTTTGGGGTGTATGGGGTGCTTTTATAGAAATAACAGAACAAGCTGGTTTCCCGGCTACTTTAGGGTACGTAGTTTGGTCTCTGACAATGATACCCCCGGCTCTTGTAGCTATGAAAATTGCCGGTTGGAAACTCGAGACTGATACCCGTTCTATCATGTTGGGTGCCGCAATTGGTTTTCTGGGTGCAGGTGGGCAACTGGTACTGTTTCGTGTTCTTGGGATGGGTCCGGCATATATCGTTTTCCCGATTATTTCACTTTCTCCTGTAGTAACAGTTTTATTATCCATTGTCATTCTCAAGGAGTCAACAAACTTGAGAGGCTGGATAGGAATATTCCTCGCTCTTATTGCCATTCCTTTACTTTCTTATCAATCACCTGACAATATGGTGGTTAGTGGTTCCTTGTGGTTGGTTCTTGCCCTTCTTGTGTTTTTCGCCTGGGGCTTTCAGGGTTTTATCATGAAATTCGCCAATGAAACCATGAAGGCGGAAAGCATCTTTTTTTATATGGCTTTAACAGGTGTGCTTTTGGCACCTGTTGCTTTGTTGATGACTGACTTCTCCCAGGATATTAACTGGGGCTTTAAGGGTCCTTATTTGGCCGCCATCATTCAGGTTCTTAATGCATTAGGTGCATTAGCCCTTGTGTATGCCTATCGCTATGGCAAAGCCATTGTCGTTTCTCCTTTGACCAATGCGATTGCTCCTGTGATTACAATTATTATTTCATTGACTTTATACGCAGTTTTCCCAAGTACCATTACGTTAATTGGAATGATTCTGGCTATAAGTGCGACATTCTTATTAGCAATCGTTGAAGAAAGCAATGAAAAAGCAGAAGAATTGGTCGACCATGAAGTATAGATGTAGAATAATGAGCGGGAGCCTGTTTATTGAGTTAAGCAGGCTCTAACCTTTTGAAATAAGTAGCATTCATTCATTATTTTCCTATAACTAAAGAACAACTAACCAGACTCCATGATTTATTTAAAGAATCAAAGTAAATTATTCTCATTCCTATTTTTGTCTTTCATTTTAGTCTCATGCTCTTCTGAGGATAATGAAAATAACAACACTCCCAAAAATATTATTCTTCTTGTAGGTGACGGAATGGGAATCACACAGATTGCAGCAACTGAATATGCCGTTGGTAATCTAAACATAACTTCCATGCCGTATTCAGGTGCCATATTTACCCATTCCAGTAATCGAAGAGTAGGGGATTCAGCGGCAGGGGCAACAACGCTTGCTTCGGGATATAAAACTAATAATGGCATGCTAGGCATGACTCCTGATGGCTCACCCCTTCAATCGATAGCTCATTATGCGAATGAATTGGGTAAAAGCACGGCATTATTATCAACATGTCGTGTCACCCATGCTACACCCGCAGGGTTTGGTGTACATCACGAAAGTCGGGGAGACGAGTTTATTATAGCTGGCAAGTATGTGGACTCAGGAATCGATATGATATTGGGAGCAGGATCTAATTACTTTATCCCTGAAAGCGAAGGTGGCAGAAGAGAAGATGAACGTAATCTGTTCACGGAAATGCAGGAAAAAGGTTACCATGTAATTGATGATGAAAATAATATAGATCAAATTTTAGGTCAAGATAAGGTAATTGCCCTTATAGAAGGCCAGGATCTTGATAGATATCCTGAACGTGGTGATCAAATGAATCGATTAACTAAAAGTGCGCTTGAACAACTCTCTCAAAATCCTGAAGGGTTTTTCATGATGATTGAAGGATCCATGATTGATTGGGGATCACATGATAATGATATTGATTTTACCATAAATGAACTTACGGATTTCGATAATGTATTAGGTGACGTATTGGAATTTGCAAGAAATGACGGCAATACCTTAGTCGTGGTTACGGCCGATCATGAGACAGGAGGACTTACCTTGCATAACGGTGAGGGTCCGGAAGGTATCGAATATCAATGGGCTACCGGAGGACATTCTGCAGCCCCAGTACCTATTTACAGCTATGGACCATCTGCTGAAATCTTCTCCGGTTTGTATGACAACACTCAGGTAGCTCGCAAGATGTTTTCTCTTTGGGGAAAAACAATCGAAGATTAATCCGTATTAATGACCATAACAGGAATTCTTCTTTTTAAGAATTCAGTATAGATGTGAATATTTCAAGCAACATTCTATATAATTTGTTTAATTGATAGAAACCTACAGTCTTCGTAAATATGAGATATTTATTTTTAACCTTTTTCTTGCTATTTATGCAATTACCAGGCTTAAATCAGAAAGTTCATGCTCAACAAACCAGGGTACAAATTGCAAATTTGAGTAATGGAGAAGATGCAGATAAGTTCAATTCAATTCGTAAAGAATTTATCAAACGCAATGCCGGTTATGATATGATTTATATTCCGGACTCTAAGTCGGTAAAACCTCAGAATTACACTCAGGTGGTATTTGTTCAGGCTATTGACGGTATAACCAATCAGGATGAAATTGGAAATGCAATTATCACTGATCAAGTTGGTGCAAAGAAGAAGTCAGAAGCTATCGTAGGTGACATCATCTTGCTCCAGCCAGGAGAAAGACTAAACTCTGACGTTAACCTTGGTTTATTAGTATTTAAGGTCCCACAAAAACCGAAAAATGAACTTCCCGGTTTTATACGCCCAGACTGGGACCCTAATATAACGGATATCGCAGGAGGTTGTGCTACTGAAATTGATGCCTACAGGCGAATTCTTTTAACCTGGAGAGAAGATGTGGGTGAATATATTTATCATGCATTAAACGCGCACAGAGTGAGGATCAGAGATTCATTTAGCCATTATCATCCGGATGATATTGGGTTTGATGAATTTTATCTGGTTCAGATGGTTGAACCTGGGGCAAAAATTATTACCAGCGATCAAACTAATATCATTACGGATCCCAATAAAGTTGAAAAGAGCCAGGTAGATGACTTGATGCAAGAATATGATCTAGAAGTAGGTGATTTAATCTATTTGCCCAGAGGTGTAATTCACCGCGGATTCGGAGGGGTCCTTGCTCAGGTGATCACCGTACCAGGATTCATCCCAGGCTCTGAAATAGGTGTGGATCATCATTTAAGGGCTATAAACGAAAAGTTAGAGCTGAACGGTAATGAAGCTTTACCCTATAATCTTGAAGCTTCAAAAGAGGCAGTTATAAGATAAACCCTAACCAAAAACTGGTTTTTAACGTATTCCTATAAGTTTAAAATATAAGGCATAATTGATGAAATGCCTTATTGGTTATAAACCGAATATAAAGTTTTTACCATAGGAATAAAGCCAGGCCTGTGACTAATCAGTCCCACCGTTATAGTGATCTCGGCTGGACCTCGTCCCAGGCAAGTCTTATACAACCCTCTGATTACTCCTCCATGCATAAGACAACTCTAGGACATGGTATAGACAAGATTAATCTGAATACGATGCAAAATAATACGTTATCATATTTTAATTATTTAGGATAATTCTATTATTAACCTTATTAAGTTCCATTTAAAAAAAACCGATCGTATTTTACGCGCAGGGACACTTAGCCTATTTTGTCAATTATTTTATTTCATTGTTTTAATAACATATTATTTATTATGTTATTTTTAATTACAGTTATTTTCGTTTCACGAATTAACACCACAAATCATATGAGTATATTAGTAGGGATTATTGGATTTGGCACTGTTGGTAATGTATTAGCAAAAATTTTTAAAAATTCGGGTATACAATTTGGCGTTTATGATGTTTTATTTGATAATCCTGCCCATAAGGAAAGGCTTCTAAAAAAAGCCGTTGAAATTGATGCACCTGTCATGGATCTATCTGAATTATGTAAACAGCACACCTACATAATTTCCACAGTGACCACTCAAGTGGCTGGACAGGTCGCTAAAAAAACGCTTCCTTATTTAAAAAGTCACCATGTGTATATTGATTGCAATTCTACATCTCCCGGAATCAAGATCAATATTAAAGATACTATACTTGCAGGGGAAGCTGAATTCGTTGAGGGTGTGATCCTGAATGCCGTAAACCCCGGAGATTCTACCTTATCTATCATAACGGGTGGTGAAAAGGGTGATGAAGTTGCTGTATTTTTTGAGAAATGTGGTATGAAAGTCAGGTTTTATTCAGAAGAAGTAGGAAAAGCATCCATGTTTAAGATGTTAAGAAGCATTTTTTCAAAAGGTGTCGAGGTGCTACTTTTAGAGATGATGGTAGCAGCAAAAAAAGCCGGTATTGATCAGGATCTATGGAATGAAATTTCGTCGTTCATGGATAGTAAGCCCTTTAAAGAAATTGGAGAGACCTGGATGAGATCTCATGGCACTGCTTATGAACGCCGGATGCATGAAATGGAGCAGGTTATAACAACCATGAATGAGCTTGATGTCTCACCTATTCTTACAAAAGCTACATTGCAGTATTTCGAACAATCTAAATCGTTTAATCTTATCTCATCTTTTGCAACTCCCCCATCAAGTGCTGATGAAGTTGTGCATCAACTTGCTGAACGAGTAGATGAACAAAAGAAATAATTTTATACCACATATAATAAAAAGGATAAACGGTTAACATCCTCTATAATTTGATCAACTAGAATTACTATGAATTTATCTACCCCAACTATTGCAAACCCAGATGAGCCGAGCCAGCAGGAACTTGATAGCGTATTTAAACATTGGAGAACAAGGGTGTTATATGGCACCTTCATTGGATATATGTTTTTCTATTTATGCCGGGTGAATATTTCAATGGCTTTACCACAGATGCAATCTGATCTGGGTTTTGATAAAGTCCAACTGGGGATTATAGTTTCGGCGCTTCAGATCACCTATGGAATAGGGAAATTTCTAAATGGTATCATAGCTGATCAGGCTAACCCTCGTTATGTAATGGGTATAGGTTTGCTGCTTTCGGGCCTTGCTAATCTTGTTTTTGGAATGAACTCAATGTTTATCGTACTGGCCATAACATGGGGTTTCAATGGCTGGTTTCAGAGCATGGGATTCCCTCCAAGTGCAAGACTTTTGAGCCACTGGTATACACCTAAAGAGTTTGGCAGAATCTGGGGTATACATAGTTGTTCCAATCAGATTGGATCTGCCCTGGTATTCATTGCGGGTGGATACATGGTGCTGTTAGGATGGGAATTTGTATTTCTAATCCCATCATTCTTAGCTTTTCTTGGTGCTTTTTTCCTTCTTAACCGGCTTCGGGATGTGCCTGAAAATATGGGCCTTCCCCCAATTGAAGACTATAAAGGAGAAAAGCTTAAAAGCTTAGTTAAGACTGATGAAAAGCCAAAGGCATTCAAAGATGAGCTGATTACTAATGTGTTGAAAAACAAATACGTATGGTTATTAGGTGTCGGGAATTTTTTCCTGTATGTGGTGAGGGTAGGCATCATAACCTGGACCCCTTTATTTATTAGTGAACACAAGGGAGTTGCTATCACTGAAGCCGGCTGGGTTTTGGCCGGATATGAATTGATTGGAATTATAGGAATTCTAGCAGCGGGTATCATTTCAGATCATACGTTCAAAGCCCGGAGAGGCCCTACAATGGCTATTTATATGTTCCTTCTGGCTTTCTGTACCTACCTGCTATGGCTCGCGCCAGCTGGCAATACGTATTTAATTGTGGCCATTCTTGCAACCTGTGGATTCCTTGTATATGGTCCTCTGATGCTTGTGAGTGTAGCTGCCGCTACGTATGCCGGTAAAAAGTTTGCTGCTACGGCTTCAGGTTTTACCGGTATCTGGGGTTATTCAGGGGCTACATTTGCTGGTGCCGGAATTGGTTGGACCGCTCAAAATTATGGATGGGAGGGGGCATTTATGCTATTCTCCATTTCATGCTTATTAAGTGCTATTTTCTTTGCTTTGACCTGGCATGCTACACCCTATGTAGACGAATAATGAGAGTTTAAGTTACTGGTAACGCTGAGAATAATATCCTTTAGCGTTACCTTGCCTAAATTGGCAAATGATTGTCGAGCAGATCAAGTAATAGAAATTGCCTGTGATGATCCGCTGATTATTATTGTACCACAATGCTATTAAATTTTTCAAAAAATCCGGGGAAGGTCTTGGCAGTGCACCCTGGATCATTAATGGTTACTGATGGACTGGCTAATGATAAAAGCGTGAAGCACATCGCCATTCTATGGTCATTATACGTATCAATTTGTGCGTGCCGGAACTGATCAGGTGGCATGATTTCGATGAAGTCTTCACCCTCGGTAACCGTTGCACCGACTTTTCTTAATTCTGTTGCCATAGCATGTAATCGATCCGTTTCTTTTACGCGCCAGTTATAGATATTTCTGATTACGGTTTTCCCTTCAGCAAAAAGCGCTGTGGTTGCAATGGTCATGGCTGCATCAGGTATATGGTTCATATCCATATCAATGCCGTGTAGATTTCCCTTACTGACCGTTATAAAATCGTCACCCCATTCTACCTTGGCACCCATTTTTTCAAGTACATTGGCAAACTGAACATCGCCTTGAACACTGTTTTTGCCTATTCCAGTAACTTTAACTTCCCCACCTTTAATTGCTGCAGCTGCCAGGAAGTAAGAAGCTGATGAAGCATCACCCTCAACAAGAAAATTGCTTGGTGTTGTATAATTTTGCCCGCCCTGAAGGGTAAAAGTATGGTAAGATTTATTTTCAACGTCAATGCCAAACTGGGCCATTATATGCAGGGTCAGATCAATATATGGTTTTGAAACTAAATCACCTTTAATGGAAATCACAGTATCGGATTGTGCTAACGGACAGGCCATAAGTACTGCGGATAGAAATTGACTGGAGATAGATGCATCCATCGAAATATGGCCACCTTTAAGGCCGTGAGCCAGGATTTTTACCGGTGGATAATTTTTATTTTTTAAATATTCTATTTGAGCACCAGCCTTACGAAGGGAATTTACTAATGAGCCAATAGGCCTTTCTTCCATTCTGGGTTCACCGGTAAGAATATATTCTCCCTTTCCAAGACATAATGCAGCGCAAAGGGGTCTCATGGCCGTACCCGCATTTCCCAAATAAAGCTTGGTCTCTCCCTGTTGCTTATCAAATGCCCCGTCATTTCCTATGATAATGCAGTGGGTTTTGTTTTTTGATAGCTTGAATTTTACTCCTAATTCGTGCAAAGCGTTGAGCATATGCTTTATATCATCACTATCGAGAAGATTGGAAATTTCAGTATTTCCGGAAGCTAAAGCTGCCAATAACAGTGCACGATTAGATAAACTTTTTGAACCGGGTAAGTTTATTTCTCCGTTTATTTTTTTTGCGGGAGCTAATTTTAATGATTCCATGTATAAATTGCCTTATAAAATTGATAGCACCCATTATAAGAATTGAAATCGATAGGAATTAGAAAAATTATCCTTGTGGATGATAATCTTATGAGTCGGAGAAATAAAGAGATCATGAAAAATCTAATGAACAGTACATTAGATTTTTCAGAAATCTGCTTAAAGATATTTTTAAGCAGATTTAAGGTGTTCAGTCTTGTTCCAGTTTGTCAATGGACCAGAGTAGACCATTAGCAACTTTATCAAGAAAGGCTTTCTGTCTGAATGTTTCATTATCGTGCCCTAGTGAGGTGCTGAATACTCTTGTTCCCTGAAATTCATGAGTCCATGTTACTACATGATATTTTTCAGTTTCTTGTCCATATGCATGAGCCAGAGGAATTATATCCCCCCAGATTTTATCATTTAGATAAACTTCATCTTCAGCAGGTGTATCCCAGCTTTCCGGGATATCTTTCATGATAGGATGATCAGTTGCAATATTTTCCACTTCAAATTCTCTTCTGCTTTCATGGCTCATTGTTTGCATACCTGTAAACTCAAACCACGGATCTGCAGGTTCAGCGTAACGATAACTCATTATGGTTCCATGAATAAGTACGGCAGGGGTGCCTTTATGGCTTTCGACCAGATGTTTAATATAATCAGCATCCGTCACACGCCCATAGCCAGTATTGTGAACTATTACATCATATCCGTCAGCCCAATTATCTTCCTGAAGTTCGGGGATGAGATAATCCGCTTCTTTATTTTCTTCGTGCAGAATGGTCCACTCAATATTGAGGCGTTCACTGAGGCCTTCGGTCAGCAGGGTTTCCTGAGTTTCGTAATCGTGCCACCCGCCTCCGGTAATTAGTAAAGCTTTAATGGGTGATTCTTCCACTCTTTCAAGACTGCAGGAGGCAAGAACTAATGTAAATATTGGTAGAATTAATAATTTTATATTCATCTTAAATTTATATGAGGTAGTAATTTGTCCTTTAGTGAAAAAGAAGGCTTTATCGTTTTCACGCTAATGCCAAATTGTATTCTAATAAAAGGTAATATACTTCTATTTTGAGGATATGGTCTTTTCAGCAGTATCCAGTCTTTCTACTGCCCAAAGTAAACCATTCGCAACATTGTCAAGAAATAGTTTTTCTCTGAACATTTCATTTTCATGGCCAAGGGTAGTGCTGAATATTCTGGTGCCTTCATATTCGTGAGTCCAGGTAATCGTGTGATATTTTTCAGTATCCTGACCATATGCCCGTGCTAAAGGAGTAATATCACCCCAAATCTTTTCATTGATATAGATTTCATCAACTGGGGTATTCCATTTATTTGGGTAGTCCTTCATAATAGGATGATCGCCTGCGATATTCTCTACTTCAAATTCTCTTCTGCTTTCATGTTTCATGGATTGTAACCCCATAAATTCAAACCAGGAATCAGCAGGCTCAGCATATCGGTAACTGTGAACGGATGCATGAATTAAAACAGCGGGAGTGCCTTTATGACTCTCAACCAAATGATTTATGTACTCAACGTCCATAACACGGCCATAGCCTGTATTATGAACGACTACATCATATCCATCAGCCCAATCATCTTCCTGCAACTCGGGAATCAGATAATCAGGTTCCTTATTACCCTCATGCATGATTGTCCATTCGATATCAAGACGTTCGCTGAGACCTTCCGTTAACAGGGTTTCCTGAGTTTCGTAATCATGCCAACCGCCGCCGGTAATAAGAAGAGCTTTTATGGTTGGGTCGGTTTCTGCTGTTTTTAAGCCACAGGAGGCCAATGTAACAGTAAGTACTGTTAGTACTAATAATCGCTTATTTATATTCATGATCCTTTAATTTGTGAATTTTTTAAAGCCCCGGGAAAAATGATTTTGCGTTATCATAGTAAATTTTGTCAACCACTTCTTTTGGAAGCTGTAATCCTTGAAATGATCCCTCTACCTGCCAAACATCCAGATCGTTATCCGTAACAAAAAATTCCCAGTCCGAACGCCAGGTTTCCCGGGCTAGATTACTGGCTTCTTCAGAATCATTTGGATCGTGGTGAGAAAGATCTGTAGAATACAGAAAGCGATCCTGATATGCTATTATAAAATTACGCAGCTTTTCCCTGTCTTCTTGGGCGAGGTATTGCAGATGAGGAACCCGATGAGCCATCCCTAGTACCATATTAGGATATCTATCTAAATGTTCAGCCATCATTTCAATACTCCATTCCATGCTGCCCAAATGGGCACCAAAAAACTTAAGGTCAGGGTGTTTATCAAGCATATTATCTCTAGCCTGAATGATTTCTTCATAGGAAGGGTATTCAGGATGAAGGTGCATATGATATTCAGGATGTTCTTCAAAATATTGTCGGTCATTTGCAACGGTCATTTCCTCCAATGGTAACCAACAATTTCGTGGTTCACCAATATGGCCAAATAAAGGTTTTCCCTGATCAGACAGGTATTCGAATATAGGATCAAATTGAGGATCATCCACCATCACGAATTCATCATTTTCATTCTTCAGTTCCATCCCAATATTCTTCCATACCTTAACCCCTAAAGCTCCGTCATCAAAGGATTCCTCCAAGTAAGCAAGAGCCTTGGATTCCCATGCATCCTGGTTATCCCAATTATCGTAGGGTAGTGTGGTTATGAAGTTAATATGGTCAGGATATTGTTGCTCTAATTGTATGGCTACTTCTTTTTGTTCTTCAATGGGTATGCGCCCCGATCCGACATTAACGGTCAAAAGTTCGAAGTTATCTGAGAGTGCCTGTTCAACCATCGCCGGGTTGGTTACGTTTATGTGTACATGGGTGTCAATTTTGTCGACTGACTGGAAATCGTCAATGCCATAGAAATCTTCTTCACATGCATTGAAAAATAAAGCTGTAATAATAATAAGAGCAACCGAATACAAATTAAGTTTCTTTTTCATAATATTATATAATTAGAATGTGCTGATGTGATGGTATAAATTGCAGGGTAATAGAAATCGGGTAATTTAAATTAAGTAGCTAATCTAATTGAAATCTACTTATAAATAAAGGTAATAAAATGAAAATTAATTTATTGCTTTTTGTTCGTTATAAGTAGCAATTTTATTTCTAATTAAAAAAATATCCTGTATTATTAGCTGGATATTTTAGGATTAAAGTTAAAAGACTTACTAAGGGGATAAAAGTGCCTATCCCTTTTGATTATCATTCAAGCTAGTCTGTGCTATCGACATGTTTTATTATATTTTTGGAATATTCTGCGATTAACTTATAAGGGAAAAAAGTGTATGCCATTTAATAAAATTCATATCATAAGCAGTATCATGCGGCTGGGATTAACCCTTATGGCATCTTGTATTTTGGCCGGTACTTCTTTTACTGTTCAAGCCCAAAAGGAGGGAAACAATTTCCTTATTGCCGACCGTGCTGAAATTCTTGCCTTGCCTACATCAGGTGGTGCGTGGAATGAACTGCTTGAAGCCGCCAATAATGAATTAAGCACTAATCTTGCTGATCAGAACGATCATAGTCCTTCATTTGCTGTAGCTGCCGGTCTTGTATATGTTCGTACCGGTGATCCCGTTTATCGTGATAAAATTGTCCAGGCTCTGAACAATCTGCCGGGCACAGAATTTAATAATAATCCAAGACCAGGAAGAACGCTTTCACTCGGGCGTCAATTGGCCGGGTGGATTATCGCGGCAGACTTAATTGGTTATCGTGAACCTGAGTTTGTTGCCTGGGTTAATGAAGTGCGGACCAGTCACATAGGAAATCATGGCCGGTGGGTAAACCTTACACAGACGCACTTTAATGCGGCTAGTAACTGGGGTGCCTTTGCCGGTTCTTCCCGTGTTGCTGCTTCATTATATATCAATGATAAGAAAGATGTGGAAGCTGCAGCTAAAATCCTTAGAGGTGCCCTTGGCGATCGTTCGTCATGGCCGGGTCTGCCCATAGGTGAAAATGATGGGGGATTTCAGCCTACAGCAGCATTTGATACATCCTGGTCATGCCATAATCCGCAATGGCAACCATTGAATTCTAGTTGTCCGGAAGAGAAGGCTGAACTTGACGGAGCCATTGTTGAAGATATTGCCCGTAGCGCCACCTCATGGCCTGAAGATCCTGACAAAACAGGGTATGGATATTCCTGGGAGACCTTACAGGGCCTGAGCCTGCAAGCATTATTATTATCCCAAAATGGTTATCCGGACGTATGGGAGTGGACTGATCAGGGATTGCTAAGAGCCGTTGATTACTTGGCCCGCACGGATGGATTTGATGGGGAAAACTTCCATCCTGTGAATTACTGGGTTCCCTGGCTGATTGATGCTGTTTATGGCAGCGATTATGCTAAAAGCGGCCAGGCTTATGGACGGGCATTTGGTTACACTGAATGGCTTGCCCCTGCACTGCCAAAAATTAATAAATAAAGATGTACATCTGAAACAACTTTTTTTTACTTTTAGCCTCAATATCTTACTGTTGATAATTAAACGGTGGAGATATCTATGCCTGTAATGTAAGAAAAAAGGTAAATAGGGTGAGAAATTCTTCTTGCCGTAAATCAAAATTTTTAAACTAATTATGATTAAAGCTGATATAAATAAGATTGCCGGACGCACATTTCCTGCACTCCGCCGTACACGTAATCTTGTGGGCGGGGCATCACCTATACAGGCCGATGCTTTTTCCATGGGGCTGGTTGAACTTGAACCCAATGGTGGGCAGGTACCCTGGCATAACCAGGAGCAGGAAGAAATATATTTTATACTGGAAGGAGAAGGTGAGATGTGTCTGGGTACTGAGAAATCTGAAATTACCTCCGGTCAGGCAGTTTATATAACTCCCGGTGAATTTCATCAATTAACGAATACCGGAAATAGAACCATGAAAATGATCTACTGTTACGGACCTGCGGGAGATGTTGCACATTGGCGTCAGGAACTGGAAGGGACATTGCCAAAAGAGGGTGTTGATGTACCTGCTTTACCTAAAGGTGCATGGCCTCAATGTGTTGATGCCCCAAAAAATGCTGGAGGGTCTTCAAATGAATAATAACATAAAGACTCATACCATAGGAATAATCATGAACGGTGTAACCGGCCGTATGGGGAAAAATCAGCATCTGCTACGTTCCATCCTTCCCATTATGGAACAAGGAGGCGTGAAGATCAATGAAAATGAAGTTATTATGCCTAATCCAATCCTGGTTGGGCGTAATGAATCCAAAATTCAGAAACTGGCCGAACAGACAGGTATCAAGAACTGGACAACTGATTTGGATCAGGTTTTACAGAATCCTGATTATCCTGTGTATTTTGATGCTCAAACTACAGATATGCGCTTTAAAAGTGTTAAAAAAGCTATTGCAGCAGGCAAGCATATCTATTGTGAAAAACCTACTGCCCTAAATACTTCAGATGCTACAGAATTACATCGTCTTGCTGAAGAAAAGAAAATAAAACATGGCGTTGTACAGGATAAACTCTGGCTTCCCGGTCTTATTAAGCTGAAGGAACTGATGAAACAGGATTATTTCGGCAAGATATTATCCGTGAAAGCCGACTTCGGGTATTGGGTTTTTGAAGGGGATACCGTTCCCGCTCAACGTCCTTCCTGGAATTATAAAAAGGAAGCCGGTGGTGGTATTATCCTGGATATGTTCTGTCATTGGCGTTATGTACTGGATAATCTGTTCGGTGAGGTAAAATCCATGACTTGCGTGGGCGCAACTCATGTTAATGAACGATATGAAGAAGATGGCACCCCATATAAAGCCACAGCTGAAGATGCCGCCTATGCCATATTTGAATTAGAAGGAGGAGTAGTTGCTCAATTTAACTCATCATGGACTACCCGCGTTCGTCGTGATGAATTGGTAACTTTTCAGGTAGACGGAACAAAAGGGTCGGCAGTAGCAGGGTTGAGAGAGGTCTGGCTGCAACCCTATTCATCAACCCCACGCCCTACATGGAATCCTGATATTGAAAATCCTCACTCTTTTAATGAGGATTGGATAAAAATGCCTGCTCATCAAGAATACGAAAACGCGTTTAAAATCCAGTGGGAATTATTTCTTCGTCATATCGTAAAAGACGAACCCTTTCGATGGAATCTGCTTGAAGCTGCTAAAGGATCTCAACTTGCTGATATAGGCTATGAAGCATCAGAAAAACGAGTCTGGTTACCTATCCCGGATTTAACTTGATTTCAAAAAACCGATTATCATGAAAATACAGAATGACCTTAAAGCTATTGAGCTACGATATCCTCTGCAGCGATTCTGGGAGTTATCGGCGGAGAAGATCCGGCTTATAAGAAAAGAATATGATCAGGCTCAAGGCTCGCCGGTATTTACAGAAGCAGGTAAATACACGACTCGTGGGTGGACGGAATGGACCCAGGGGTTTCAGTTTGGCGCTGAAATACTTCAGTTTGATGCTACCGGCGAAGATGAGTTCCTGGAAATGGGTCGTGATGCAACGCTGCAATTAATGGCTCCCCATATAACCCATATAGGTGTTCACGATCATGGCTTCAATAATGTAAGCACCTATGGTGCCCTACGACGACTGATCCTGGAAGGCCGGATAGAATCAAGTGATTGGGAAAAATCGTTTTATGAACTGGCTTTGAAGTGTACCGGGGCTGTACAGGCAAGCCGATGGACGAATACATCAGATAATGGTGGGTTCATCCATTCTTTTAACGGTCCGCATTCCCTGTTTGTCGATACCGTCAGAACCCTGCGTGCGCTGGCCCTTAGTCATCAGCTCGGACATGTACTTTTCGGCGAAAATGACCGGCAGTTCTCTTTGCTGGAGCGGCTAATCCAGCATGCCCGGTCTACTGCGGCTTACAACGTTTATTACGGAGAAGGTCGAGATCATTATGATGTATCCGGCCGGACTGCCCATGAAGCCGTATTCAACGTAACGGATGGAAATTACCGTTGCCCTAATTCACAGCAGGGGTATTCCCCCTTTTCTACCTGGACGAGAGGGTTAAGCTGGGCGATGTGCGGATTTGCCGAGCAGCTTGAGTATTTGGATACCATTAAAGATGAAGAATTAAATAATCTGGGTGGAAGGAAGGAAATTGAATCCATGATGCTAAAGGCAGCTGTAGCAACATGCGACTTTTATATTGAAAATACATCAACTGACGGTATCCCATATTGGGATACCGGCGCACCGCTAATACATAAATTAGGTGATTATACCGATGCTACCGCTGATCCTTACAATGAGTATGAACCGGTTGACAGTTCGGCCGCTGCTATTGGTGCTCAGGGTTTGCTGCGATTGGGCCATTACCTTAAAAATAAAGGTGATAATGAGAAAGGTGACCGATATTGGCAGGCCGGTTTAGGTGTGGCAAAAACCTTGCTGGATGTCCCTTATCTGAGCCTTGATGCTGACCACCAGGGGTTATTGTTGCATTCAGTTTACCATCAGCCAAATGGCTGGGATTATATCCCGGAAGGGAAGAAAATACCTTATGGAGAATCGAGTATGTGGGGTGATTACCATATCCGGGAATTGGCCTTATATTTATCCCGGACTATAGATAATTTGCCATATTATACTTTTTTCTCAGGTACGGAAGGACAAAAATCATGAAACCTGTTGCATTGATTACCGGAGGATCAAGAGGTATTGGCCTTGGGATTGCTCTTCAATTGAGTAAGAATGGCTTTGACGTGGCTATTAATGGGGTCAGGGAAGTCGAAAAAGTCGGTGACGTTCTGGACCAACTCAAAAGCACAGGCGCTGACGTTATTTATTGTCAGGGAGATGTGAGTACATCTTCCGGCAGGGATAAGGTGATTGGAGAAGTTAAATCTCATTTTGGCAGGCTGAATATTCTGATCAATAATGCCGGGGTTGCGCCTAAACAGCGAATGGATATTCTGGAAGCTACAGAGGAAAGCTATGAACGGGTAATGCGCATCAACCTGCAAGGACCCTATTTCCTTACTCAGTCTGTTGCGAATTGGATGGTTGAGCAAAAACAAAATGATGATTCATTTAAAGGTTCTGTTATTAATATTGGGTCCATATCAGCAAGTGTTATTTCACCAATGCGGGGTGAATATTGCCTTTCAAAGGCTGGTTTTAGTATGCACAGTAAACTATGGGCCGTAAGATTGGCTGAGTTTGATATTCCTGTATACGAAGTACAGCCTGGCGTTATTCGCACGGATATGACAGGGGGAGTCGTTGAAAAATATGACAAGCTTATAGAGGAAGGACTCACAGTGCAGCCCCGCTGGGGCTATCCTAAAGATGTAGGTAAATCAGTTTTGGCATTAGCACAGGGGTATTTCCCTTATTCTACCGGCCAGGTGATAATGGTTGACGGGGGACTCACTCTTCAGCGATTGTAAGTTTTCCAGGTAATATTTAATCTATTTATTAGATCAAGGCTTTTTTATGGTAGTTATTTTACTGAAGATGATAAACGGAATCAGAATTTTAACTTTTAACCAAAGCCATCATTGTGGATAAATACAACTCGATTGGAATACTATTTGGTGTGCCAATTATATTAGCCTTAATTATGATTGCATTTGGAAATACCTCAGAGCAAGAACTTAAAGTAAATCTGGTTCCTGTTGAAGCCGAACAAAGGGTGGATGTAATAATAGATGGAAACTTATTTACTTCATATATCTATACTGATACCATACCCGTATTAAAGAAACCCGTCTTATTCCCTTTACAAACCTCCAGGGGTACGCCGCTAACAAGAGGATATCCATTGAACCCTCGTGCTGGAGAACGCATAGACCATCCGCATCAAGTCGGTTTCTGGTTAAACTATGGTGATGTCAATGGACTGGATTTTTGGAATAACTCTGACGCTATACCTGCAGATCATAAAAACAAAGTGGGAACAATCCGGCACCGTGAGATCAAATCTATTAAAAGCGGAGAAGAAAAAGGTATACTAGAGGTAGGTATGAATTGGCTGACTCCAGAAAACGAAGTCCTTCTCAAAGAAGATACAAAGTTCATATTTCGGGCAGATGGTGATTCACGTATCATCGATCGTATTACAACCCTGACAGCCACTGATCAAAAGGTACGTATGAAAGATAATAAGGAAGGTATGATGGCAGTCCGTGTAGCCCGTGAACTGGAACATACATCATCGGGCGAGGTTCATCTAACTGGTCAGGATGGCCTGCCTATGGGAGAAGAAGTTGTTGATAATACGGGAGTCACCGGAGTATACCGAAGTAGCGAAGGATTGATCGGTGACGAAGTTTGGGCAACCCGGGCACCTTGGGTTGCATTATCCGGAACGATTAAGGAAGAGTCCATCACCATGGTCATGTTTGACCATCCTGAAAACCCCGGTTATCCCACCTACTGGCATGCGAGAGGGTATGGGTTATTTTCTGCTAACCCTTTAGGCCAAAAAGAATTCAGTGGTGGCGAAGATGAACTCAATCTGGTAATAGAAAAGGGTGAATCCATCACATTCCGTTATCGTCTGTTTATCAATTCCGGTGATCAGTCCCATGATGAAATTCAGAAGGTCTTCAATGCTTTTATTTCTGATATATAAGTTATCAAAAATGTTTAATCGGATATTGTCATTATGTACAAAATGATCGACTCTATTTCATCCTCAGAAAGGATACCGTTAAATGACGGCATACCCTGTTCATAACCATCAACAATATCTTCACCAGGCTGTAGAATTGAAATTCGTAAGTATTCTTCGTCAGCAGTTACTGTTGATCCATCATCTAATGGGCGTTCTGATCCAAATATACCTGCCAGGGATGGTCCGGTAAATCCAGCTGTAGATCCATCGATTGAATGACAGGCGATGCAACCTCTTTGCATAAACAGTTCTTTTCCTCTGGCTGCTGTGGCCGGTTCCTGAGTATCTATTTCGCTGACTAAAGCTCCTTCATCATGTATATAAGCTTCGGCTCCGCTGAATCCTTCAGCTTCAAAATCTATTTTGCTTACAACATGTACGGTGAAAGGCAGGACACCCGAAAAGGGAACTCCTTCATTGGTTTCCAATTGATAGGTTATTTGCATCTGCATGACTTCTTTAATATTGGGAACGGCCAGTAATATACTTTGCCCATTATCAGACAGATGTGCAGAAGTAACCGGAAGGTATTCCTGCCCCGGGGTTCCATCCAGTTTAAAATGACCGGAACCATACTCATCGGTACGCTGATAATTCCATCGTTCTACCCTGTAATTTTGTGGGTCAGATACCATTTCTTCATCCAGCTCCACATCAAAATCAATAATCAAGCCACCATCTCTTGCTTTGAAGCCTTCGGGTAATGTACTGGGTAAACCTGTATAACGTAGACGGGTCAAAGCACTGACCCCTTTTGATCTTGAACCCCAAAGCGTGATTCCTGAGATGTATAATTGACCATCCCCTGGATTCAAAGCACCTTTCATAGTGGGAGCCGGATAATTGCTTTGAATATATGATACCCCGCCTTGTAACGTGTTCTCTGTGCTGTCGATTAATACTTTAAACACACCCGGACGCCCATAAGAAAGATTGATGAGATCTCCATTTAATGGCCCCATTTCATCACTTGTGATCCATACCTGGCTCATAGACGATTGATCAACATTATGCGGAATCCAGTTTAATGGGGGAGTGATTTCAGGGATAGGATCGCGATGTGCGGTTGCAGGTACACCAAAATAATCCCCTTCTTTGACTATAAAGAGGGGAGTAGACGGAACAAAGTTGCCTTGCTGATCGGATGCAGTTAGTACTCCGGTCTCGGGATGTATCCCCAGGTAGGGTCCTCTGAAACCTGTAGCAATTAAATTTATACTGCGTCCGTCAGGTGAAATTTTGAGAATGGATCCGCTGTGAGCAGCCCCCGCCCTGAACCCACTAATTATTGGTTCTGAAGTTGGTGGGCCATTATCCAGAGCCGCTCCTTTTGCTATATAGAATCCTCCCTCAGGCGCTTCAACCATATCAGACGGCCATTCTCTGGATTCAATGGATTGGGCCATAAGATTGGAGAAGTTTTCATAAAAGTCTGCCTCCCCGTCATTATTCAGATCATTTAAACGAAGGATACCTTCCCTTCCATAAACATAAATATTATCGTCAACGACTTCTATACTTTGAGGCTCATAAATGCCAGAAGCAAATCTTCTCCATTTCAGGCTTTTTAAATTATGGTTAATGCCATCAACGATCCATACATCACCATCAAAAGTCACAACAGCAGCACGATTATCGTTAAAAAAATCAACATCTATAGCCCTCACATTTCGATCCCATGGATTTGGTATTGGCAACGTTAACTGATCGGTAACATAAGCCGAAGTATCGGGAGACAGCGCACCACGGGTGTAGACGGTTTCAGGCCAGTGAGACGGTCCGCCTTTTTGGAAATCAGGTAATTGTATACTTTCCGTGAGCATTTGCTGAAATTGGGTTACCCTGGTAACAGGTCCACGCCAGGCAACGGTTTTGAACGTAATATTTTCTTCACCGGATGGTATATTTACCGTTGCAAAACGATGATCCAGTACGCGAAGCTCAACACCGGAACCTATCAGGCCTATTGCAGTCACGGTATCAGCATTGGTTTCACTATAAATATATGCTACATTATCGGCTACTTCGCTTTCCATGCCATTGCTTATATCGGCCACTACCATAGTTATAGGTTCATCTCTTTGTTCGGCTCTTATTGACCTTGTAAAGCCTACTTCAGAATCAACAGTTATACTACCCGGTAATTCATAGATATTTGCATTTCTAACCCTATAAGCTAAAACTATATTCTGATCGATCACATATAATCCATTCCATCTGCCCAAATGATCCGGCAAAGGTCCCCATGAAGGATCATCAGAATTAGGACCGGGTGGACGCGGGTCAGTAAAATCAAGCTGGGAACCCATCCACCCCGGATAAAGTCCGGTGGCAAATACAGGCTCTTCCTCCAATTTCGGCATTATATTTGATTTATTATAAAAATTATGATAGGATACCTGTGCCATTGTGCCTAAGGGAATAGAGTCTCCCATCCACGCTACAGACCAACGTAATAGATCTGTATCGAAACAGGCACGCATATCATTTTCGAGCTGAACCGCCAGACATCGAGCCGTGACGTTGTCGGAGGAGAATCCTGATCCCAGTCCACCGGCATCAAGTGACGTCGTTATAAAAGGAAAATCCCGTTCTACAAACGGTGCAAATTCAACCTGTTCAAAATCAACCTCAGTGATATGCTCTTTACTGCAACCTATGAATAGAATTATAGTGCAGGTAAATATCGTGAACCAGGTATATCTAATAACAGAACTCAAATTAAAGATTGAACTGTAGTTACTGCTTTTCTGAAACATATTACTTTCTTCTACTTAATTAACTTAAAATGTAGTGAAGGAGCACAAATAGCGGATATCAAGATCGTCTCTAATATTAACTGTCCAGGTTAATATAACTTAAAACAGTATTTTATAAAAAAAGCATTCAATTCATTTATAAAATACTATCTCAATAGCGATTTTATATCTCTAACTGCAGTTATTCATTTTTATAGTAGGGAAAGGACTATCTGCATTAAAGAGATATGATTAGAGGTGCAATTCGAAACATCAAGTAATTCTAAGTTAGGTTAGGCCTAAATGTCTAAATGGTTTTATTCTTCAATCAGATAAAAAGGCTGGGTATATATGGTTCCTTCACTGCCTTCGATTTCTGCCCTGACAAATTTACCATAAGGAGGGATGTCAGCTTCTGTGATAGAAAAGCCTTGGTGAATGGTTTCTGTATCATCACTATTAGGGTTATGAGTCCGCCACCTGATTTCATTAACCAAATCTTCATTGTCTATCGTCAAATGGACTTCGCTATCTGAGACATCCACGTTGATGATATTAAAGGCTCGTTTGTTCAACCTTTCGGAAGGTTTCCAGAGATAGGTATAGCCATTTTGAAAAGCGGCCAACACATCCGGTGCGGAACCATCAGGGATATCAGGGTGCATGGATCCCGGACGGAAATTTTCAATTAGAAATACATCACGATTCCATCCTAACGTGCTTTCCGAATGCATATCGTCTTCGCCAAACAGCCAGATAGGTCTGTCAGGACCTAAGATATAGGCAACTTTATCAAAAAATGCTCGGTCTCCGGGATGATTATCTTCCCTGTTGAATACAGACTGGCCAACTAAAATATTAAATCTCAAATAGAGGTCAACGTACCAATGTGCAGTCAAGCCAGCTCTTTCAACATAGCGTCCCGGGTGAGCGAAATAAGCAAAACCCCCTTGTTCTTCAACAAGTTTGTATGTTTCGGCTTCCGTGTCCTCTCCATCTGTTTGGGCGTTAAATACGCTAATGGTATGATGAGGGGAGGAAATCTCATTTCCTTCTACGGATACCATGCCAAGTGCAATTGGATCACGGTCCTGGTAAGGTTCATTTGCAATCTCTTCGTAGGTTTTGTTGTCTTCAGTGGGATTTTCAACATGTTTAATGGTTTCATAAATCTCAGAGAGCTTCGTCCACGGATAAATGCTTTCGATTTCATCGGGTACATCATAAGAATGAGCTGCCAAAGTCAAAATCTTATACCCTTCTTCATGATAACGGTCTACCGTTTGGTGGGGATCATATTCTTCATCACCTAACCCCGGATGTGTATGAAACTCGGAATCATAGTGACCGATTTCACTCCAGTTCAGGTCCTGATAAGGTGACCAGAATGCTCTGTTTCCCTGAATGGTTTGGTAGGCTTGGTTAGTTTGAGTAGGTTCGATTTGGCTGGATTGGGTAGCACATCCCATGTTTAAAAATGAGATAACCAATACAGATGTAAACCAAAGGTTTATAATAGATTTCATTTTTTTTATATTTTAAAATTAGTTATCAGTAACAGGGTAAACACCGACAGAATCTTTGAATTCTGATATGGTGTATTAGTAATTCGCTGCTATTCTGCAACGAGATAAAAGGGTTGTGTATAGATCGTTCCATCCTGGCCCTCGATCTCGGCACGGACAAATAGCGCGTGTCCGGGAACCTCGGATTCGGATATGGTGAAGCCTTTATGGACGGTTTCAGTTTCGTCGGTATTGGGGTTGTGAGTGCGCCAGCGGATTTCCTCAACCAGATCTTCGTTGTCGATTGTCAGTTCCACCTGTCCTCCGTTTACCTCAACATCAATGATATTGAACGCTCGTTTGTTCAACCTTTCGGAAGGTTTCCAGAGGTAAGAATATCCGTTTTGTAGTGCCTCCATCACATCAGGTGCCGATCCATCGGGAATATCGGGATGCATGGACCCCGGCCTGAAATCTTCCAATAGTATCACATCCCGATTCCAGCCTAATGTACTCTCGCTATGCATATCATCTTCGCCGTACAACCAGATAGGCCGTTCCGCTCCCCCCAGTATATGCTGAATTTTATCGTATAAAGCCCGGTCTTCCGGGTGGTTATCTTCCCTGTTAAATATAGACTGCCCAATCAGAATATCATACCTTTTATACAGATCTACATACCAGTGAGCCGTTAGTCCATCTCCTTCAACATATCGGCCTGGGTGGGCGAAATAGCCGAATCCTCCGAGTTCAGTAACCTTTTCGTAAGAATCAATTTCATCATCGACGTGTCCTGACCAGAGATTAAATACACTAATTGTATGATGATGACCGGAAAGCTCGTTTCCTTCCACCGATACCATACCCAGTTCTATCGGATCACGATCCTCCCACGGTTCATTGTGGATTTCAGCATAGGTTTTTCCTCGGTGTGGTAAATCTTTGATCCTTTCATAAATTTGAGAAAGTTCAGTCCATGGATAGATCGTATTCATATGATCGTGAGGTATATGACTGCTGTGTTCGGCCAGTGTCAATATCGAATATCCTTCCTCACGGTATCTGTCGATGGTCTGATGGGGGTCATATCCCCCGTAATCACCCATATTCGGGTGCGTATGAAACTCGGAATCGTAATGACCGATTTCACTCCAGTTCAGGTCCTGGTAGGGTGACCAGAATGTTCTGTTAG
>JBBDQY010000059.1:0-4960 GCA_040905745.1 Balneolales bacterium
ATGAAAAGCGTTTTATACCCAGCCTGAGAATGAAAGGGCGTAGGAAGTATTTCGAGCGTACTGTAGTTGATCGCTTACTTAAGCCAAATAGGTAGGGCTACCCTTATTTCAAAATTCGGTAAGAAAAAAGACAAAAGATGCTTCCGAAGCTTGCACACCTATTTTATCTATCAATTTAAAAGCAATTGCAACATGAACATAAAGATCTATAAAACCTTATTACCAAAAATCTCTCCAAAACGTCAAACAATTTCTCCTTTTTGGAATCATTCAGATAGGCTATGGAGGGAATATCAGTGAGTATTTCCGAAAGGTTAAACGAAAATGAAGTTCAGCAGGTAATAAAAGCTCTGCATATCAATACGAATGGCTCGAATAAAAAAGGCTGGACTTCAATTAAAAGTCCTATTCGTGATGACGATCATAATCCATCCTTTGGCTTGAATGTCATCACTGGAGCATGGCAAGATCACGGCACCAGCCATAGCGGTGATATCGTAGAATTGGTAAAAAATATAAATGGGCTGGATTTCAAACAGGCTAAATCCTGGATCATAGAAGTTACCGGGAATAAATTAAGCAGCGAAAATGGCAGATCAATTTCCCACTCAAAAAAGCCCAGAATCACAGAAACCTATGATTACACCGATAAAAGAGGTCACCTACTTTATCAAGTCGTGCGATACGAACCCAAGAGTTTTCGACAACGAAAGCCTGATGGAAAAGGTGGCTGGTCATGGAAGTTAGAAGATACTCCTCGAGTATTGTATCGGCTTCCACGTGTTTTCAAAGCTATTCAGGATGAAAAGGGTATGTGCCTTGTTGAAGGTGAAAAAGACGTACATACCCTTGAAAAATTTGGGGTAACGGCAACCACTAACGCAATGGGAGCTGAAAAATGGAGACCTGAATACACGCAAGCTTTGAGAGGTGCTAAATTAGTATTGATCCCGGATAATGATGAGCCTGGCTTAAAGCACATGCAAACTATTGCCGAAGAATTAAAAACGGTAGCAACGGTAATACTAATTAGGCTACCAGACCTTGAGTCCAAAGAGGATATTACCGACTGGCTCCAGAAGGGGTATACAAAGGATGATTTGAACCAGATTATCAAAAATACACCCTACTATGGAACTAAGCCTGAAAAGAAAAAGTTGGACCAGGTGGTAAAGAATAACCTGGACATCAATACAGCTCCAAAGATTCCGGACGAAGTTTACGATAATCTTCCGAATTTGCTAAAAAATCTATGTGATTTAGTAGATGAAAATCACCGCAAGGATGTTTTTTTACTTTCGGCATTGCCTGTAATAGCCTCACATATGCCCAATGTTTTAGCATGCCATCGAGACGGTTATTACACCCCTGATTTATTTACCTTAATTGTTGCAGGTCCAGGGACAGGTAAGGGTATAGCTGGCAAATCTTTAAAATTAGGGTCAGCGCTCAACGCTAAATTAATAAAGCAGAGTAAGGAGGAGATATTGGATTGGCAACAACTCTCGGATGAAGAAAAAGTCACCGAGAAAGAGCCATGTGTGAAAAGCTTGCTGATACCGGCCAATTCGTCAAGCCGTGCTATGTATGACAGTTTAGAAGCCAACGGTGGCCAGGGTTTACTTTTTGAGACCGAGATAGATACTATGCTCAATGCCACCTCTCAGGACTGGGGTGACTTTTCAGACATAACCCGCAGGGCTTTTCACCACGAGGAGTTATCAATGAACCGGATGGGAATAAGGTATTACATAGAAAACCCCAGGCTATCAATCTGCTTGACGGGAACGTTTGACCAGTTTAAGAAGATGTTTGATAATGCAGAAAATGGAAATTTTTCACGCTATGCTTTTTATACGTTCAATGCTCCAAGGGTTTGGCAAAGTCATCGGCCAACGGTAAAAAGTCGTGATTTGGATGAGTCCATCACAGAGGTAAGCGAAAGATTATGTCATATGTACGAACTTTTGGACATGCGGACAAAAGAAAAAGACGGTGAAAAGCGAGCCAGACCGCTTTATGTAGATATTAAGCCAAGCCAGTGGGATATAATTGATGATACATTTGATGAAAAGATGAATTGGATAGAAGATTTGGAGTTAAATAAACATCTTCACGCATCAAATAACCGAACAGCAGTTATAGCCATGCGTATAGCATGTATTTTCTCAGTTCTGAGGATATATGAAGAGGAGCCAGGAAGTATTAGAATGATAAACGAAATAAGTCCTCAGGAAAGTGATATAACAGCAGCTTTATTTTTGGCTGATACCTTTATGAAGCATTCCCTGCGATTGTATCACATTATGCCTAAAAGTTCTTCGGCAAATCCAAAGGGAACACGTTTTAATATGTACTATTCCGCTTTGCCGGATAGATTTGGTACTGCTGAGGCTGAGGAAATCGCTAAGAAAATGGGAATAGCCAAAAGAACTGCAAGCCGCTGGTTAAAAGACCTAACAGGCACACTACTAATCCGGACTCGAAGGGGACAATATGAGAAAAAGCCAAAATAGCAATGTGGCATTTATGGCATTAGTGGCGTTAATGACATTACAGGTTGAGTTAATGCCAAAGATGCCACTAATGCCACTTACGCAATCAGCCAATAATGACATTAACTGGAGGCTGATATGACCTATCATATCAGAGCACAAAAAGGTTACAAATTTGCCGAGTTTGATTCGAAGAATGAGGCGAGAAACTATCTTAGTAAGAAGCCCTTAACTGGTCTGGAAGTATGGACGCTGGATGAAATGCCAGGGGAATTATTGGAGATAGTATCAGCTGTGGAGTTTGCTAAGCAATCACAAGTTTAATGAAATGAAGGCTAGTTTAGATAAATTGGAGATTAAACAGTTATGGTTTGGGCTCTCTATTGTTACGAATTAACTTTAAAGTAATAATTCTTTCATGAAACCCTTATTATTAATACTTTATAGTTGATATTTGATATTGATTAATGGTATTATTAATAATCGGTGATGACTGAAAAAAAAGAGGTTCGTGCTTTTCTCAAAGAGTTTAAAGAAAAGATGAAGATATGGGATGTTTTATTTCGTGATGATAGAGGCAAAAATACACAAGCGTTAAGTGATCTTGAATTAATTCCAATACAGCGGAAAAAAATACTAGAAGAACTCAGAATAGAAAATTATTCTGATGGACCAAATGAAGAAGTACTCTATGGTGGTTCTGACATGTGGATTTTCGGTAAAGAAGTAAAGGGAACTGAAGTTTACATAAAAATTACAGTTGGCTCAAAAGGTAAGAGTGTAATATGTATTTCATTTCATCTAGCAGAACATATAATGAGTTACCCATTCAAATAAAAAATGATATGAAAAGTCCTATTTCAAACAAGGAAATGTTAATTCAACGAACAAAAAAAACATTTAAGTTCCGAAAAGAAGAATACTCCATAGAATACCATTATTTTTTATGTGAGGAGAGTAACGAAAAATTTACTTCAATTGAATTAGACGAGGTAAATACAAATCAAATTTATAATCAATATAGAGATAAGCATAATTTACCCTTTCCAGAGGAAATTAAAGATATCCGAGAAAAATATGAATTATCAGCAAGCAAGATGGCAAAAGTTCTAGGATTTGGTATTAATTGCTATCGTAATTATGAGAATGGAGAAGTTCCAAGTCAATCAAATGGAAAGTTAATTCAGTTGATTAGTGATCCGACAAAATTTCGTCACCTTGTTGAATTAGATGAGCTTGATGAAAAAACAAAAAATAGATTGATTAAGAAAGTAGATGATCTAATTGAAAAAGAAAAAAATAATCAATTCAATTTTGAATTGGAAGATTATTTTTTAGGTAATCATTTGCCAGATATATTTTCTGGATATCGAAAACCAAGCATAGAACGATTAGCTGAAATGATAGTATTTTTTGCTGAACACGTTCAGCCATGGAAGACCAAATTGAATAAGTTATTATTTTATGCTGATTTTCTCCATTTCAAAAAAACCTGTTACTCCATTAGTGGCGCTCGTTATAGAGCCATAGACATGGGACCCGTTCCAAATAATTTTAATAGTATCTTTGAATACGTAGCTAATATGGACTATGTTGACATTGAATTTAAACAGTTTGCTAATAATTCAATTGGTGAAAAGTTTAAACCATTCTCAGGTAGGAAATTCAATTATAAATTATTTAATGACCGAGAATTAGAGGTTCTAAACTTAATTGCAAAAAAATTTAAAAATGTGAGAACTCAAAAGATGATTGATATAAGTCATCGTGAATTAGGTTGGTTAAACAATTATCATAATGGGAAAAAACTAATTAGTTATGAGTTTGGATTTGAACTTAACCAAATATAATCAATCAAAATATTACCTAATAGAGATTCCAGACGCAAAAAATGAGATTAAACAATCAGCTCTAACCTAACTGGAAACCATAGTAAAATAATTATAACACAAAATTCTGAAAATGGGTGGGGAATACCCATGGGCTCTGCCTAGCTTTCTATTAAAGCCAGCTAACTAGCGTTATTGAAAAAAGAAAAAGTGAATCTTAGGGTAAATCATGTAAAAACAACAGCTCATTTTTTTTAACTTCATTTTCGAATTCGAAACTCCAACGTACTTCCATAAAAGTTAAGAGCTTCAATCCCCTCAATTTTATTGTTTCTGGTGTCCATTCTTTATAAGATGATGAGACTTCTATTTCGGAATGAGAGCCATTATTATACCCTTCTCTAATCTTTTCACCCATGCTGTTTCTTAGCTCCTTTTTTTTATCTTTAAAGCAACTATTTTGCAGACTAGAATTAATGCTCATTGATAAGGGTAGAAGGTTACCTAAAGAGTTGGTTAAAATACTTCTGTGTTTGTCATCAATTCCCGTAAATGCTTTTTCCCAACATTCATCAGGTGTTTGTATCCACCCGACCAACTACGTGTTGGATTTGAAGTTTTGTGGATATAGCTTCC
>JBBDQY010000060.1:0-107762 GCA_040905745.1 Balneolales bacterium
GCAATGATTTAAATGGCCTTTTCCCGCAAATTATTAATCGAACTCAGGTTAATAGTAAATATATTGCAGACATCCAGCTCAAAAAAGACAGGGATGATATTCGGCAAAACTTCGACGTCCATTTTCAGGGTGTGAAATCAGGAGAATACTACAAAAGTATTATCAATCAGTAGATTGTTTCAGCACAAGCTCATCGAAAAGAGCTGCCAATTCCCCGGTTATCAGTTTTCGGTCATGACGTTTTATGAACTCTTCATCAGGCTGTGGCATATTTTTTGCCTGCCAAAGGTAAATAGTGGATTCAAGAGTGTTTTTAACCTCATCCGTATCATATGGATCACACGTGAAGCCTGCTTTATAGGATTTCAGTATGACTTTAGCATCACCATCCGGAACCAGGCCTAATATTGGTTTTCTAGTAGCCATATATTCAAAAAGCTTCCCGGGAGTAACTAAATTACCGCTTCTCTGGTGGCCCACCAGCAGCCAGAGGACGTCTGCATTCACTAGGTTCTGTACAGCCATTTTGTGAGGCAGTAATCCATAATCTGTGCAAATATCATCAAAACCAAGCCTTGATATTTGATCTTTAACAGAATGATCCAGTCCTCCCTGAAATTGTATTTCTATTTGGCCCTTATTTACTTTACCATCTTTAATCAAACCGGATAATGCATTAAAGAATACATCAGGATTGCGATCTCCGTAAAAAATACCACTATATAGAAACCTGATTTTGGAGCGGTCGTTTTTATTCGCGGCCATAATTTGATCAAAATCATCAGAATCAAAGCCATGGCTTAATAACTGAAACCTAGTATCCGGATTAGGGGTGCGTGATTTGATTGAATTCAGGGTAGAAGAATTATTGGCTGTAATAATATCAGCATATTTTATGCAATCCCGTTCAATCTGTGCTGCTCTTTTCCGGTGAAATCGAGTAGCATAGTCAGAAAAAGGGAATTCAAGCCAATCATCCCTAAAATCCATAATAACCGGCTTTCCGGTTCGACGTTTAAGTTCAGCAGATATCAGGTGGTTGCTATATGGCGTGGCTGTGGAAAATATAACGTCAATGTCCTTATCAGCCATGATCTGTTCTGCTTTACTGAGGGCTGGCTTAATCCATCCGGTCTTATTATCCGGCAAATAAAAAAAGGACAGCATCTTTCGGATCCATCCTGCTATCCGAGGGGGTATGAAATTAATCTGCCTGCCTGTTTTACCCATAAGATGAAACGGGGTCTTCGCTCCTACCCTGTGGACCTCCACATCCATCTCTTCAAGTTCTTGCTGAAGGCTTTCATCGAAAGTATGATAAGCACCCGGCTCGGGAGCCAGAACAATAGGGTTCCAGCCATAATGACGCAGGTATTTAACAAATTTCAGAGGGCGCTGCACACCACTGGACCCCATGGGCGGGAAATAATAGACTATAAATAAAACATTATACATTTCGGATTTCATCATTTTAAAAAAGAATCTATTACATCCAGCTTCTTTTGGCTTTCAGGTATTTGTTCAGCAATTCCCTCGCTCTGAACAGATGAGCTTTTATCGTACCCAGGGGCAAATCCAGTAATTCGGAAATCTCCTGATAAGATTTTTCTTCCATATGCCGCATTTGAATAACTTGCTTATAATGTGATGGCAGGCTGTCTATCGCTTCAAAAATGATCCTCCGCCTTTGTTCCTGAATAATATCCTGATCGGTCTCCGTTTCCTGATCAGGTAAATCAATATTCATTTCTCCTTCTTTGCCTTGCATCGGTCGGTCAATTGAATAGGTTTGCAGCTTTTTTTTTCGAAGAAAATCAATACTGTGATTCGTAGCTATGCGGTAAAGCCAGGTTGAAAAAGCATACTCTTGATTAAATGAAGCCAGGTTATCATAGGCTTTCATAAAAATATCCTGAACCAAATCTTCTACAAGATCCTGATTATGAACCATCTTTATAATATGGAAATGGAGAGGCCTGGTGTATTTGTTAACTAATTTTCCGTAAGAATCTCTATCCCCGTCCCGGGCAGACACTACCCATGCCAGATCTTCCCTGCTACTTGCTGAACCAGAACTTGAACTCATAAAAGATAAGTGAACTCCAGATATTAGTAATTTAAGCTCATCGAAATATAAACACTATTCCAGTATTAATTTACTTTAAGGTGAATCGATTACTGATTAATTTGTGTGAAAATATCCTTCAAACTATATTTCATCTTACTTTTTGGCAGAACGTCATTTGGATAATTCGTATGCATGAAAAATGTTTAATTTTGCAATACATAGAATAAGTGTAAATTGATTTGTGCTGTCAAAGGTGCACGCAGCATAACCCACCTATCTTGCAGGCTTAACTCTTCAGGAGAGGTGTTTTTGAGTTGCACCGGGTTATATGAGGATTTAAAATGAATATTTATGTGGGGAATTTACCATATAACACCGATGATGAAGCTATTACAGGGCTCTTTTCGGAATATGGGGTTGTTGAATCAGTAAAAATTGTGATTGACAGGGCAACGAATCGCTCCCGCGGTTTTGGTTTTGTTGAAATGAATAATGATGCTGAAGCGAAAAGAGCTATAGAAGCTCTCAACGAGTTGGATTTTGATGGACGTGCATTGGTTGTGAACGAAGCCCGGCCCAAAAAAGAAGTAGCAGGTGGTGGTGGCCGCAACTTCAATGGATCTAATAACAAAAAATACTACCGTTAAGCAAATTTATTGCAGGCTGACCCTTTGTTGGTCAGCCTGCATTTATTTTTTATCCTTTCTTGAAACTCAGGGCAATCCATTCATTTTCCTGTTTTCGTTCCAGCAATTCCAATCGGGAAAAGGCGGGGTGATTAAGAATATATTGTTCATCATCAATCATTAGACCGGATAATATTAGAATCCTTCCCGTATGATGAATAAGATCTGAAGCCAGACTATTCAACGTATTCCTATCAATATTGGCAAGAACAACATCAAATTGCTGATCCTTTGACAGTAGATCCAGTGAGCCTTGCCTGATATCTAATTGACTATTTACCCCATTCAGAAGAGCATTCTCTAAGGCATTGTTATAGCTCCATTCATCGACATCAACCCCCAGCGCATACTTTGCTCCCAGTTTTAGGGCGGCAATAGCTAATATACCTGTACCGGTACCCACGTCAAGTATATTATAACCCTCATTTACATACTGTGGTAAAAATCTCAGGACCAATCTTGTAGTTTCATGATAGCCGGTTCCAAATGCCATCTTTGGGTCGATTTCAAGCAATATCTTATCTTTGGGGGTTACTTCAACAGACCAGGTTGGTTTAACAAAGAAATCCCCGATGATTTGTGCACGGATACTTTCTTCCCAGGTTTGGTTCCAGTTAGTTTCCTCAATGAGAGACTCCTCTAGAATATAGCATTCTTCCCTCTGACCCATCAACCAGGTTTCGATATACTCGCGATCAACATCACTGAATCGATTTTGCGGCACATAGCATATAAGCCGGTCATCATATTCTTCAAAACCGCTGAATTCCATATTATCCAAAGCAGAAATAAGAAATTCCTGCAATTTGTCGGGTATTTTGATGTCCAGCTTTATGTATTTGGTCAATATATGATCCTGATAGGGTATTAGCTGCGATATGATGAACCGGATTTAATATATTAGGTTGTTACTTTAATGAATTCAGCATCATTCAAACAGCCGTTCAACCAAACGGGAAGCATTAAACAGCTTATTTTCTTCAAATGCGTTTGCCATAAACTGCAATCCAATTGGCAGTCCATTACTATGAAAACCAACCGGAATGCTGGCTCCGCAAATACCTGCAAGATTGGCTGAAATAGTGTAAATATCATTCAGGTACATTTGCAGTGGATCAGAAGTTTTTGAGCCAAGATCAAAAGCGGTTGTAGGTGCTGTTGGTGACACAATAACATCGACTTTTTTAAACGCATCTTCAAAGTCCTGTTTAATCAGCCGGCGTACACGTTGGGCTTTGCCATAATAAGCATCATAATAACCAGCACTAAGAACATAGGTTCCAAGCATTATGCGTCGCTTCACTTCCAATCCAAAGCCTTCTGTGCGGCTTTGTTTGTAAAGGCGGTTTAAAGGAGTATCCATAGCCAGTAACTGCTCTTCTAATGCAGCCAGTTCAGAACCATTGGCAGAACTAATTTGAGTTTTAAGTTCTTTTTCCTCTAGTTGAAGCTCTTCCCTTAATTTTTTCTGGTCAGCCCGGTGTCCATAACGGATACCGTCAAAACGAGCCAGATTACTGGAAGCTTCAGCGGTAGCGAGTATATAATATGCGGCTATAGCAAATTCGGTATGCGGCAGCTTAATAGGTACTAATTCAGCACCTTCACTTTCCAGTGATTGTATCGTTTCCAGTACCCTATTCTTGACTTCATCATCCAGGCCCTCCCCAAAATATTCTTCAGGGATACCGATTTTTACCTTATTCACAGGGTTAAGAACAGCTTGGGTGTAGTCAGGTATGGTTTGATCCGAACTAGTGGCGTCACGGGGATCCTCGCCTGCGAGAGTACCTAAAAGCAAAGCTGCGTCGTAGACCGTATTAGTCAGCGGACCAATACAATCGAATGACGAAGCAAAAGCGATTAATCCGTACCGTGATACCCTTCCGTAGGTAGGTTTGATACCCACCGTTCCGCAATACGAAGCAGGTTGACGGATAGAGCCCCCTGTATCTGAGCCCAGGGATGCATTCCCAAAACCTGCAGCTACTGCAGCGGCGCTGCCCCCTGAAGAACCACCACATACTTTCGTAATGTCATGTGGGTTTTTTGCAGGACCAAATATGGTATTCTCCGTAGATGAGCCCATAGCGAACTCATCCATGTTTAAACGGCCTATGCAAATAGCATCTTCAGCTTCGAGCTTTTCAATGACAGTCGCATCATAAACACTCTCAAAATTCTCTAGTATGTTAGATGAGCAGGTAGCTTTTATACCTTTCTGACATATCAGGTCTTTTATCCCGATTAAAGTGCCCGCCAGCTTACCGGCTGTATTATTATTGATTTTTGCCTGAATAACTTCTGCTTTTTGATGGGCCTCATCAAGACGCAAATGGGTGAATGCGTTAATTTCAGGGTTTTTTTTTGTAATAGTATGCGCATACCCTTCAAGTAGCTCTGGCAAGGTTAACGTACCCTTCGCCAGTGCCACTCGGGCAGATTTAATATCCTTGTATGTCAATTCCTTGAATAATAGATTACGATTTATGATAAAGCGAAAAAACGGATGAAATTAATCATTACTCGTTTCCGAGGTATTTTTCTTTTCCGTGGTAGTTTTACTATTATCTTCAACGTTTTTCTTGCCTTTTACACTAGCTTCTGTTTCTTTGGAACCTTTATCAATCTCGTTGCGTATCTCTGAAGATGCTTTACGAAATTCATTAATCCCCTGACCCATGCCTCTTGCAAGTTCAGGTATTTTTTTTGCACCAAATAATAACAGAACAACTAAAATTATCACTAGCCATTCAAGTCCGCCTAAAGCTCCCATATATTCATTCCTTTTATTTAAATTTATTAATTGTTTACCATGCGCTCAAAACGCAAAATACGAAACATTATTGAGATGGGTAATGGTAAGCAAAATTATTTTATATTCCTGCCGTTAAAACTTGAATTTTACATCAGGAATAGTTTATTAGCACCCAGTGGATTTTATCAATATTAATTTTAAAATAAAAACTTATGATTTGGACTGTTGAATTAGCTGCAACTTTAGAAGAAGCACCCTGGCCAGCCACCAGGTCTGAGCTTATTGAGTGGGGCGAACGTAATGGATGCCCTCAACAAGTTATCGATAACCTCTATGAATTAGATGAGGAGGATGATACACCTTATGAAAGTATTGAAGAAATTTGGCCTGATTATATTATGAAAGAAGACTTCTTCCATGGAGATGGCGATGAAGGCTTCGATTATGACGATGTGTAGCATCGAAAAAAAATTAACTCCTTAATACCTGTTTAATTAACCTTCAGGTAGAAGATTTGATTCTATTTAACAAGGCGGTTGCTCCACTATGATCAACCGTTCTTGTTTTTCATTGTTTGCAACCCGGGTTCCGTTTGCTGAATAAATATTCCTTATGTTTATTGTTCCTGGCATTTCTGTTGCCTTCAGGTAATGATCTGCTTGCTTACAGTGAGGGTACTTTTTCAACCTCTCAGGTAGTTGTTGATGAAGATACTGCCAATGAAAAGGTCGTTCGGCGAATTCGTTTTGTTGACAATAAAAGTTTCAGCAATAATAACCTCCAAACGATCATCCGGACAAAGACGAATCGGAAAGTACTTGGCATTCCAGGTGCCAATCTATGGTATGCCTTCTATACCATCAGCGGGGGGCGTTTTGGTGAGCCTCCTTCTCTGCTCGATAGAACGGTAGTAGCCCGGGATATTCAACGTCTGGAGTCCTATTATGAAAACCAGGGATTTTTTGAAGCAACGGTAGACACGGTTATCGTTGAGTATGATAAAAACAGGGTTGAAGTTTCTTTTTTTATAGATGAGGGCCAAAGATCAAAACTTCGGCAAGTTATTTATAGTGGATTCCCTGAATTTGATGACGAAGAACTTGGTGGGGATTTCATAAATCAAAGTCTTATAACAAGTTCCCCTTTAAATGATACTACCTATGTATCCAATCAAAACTTCACCTTTGATAAAGTTGTAAATGAACGTGACAGGATACTTTCTTTCCTGCGAAATCAAGGATATGCTGCCGTTCAAAGAGATTCTGTGATATCTTATGTTCGTAAGGATACCCTGAATCCTCTGGATTTGTATTTACTTTATCAAATTTATCCCGGTGATGTATATAAATTTGGCGACTTGAATATTAGTCTATCAGGCCCTCAGATAGAAAATTTAGAATTTGAAACGGATACATTAACAGGCTCTCCTTTTACAGTTGAACCTTTTTCTATCAACCTCAGAAAAGCACCTGACAGCTTCAGTCGTTTTAGTTTACTTACAAACCACCTTCTTTTTAAGCCCGGTGAAAGGTATCACCATGATATGTACCTCCGTACTGTCAACCAGTATCAAAACCTGGGCATGCTAGCCGTCAGGCAGTTTGACCTAAGCCGTGACGGAAGTTTTCCTGATTTCAGCCAGGAACATCTGCCTATTTACCTGGATATGCAAACATTACCAAAGCATCGGTTTAGAGCTGATGTATTTGGCATGCAACGTGTAGGATTCGGAGCCGGAGCCGGTATCAGGTATATCAACAATAATTTATTTGGAACTGCTGAAACCTTTGAATTGGGTTATAAAGGCAGTTTTGAATATATATCCAGCAGACGTTCACTTCAGGAAGCTGCTCAGTTCCTAAGAAGTTTTGAAGCCAATATGGAATATTCTGTTCCCCGGCTTGCCTTTCCTTTCAGGCGATTTGATAATAATCGTTTTTTTATAAATACCAGAACGCGGTACAGATTTAGTGCTGCACAGGTTAACCAAGAACTATTTGATATAGATGCCAACCTTCGCTTCAATCAGCAATTTGAAGTGATCCATAACAGTAAAACAACAAGTTTTGTCGATCTGATAGAACTGGACTGGCTCGACGCTTCTGCCAGTGATGAATTCAGACAACGGCTTTTTGACAGGTTCCGTGATCCGGATAATCCTAACAGTAGCATTGATTCTCTTCAGGTTAACCGAATACTTGAAGATTTTAACCCACAATTTAGTTCTATTGTCCGCTACACGGTAAGGATGTCAAATACCGATTTGATCAAAAGAAACTATGGATATTTTAGAGAAGCCGCATTCGAATTTGGGGGCAATATCCCTTACCTGATCGATCGCTTTGTTTTCACCCCGGGTACACTTGAAGGAACCATTCCTGGTTTGAGCCTTACTGGAAGTGATTTAACGTACAGCCAATTTGTTAAATTTTCTCTTGATTACAGGCGATATCAACCTGTTTTAGAGAGGGGCGTATTTGCCTATCGCGGGTTTGCGGGCTATGCTCAGCCATATGGTGTAAATCCTCAGATACCTTTAAACCGTCGTTTTTTTGCAGGCGGCAGTAATGATATTCGAGGATGGCCGCCATTGCGTTTGGGGCCGGGTTCGCTTGAACAAAGTGATGTATCAATCAATGGTGGTGAAGTCAAGCTGGCAGGATTCATGGAATATCGGCAAACATTCCTTGAAAATTTTCTATCAACTAATTGGGGTTTAGCCTTATTTTCAGACTTTGGAAATACCTGGTACGGCCCAAGAAGCCGACTAGGAAGGGTTGATGCAGGAGAATTTAAGATAAATGAATTCTACAAACAAATAGCAGTAGGATCTGGCTTCGGACTCAGGATCGACTGGGAATATGTTATATTAAGAATTGATGCAGCCTACCGGGTGCACGATTTACAACAGGGATGGTTCAACGTTGGTGACCGATACATTCATTTTGGCATAGGACATTCTTTTTAAATATTGATTATTGATGTTTCATTGCTGATTATTACGTAAATAATCAAAAACTAATAATACCTTGGAAGCCATACCCAATTTACCCATGTTGACCTCAAATAAACTCAGCGTTTTGAAATCGCAAACCAGCATTATTTTTAATTCGCGTTTTTTAAAAAAGCTCTCCCCGCTTGAACGGTATGAATTTCTACAGCTTTGTCATAGAAGAAGGTACAGAGAAAAAGAATATATATACCATCAGGGAGATCCTGGAACGGGTATGTATATACTTGAAAGTGGTCAAGTTGAATTGATTATTGAATATGAAAATGAACTGGGGAAAAAACCTTCATTTACCTTAGAAGCACCAAATAGTTTTGGTGCATTCAGTATGGGTTTTGATATACGGAGGAAATCCTCGGCACGATGTATTACTGATTGCTCATTGTATGGTTTCTTTAAACCTGATTTTGATACCCTGCATGACCGACACCCACGAATTGCTATTAAGTTTATGGAAATATTAAATAATTCCATCACAATAGAACTGGAACTGGCACTTGATAAACTCACTAAAGTAATCGGAATGAGTGAAGCTTATGCCATTCAGTTCGAGGCTTTTAAAAACGAATAATTATTCAGTTACCCGCTGCCCATCGTTAGTAAATTTTCATTTTTATTCAAATCAATAAAACTGCAAACCGAGAGATTGCAGTTAAATACAAATAATTCAGGAATTACATGAGCTTCAAAAAGGGAGAAGAAATAGAACTCCGTATAGAATCAGCAGCCTTTGAAGGCAAAGGGATAGGAAAAATAGACAATATTGCAATCTTTGTTAAAAATACAGCCCCTGGGGATTTAGCAAGGGTACGCATCATCAAAAAGAAAAAACGGTTTTGTGAGGGTGTTCTTCTTGAGATTTTGGAAAAAGGTCCAGAACGTATCGAACCCCGATGCCAGCATGCTCTTACCTGCGGTGGATGCTCCTGGCAGCATGTCACTTATCAATGCCAGCTTGATTTTAAAACACATCATGTTCGTGACCACCTACATCGAATTGGTAATTTCCCAGATATTGAACCTAAACAAACTCTGGGTTCCGAGATTGAATTCGGATATCGTAATAAAATGGAATATACTTTTGGTGCCCGACGCTGGTTAAGTGATGAGGAAATCAATAATGAAACAGAGATCATAGGCAAACACTTTGCCCTGGGCCTGCATGTACCCGGCCGATACGACCGTATTCTGGATTTAAACGAATGCCATCTTCAAGAACCTATTTCTTTCGAGATCATGGATTATATTCGGAATTTTGCCCTCGACAATCACATTAAACCTTATGATGTACATCATAAGCAAGGTTTCTTCCGGAATGTGATGATAAGGAATTCCCCTATTACCAAAGATTTGATGGTGAATCTGGTTACATTCCGTGATGATAAAAACATCATGCGGAGCCTTTCTGACGCTTTACTTAAAAACTTTCCCGAAATAACCACCATAGTAAATAACATCAACGACACCGCCTCCCCTACTTCTGAGGGTCGTATTGAAAAAATCTATCATGGGCCCGGGTTTATCACTGATAAAATAGGCTCTTATTCTTACGAAATAGATGCCAATACTTTTTTTCAAACCAATACGCTTCAGGCGGAACGACTCTATTCTGTAGCTAAAACTTATGCTGAAATCAAGGAAAATGATGTAGTCTATGATCTGTATTGCGGATTAGGCTCTCTATCGCTATTTGTAAGTCCAGAGGCTCAAAAAGTTGTGGGAATAGAGTTAAACGAAAAAAGCATTAACAAAGCGCGGGAAAATGCTTTGAAAAATGAAGTTGATAATTGTGTATTTGAACTAGGAGATATTAAAGATACTTTCAGCGATGAGCTTATCGGGAGGCACGGGAAACCTGATGTGATCCTCACCGACCCACCCCGGCCGGGGATGCATCCGCAGGTTATTGAAAAACTACTGGAACTGGAAATCCCACGGATCGTCTACGTAAGCTGCAATAGTGCAACCCTTTCCCGTGATCTCGATATGCTCAGGGAGAAGTATGATGTACTGGAAGTTCAGCCTGTGGATATGTTTCCTCAAACCTATCATATCGAAACGGTAGCGAAACTGAGTTTGAAACCCTTGAAATAGTAAGGGATTACGTTTGTACTACGGTATTGTTTATTTCACTGGTTATTGGTATTTACTAATAACTAATAATAAGTATACCGTATTATGGAATTACAAAATCAGCCTGGAGATTCAAGAAGTGATGTCCTTTCTGTAAAAGATTGGATGATCACGATCCTGATCACCTTTATCCCCATCGTTAATATCATCATGTATTTTGTATGGGCTTTTGGGGAGAATACCAACTATAACAAAGCTAACTGGGCTAAAGCCATTTTACTCTGGGCAGTAATAAGTTTTATTTTTGGTATTCTTTTTCTTGGCTTTTTGGGATTTGGAATGATGTTCAGACATTAAACCGAAACAGCATAATATCACCATCTTCAACAATGTATTCCCGGCCTTCTGATCGCATTTTACCGGCTTCTTTAGCAGCCGCTTCCGACTTCAACTCGGCAAAGTCATTATATTTAATAGTCTCAGCACGTATAAAGCCTTTTTCAAAGTCAGTATGGATCACCCCTGCTGCCTGAGGTGCTTTAGTTCCTTTACGAATCGTCCAGGCACGCACCTCTTTTACTCCTGCCGTGAAATAAGTGATTAAGCCTAGCTTACTATAGGCTGCACGTATTAAGCGCTCCAGACCTGCGCTTTCGATATTCATATCCTGAAGAAACTCTCTTTTTTCATCATCGTCTAATTCGGCGATTTCAGCCTCTATTTTAGCACATACTACTACGACTTCTGCATTTTCTACTTGTGCATGAGCCTGTACTTTCTGTACATGGGGGTTATTCTCACCATCCGGGAGGTCCTCTTCATTAACATTACAAAGGTACAGTACTGGTTTGTCGGTTAAGAGCATCATATCTCTGAATGCCTCTTTTTGATCACCCCAGCCATCAAAACTTCTTACCGGTTTACCAGTTTCAACATGAGCACGCAAGGCTTCCACTACCTTTATTTGACCAATTACTGTCTTATCACCCTTAGATGCTTTTTTAATGCGCTCTTCCCTCTTTTCAATGCTTTCAAGATCTTTGAACAAAAGCTCGCTATCTATAATCTGAATGTCACGGATGGGATTTACATCACCCTCAACATGAATGACATCATCATCTTCAAAGCACCTCACAACGTGAACAATGATGTCAGTTTCCCGTATATTTGATAAAAATGCGTTCCCTTTACCCTTGCCTTCTGAGGCACCCTTTACAAGACCGGCTATATCTACAAACTCAATAGTCGCGGCTTGTACTCGCTGAGGCTTGACAAGTTCGGTAAGCATGTCTATCCGCTTATCAGGTACAGGAACAATGCCAATATTGGGGTCAATTGTACAAAAAGGGAAGTTAGCCGCTTCGGCACCGGCATTGCTAAGAGCATTAAATAAACTTGACTTGCCGACATTGGGTAAGCCGACGATTCCGCATTGGAGACTCATTAAACTATGATTTAAAGTTGATTTTATTAAATTAAATTATGACCCACTATAGCGTTAAGCAAATATCAATGGTGATAATTAGTTCTGCTTTTTGGATAACAATTTATATATCATCCAGGCATTCCTGGTATATAAATTTTTGTTCGGGTAGAAGCACTGCCGTCAATTTGCCCATATCTTGCCTATGGGTATAGACACAACCTGTGTCTATACCCATCATATGAGGTTTAACGATTGGTTCGGGAACAGGGGTATGGCCAAAAACCACCGTCTTTTCCCATTTATTTTTAGTAGTCTTGATATGTGAACGTTCCCATAAAAACTCCTCCTGTGAATCTTCCTGAGCTATACTTTCTGCAATAGTCTTGGTGGGATGGAGTCCGGCATGTACAAAAAAGTATTTATCCGTGTCATAATACAAACGGGTGCCCATGTAAAATTCCTGATGATCAGCCAGGGTATTACCATCTGATGAGTATGATTTTAAGGTCGTATCCCCCCCATTGTATAGCCAAAGCCTGGAATCACCACTGCTAAATGAATCCAACAGCATCTGCTCGTGATTTCCACGCAGAAAAACACAAGGATAGCTCTTATTGAATTCTATTAAAAAATCCACTACTTCCCGGGAAGCTGGTCCACGATCAATGTAATCACCGATGAATATATAGGTTCTGTCATTCCATGGCTGGAGTTTTTCCAATAAGGCCAGTGTCGATTTGACACATCCGTGTATATCACCTATAGCTATAAACTTTTGGTTCTGCAAGCTAATGCTATTTTCGTTTATCGGATGATTGGGTCAGAAGCCCACGCCCGGTTTTAGATATTCTATTTTCAGTAGATAATGAGGCTAACACAGAATCCAGAATACCGTTGACAAAACGGCCTGATTTGGCAGTAGAGAATTTTTTGGCAATTTCAATAGCCTCATTAATGGTAACCTTGGGAGGAATATCGTCAAAATGAATGAATTCGCAAATGGCCATACGTAAAAGCAGACGGTCGACAATGGCAAGCCTGTCTATTTCCCAGTTCTGTATTTGCTTTTCAATTTCAATGTCAGCGATATCTGATATCTGCAGTGTTTTAAGAAAAAGCTTTTCAGCAAATCGTAAACCTTCCTTATCATCAACCATTTTTGGCTTGATTAAGGAGGCTATTACATGTTCCCTGTCTTCATTTCCTGCCTGATGAGCATATAATGCTTGTAGGGTAGTTTCTCGTATCCCTCTACGATTTCTCATGAAGCTCCATATTTATTGTAATCATCCTTAAAGATACGAAACGTGGGCTGAAAACGTATGCGAAATATGGACCTAATTTCAACTGGATCATATTTATACTTCTGACTGTGCTATCAGAGAGATCTTCTATTATGATCTTACACCCGGCTGCAATATCTTTCTTCTTCTCCATTTAGAAAAGTAAATGAGAGGAAACGGCGACCCCATATTATTAATCGCAGTAAAATGAAAAGCCCTATAGAACTCTATGTGAAAAAAGGCAATTTTAATGTTGAGGGTTGGCTGCATGCTGTTGCAATAGCTGCTATTCATGAAGTAGCAGTTATTCAAGCTAATGAGAATATTAGAGGACCGGTATGTGAAATCGGTGTTCATCATGGTCGGCTCTTTATCTTATTGCATTTATTGACGAATGAGAATGAACACAGTGCCGCCTGGGATCTGTTCGATCAGCAAAACGAAAATTATGATCAGTCAGGCTGTGGTGATCTTGATCAATTCAGGGAGAACCTGGTTAATCATGGCTGTGATTTAGATCGCATCACAATTGCAGCACGAAATTCAATGGATTTAAAAACTGAGGATATCATCAAGAATTGTAATGGGAACCCTAGATTATTTTCGGTAGATGGCGGCCACACTGCTGAAATCACTTATAATGATATTGGTCTGGCTGGTCAGACAATTTGCGAAAATGGGATTATTATCCTGGATGACTTTTTCAATGAAGCCTGGCCAGGTGTTGCCGAGGGTACTTGCCGGTACATGGCTGAAAGCCCTGGTCTTTACCCTGTATCTATTGTTGGGAACAAAGTGATGCTAACAAATTCAAAAGCTGCCGCTGAGATGTATATTCACAATTTAAACTTCACTTACCCTGGTTATCTATCTAAACACACCACCTTTTTCGGGCAAGATGTTTTGTGCTACCTTCCATTTAAAACTAATCCTATATGGAAACATCTACGTGACAGGCCACTAGGTAAATTGATTAAGCGACTAATTAAGTCAGATTAGCCACATCTGTACATTAGGAAAAAAGACAGGTGGTTATACCTGCCTTTTTTGATTTATCTATATACAATAGGCAGCAAACAAGAAGCTCACTTGCTAATTACTAATAATTACAGAGCTGTATCACCTGTATACAGCTCTGTGAGTGGAAATTATTAACGGAAACTTAGCCCCACTCCTACATTTGCAACTGGATAATCAGCCAGTGTATAGGAAGCGCTGATAGTGATCAATGCCAGGCGTAAGCGTAAACCCCCGGTAGCATGAAAAGAATTTTCACCAATGAGTTCAAAATCAATTGGTTCGTCAACCTTATCAATCTTTTTAATTTTGCTTCCGGATACACTAGGATCATAATCCGCATTCGGTATGGTTATAGGATATGATCCCGGGGTACTGATTGCCATCACGGATGACTGGTAACCCAAACCACCATACAGAGAAATGAAAGGTAAATTTTTACCTACTAAAAGATTATATGTTGAACCTGAAGTTTGCAATTTGATTCCCTGATCTTCCCATGTTGCTGCACTGTAGGAGTTTTCAGTATCGGCATCCATTTGTGGATCTACCTCAAAAAAGGCTTCTGCAGTGAGGCTGGTATGACCAAATTGCAAGGCAATATCAACAGGCATAGTGCTGCCACCGGGTATCCATTGGTTTAGACCGTGTTTCACTCCAATCCCCCAGAGACCGATGCTCGCAACATCTTCAATATCCACGACTGGCATAAAACGAAAAGCCACTTCTGTATCCTTAATCAATCCAATGCTTAACTGAGCCATAGGAGCGGGAACATAAGGCAAACCGGTACCGGCAGGCATGTCGAATTGAAACAATGTTTCTGTAATTTCCTCATTTGTCACTGGGTGTGTATAGGTGAAGGTCTGACCCAGTGTGGTTCCAGATATATCATCGCCCGATATTGTTTGTGATTCAACCGGACCACCAAGGTATTCCAGAGATTGATAAGTTTGATCAAAGGCATTGAAAACAAGTCCGGTTGAAGGTACTAATGCAATGGAAGCTCCGGCACGTAGATCAAAGCCAAACTTACCGTATGGTTTTGCTGAATTAAACCAGCCGGCATTTAAACCGGCTCCAAATCCAGAACCGAAGGGTTGTAAATAATTCTCAAGAAGAAGGTTCGCATCTTCTGTACTAGCACGTAACATTTCACCTGCATCACCTAGCTGAGCATGTGTACGTGGAGCCTGTAGTAACAGAAATAGACTAAGAAAGGTTAGGGTAGTAATTGATCGCATCATAGTGTATATGAATAGGGTAATTAATTAATATTTATAGTTGGGTAGCCTTTAGATACATCAAAAAATGTATTATGGAAAAAATTGGTTGTCTGTAGTTGAAATACAATACCCTCAATAGGGTATTTTTAATTATTAAAAGATAATTTAACTCCGTCTGGTATTCCCTGGATAAAATCGATAGGTATTTTATATAATTGCCATGTTAATACTTGCATAATAATATACTTTTTATTAAAATAATTTCATGGGGAATTATTTGCTGAGGTATTTGATCCCAGGTTTTCTATTATTGCCCTCTTTGCCAGGAAATTCACAATCAATAGTAGAATATTCTTCTTACTGGGAAAATTACTTAATAACAAACATGACCATGCAGAATGGGGATTTGCCCAGTGAGGAAGTATTCAATGGGTATCAAAGTTCTGATGGATTTGTTTGGCTTGTGGCATCAACAGGATTAGTCCGGTACGATGGGATTACCTCTAAAATATATGACGGTAATAACACATCTTATGGCGGAAGTACTCTTTATGAGATTCATGAAGACAGCAAAGGTCGTCTTTGGCTTCCCACGTTCGGAGAGGGTATTATGCGTTTCGATGATGATGATTTCATTCATTATGCAAAAGGCCATGGGCTGAATACAGATCTTGTTAAATCCATGGCTATCACTCCCCATGATACCCTATGGCTGGGAACCTATGGCGAAGGTATCCAGGCTTTTTATGGTGATTCTGTCGTTGCATCCTATACCACTCAGGATGGGCTGGTTCATGATCAGGTATGGAAACTCATGTTAGATCGTGACAATAGGCTGTGGATTGCAACTAACGGTGGACTAAGCATCTTCGATAATGGAAAATTCACGAACTATACAACCGAAAATGGCTTGCCATTTAATGTGATTCGTGGACTCACCGAAATGCAAAACGGTGACGTTTGGGTAGGAACTGATAAAGAGGGTTTTATTATTTTCAGAAATCAACAACCTTATAAGAGTTACAATTTGGATGATGGCCTGGCTGATGATGACGTCCAAGATTTTGCACAAAATCCTAAGGACGGTTCCATCTGGATATCCTATCATGGCAATGGTATTGATCGATTTTATGATGGAAATTTTGAAAACCTCTCTCCTGAGATGGGTCTGATCTCCGGATATACTACTTTTATTTATTTCACAAAAGAAGGCCTTGCTCTTATTGGTTCTGAAAAAGGTGCTTCCATCTTAAAAAAGAGAAAAATAGATGTAGTTAATAAAAAGCATGGATTATCTGAAAACCAAATTATCAATGTGAATCAGGATAGTTCAGGTGTAGTTTGGGTTGGTACCGACGGGAAAGGATTTAACTATAAAAAAACTAAAGGTTGGGGTGTATTAGAAGATCCACCTGTTTATACAAACGGTTATGCAAGTGGTGCCTCAGTTGATCGTGAGGGTAATATATGGTTTAATAGTAAAGGAACTGGTACAATCAAAATACAAGATCAGAATAACATTCAATCATTTACTATAGAGGATGGGCTAGAAAGCAATTTTGCACGGGGCCTGGCATTTGACCTTGAAAATAATGCCTGGATAGGAACAAGCGAAGGGGTAAACCAAATTAATAGTAATGGTCGGATAGCTTCATATACATTGGATGATGGACTCCCTCACGACATCATATTAACGGCTATTTCCGACAGTGAAGGCTCTATTTGGATGGGAACCTTCGGAGGAGGTGCGGTTCGTTTTAAAAATAATGGACTTTCTATCTATGATTCCGACAATGGATTATTAACAGATAAAGTATTCGTTATTCTGGAAGACAGCAACGGATATATCTGGCTGAGTGGTGCTTCAGGAGGATTATCTGTTTTTGACGGCGATAATATCCAAAATTTTACTTCTCATGATGGGTTACCTGCTTCGGGATTCAACGCCCTGGTTGAAGATGATTTTGGAAACTTGTGGGCAGGAAGTGGCAGTGGAATTTTTAAAATTGAGATGCAGGATCTTTATGATTATAAAGAGGGGCTAATTACTAAGATCCCATCCGTTAAATACACATTGGAAGATGGATTTCCTTCTCATACTTTAGAAATTGGCTATACGTCTACAGCAACAAAATTAAATACAGGAGAGGTTGTCTTTGCCACCAATAATGGACTTGCAGTTATTGATCCCCGGAAACTTGCAACCCCTGCCCCTCCTATTAAGACTTATATTGATCAAATATTAGTCAATGGTGTCAAAGTAGGAACCTCTGATATAGTAGAGGTTATGCCTGGAACAAATAAGGTTGAAATAACCTACTCCGCTTTCAATTTCTATGCACCTTCTAAAACTGTTTTTCGAGTGAAACTTGAAGGAATTGATGAAGAATGGATTGACATAGGATCAAGAAAAACAGTTTATTATGATTATCTGCCAGACGGTCAATATACATTTCAGGTAGCAGCAACAAATGCTGATGGGAAATGGGTTTATGATGCAGCTTCACTGAAATTTAATGTACTTCCTCCTTTTTACATGACCTGGTGGTTCGCGAGCCTGGCATTTTTTGCATTCAGTGGGATGACGGGACTGACTTTTCGTTTCAGAGATCGTTTTAAAATGAAAAGACTGAACTATGAACTCTCCCTGCAACAAAGAATTCAAAAAGAACGTGAACGGATTTCAAGAGACCTTCATGATAATGTTGGCTCACAGATAACAAATTTAATTACTGGCCTGGAAATTAGTAACCTTCATATCAAAAAAAATCAAAATGAACAGGCAATATCTTTATTGAAGAATCTCGATTTTGATGCACGCAAAGCAATTACTGAACTAAGGGAAACCATTTGGCTGCTCGATAGAAATGAAATTTCTGTATACGATTTTGAAAATCATATACGGATTTTTGTGAAGCGTCAGGAATATAGTCTGAAAAACCTTTCAATAAAAATAGAAAGTAATTTTGCAAGTAATGCCGTGTTAAATCCTGCACAATCACTTCATCTTTTACGGATCATTCAGGAATCACTGAATAATACAAGGAAGTATGCAGAGGCAACTGGTGTTAAAATTAACTTTAATGTTGCTGGCCGAAGGTTCAATATGCTAATTAAGGATAATGGAATAGGCATGAATCTAAACTATGCAGTGGGTACCGGTAATGGATTAATTAACATAAGTTATCGAGCCAAAGAAATGAATGGTTACAGTAAGATCAAAAGTAAAATGGGTAAGGGTACTGAGATTAAAATTTCCATTCCAATTATACCCTAAATTGGGTATTTATATGAATCTTAGATAAAGTTAGATTTCTGAATGGAAATAAAAATTGGCATTGTAGAGGATCAGGAGAAGATCCGGGAAAACCTTATAAAGAGATTTGATTTCTTTGATGATATAAGAGTTTGTCTAATCGCCTCAAATGGTGAAGATGCACTTACTATGCTATCTACGATGTCAACTGTTGACCAACCAGATATTATTCTGATGGATATAGGCCTGCCTGGTATGTCGGGTATTGAAGCTACTGCTCTTATAAAGACCAACTATCCTGATATTGATATCATGATTCAGACTGTATTTGAAGATGAAGAACGCATCTTCAGATCTATTCAAGCAGGAGCATCCGGCTATTTGCTTAAAGATGATTCCATTGATAAATATGTTGATGCCATTAAGGAGATGAAAAAAGGGGGAGCCCCCATTTCCGCTTCCGTTGCATCCCGCCTATTGAAATTTGTACGCCGTGAGGACGAGAGCAAAGAAATGTCTGCTGAGAGTTTAACGGAAAAATTTTCGATCACTGCCCGTGAAATGGATATCTTAAAAGGTATATTGAAAGATTTAACCGAATACCAAATAGCTGATATGCATTTTATTAGCCCCCATACAGTGCGTACTCATATAAAAAATATCTACAAGAAGCTGCATGTCCATTCCCGGGCTTCTGCCGTTAAAATTGCCATTCAAAATGGTTTGATACCTTAAGTAAATCAATACTTAAAATTGAACCATCTATTTCAGATAGCCTCTATTACCTTGTTAAGCTATCTCTATACCACAAATGGCATAACTAGGTAAAACCGTGGTCAGATTTTCACAACGTATTAAGATTTACACTAGTTTTTGCTTCATTACTACAGAAAGCATCATTCATGCCTTCCCAAATCCCGCTATAACTCCTGATAGATTTCTACAGGTATGTTCGTTCAATGGTAATTGATTTAACTCCATTTAGAGCTCCTTTATCATGTACTAAAAACCAAAACCTACACGAAACATAAAGCCACTGTTACCATCTGAAAATTGTAGTCCCATGCCTGTCGTGAGAAAACTCCATTTAGCACGAGCCCCTATTTCTGTCCAGTTAGGGGTTACCACTACAAATTGCTCGTCGCCTAAATCCATGGTCGGACCGACATCAAACGGTTTCAGAGCGTTATAGCTGTAAGATGCATAAGGTGCAACCTGAATGCCGCTTAACTCGAGGTTATATCTTAATCGTATAGATAGAGGCACACCGGCACTTGCGGTATTGACCAGGTCGGATGAAATTAAAGTAGTATAAAAACCAAATCCATAATCAAAACTAAGCGGAACGTTTGTAAGGTTACTTAAATCTTTATATCGCATCCATTCCATTCCTAAACCGTATGTTCCACCCAGGAAATAACCATTTATGACTCGTTCGCCCCGGGCTTTACCACTTACCAAAGATATTCCCATACCAGAATGTGTTGTAAAACCATGGGCACCGCCACCCGAATGAGTAATAAAACTAATTCCACCATTACCGATAGAAGCATCACCGTCTCCTGCTGCATAAGTTGATGTTCTTCTTTGTCGATTTCGGTTATTAGTAACCGTAGTGCCTCCTGAATTGGATACAAATTGATTGTTATTAGTGTCTACGGAACATGGCGCGCCATTTGGAGTCCCCCCTTCTCTGGCAGCAGCTCGATATAAGGAATACAGATCTTCTGATGTCGGTTCTTCCTCCTCAATTTGTTCAACCAATCCTCCTGTTCCTTCCAATCCGTAATCATCACTCAGAATTTTTACCTCTACTCGCCTGTTCTCCTGTCTACCTTCTTCAGTGTCATTAGAAGCGATTGGCTCCATCTCTCCATAACCTTTAGCTGAAATCCGGTCCCTGTCTATTCCCTTTTCGATAATAAACTCTACTACAGATTGAGCACGTGACCTGCTCAAATCCAGGTTTATATCATCGGAACCAACATTATCAGTATGGCCGCCAATTTCAACTACTAAGCGTGACTGCTCCATGATCTCGAACAACCTTTCCAGTTCTTGCTCACTTTCGGGTCGCAGATCAGCACTGCCGGTATTAAAATATATATTTCGTAACACCAGTTTTGCACCCTCATTGGCTTCTGTAAGCGAGATATCTTTACGAACTTCCTTGTACCCCGAATTACCCTCAAGCCAATTGATTCGAGCCCTCCGAATAGATTCATTCAAATCTCTTTGAGCCTGATCCATATTATTACCTAATTCGGCGAGATTATCAAAATCAGCATGGTGATCTGATGATGTACTTTTTAGTAGGTTTTGGTATTCATTGTTGCTTAAGGAGATTCGATTCAATGCATTCTCAATCCTGATCAACTCTGATCCTAACTTTTCAGAAAAAATGGATTTATCCTCATCTGCCTCTCGAAGATCCAGCATTTCTGTTTTGAATAAATAACCTTTCTGATTTGCCGTGATCAGATATCTTCGGCCAAATGGAAGTGTGATATAGTAATCCCCTGTTCCCTCAGAGCTGGTAGAATACCCCAGTTGCTCACCGGTATCAAAATCACTCCACTGCAATGTTGCTTGTATCAGGCTGTCTGCCTGATTTGTGATATTCCCATAAATAGAGACTACAGGTTCCGGACGCATTTCTGCAGGAAGGATCATTTTAAATATATCTGCCCCACCATATCCATCACCTTCTCCCGTTGTTTGCCGGCTATAATACAGGGTAGAGCCCATAGCGGGCACTGAAATAAAAACATCATTTAAAACGGTATTTATCTCTTTCCCGAGGTTGACAGGAGTTGTCCACTCATCCCAGCCATCTCCAATTCTTTTTGATAAAAACAAATCGTATCCACCCAACCCTGCATGGCTCTTTGATGAAAAATATAGAGTACGTCCATCAGCACTTATAAACGGTGCTCTTTCATCACCATTCTTAACATTCACAGGAGCCGGAAGTGGTTTTGGAGACGTCCACACTCCATTTTGGAGATGTGTAATATAAATATCATACCATTCGACATCCGGTTCCCTGCCGGTCATTCGATGTTCCTGAGACGTGAAGAACATGGTTTTTCCATCAGGGGTTATACTGGCATCCACCTCCCAGTATTCGGAATTTAAATCTCCACCCATATTACAGGGAACACTCCATTGATCATCAATTACAGAACTAAAGAAGAGATCTCCACCACCAAAACTTCCATCATAATTACCAAACAATACAAGCAAAGACCCATCAGCATTGGTTGCTTCCAATGCTTCGTTGGATTCCGTGTTAACCGGGTACGACAGGTTTACTGGCTCTTGCCATTGATTCTCAGCATCTTGCGTGGATACCCAAACATCCTCACCTCCATTTCCTCCCGGTCTGTCATCTGAGAAAAAATATAATTTATTACCATCGGCACTAACCCGTGGAGCTCCTTCATCATAAGGTGAGTTGACTACATCTCCGATGTTATCAACAAATACATCTTCATCTTTTGCTTTTAGAATGTTGATGATGGAATTTACTTCTAATTTATCAGCACCTCTTGCCCGATCCCGATATTGTTCATACATGGTGATAGCCTTGTTCCAATCGCGCAAAGCGGTATAACTTTGTGCTGCCTTTCTAAAGAGTTGAGCGTCTGATGATGCCCCAGATTCATAAGCTGTGGCAGCTTCCTTGTATTTACCGTTGTTAAACAAATCATCGGCGCTTTGGGCTTGCACGAATGTTGTATTAAATATCAATACAGACCATATACTTAATAATGTAATCCTTAAAGCATTCATAGGGAATATTCGTTTAAAATGGGGATTTGGGAGTAACATCTAGCTATATTTGAGGTAAGCTTAAAATGTGAATATACCTGGAAGTTATATATACCCTATTGAAGGTATTTTTTGATGTAAATGTGATACCTGATGGATACCCATGTATCTATTTACCCTTATTCGGGTATTGAACAGGTAAGAAGATGGGTATTAAGTTAAAGCAGCAATTCAACTTTAACTTAATTACCCCAAATATGAGAAAAATAAAAATGGTTATGCTTGCCATTCTTCTGCTACCGGCAGTAAGCATGGCTCAAATGGAAACGAAAGCAGGTGATATGGTATTAACAGCAGGTACCAGTATATCCGACATAAGCTTCGGTTTTAATGGTAATTTCCAGTTCAACATTACCAACAAGATTGCTGCACATCCAGCTTTGAATTATAATACTATGGGTGGCGGGTCCTTCCTTTCCGTTGATGCCTGGGCTGGCTATCATGGCCTGAGTAAAATTCCGTACCTGAATGTTAATGTTAACGAGAAATCTAATCTTGACCCCTACTTAATGTTAGGTCCTACTTTCTATAAAGGAGAACTTAGTAATGGGTTAGCATTTGGCGCCGGGGGTGGCGGACGATATTACCTGAATCAAAAAATGGCCATTACTGTAGAAGCTAAATATCGTATGATGTTGGGTAATAGTTACAGCTATGTAAAATGGTATGAATTAGGTGTTGGCTTTAGTTATGCATTGTAATTTTTTGGATGCTCCCGCTTTATAAATGATTTTCATCCAACAGGTATGCATCATTCAAACTTATGTGCTTGGTTATTTGCTCACAGCTCGGTTTGCTTGATGCAACCTGTTTTTACTTTTATACCCTCAAAGCGATATCAAAAATACCTGACCGAAGAGTTTGCCACAGGTATTTAAAAAATGAATCATCGGGATCTCGTTCATATTTAATTTCTCCTGTTTTAACTTCATCATTTCTATCAGCCATATTTTCTGACCGTAGGGCAAGGTCATTGACAAAAAAACCTCTGACTGACTTCATAAAACTTCCTTCATGCTCATCTTTGTCAACGGGTTTGATAGTGAGATTTTCATAAATGAGATACATTTTCCCTGAACTTGTATCATCTTTCATTTCGAATTCGAAATTAAGCTCATGTAGGTTACCACTTTTTATTTCGATGCCCTCCAGGTCTGTAAATATTGAGTTAAGCTGAGTTAAATCAAAGGTCTTTAAATCACCGGTTCCTGTCATATGAAACGGACCATCATTTAAGGTAAACGTAAGTTCAGTATTCAGTTGAGAGTGATTTTCAAGATAGGTAGCGGCTCTAAGTATGGATGGTGAGGAAGAACGTGAGTCTACATTATTGATGTATATCGTAGAATTCATGAAGGATATGGTTCCCGGCCTTGCTCCATCTTCATCCTGCTCAGAATATTGAATATTCGTATGCTTAAAAGTCAATGAATCCAGTTGGATATCATAGGGTAGTTGCTGAATGCTTTTATGAAGTAATTGTGGCTTTTCTTTATTCGGATCCTCTGGAATCTGTTTATTTTTCGCTACATGAATATTGAAGGATCCAAATTCAATTAGATCGGCATTTATTTGTTTATCCTTGCTAAAGGCTTTGGAATCAATTCCTGACGCTTTTAGATCGTCTACTTCGATGTCGAACATATTTGTCGCATACTCCAATGTAGCCATGAACTGATCATATCCACCCACGGGTTTTAATTTCATGGATGAAAGAGAAACAAAACCATCTTCTTGCCTGAAATTCAACCCCGAAACCGCAAGACGATACCGGTCTTCCGAAAATAATAAACCCAGCGTATCGACTTTAATCCTGCTTTTTTGTCTGCTTGAATCCTCCGCACTATTCCTAAAGTTATATTCAAAACCAGCTTTAAGGCTCACATCATTATATCTGGAGCTTTCCTGTCTGTTTTTGATGATTTTTACAGTTCCATTTTTCAAATCCACTGCTTGTATAGCCAGCTTCTGTGTTGAGGGACTCTGGCTAGTATCATTATCTTCCTGGAGTAACGAGTAATCCCAGTTGAGTGTAAAATCATTTACCTGAAGAATATCTATCGAAAAGTTTTTACCAAAAATCGCACCCAATCCAATGCCGGAAAGGCTGATCGTGTCTGTTTCTAATATTGGCTGATCATCTGGAGCTGATAATATCGTGATCCCCCCTGCATATATTGCACGGTTGAGCAATGATATATTTGCTGAACGCATTTCTACCCTATATTTCGATCCCAATGCTTTGGATAATAATGGCTGAAGCTGATTCTGATCTACTATAGCACCAACCCAAATTAAGAAACCAGAAACGAGCAATATCATTATGCCAATCACACTTATTATAATCTTCTTCATGACATCGTTACTTGAATCATTTAGGTAGTTATCTCACCACTCTTTCAGAACAAATAATATAGGTATAATATTATTACATAATGAATCAATAAACCTAAGGGTACTACCGTGTTCGGGTACACATTAGTACACCAGGTTCTGGTTCTTATAAAATTTAGAAAAAAATAGATATCTAACGAGATGATTTGTAATTCACCATTATAGGACGTTAATTATGCAGATCATAAAACTTACGGATACAAACCCTGGATTATATAATGAAGCAAATTCCTTTCTTAATATTCATACTTCTGGCCTCATCATGCACTCAGGTTGAGGACGAATCTTTTCGTGTATATGCACCCATCAATAGAACAGAAGTATCAGGAACCAGCGCAGCTGTGGTCTCTGATCATCCTTTAGCCACTGCTGCGGGGCACGAAGTTTTGCGGAACGGCGGAAATGCATCTGACGCAGCCGTTACGATGGCCGCTGTTCTTGCCGTGGTGCGTCCTCATATGAATGGTATTGGAGGTGATGCCTTTGGATTGTTTTATGATGGGGAAAGTAAAGCTGTAACGACTTTGAATGCCAGTGGGCGGGCAGGAGAACTGGCAACTCCCGATTTCTTTTTAAAATCAGGGTATAATGAGATACCCGAAAAAGGGGCCGCATCTGTAACGGTACCCGGGGCAGTATCAGCCTGGGCAGAAACCCTTAATCAATATGGTACAATCACTTTGGCTGAAGCGCTGGAACCGGCCATTCGGTATGCCGAGGAGGGATTTCCTGTATCACCTACTCTCTATCGTGATTTTGAACCGCTTACTAGCGAACTGAACGAAGCCGGCAGGAATCTTTATACCCGTAACGGTAATCCCATTGAAGTAGGTAAAAAACTCAGAAACCCGGCACTAGCACAAACACTGAGAACGATAGCTCAGGAAGGACCAAATGCATTATATGGTGGATCGATCGGTGAGGTCCTGGCTGAATTTATAGAAAACGAAGGTGGACATCTTCAAATCTCAGACTTTGAAGATCATAAGGCTTATTGGACAGAGCCTATACAAGGTAATTTCTTTGGAAAAAATCTGTATGTTCATCCTCCAAATTCGCAGGGAATTACGCTTCTTTCACAGTTAGCTATGGCTGAACAATTTGATCTTCCCTCAATGGGACATAACAGCGCTGAATACTTACACACTCTTGTTGAGATTAAGAAACTAGCCTTTGCTGACCGGGACCGTTGGGTGGCTGATCCTAATACAGACCCTGCACCGCTGGATCAGATTTTAGATGAAAATTATCTTGCAGAACGCGCCAATCTGATATCCGGAGCTGCTACAGAAAATGTTACACCGGGATTTGGTGAGCCATTACCGGCAAAAGTCACCGATGGTGATGGTGATACCGTGTATTTGATGGTGGTTGACGAAGATGGCAATGCCGTTAGCTGGATTCAAAGCATTTTCTCTAGCTTTGGTTCAAAAGTAGTTGAACCCAAAACCGGTATTCTGCTTCATAACAGAGGATCAGGATTTACTCTTCAGGAAGGACATCCAAATCAGATTGCTCCCGGAAAACAACCGTTTCATACCTTAACGCCAGCTATGCTGACAGATGCTGACGGCAATCTTGAACTTACATTAGGTACACCCGGTGGGCACGGTCAAACTCAATCAAAGATACAGGTACTATATAACCTGTATGCCTTTAATATGCATCCGCAGGAAGCTGTTGAAGCAGCTCGTTACCTAAGTAACGATGGTAACTCATTATCTCTGGAAAACCGGATAGCTGTTGATGTGCGTGAGGATCTAAGGAACCGTGGCCACGAACTTATCATGAGTGATGGTTGGGCAGCGGTATTCGGTGGTGTCCAGATGATTTTTATAGACAACGAAAATGGAGTACTGCGCACAGCAGCCGACCCCAGAAGAGAAGGATATTCCTTAGCCTATTAGTGGATAAGTTTTAAAGATAACAGGCAGATATGAATTTGAGGGATAAATTGTATTAGATTGCAGCTTATAGCCTTATTAAACTATATTTAAATGATCTCAGACTCTTCTATTCAAATATTTTGAAAAAATAAATAAAATCTAAATATTTACTTTGCGTTCCTGAAGGTTGATAGCGTATCTTTGGTGCTCATCGGGGTCGTTAGCTCAGTTGGTTAGAGCGCTACGTTGACATCGTAGAGGTCAGCAGTTCGAATCTGCTACGACCCACCCTAGTTAATTGTAAAGAGGATTCAGGATAAGGAAATTTATCTACTCTTACTTTTCTTATCCATGCATCCCCTTCACAAAAAAGTTTTAAATTCAGCTTTTCTTCATTCTGAGAGGCAAGTTCCAGCTTTGGGCATACGAAATCTCATAGCATACAAGGATGCATAGCAACAGGCAAATGGGGCGCATAATTTTACTCCGTGATTAATTAAATTTATTCTTCGACAACTATTTGAAATCTTTTTTCATTGGATTGTGGATATTTTGCATTACCTGGTATTGTCACAATAAACGTTCTGGTTCCTAAAACCGAGTCAGCCACCCAATGATAAACATTCGTGTCTGTTTTGGGAACACCATAAAATGAAACCCATTGATATTGCTCAATTAATTCCACTTCTCCATCGGCAATAGCTTTAAAAGTAGCCGTATCGCCGGGAGCCACTGTATCGGGGGTTACTTCCACTTCCTTAATTGAGTAAGGCGGCCCACCATCATCATCGGGTGCAGAACCAAAGCTTATTTCACTAGTATCACAGCTAACAATAAAAAGAGTAAGAAATAATAAAAGGGCGGTAAGTTGTGTAAAAAGTTTCATAGGATTACTCCTCATAGATTTGTTCTGATTAATATAAAATTTTTCTTAAGCATATAAAGTTTATTATTAAAAAATCTTTATATTTATAAATCCAGTTCTACTGTAAGTATCTGTTTATTTTATATAAACGTAATATTTTTTATTATTATATTCTACAATGTTGTAATGTATATTACATGTTGCCTTTTTAGTTTCTTAAACTTCTCCTAACTTGATATATATTTAAGATTTTCCAGTTTAGCTAGTCAGGCTCACTTCTCACTAAAGTATTTCCTACTAGACAAAAAAAAGGCCACCCCCGATAAGAGAGCGGCCTTCATCTTTTTTGCTGCTGATTAAAAAATGCCCCAAGGCCAACAACTCACCCCATATTCACACTAGATCCCCGTGCAGGGAAACGCCGGTTCCTTCATTGTTTTGCTGAGCCACTTGGCCTGTAGTGTGTTTTCGGAGACCCGACCTTTTCCTTTTGGCAGATTATATCCCCTTACGCCATAGTTAACATGATGTAATACTAAATAATCCCCAGGTTTTTGGGTACATTCCAGGGGTGGATGGTTTGGTAGTCAACCAATAGAGCAACAACGGGGATCAATAATTGGCCTCTATAATGAGGCTCATCAGAGCATTAAAAGCCCGGCTTTGTAACCGTTCGCTATTTTCATTGCCATCTGTATTCGTTTTGCTTGGGCTAAGTAAAGAGTTAGCAATCAAAGCGTCATAATCTATTCAACTAATGGATTTATATCAATTGACCCTATCCCGTAAGCTTATTCTAATATTTGCTTTACCCCTAAAACCTTTGTGTCGAATGGGTTCGAAAAGATAGAACCAATATTTTGATTATCAAACCCTCTGACTGTTAAAGCCGGCCGTGGCAAACTATATTCTCCATTGGAATAAAAACGAGTGTTCTCCCTGGTTTCTGGTAAGTTCCAGCTTTGGGCATAAGAAATCTCATAGCATACAAGGATGCATAGCAACAGGCAAATGGGGCGCATAATAGTTTAACTCCGTGATTATATAATATTAAAATTTATTCTTCGACAACTATTTGAAAACCCATTGCATTGGATCCTCCGTACTTTTCATGCTCTACTACTGAGACCATAAATTTTCTGGTTCCTAAAACCGTGTCAGCCACCCAGTGATAGATATTTGAGTCTGTTCTGGGATTACCAGAAATTCCTGTCCATCGATATTTCTCAATTAATTCCACATCTCCATCTGGAATAGCTGTAAATGTAGCGGTATCGCCGGGAGCTACGGTATCGGGGCTTACTACTACATCCTTAATTGAGTAAAACGGCTCATCGTTATCGGGTTTGGAATCAAAGCCTAATCCATCAAACTCGCAACTTGCTATAAAAAGGGCAAGGAAGAGGATAAGGGCGGTGAGTTGGGTAATAAGTTTCATAGGATTCCTCATAGATTTGTTCTGATTAATATAAAATTTTTATTGAGCATATAAAGTTTTTTATTAAAAAATATTTATATTTATAAATTAGTATAGTGTAAGTATATGTTTTATCTATATAAACGTAATATTTCTTGTTATTATATTTTGCAATGTCGTAATGTATATTATAGGTTGTGTTCTTAGTTTCTTATAGGTATACCACTTGATATATTAAGATTATCCAGATTCGCTAGTCAGGTTTACTTCTCGCTAAAGTATTTCCTACTAGACAAAAAAAAGGCCACCCCCGATTGGAGAGAAGCCTTCATCTTTTTTGCTGCTGATTAAAAAAATGCCCCAAGGCCAACAACTCACCCCATATTCACGCTAGATCCCCATGCAGGGAAACGCCGGTTCCTTCATTGTTTTGCTGAGCCACTTGGCCTGTAGTATTGCCTCAAACGTATATTCAGGTAATAATCTATAGATTATACTTTGTTTATCAACGTTATCTATTGTATAAACAATAACTTATTCTAATTATCATGCCTGAATTACCTGATATGGAGGCTGCCCGAATTTATGCTGAGTCAACCTCACTCAATCAAAAAATTGAAACCATAATCGTTAGAAATAGTCGTGTTATAAGAGGGTTATCCCATAAGGATCTTGAGAAAGCATTAGTGGGAAATTCGTTTGTTTCTACTTATCGGTATGGCAAACATTTATTCCTGAAGCTTGATAATGACCAATGGATGACAATGCATTTCGGTATGACGGGAAACCTTAAATATTACAAGGATGAAGACGATGCACCACCCTACGAAAGAGTGGCAATTCACTTCGATAATGGACATGCCCTTGCTTTTGATTGTCTGAGAATGTTAGGACGAATCAACCTGACTGATGACCCGAAACATTTTATTCAAAGCAAAAATCTTGGGCCTGATGCATTAGAAATCGACCAAAGTTCCTTTATTGAAAAGCTGAAAAGCAAAAAAGGTACGAATCTAAAAGCAACATTAATGGAGCAGGAACTCATTGCCGGAATTGGAAATGTATATTCAGATGAAATATTATTCCAGGCAGGCCTTAATCCTAAAAAGACACCGGCAGAACTGGATGATGCCACCTTTTCAAATTTGTACAATGTTACAAGAAACGTTCTTGAAATAGCCGTACGATCAGAAACAAATCATGAAGGAATACCTGAAACTTTTCTTCTGGTTAACCGCAAGAAGGGAAAACCTTGTCCAAAAGGGAATGGGAAAATTAAAACCATGAAGGTTGCAGGGCGTACATCGTATTACTGTGAAGCCTGTCAGGCTTAATTCTGCCACCTTATTTATTTAGGAAATACAACACTTTTTCCTTAGTCACATTTTTTCTGACAATTGGTTTTCTGCAATCATAATTCGACTTTTTTCAAGCATTTTTTTAGCATTTATCATCGTGTAAAGCCAGGGGTCAAAGCTGTACCATCTCCCAGGCAAGTCCTATGAAAACGGCATGGAACTGTTCCGAATGTAAGACATGTATAAAACATGGCCGGGCCTTGGCCTTTAAACCATTATCTATAAATAATCATCAAGGGCTATCCCTAATTTATTTAAGTTTTTCGAACTATTAACTGCAAGCATACATTACCATCCATTATTCATAAACTATTCATGGTAAAAAAGCTTATGAAGGAGAATATCAAACAAAAGGATTGAGAACATGGGCCAGGAATATATCCGAATGGCACGAACAGGGAAAAGAGGTTTATTGTTATTTCGACAATGATCAAAATGGTTATGCTCCTATGGATGCCTTGAGATTGAAAGAAATGGTTTAATTGTATGAACAGTTTAGTGAGAACAGATAATTATCATCATATTCCATTTCGGTCCCCCCTATTATTTAACCCTGTTAAAGTATATATTCAATAGCTATAATAACAAACCTGCAAGAATGCCGTTTTATGCGCTACGACAATGGAATCCACACTATTATTGTGGGTTGGATTGAACCTAATATTATTGATGAGCAATAAAGAAATTACCCTTACTCTGCCTGATGGCAGTCAAAAATTATATACTAACGGAATAACCGGTCGCGAAGTAGCCGAATCCATTTCATCAGGATTGGCCAGAAATGCATTAAGTGTTACACTCGACGATGATATTTTAGATCTGGATCTCCCTATACCTCACAGTGGTAAGATTAAAATAAATACCTGGGAAGCTGATGATGGTAAGAAAACCTTTTGGCATTCTTCTGCCCACTTGTTAGCTGAAGCAGTGGAATCTCTTTATCCTGGTTCAAAATTTGGTATAGGTCCTGCGATAGAACAAGGATTCTATTACGATATTGATTTTGGCGATAACGCCATTCATCCTGAAGATCTTGGTAAAATTGAAGCCAAGATGATAGAACTGGCCAGGACCAAATCACCTTATAAAAGAACGGAAATTTCAAAGGAAGAAGCCGTTGCCTATTACGAAAAAAAGAATGATCCTTATAAGCTAGATCTATTAAAAGACCTGGAAGACGGAACTATTACCTTTTATCAGCAAGGCAATTTTACCGATCTGTGTCGTGGCCCTCACATACCATCAACCGGTTTCATTAAAGCGGTGAAGCTGATGAATCTGGCTGGTTCATACTGGCGAGGTGATCAAAACAACCCTCAACTGACCCGCATCTACGGAATCACCTTTCCTAAGAAGTCGATGCTGGACGAGTATCTGGTTCAATTGGAAGAGGCTAAGAAACGCGATCATAAAAAACTAGGCAAGGAACTTGGTATTTATATGATCGACAGTATGGTGGGTAGTGGGTTACCCATGTGGCTTCCAAATGGTGCTGTACTTCGGCGAACGCTTGAGAATTTTCTACGTGAAGAACAGGTTCGGCGTGGTTATCAGGAAGTGATTACTCCACATATCGGTAATCTTGAACTGTATAAAACTTCAGGACATTACCCATATTACAAGGATTCTCAGTTTGCACCCATTGATCTGGATGACGAGCAGTACTTGCTTAAGCCCATGAACTGCCCTCATCACCACAGGATTTATGATAATGAGCCAAAGAGCTATAGAGAACTTCCGGTACGGCTGGCAGAATTTGGAACTGTATACCGCTATGAGCAATCCGGGGAGTTGAATGGATTGTCCAGGGTTCGGGGGTTTACTCAGGATGATGCGCATATTTATTGTACCCAAGATCAATTGAAACAGGAGATCAAGCATTGTATTGATCTTACCGAAACGGTGTTCTCAACTTTTGGGATGCCGGTTGATATCCGTCTTTCCTTTAGGGACGACAATGACGAAAAATACGGAGGAGAAGCGGAATATTGGGAGCGTGCTCAGAAGGAGATCAAAGAGGTCGCCGATGAAATGAAGCTGGATTACGGTATTGATGAAGGTGAAGCTAGTTTTTACGGGCCAAAAATCGATTTCATCATACGCGATGCTCTCGGACGGAAATGGCAACTTGGTACCGTTCAGGTAGATTATGTTATGCCTGAACGTTTTGACCTGACCTATATAGGAGCCGATAATAAAAAACATCGGCCTGTGATCATCCACCGTGCCCCCTTTGGTTCTATGGAGCGTTTTGTAAGTATACTTATCGAACATTTTGCCGGAGATTTTCCCATATGGTTATCACCTGTACAAGTAATTGTGATTCCCATTTCTGATCAATACAATGAATTCTCAAATGTTTATGTTACTGAACTAAGAAAACATGGCATCCGCGTAGAGATAGACAAACGGAGTGAACAAATTGGATCTAAAATAAGGGACGCAGAAAATCGTAAACTACCTTATATGCTTATTGTTGGTGAACGTGAGCTTAATGAAAAAACAGTTTCCGTTCGCAGACATAAAAAAGGTGATCAGGGAAGTATGCCTTTTTCAGACTTTGTAAAGGGCATTAAAGAAGAGATCGAACATAAAGTTAACCCTGCCTAGTTGATAACTTTACGTAATTTTATATATTTAAGTTCTAACCATAACAATCATAGGAGATTGAATTATCGCAAAACGGTTTAAAACATACCCAAAAGTTCAGAAAGAACGAGTCAACGAAGAAATCAGGGCTACCGAAGTCCGTATTATAAAACCCGACGGGGAACATGATATACTGCCTATTAAAGATGCTCTCGAATTGGCGTTCGCCAATAACAAAGATCTTGTCCAGGTAGCAGGTAATGCCACACCTCCGGTATGTAAGGTGATGGATTACGGCAAGTATACATACGAGAAGAAGAAGAAGGAAAAGGATGCCAAGAAGAAACAACATGTTATCTCTATAAAAGAGCTTCGTTTCCGGCCTCAAACCGATGATCATGATTATGATTTCAAGATTCGGCATGCTCGTAAATTTCTTGAGGAAGGCGACAAAGTCAAGGCTACTGTTCAGTTTCGAGGCCGAGATATTATCTATTCCGACAAAGGCAGAGAGTTATTAGATCGGTTCGTTGAAGATTTGGATGATTTGGCTAAGGTGGAATCAGCAGCTAAGCTTGAAGGCAAAAGAATGTCACTTATCCTGGTTCCGAACAAGATTCCTGCAAAGAAATAAATTTCAGGCAGCTGATCTGACAACTTTGCTTGTTACCAAGCAGAATTACCTTTATCTTAAAGGCTTGTCAAAAACAAAGGAATACAGACAATTATGCCAAAAATGAAAACCAAAAGTGGGGCTAAAAAACGTTTTAAGGTTACCGGTTCAGGTAAAATTAAGCGTAAGAAAGCTTTCACGAGTCATATCCTGACAAAAAAAACACAAAAGCGTAAGCGCAAATTGCGTAAAGCCGGTTTGATTCATGAATCAGACAAGCTTAATGTAAGCAGAATGATTCCTTACGCTTAACTATTACTTAAAAAAAATACAAAATGCCACGTTCAGCAAATAAAGTGGCTTCCCATCGCCGTCGCAAGAAGGTTTTAAAGCAAGCGAAAGGTTATAGGGGCTCGAGAAGCAAAGTATATACCGTTGCTAAAAACGCGGTTGAGAAGGCCCTCCAGTACCAATACCGCGATAGGAAAGCCAGAAAAAGAGAATTCAGAAAGCTCTGGATTACCCGTATCAATGCCGCCGCAAGGTTAAATGGGATTAGTTATTCCAAACTCATGGGTGCAATGACCAGCAAAAATATGGAGATAAACCGTAAGGTTTTAGCCGATTTAGCTGTTAAAGATCCTCAGGCTTTTAATGCTATTGTAGCCGAAGCCCTGAAGTAATTAAGATGGTATAGGGTATAAAAGGAATTGGAGAAATAAGGGTCTAAGGTTGGTACATTAATCCTTATTTCCCCTATTTCCCTTTAACCCTTATTTCTTTCTTATCCATATACCTTTTTTATGTCTCAGCCAGATTTAGAGAATTTAAAACAACAGATTCAAGATTTTGATATTTCATCCAAAAATGATCTTGAATCCTTTCGATTGAGGTTTATCTCTAGAAATGGGGAACTAACCCAACTTTTATCTACGATTGGTTCCGCTCCGCCGGAGCAACGAGCAGCCTTAGGGCAAACTCTCAATGCACTGAACAAACTAGCGAAGCAGAAATTCGAGGAAGCCAAAAGCGGATTAAATGGTGATGCTGGTAACCAGAAAATGGCAACGGATGATATAACCCTTCAAGCTCCACCTGCCTACATTGGATCTTATCACCCTCTTACTCAGACGCTGGAAGAGATAAAGAGTGTATTTTATCGTCTCGGATTTTCCATAGCCGATGGACCCGAACTTGAGGATGATTTTCACAATTTCACCTCGTTGAACTTTCCACCTGAACACCCCGCCCGGGATATGCAGGATACCTTTTTTATCAGAAAAGATGAAGAAGCACCGGAAAACGACCTTGTATTGCGAACACATACATCCCCTGTGCAAATCCGGCTGATGAAAAACCAAAAGCCACCTGTAAGAGCTATCATGCCGGGAAGGGTTTATCGCAATGAATCTATTACAGCAAAATCATACTGCCTGTTCCATCAGGTAGAAGGTTTATACGTTGACAAAGGGGTTAGCTTTGCTGAATTGAAAGAAATGCTGGTGATATTTGCCGAACAAATATTTGGTACTGGTGGTAAGTATCGTCTACGTCCCTCCTATTTCCCCTTCACAGAACCTAGTCTGGAGATGGATATCTGGTGGGAGTCACAAAAAGGAGGCCAATGGCTGGAGATTCTGGGAGCCGGTATGGTTCATCCCAATGTTCTTGAAGCTGTAGACCTGGATCCTGAAGTTTATACAGGATTTGCATTTGGGATGGGCGTAGAGCGTATCACCATGCTTCGTTATGGCATTGAGGATATACGGATGTTCTATGATAATGATATTCGATTCCTTAATCAGTTTCCTTAATAATAGAGGATTTTTAGGAATACCGGTTGAACAACGATGAATTTAACTGGTATATATATTTTTTTGTTCACACCACATCGTTACTAGTACCTTTTACAATAAACTAGAATCAAATAATGAAAATTTCCTACAACTGGCTCAAGCAATACCTTGATTTCAACCTGACACCAGATGAAACGGCTGAGAAGTTGACCCTGACGGGCCTGGAGGTTGAGGGCATTGAGGAGACAGGTTCAGATTTCTCAGGCATTGTAGTGGGAGAAGTGCTCGATTGTGATAAACACCCGAATGCTGATCGATTATCCGTCTGCCGTGTTGATGTACAGAATGAAATTCTTCCCATCGTTTGCGGTGCGCCCAATGTTAAAGCAGGGCAGAAAGTAATTGTTGCCACGGTGGGTTCCGAACTTCCTGTGAAACTGGAAAATGGAGAACCGTTCATCATTAAGAAATCTAAAATACGGGGCGAAGTTTCTCAGGGTATGATCTGTGCTGAAGACGAACTCGGGCTAGGTGATGATCACAGCGGTATCATTATTCTTGATCCCTCAACAAAGATCGGAACACCTGTTTCTGAAATCTATCAATCCAGTAAAGATCATATTTTCGAGATTGGCCTAACACCCAACCGTCCGGATGCCAGTGGGCATATTGGTGTAGCCCGCGACCTTTCTGCCGTCTTAAAACTACCTCTTATGAATCCTCTTGAGGATTATAAGGATGATACTTATTCTGATAGTTTGGCCGGACAGGTTACTATTGAAGTAAAAAACTACAAAAAATGCCGCCGTTATTCTGCCATGATCGTACGGAATATTACCGTCGGAGAATCCCCCCAATGGCTAAAAACAAGATTGGCATCAATTGGCCTTAGGTCCATCAATAATATCGTTGATGTTACCAACTTCATCCTGCATGAAACCGGTCAGCCACTACATGCATTTGATCTGGACCTTCTGGCAGGCAATAGTATCATTGTCCAGGATTTTGAAAAAGAAACCATCTTTACTACACTGGATAAAGTAGAACGAAAGGTACCTGCCGGTTCACTCTTTATATGTGATGCGGAAAAGCCGGTAGCCATAGCCGGTATCATGGGTGGCCAAAATTCAGAGATCAATAGCAATACTCAGCATGTATTGATAGAAAGCGCCTGTTTTGAGCCTGTAAGTACCCGAAAGACATCTAAAAAGCTCGGACTTCAAACGGATTCCTCTTATCGTTTCGAAAGAGGAGTAGATCCTAATATGGCAGCCAAAGCGGCTAAGCGATGTGCCAATATGATTGCTGAAGTAAGTGGTGGCATTTCGGAACAAGCCATTACTGACCTTTATCCTGATCCTGAAGCACCAGCAGAGCTAACCTTGCGTATGCGGAGATTGAATATGATTCTCGGTACAACCATAGCTCAGGAAGAGGCCAGCGGCATATTAGAAAGGCTTGGATTTAAGGTTACTGTAATGAATAATGATCTTCATTGTAAGGTTCCTACGTTTCGGCCGGATATCCATGGTGAGATTGATTTGATAGAAGAAGTTGCACGGATCTATGATTACAATAACATTCCTTCACCTGAATTTGTGAAGTACCGATCACTACATCTCTTACCCTTTCATGAACGATTTAGGGAAAAAGTACGAACATCGGCAAAGGCACTAGGCTTGAAGGAAATTTATTCTAATAGTTTGCTTCCACAGCATACTACAAAGCATTGGGGTGAGGAGGCAGTAATCCCTACACTAAATCCCATTACTAAAGATCAGGCTATACTTCGGCCAAGTCTGATTCATGGTTTTCTCAATTCTGTCGGATACAATTTTAAGAGGAAAACCAGCCGTGCAAGATTTTTTGAAATCGGCAATGTATTTTCACGCTCTGATAATGGTACCTGGATCAAAGGGGTAAAAGAAGAAACTAATTTATTGATTGGAATAGCCGGTGACAAAACCATGGATCACTGGCTTACTAAGTCAACTCCTTTTACCATCTTCGATTTGAAGAGCTTGATCAATGGCCTATTTCAATCACTGGGCCTTAAAGTGGATTATAAAGAAGTAACTCCTGATAAACTGACTATTTATGTTGGAAAAAATCCTGTAGGGATTTTAGGGTTGGTAGATCAGAATCTTCTGATAGCAGCTGATGTAGATAATCCTGCTTTCACTGCTGAGATATCTCTAACAGCTTTGGAAGAAATTGCGAATTTCAAAAAGACAGCCTCTTTTAAGCCTATACCAAGATTCCCATCCTTTGAGTTTGACATAGCTCTAGTAGTTGACAAAGCAGTAGCTTCGGGACAATTGGAAGAAATAATTAAACAAATTGCAGGAAAACGCTTGCAAAGTATCCAAATTTTTGATGTATTTGAAGGTGGTTCATTAAAAAAGAATGAGAAAAGTATAGCTTTTCGACTTAATTTTCTAGATGAAAGCAAAACATTGACAATCAGTGATGTAGAACCTATTATCCAAAAGATAGTTAAAAAATTAAACAGGGAATATTCTGCCATTTTACGCTCCTGACCCTATAAAACATTGCCTTTTAAGGAAAAACCATATTATCAGCGTTTTGAGTCATTGATCAGTGAACTAGGTGATGAATTGGCAAAGCTTACTGAAGAAAAAAGGTTTCTTTTACAAGAAAACCAGGATCTTCGTGGTAAATTAGATCAGTATAAATCTGAAAATGATAGCATGTTCTCTCATATGTCCGAAGGCGAAAAGCGGGCATTACGCGGAGAGATTGCTGATCTGATCCGCAGGGTTGACAAGCATATTTCAAAACAGCCATGAAATCTATAAAGGTTACCGTACTAGGCAAGCAATTTCCCCTTAAAATTAATGAAGGGGATGATGAACATATGCACCAGATAGCAGCCTATGTTGACAAACGTTTCAGAGATTTTAAAAGTGGTTTATCCAGCCAAAGTGAATCGACTATTATGACCCTTGCTGCACTTAGCATTGCAGAAGAGTTATTCCTTGAAATGGATAAAAAAGCAGGAAGTGACGATAATGGTGAGGCCGTGATGAAAGTGGTAAATTCATCAATCCAGGATTTATTGGCTGACATTAAACGAAGAAATAACGATCTTAATGGTACAGGTTAACAACAGAGTTGTTCCCTCTTTAATGTTTAGGAAATATGAAATACATCTTTCCGGTCATTCGTTAGGAAATAACAATTTTGAGGTTAACCTATTATCGCTTTTGGAGCGGGCTCACTAAACAAGAACAACACTTAATAACCAGGGAGTTTATATTGCTTGATTATGACGTGCCTCATGCCTTATAGGATAGTGGAAGTCAGACCCTTGCAAGTGGATTCCCGCATTGTCGAACAAGGTTACTTGTTTACTCCTGCTTCATTAGCGATATTTTTTTTATAATGTCTAAGTTCCGGTCCTGATTTATACCCTACCCGGCCTGAGTGTTACCTTATAATTTTCCTCTTACTTATATACCTTGTCAAAACCCATAACGGTTCTCTTTGTTGCTGATATTGTTGGCTCTCCCGGCCTTGCATTAATGGAGACGATTCTACCTGCACTTAATAAGAAATACGAACCTGATTTCGTAATTGCCAATGGTGAGAATTCCCACGAAGGTATGGGGATCAATGAAGAAATCTGTAGCGATTTGTATAATCTGGGTGTCAATGTAATCACCAGTGGAAACCATATTTTTGCAAAATGGAAGGTTTATCCTTACATGAAAAAAGATAAGAACCTGCTTCGTCCACTAAATTACCCTCAGGGTGCGCATGGATTTGGTTATGGTATCTATGATATACCGCAAACAGGGCATAAAATAGGTGTACTTAATCTTCAAGGCCGCACCTTCATGCAGGCCATAGATGACCCATTTCGTATAGGCGAACAGGCATTGGCCCAGATCAGGAAAGAAACTAACATAATTTGGATTGATTTTCATGCCGAAGCTACCGCTGAAAAAGTAGCTTTTGCCTGGCATATTGACGGCCTGGCCTCCGTAATGTCAGGAACACATACACATATACCAACCAACGATGCAAGGATTTTTCCCGATGGGTTAGGTTATATTACAGATGCCGGGATGACCGGTTCTTTCAATTCCGTTATAGGCATGGACAAAAATACCGCTTTAAAACGTTTCCTATTTGGTACTCCCCATCGTTACAAATCAGCCACTGGAGATAATCACTTATGTGGGGTGGTGGCCAAGATTGATACTGAATCTGGCAAATGCCTGGAGATCGATCCTGTCATTTATCCATCGTTTAATAATCAGGCTATCCAGTGATTAAGCAAGAAATACTAACTGCCAAAGGCATCTATAAAGAATATCCAGGAAATAATGGTTCTGGTCCGTTAACTGTACTAGACGATGTTGACATCTCTATCCAGGCGGCAGCAGTTTCAACGATAATTGGTTCCAGCGGCTCAGGTAAAAGCACACTTCTACATATACTTGGAGGATTAGACAGGCCCACTAAAGGTCAGGTATTGTTTGCCGGTACAGATCTGAATACGATGACCGAGACAGAACTAGCCACATTCAGAAACAAAAAAGTAGGATTTGTGTTTCAGTTCCATCATCTGCTACCAGAATTTACAGCTCTTGAAAATGTATTTATGCCCGGCCTCATATCAGGATCTCCTAAAAATGAATTGGAACAAGTCGCTTTTGAGCTTCTCAGGAAACTTGGCCTTGAAAGCCGAACCAATCACAGGCCTTCCCAACTTTCTGGAGGAGAACAACAAAGAGTTGCCGTTGCACGAGCTTTAATGAACAATCCGGAAGTAATCATGGCCGATGAACCTACCGGAAATCTGGATGACCGAAACACAGATTTAATGTTAGACATCCTATTTAACCTGAAAGAGGAAGAAAATATTTCAATCGTTTTAGTTACTCATGATTACAAAATTGCTGAACGTTCTGATTATGTTCATGAGTTAACACATGGAAAACTTCATAATCCCGGCTAGGATGACTAACAACTTATGCAAAACAATAGTATCTTGACACGCATTTTTAAAACAACCAATCCAATATAATGGCGAAAAGAACTTCCAAAGAACAACTCGAAACAGATGCCCTTTTAACTACCTACGTTCGTTTCGTGGGTTTTGTTCAAAAAAATTTAGTAGCAGTTATTGCTGGCACTGTAATCATCCTCCTGCTTATCGGAGGTGGTATCTGGTATTACTTGAATCTTCAGTCTCAAGAAGTTGAAGCACAGGATCTGCTCGTAGTAGCTGAACGGTATTTTGACAGTGGGGATTATGAAAGTGCCTTATATGGTGATCAGGCAAACTTTTCAGCAGGTTTTGTAGAAATTATTGATAATTATGGAAGGACCGATGCCGCCAATATTGCAAGATTTTACGCAGCTGTATCAGCTTTAAGACTAGGAGATCATTATTCTGCTTTAGAGTTCATTGAACAATTTGATCCACCAAGCGGAATACTGGGAGTAGGCCCTATTTCACTTCATGGTACTATTCTAGCCAATCTTGGAGAACACGAAGCAGCAGCTCGCCAATATGAGAAAGCGGCTAATTGGGATCGTAATAGCTCAACAACACCGGAAAATTTATTATTTGCAGCGCAAGCTGCACTTGAGGCAGGTAATCAACAAGCCGCCCAAGAGTACCTGGACCAAATTATCAGAGAATATGAAGATAGTTCGGCTGCCCGTCAAGCATTAAGTTTGCAGGGAACTCTGGAAGCGAGAAGTTAAGCTGTCTTCAGTTAAAATGAATTACTCGTTTCGTTCTGCAAGAAGTTCCTCTTTAGTTGTATAACTTTCCAAAACAGAGAGGGTTTCACTATCGCCATACCTTGCAGCCAATATAATTGCCGACCAGCCGTGAATGGTTGTATGCTCAGTATCAGCCCCATTTTCTAATAAGGTTCTCACAGTTTCACTATCACCTGCTTTTGCAGCTATCATCAGAGCGGTGATCCCTTTCTTAGTTCTGTGATTGATATCAGCACCTTGATTGATTAGAGCCTCTACAAGGCTGGTCTCTCTGAGTTTTGAAGCTATCATCAAAAGACTAACACCATCAGCATCTGATTGGTTAACATCAAAACCAGCATCCACCTGTGAAACGACCCAGTCATACTGACCTGCTTCCAAGGCATTAAATACCTTGTCGATATCAGCAGGCTTCTCACAGGCAATGCTAAAAAGTAATAATGCAATGAATAGAAATGCTTTCTGCAAGTTCGCTCCGTTAATAAAGTAGCTTCTCTCTTGATGAACACTTGTAATATAAAGATTGATAACTAAGGTTATAATTATAATCTTTTCATATAAGTGAAAATGTGAAATGCTTCATACCAATCTAAATAGCCTTGCAAATTCTTAATTTTCAATTTATATTGAAAGAATGCCTAAGCCAACAAAATATAAGTACTAAGGAGCCTGATTAGTTTATGCTAGATTCGCGAAATCAACTACATGAGGTTGACTATTTTGAATCCCTTGATCAGCGTTCCGACTTTCATGCTTTTATTGAAAAGAGTTATGATAAAGCCGTTCAGGATTCTTCCAAAGCATACATTTCCCTGAGTATACCCTTCGACAATATCGATCCCTTAGCTGTATTGGAACTCATGGGAAAAAAGAATGACTTCCAATATTATTGGGAACATCCAGATACAGATTTTGCATTAGCAGCTTCAGAAAAATTGACGATAATTAAAGCAACCGGAAAAGATCGGTTTCAGTCAATACGAAGTAAATTAGCTAAATTAAAAAAAGCCATATATTGTTATAGTGAAATCACCCATAGCCTAACAGGCCCACATTTTCTTGGCGGATTCTCTTTCTTTGATCAAAAGCCAAGTGGCACATGGAATATTTTAGGCAACGCCTCTTTTGTATTACCAAAATGGTCATTGATCAAAGACGGGAAGTTTTCAATTCTGACCATAACATCAGCTATAGGCAACGAAACTTCACCGTTTGAAATAAAGGAGACCTTACACAACACGTATATTCAGTTTAAAAAACAATTGGCCTCAAAACTGGTTGATGGATACACTTTAAATGGAAAAACAAAAACAAAAAACCTCCCGCCAATTGAGAACACCGATTTCAAAAACTGGGAGAAAAAGGTACTTAAAGCAATCTCGCTTATAAAGGAAAATGCTTTTGAAAAAATAGTAATTGCCAGGCAATTTCATATACGTTTACCATTTGAGGTAGTACCTACAAGAGTTTTGCATCACCTCAGGTTGGGTTACTCTAATTGCGTGTCTTTTTTGTATCAAATTAATAGCGAAGCTTGTTTCATTGGCTGTACTCCAGAAAAGCTGGTATCACTTGAATCAAGCATAGTGAGAACAGAGGGACTGGCAGGAAGCATATCCCGTGGGAAAACCGCATCCCAGGATGCCCGTCTTGAGCAACAGCTTCTTGACAGCCAAAAGGATCTTGACGAGCATCAGTATGTCGTCGACTCCATTCAGGATAAGTTAAAAGATATCACCTTTGGCATTGAGTATCCGGAAGTTCCTTCCGTAAAAAAGATTACTAATGTACAACATCTGTATACTCCAATTCATGCTACTCTTGCCGGTAAAATTGATCCCTTAGATCTGGTTGAAAAGCTGCACCCCACCCCTGCCGTAGGTGGCTTTCCACAAGAGAATGCCTTGCCCCATATCCAGCAATTGGAACAATTTGAAAGAGGATGGTATGGCGGCCCCATTGGTTGGCTCAATACTCATGGAAGATGTGAGTTTGCCGTATCCATTCGCAGCGGACTTATACAGAAAAATAACATGCAGTTTTTTGCCGGTTGTGGAATTGTAGAAGACTCAAATCCCCTTACGGAATGGGAAGAGACTAAGTTAAAACTTATTCCTATGCTGGATGCTGTTGAGAAAGCAATTTAGGCTTACTAATCTTTCAGATACCTAATTGGCTAGTTGAGAAATATATTATCATCTCCAATCATCATTAATAGTTTCCATTGAATTACGACTTTTCCAAAATCGAGGATAACAATAAGCCAACGTTTTGGTGTTACCGTTTTGTTGAAGAGTTATATGCTCTGGGGTTGCGTCATGTAATTATATCACCCGGTTCACGGTCAACTCCTCTTGCTTTATCATTTGATGTTCACGCCGGCTTTATTAAGCAAGTTGTCCTGGATGAGCGTTCCGCTGCATATATAGGATTAGGAATCGGCAAAACCACGGGGGTACCAGCTGTTCTGGTGTGTACCTCAGGCACAGCCGCAGCAAATTACTTTCCAGCCATCATTGAAGCCCGTCAATCCGAAACGCCTTTATTAGTCTTAACGGCTGATCGTCCACCAAACCAACGCTTCATCGGTTCTTCACAGACGATAGATCAAACTAAACTTTATGGCGATTATCCACTGTTTTTTCATGATGCCGGTGAACCGGTTTTACAAAATGATGATTTGAATAGGCTTAGCGTATTAGCCTGTCAGGCAGCAGAAACATGTATGATACCCGGAGGACCTGTACATATTAACTTCCCCTTCCGCAAACCCCTTGAACCTGGCATTGATTTCTTGGGGGAATTACATGATATATCTACCCTACAAATTTCAAATTCCATTGATCCCTACCTGGAAACGTCACGTAGTAAGCCCGAAACTTCATTACCTGATGATATTCTGACTCTGATTAATCGTGCAAAACGTCCTGTGGTAATTTCCGGTCCCCGCTCTGTGTTTCAACCTGGGGGGAATCGAATAATTGAATTTGCAGAACGAATAAGTGCACCCCTGCTTGCAGAATCATCATCACAGGTGAAAGGGAAATCCCAATCGATTATAAGAGGTTATGACTCCTTTCTTCGATCAGTTAATACAAGGCAAAGTCTGGAACCTGATCTCATTATTCGAACAGGAAAGGTACCGGTAAGCAAGGGATTGGAACTGCTATTAAAAAATAGTCCTAAGGCTTTTCATGTCCATCTGTATGAATCAGAAACGCCACAAAATGCATTTCTTTTACCAGGTTTAAGAACGAAAGTTGACTGGGAAACACTGGATATATCAGGGCTTGAGTACAGGACAAAAGATAATCTTAGACGCTGGCAACAACAATCCAATCAGTACCAACAGAGAATGGTCGGGTTATTAAATAAAGCTAATCAACTTGCAGACCCGCATGTTTATTTCGATCTGATTTCGTTAATTCCAAAAGGCTTTAACATTGTACTGTCAAACTCATTTCCTGTACGGGATTTTGACATGTTTGGAGATTTCAGTAATGACAGCCACTCCATAATTGTGAACCGGGGGGCTGCTGGTATTGATGGAGTAACATCCACAGCCATAGGAACTGGTTTAGGTAATAATAAAGGAACTGTACTTTTTACAGGTGATCTGGCTTTTTTGCACGATACAAACGCTCTACAACAAATAGAAGAATTCCAAAAAAACCGTCCATTGGTGATTATCGTAGTAAATAATCAGGGAGGATCAATATTCAGGATGCTGCCATTTGATGAGAAAAATGATCAATATTTTAAGTTGTTTGAAACACCCCAGTCAGTAAATATTAATGATTTAGTGAAAGCTCATAATGGCAGGGTACTTTCGGTTTCTAATCGGGGTGATATGATAACAGGATTCAAGTCATTAGTGAAAATGAATTCTCTCTCCGTATTAGAATGTGTTACGAATTCAGATGCCTCTATGCACATACGCCAAAGTCTTTGGAAATGATTACTCAGATCAGGGGGGTAAAGTATTACATAGATTCTTTTCATATCAACGATGCTTTGCCCAACTTAATAATGCTTCATGGCTTTATGGGTAGTTCAGGCTCTTTTTTTCACCTAATTGATGCATTAAATGAGGTCGCCAATGTAATTCTTATCGACCTTCTGGGCCACGGAGAGACGGAAGCGCCCATCCATACTGACCGATATTCTGCAGAAGAACAAACTGCAGACCTAAAAGAAATTATTAATGAATATGGTCCAAATATTATCCTGCATGGCTATAGTATGGGCGGACGTCTGGCTTTGCAATTTGCCTGTACGTATCCTGGTTTAGTAAATAGCCTGATCCTGGAAAGTACTACTGCAGGTATTGTATCTCAGGAAGAACGTATTCGAAGAAGAAAAAAAGATGCTATACTTTCTAAACGGCTTATGGAAAATAAAGAACTTTTTATTGAGGAATGGAATCAACTTCCCCTTTTTGAGAATATAACAACGTTACCGGCCGATATTGATGCACAAATCACCGCCATCCAACAGGTACAAAACCCTGTTGGTTTAAATAATAGTTTATTGGGATTCGGTACAGGGAAAATGCCTCCCCTACAGGATAGCCTGCCTGATGTTGATATTCCCTGCCTTATATTAGCAGGGGCAAATGATGCAAAGTTTATTGATGAAGGAAAATACCTCTCCAATAAAATTACAGGCTGTAGATATATTGAAATTGAAAAAGCCTCACACCGAATACATTTAGATAATCCAGATGCTTACCTTATGCCTATTCTGGATTTTATAAAAAAACTTCAAAGATAATCCCTTAAGGAAACAATCAGTCAGTATTCAGAAATCAACTATTATTTATGAAAAATTTTGAAGATATAACCTACCATAAAGCAAATGGGATCGCCCGGATAGCCTTTAATCGCCCAGAAGTACGAAATGCTTTTCGACCAAAGACAATATCTGAACTATTTGAGGCATTTCTGGATGCCCGTGAAGATATCACCATTGGGGTAGTTTTATTTACAGGAGAAGGACCAGCAAAAGATGGAAAATATGCTTTTTGCTCAGGGGGCGATCAGCGGATTCGTGGGAAAGCCGGCTATATGGGAGATGATGGCATTCCCCGACTCAATGTACTTGAGCTTCAGCGATTAATCAGGACTATGCCTAAGCCGGTAATTGCTTTGGTTGCAGGATATGCCATTGGGGGTGGCCATGTCCTTCATGTCGTATGTGACCTTACCATTGCCGCTGACAATGCTGTGTTCGGGCAGACTGGGCCTAAGGTTGGCAGTTTTGATGGTGGGTTTGGTGCCTCCTACCTCGCCAGCCATATTGGACATAAGAAAGCACGGGAAATCTGGTACTTATGTCGTCAATATAATGCTCAGGAAGCTTTAGACATGGGCTTGGTAAACACAGTTGTACCCGTAGACCAATTAGAGGAAGAGGGCATTAAATGGGCGAATGAGATATTAGATAAAAGTCCTATAGCTATTCGATGTCTTAAGTCAGCATTCAACGCAGATGTTGATGGTCAAGCTGGCCTGCAAGAACTAGCCGGTAATGCTACTATGCTCTATTATATGAGTGAAGAAGGCCAGGAAGGTAAAAATGCCTATCTTGAGAAGAGAAAACCTGATTTCAAAAAATTTCCATGGCTACCGTAGAAATGTGCTGTAGTATAGGAGGTGAATAAAAATGTATAACAAACCCCTCTGAAGTATTCAGATACAGTTCATAAAATTAATGGGAAAGTTTGGCATTCCAACTTGACTCGCCATCTTGTGATAGATAAGCCTTAACATAGACCTTTCTATCATATAGATCAAAACCATCACCTCGTGAGAGTATATGAGTAACAAGATTTTCAATGGTCAGAGTCTCATCAGAATTTCTCTTTGAGGAAAAATGAGAAGTTATATTTCGACCTTCAATTATACTAACCAATCCAGAACCAATTACTTCCAAAAGCCTGCCATCTCTCACAGAAACAGCAGTATCTTCATCCATACCAATACCAAGACATCCTGGGTTTTGGGCTACGGCTTCTGCTAAACGCCAATAACGTCCACGACTAGCAAAATGGGTGTCGATAATAACATTCTTAATAAATGAAAAACCCGGGATTATATTGATAGAGCCTTCACTCCCATTTTCTTTATTTTGTGTTATCGTAAGATCAGACATTACCATTGCTCCGGCGCTAGTACCCGCAATAACAATTCTCTTATTGTAGTAAAGCTTTTTTAAATAATTCAGGAATCGGGAATCTTTATTTATTTCAAGCAACCGAGCTTGATCCCCACCTGTCAAAAAAATGCAATCAGCCTTTTTTATTTGATCGATGACACCCATCATATCAGCATCAACCTTGCTATTCATATGATAAAAGCCGGCAACTTTAAATCCAAGTTTACCAAAGGCCTCTTTATAAGTTTCCTGCATTAACTCTGGTTTTGCTGAAGCTGTAGTAAAAACCTCAATTCGAGGGTTATTACTTGATATAAGAGAAGTAATAGACTTTAGGATTCCCGATACCATAAACGTTTTACCCTTATCAATCGAAGCATCCTCTTCTACTTCGATCCCTTTATCTTCACTCCCCCCAATTGCAACTAGTATCCCTTTAGGATTGATCTTCGACATTACAAAATGGAATATATGTTATGATGATATTGAGACTATAAATTAATCTAATTCAAATTATACATTTTTATTGTATAAAATATTTCTCTGATTAGAGATGTTTACTGATATGATCAAATAAATCAAAGTCAGATGTTATTATAACATATTAACAAATAATTTCTGAATATTTTCAATATAATATTATGATAATTTAATGAATATTAGATCTATTAGAGCATTAAGTGGGCCTAACTATTGGTCACAGCGTCTTCCCTTGATTATAATGGAACTCGATCTTGAAGAACTTGAGTACAAGCCTACTAACCTGATCAAAGGTTTTCGGGAACGACTGGAAGACATCATACCCTCCTTACATGAACATAAATGTTCTGAAGGTAGAGAAGGTGGATTTTTATACCGTGTAGAAGAAGGAACCTGGATGGGACATGTAATCGAGCATATAGCTATTGAAATTCAAGTATTGGCAGGTATGTATTGTCCTTTTGGCAAAACCAGGGGAACTGGTGATGAAGGTATTTACAATGTAATTTTTGAATACAAGGATCAGGATGCAGGTTTCTACACAGCTCATGCAGCGGTTAGAGTTGCTCAGGCTCTAATCGATCATCGTGAGTACGACCTACAATCTGACATTGCTGAGTTGAAAAAGATTCGGGAGAATAATTTGTTGGGACCCAGTACGCAAGCCTTGGTTAATGAAGCTATTTCAAGAGGTATACCCTGGAGGCGTCTTGATGATAATTCATTAATTATGTTTGGGTATGGTAACAGGCAAAAAAAAGTTTCAGCGGCTATGACTAGTTCAACCAGTGGTATTGGTATTGATATTGCCGGAGATAAGGACTTAACTAAGCAGATGCTAAAAGATGCCCGGATACCTGTGCCACCCGGATTAGCTGTGAAAAATGAACATCAACTCGACAATGCTTCCGATCACCTTTGTTACCCTTTAGTCGTCAAACCTACTAATGGAAATCACGGTCGTTCTGTAAGTATTGATTTAAATTCAAAAGAGGAATTGCATGATGCTTTTTCAAAAGCAAGAATGTACTCAGACAAAGTGATCGTTGAAAAGTTTATACCAGGCTTTGATTTCCGGATTCTATTGGTGAATTATAAATTCATAGCAGCCACAAAGAGGATTCCAGCCCTGGTTGTAGGTGATGGGGTTAACTCCATCAAAAAATTAGTAGAAATAGCTAATAATGATCCCATCAGAGGAAATGGACATGCTAAAGGATTAACTAAGATAGAAATAGATGACTACAGCCTTTCAATATTATTAAAACAGAACTTGATGCCCGATTCGGTTCCTCAAAAAAACCAGATAGTTTTTTTAAAATCAACTGCCAACCTAAGCACAGGCGGAACTGGTGTGGATGTTACTGATTCGGTTCATCCAACAAATATAATAATGGCTGAGAGAGCTGCCAGGGTTATTGGTTTGGACATTTGTGGCCTCGATATCATGGCTCCTTGTCTTACTACACCATTAACCAAAAACGGTGGAGCCGTTATGGAAATTAATTCTAGTCCCGGGCTCAGAATGCATCTTTTCCCCACTGAAGGAAAGGCAAGAAATGTGGCAAAACCAATAATTGATATGACTTTCCCTGATAATCAAAATGGCAGAATCCCAATAGTAGCGGTAACGGGTACAAATGGGAAAACCACAACTACTCGGCTAATTGCTCATATGGCAACTCAAGCTGGTTTTCATACAGGTTTTACCACATCGGACGGAATATACAACGATGGCTCAGTCATCGAAGAAGGGGATTGTACAGGCCCAGATAGCACCAAAGTAATATTACAGGAACCTGATGTAGATTTTGCTGTTCTGGAATGTGCTCGTGGAGGCATCCTAAGGTCAGGACTCGGGTTCATGAATTGCGATATTGGGATCGTCACTAATATCACCGAAGACCATTTAGGTTTAAATAGCATTTTAACAATTGATGAATTAGCCAGGGTAAAAAGTGTAATCCCAAAATCAGTACATCCTAAGGGATATGCAGTTCTCAATGCAGAAGATGATAGAGTATTCGCAATTTCAAACGTATTGTCTTGTCAATATGCCTTGTTTGGGCTAGATTGTACTAATCCCCGTATCGTAAATCATTGCAACGAAGGTGGAATCGCAGCTTATTTAAAAGATGGTGATATTTTTATCCAGGAAGGCGAATATTCAGCTTGCATAGCCAAGGCTTCAGATGTACCCTTAACCTTCGGAGGCCATGCCAGCTTTAATATTCAAAATATTTTGGCCTCCCTACTAGCCGGATATATTCAAAATTTTGGTATAGAAAGAATGCGTAAAGGTTTGCAATCATTTATTCCTTCCTCGGCATCTCTGCCAGGGAGGATGAATCTGTTCCGTTTTTCAGATTTTGATGTTTTGGTTGATTACGCACATAATCCATCTGCTATACAGGAATTAGGGAAATTTCTATGCTCAATCAATTCAAAAAATAAAGTAGGAATAATTACGGCAGTAGGTGACAGACGTGATCAGGATATCATTGATGTCGGATGTGCAACTGCTAAGATATTTGATAACATCATAATTAAACACGATGAAGATCTAAGGGGCAGGACTCAAAATGAAATAACAGAACTGCTTAATCAGGGAATACATCAGATTGATCCTGAAAAACCAATAAAGATAATCCCTTCAGAGTATGATGCCGTAAAATATGCTATCACATATGCAAAACCTGGCTCTTTTATAACTGCATTATGTGCAGATGTACCGATGGTATTAAAATTAGTTGAAAAAATGTATAATCAAGGATATTCTGTACCTTTGGTGTTTGAGAATTCTCTTGCAAAGATAGGATAATATATGATATGCTTTTATCTCTGCAACTTTTCCTGAACGCAATCATGTAATTGGTGAGTTATACGAGTCTTCCTTTGCCGAATCGTTATGTAACTAACCTTCAACTTTTTACTCAGGTTTTCAAGTGACATATCAGGGAATCTAATCAAATATTCCATGGTTGCTTTCATGTCTGCTGAAAGCTTCTCCATACATAATTTCAATAGCCTCTGCCTTTCGGGGTCACGCATTAGATCAATTTGTTCAGATGGTTCTAAATAATGATCCTCGTTAAAATCTTCTTTATCAGTAATTCTATTTAATAATTTGTTCTTTTCATCTCTAAAAATAGTCTTACTGGCATTCATCAACCAGGAATACAATGAACTCTTTTTCTCAATCCTGTCTGATTCAATCATCTCTAGTAGTTTTAAAAAAGCAATAGAAACAGCATCTTCCGCTGATGGCCTGTCAGCACCTCTTGTGTATATTAGAAAATCGATTAGAGCTTTTCTAACACCGCCAAATTCTTCATTGATTACTTTATTATCCTTGCTTTTTAAAGCCTCATAAAAGCGTGTGTTACGTTCTATATAGTTCATAATACAATGGTCACCTTTAAATGCAGGCTGGCAAAAGAAAGAAAATAGAGTCTGGTTGACATTTGTATTATTGTTATTCTGTTACTTTGCACGTTATATTTACATATGATTTATGCCTATATCTGCCAGTCCTGTCATATATCTTATAGTAAATGAGTTAAACAATAGGGTAAAACATCCCATATGACTCATTAGGGACTATAATATATTCTAATAATATAATATCCTCATCTTTTCGAAATATTTACTAGTAGTTGCTTTCTCAAAAAAAGCACTCTTTTAACCTTTTATATTTTTTAACCTTTATTATTTCGGAGTAACATTATGAATTTCTCAACACAATTTACATCAAAGTTTTCAACTTTCATTCTTGTATTATTTATAGCTGCCGGTTGCGCTGGCATAAACGATGCCAATTTTTCACAGGATACGGAAAAAGCACCAATATTGGAAGAACGTGATTATCAAGCAGAACGACCAGCTTCAGATACTGATCCAATATTAACCACGGAAGAACAAGAAGATATCCGTGTGTTACGTCCACCGCATGACGATTGATCAAATCTTTATGAAAATGTGATTAAGGCTTCTTAATATCATATATTCAGCTAGTATATAACGAACAATATTAGCGTAGTATGATCAATGTTGGTAGCCACCATTTTCTTACTGGTCTTTAGTTTCCTAGTCGGTCTGGACGAAGAAGATTTATATCCTTCTTATGCCCAGGCCGACTTTTATTTGCAGAATATTTCCGATCAGAATTATCCTACTGCGAATTTCTGGTCTTTAAATGAACTTGCATCTGCACATCCCCTTCTTGAAGAGTATATTCAAGAAAAAGTATCAGAATTAGATGATGTAGAAAATAACTGTTTTACAGATCCATTTCTACATATTCCTTCATTAGATCCTTCCCATGAAAGGAAGGTTTTTCGGCTTCGTAAAGCTTTCGAATGTAGTGAGGAAAACCAACTTTACATCTCTCTTCTTCACGAAATGTCTCGTGATGATGCCATCGCATATACAGACTCCTTCTCTGTTTTTAACCTCACGACTAGTGAGCAAGAACATGTTTTAAAAGCAATCGGTGAAGCTCATAACATCAATAATTTGTTCTCTGAACGAGATTTCGAGCTTTCTGACCTATATTTATTTCACAGAATTAGCTTTGTGTCTGACGATGTAACACAGATTAATAGCCTGCTTGAATTCTGGAGGGATCAATTCCAAAATCAAAGAGATGTTCGTCTGATCGATAATTTAAAGTTCGCCACTATCATTAATGGACACAGTAGATTATATCAGGATGATGAAGTTTTTCAATCTCTAAAATTAATTAAAAATGATACTTCTTTTCCAAATTCGCATTTTAAACTAAAACTATATAAGCGTCTTGGGTTCTCCACCTATTATACAGGGAATTATCGAGATGCTTTACAGTTTTACAGAGATAAACTCATACCTTTATCTAAAATAATTGACGATAGAGAAGAACAGCTCATTATCAGGGTTGATTACGGAAGTATGCAATTTCGCCTTGGTAATCTGCAAACAGCATTGTATGAGTATGAACTTGTATACGAGGATTCTGTAGTTATACGAGATAACCGACAAAGGTCTGTTATGATGAATAACCTGGCGGTTGGTTATTTAAACAGCGGCGATTTTAACAGCTATCTCCTTTTTCAATTAGATGCATTAGAGGAAGCTATTGAAGCAGAAGATATAAATGGCCAACTCCATTATTTGAATAACCTTTACATTTATTACAAGAGAAATGAAGGATGGACCACTGCTTTAAATTATCTGAATAATTCCGCCAAAATAGCTGAGAAAACAGATCAAAAAGAAGAGCTTTCACGAATACAAGTTTCATTAGGAACCTATGAGCGGGAACGTAATCAAGATTATGATAAAGCAATATCTTACCTGAAATCTTCTATAAATTTGGCTAATGAAACCGGTAATTATCGCCAAATGATAATGGCAAAAACTGAATTATTCAAAACCTACTTTGGAATATCAGAAATTGATAAGGCCTTAATCATACTGAACGAAATCGCAGATTATTTATATGAAAGAGAGGATTTCAATACCTGGCTGGATATTCAGGCGCATATTGCTAATATCTATCTTGACCAAAATCAGTTAAGCGATGTTAAAAAACAGGTAGAAATAATTGAAAGTAAAACTGTAGATGGATTTTCATTGCCACACCGTTTGAGAATAGGCAATGTACTCGCTCGATATTATTTCAGGATTGGCGATCCAAGTACGGCCTTATCCCTTGCTAATTCGTTTACCAGTGAAATCATGGAACGACTTCAAAGCAGCGCCGACTACCAAAGTGGTCATTTGCGCATGGACATCGAATTTATTGATAATTTCGAATTGCTTACAGACCTTTTGATTCAGTTAGATCGCCCTGAAGAAGTGCTTACCTTGCTGGATGACCTAAAGAACGTAAGTAAGTTCTCCTTTTATAATAACCCAACTCTTAAATCGAATATTCTTAATGAAGATGAGTTAATTCATGATTTTGCGCTAAGTAATCGGATTGAGCGCTTACGTAATGAACTTAGAGAAGCACCAGAGAATTCGAGATCAACGATCAATAATCAGATCACTCAGGCTATTACCGAAAAGAATAAACTCAAGGATAAAGTCCTGCGTCATGTGGATGATGATCCCTTCAGTTTGAAGAAGGTTCAAAATAAACTAGAACGAGATGAGCTTATTCTATACTATACCATCTTAAACCAACAAATGGTTCTAGCCACGATATCCTCTTCTGAAATCAACTTCCTAAAAGAAGAATTTTCTTTTGATGATATGCAGCGCATTGAACAGGCTGTAAATGATCTTTCTAATGGCAGAACTAATCTGGAAGAGCTTAGCTGGATATACTCTAAGGTACTCCCTGGTACTTTTCATAAGGAATTCAAGAAATTAATCATAATTCCTGATGGATTTCTTTACCGTATACCTTTGGAGGTTCTTCCCACAGGCAATGTTACGGAAAAATACAGTTATGGATCCGCCAGTTACATGATTGAAGATCATGCCATATTATATGTTAACTCATTAAAAGATTTTGAAGAGGGCGTCAACAACAAAGTACAGTTTGAAACTGACTTCCTTGGCTTTGGTATTTCAAACTTTGATGGCTTTAAAAGTAATCTGGACCATGATCGTTCGCTCTCCGCTTTACCATTTGCCGAAAATGAGGTGAGTGAAATTAATGAGAACCTCTCTAATTTGTCCGAAAGAAAAACTCTCACAGGCGATAGTGGCACTGAAAAGGAATTCCGGGGTAATGCCGGCAACAGCCGTATCATTCATGTGGCCTCACACAGTGAAGTCTTTCATCCCGATCCTTTATTTTCAGTCATTTACATGCATGGCGGTGAGAACAACTCAAATTATAAAGACGATGGTCTAGTATATGCCTATGAACTTTTTGAAATGGACCTGACCAGTGAAATGGTCATGCTCAGTTCTTGTGAATCTGGCTCTGGAAGTTATATTCAAGGTAGCGGAATAGTGGGCTTAAGCCGTGCTTTCACTTATGCCGGAGTACAAAGCCTGGTTATGAACCTATGGTCTGTTAGAGACGAAACAGCTTCTTCCATGGCGGTATCATTCTATGACTATCTGAACCAGGGCTATTCTAAAGACGATGCCTTGCGAGAATCCAAAATCAATTATATCAACAACAATAACAGTGACCCTTATCTTTGGGGGTCATTTGTCGTATATGGAGATGCCTCACCTATTGTTTCCAGTCCCTTATCCTATCTTTGGTGGGTTAGCGGGATTGGATCTCTACTTATTGGGATATTATTGATACTGGGTAAATTCAAACGTTCCGCAACTTAATAACAAAATGGCTATCTCAAACCACCCTCAACCCCTTTACTTATTCGGCTCACGGCATCATGACTGTGAAGGCTTTCCATGTGGACACATCGAACAACAAAGTCTTTAATTCCTTTATCATTTTTCAAGCGTTCGTATAACAGGCGTGCAGCATCTTCTACAAACTTTTGATAAGCCCCATTCATTTCTGCAAACGCCTGTTCATCTTCACGTTTGACCATGACTTGTGTCTCTGTAACTAATGCTTCGCGGCATAATTCTATCAAGTCTTCTACATGGAGATCATCTGCCATTTCTACCGTAATATGAGCCAGGCTTCTTTGGCTATGAGGTATACCAATGGTATCCCGAGTTTCACGTGCATGTTCGGATAATTCAAATGAACAGGGACAAGCACTGCTGTACACAAAATCAAGGTGCAGGAAGCGTCTCATATGCCCTTTCTGATCCATTTGTCCTTCTATGGCGGCATCATAGTACTGATAGCCCTCAAGGCCTGACCTGAGGCTTTTCACCAGCATTGGCCAGCTAAAGGCAAGCCGCAGGTAACTGGCTTTACTATCCAGGTCTCGGCGGTAAACCTTGAGTATATATTCAAAGATCTCTTTTGTGAAAGGTTCATCCTTAAATTTGTAAAATGAGCGCATTAGGCGGCTCATATTAATCCCCTTTTTATCAGCTTCCAGGCTGACATAACCATCTACAGAGGTTTCAAGAGATAATGAACCTCCATCTTTTTTCGGAAATGATAAAGGCATTCTGAAGTTGGATATTCCAACCTGCTGGATAGCTACATTGGCGCCTTCAATCCTGGATTCTTTGCTGTTCTGAATATCCGGAAGGCTCGCTTTATACAAATCACTTACAGTGAACGTTGGGTCGTAATATTTTTTCAAATCAGTGGTTATCATAATTTCTTTTCAAATATAATGTAACATCAATACCGGTAAATTCCCTCAGGAAAAAGCCGGTGATATGTATTCAGCCATATTTTTGTCTGTTTCATATAATTTTACCGATTTTAATTGTCCCCCATTTGTACATGCTTCTGCAATATCGTCTTTTAATTCTTCAAAAAAGGCATATACGAGGTTCTCGGTAGAAGGGATTAAATCTTCTAAGAACTCGACATCTAAATTCAGGTTCCTGTGATCACATTTGGATACGATCCGTTCCCGAATTACCTGCTTTAATTTACCCAAATCAATTACATATCCTGTTTCAGGATCTGGATCACCGCTTACAGTCACTTCAAGCACATAATTATGGCCGTGCCAGTTACTATGATTGCAGACACCATACACCTTTTTGTTCCATTCATCACTTTTCTCTGGGTTATGCAAACGGTGCGCAGCATTAAACTTTTCTATGCGGGTTACATGAATCACATCAAGTATTTTTAATTAACCTACACTTATCCAAATTGCCTAAGGGCGTAATGCAGTTAACGGGGATTAAATATTTCTATTGCAATTCTTCATTATAAACTCGTGGTTTATCATCTCAGCTTTATAATAAAGTTTTATGATCTAAAGTTCCCAAATGCCAAATCTTTCGACTTTATTCTTTAAAAATTGACCCATTAATTAAGAATTTTAACTTTTTTAAAGATGAATTTTCCAATAATAGCTCTGATTTTAAGCAAAAAGACAAAATATATGCATTAAAACGGGTTTTTTTTGCCAAAATGCATTTTTTTGCTTGACAGATCACCTCCTTATCTTTAGCTTCGTTGACGAACGGTGAGCTATTCTCCCTGTTTAAACTAATTAAAACCTGAATTAACGGAGTACTAAATGAACAGATTTAACGAAGTCAAAGAAATCATCGACTCACTACAAGAGGATATGGACAAGTTTTACAACAAAGCTAATAAAACAGCTGGTACACGAGCAAGAAAGTCATTACAGGACCTAAAAAAACTGGCTCAGGATATCCGGGTTGAAATTCAGGAAAAAAAGAAAGTTTCCTAGTTTACCTAAATTTGCTAAAAAAGGCCGCTGTATTTTATACAACGGCTTTTTTTTTGTCTTCATATTTTATTTACCTATAGCATAACTAATCATTACTTAGCATGCCCTTTTTTTACATGGATGATTCTTCCCATGTATTATTTTCCCTTTCAACATCGGGGAATCGATGATCAGGGTCGATTACAACTTTAGTTATTTCTGAACTTGATCCGTGCCTGAACGTCCATACGCTTTGTCTGTGCCATATTTCAACCGGTAAATGATGCTTTGTTACATCACCATTAGCTTCTGTGATTTCCACTACTACCGGAAGTACAAGATCTTCGTTATTGGCTATGGTAATTAAAACACCGTCTTCTATATCATCGGTCATATATTCGATGCTCTCAACTGATTGATCGAGTACCCAGGTTTCATAAAACCAGCCCCTCCAGAACCAATCCAGATTTTCACCGCTGGCATTGTTCATATACCGGAAAAAATCCATGGGGGTTGGTCTCTTATAAGCCCAATTCTCTATATATCCGCGAAATGCGTAGTCAAAGCGCTCAGCACCTAAAATCTCCTCTCTCAGCAGGATTAGACCTGCTGCAGGTTTGTGATAAGCGACTAATCCAAGATTCATTTCACTGATTTGATCAGGATGCGTCATAATTGGCTCTAGAAGTCCCGAATTTAATGCAGGCGCTAAGTCACTGGCAGATTCAAATCGAGGTTCATACTCGCCATTATTGAAGTCTTTGGTGCTATAATAGTTTATAAGAGAGGTCATGCCTTCATCCATCCACATATACATGCGTTCATTGGTGCCTACTATCATTGGAAACCAGTTATGTCCGAACTCATGATCTGTTACAGACCACAAACCTTCTCCCCTCGCTTCCCAACTGCAAAATGATACTGATGGATACTCCATGCCTCTAACCATACCTGCAACATTTATGGCTGTTGGATATGGATATTCGAACCATTTATCGGAATAATATTGAACCGATGCGCGTGTATACTCTGTTGAACGCCCCCAGGCTTGGTTGCCATCACTTTCTATAGGGTATACAGACATGGCCAATACTGTTCTGCCGCTAGGCATCTCAGCTCCCGATGCATCCCAAATAAAGCTCTTTGAAGAGGCCCAGGCTACATCACGGGTTTTTTCCATTTTATAATGCCAGGTTAGCATTCCCGAATCTGCGGGTCTGTTTCCTGATTCCCCTATCTCATCCGGTGAAATAATGTACCTTGTTTTATCGCTGTTTTCTGCTCGTCTCAGCCGTCGTCGTTGTTTTCTTGTCAAGACCTCTTCTGGATTCAACAGCTCTCCTGATGCAACCAGAATATGATCATAAGGCACGGTAATTTTCATCTCGAATTGGCCATGATCAGCATAGAATTCTCCGGATCCCAAATATGGCCGAATATTCCATCCGTTTACATCATCATACACCGCCATGCGGGGGTACCATTGGGCCATCGTATAGATCCAACCATTTTCTGTTTCCAACCGGCCCGTCCGATCTGAACCATTCAATGGAATCTTGTATTCATAATCCATAGATAAGGTAATTTTCCCACCTTCAGCTTCTAGTATTTGATCAAGCCGAAGCTGCATCCTGGTATCAGTAATCACATATCCAGGCTCATAGGTAGACCCATCGTGGTTTATCTTTACATTGGATATAATCATCCCTCCGTCAAAGCCATGACTTCCAAAACGTGACCCCATAAGAGGTGTCGCCAACGATCCGCGGGAATCAGGCTTAAAAAGGTTTTGATCCATCTTAAGCCAAAGAAAAGGCAAGTCATCCGGACTGTTATTGGTATAATCGACTGTTACGGAACCCTGAAGTACATGATTTTGATCATCAAGTGATACTTCCAGCAAATAACTGATATCATTTTGCCAGTAGTTTTGGCCCGGAACTCCACTGGCTGTTCTGTTGGATGTGGATGCAGGCATCGTTAAGGTTTGAAAAACCTCATAATTTAAAGGGGACTGCTGGCTAATTGCCGAATTCAGCCAAAGGAACAAAACACAGCAAAGGGTAAACAAATATGATTTTGTCTTCATAACAAAGTTTATGTGATTGTATATAGGAGATGAATTGGTGGATTATAAATCAAGGACACGAAATGATTCATCCTGATTCATGCTGATAATGATTTCTTCCATTAAATTAACCAGGTTTCCCACATCTTCCATAGATGCCATTTCCACCGGAGAGTGCATGTATCGCAAAGGCAGAGATATCAGGGCACTAGGTATTCCTGTTCGTTGATAATAGATGCTATCAGTATCCGTACCGGTTCGAATTCCAGCAGCCTCGTGTTGTATAGGGATTTTATGATGGTCTGCGACTTCCTCAATTCGTTTAACAACTGTAGGATGACTTGCAGCTCCATGTGTTATTGAGGGGCCTTGTCCTAATTTTACCTGTCCATGTTCTTTTTGATTGATTCCTGGAGTATCCGTAGCATGAGTCACATCAGTAACCAAAGCTACATCAGGCATAAGACGATAACTCATCATGCGTGCACCAAATCCTCCAATCTCTTCCTGAACAGCATTTAAGGCAATAACATTGACTTTTAAGTCTTTTCGACGAGATGACAGCCGCCTGAATGCCTCGGCGATTATGAAACCTCCGATGCGGTTATCCAAAGCACGTCCGGATAGTAAGTTATCAGAAAGAAATTCAAAATCGTCAGCATAGGTAATGGGATCACCTATCTGAACTATACTCAAAGCTTCCTCCCTGTTTTCTACCCCGATATCAATAAAAATATCCTTCCAACCCGGCTGTTTTTGATTCTCTTTATCCTGCAAATGAACGGCCGTGTTGCCAATAATTCCTGCAACTATGCCCTTCCGGGAATGAATATGCACTTTACGTGCGCGGGCAATGGCCGGATCACTGCCTCCGAGCCTGTTTACACTGATGAAGCCTGAATCATCTATATGCTGAATAATCATGCCTATTTCATCGCAGTGAGCCTCAAGCATAATGGTTTTTTGAGCACCACTTATAGATAACTTAGCGAAAGCCGATCCATAAGTATCAGCCTCGATATCATCGGCGAAACTTCCAGTATACGAAGCCCACTTTTTTTGACCATCTGCCTCAAAACCGGTCGGACTAGGGGTAATCAATAATTCTTCCAGAAAATCAGTTGCTTTTTTATCAAATATTGACATTATAAACTAAATTAAAAGAGTTCAAATAACCTTACTGAAAAGGATATTTATATGCTTAGAAGGCATATAATTTAATGATCTGGGAGTATAAAGCATAGCCTTTATATAAAGGCTGAAACCCTCATACTTTGCGTATCCTTGAGATTTTTAATATTCCTGCCTATTAAACCAAAAAAGGATCATAATCAGTTTCCTAACCCTTATCTTTGTCTTTTTAAGCACTTTGGGTAACTTACCTAGTCGATGGTTAACAAAATTAATAACTACCCCATGTATAAGATATTTACGGATCCTGTTCATGGTTTCATCAACGTCCCTAAGGGACTTTTACTGAAGCTTGTTGATCATCCCTATATGCAACGTTTAAGACGGATCCGGCAACTGGGGCTAGGGTATTTAGTCTTTCCCGGAGCAGAACATTCAAGATTCTCACATGCTATCGGAACTCTGGGTCTGGCAAACAGGGCATTGAACAACCTTCGTGAAAAAAATACCACCATTACACATAAAGAATATGAAGGCACCCTGATTGCTGCATTATTACACGATATTGGCCATGGACCCTTTTCTCATACTCTTGAAAACACCTTCATTCATCACTTTAATCATGAAATGATGACTCTGGCGTTTATGCATGACCTGAACCGGGAATTTAAAGGCGCATTGGATACCGCCATTGCCATCTTCACCAATACCTATCCAAAAAAATTCCTGAATCAGTTAGTATCATCACAACTTGATGTTGACCGGCTAGATTACCTGAAAAGAGACAGCATTTTTACAGGAGTATCTGAAGGTTCTATAGGCGTTGACCGTATTATAAAGACAATGCGTGTTTTCCAGGGAAATATCGTGATTGAGAAAAAAGGTATATATGCTGTTGAGAATTACATTACAGCCCGGCGTCTTATGTATATGCAAGTTTACCAACACAAAACAACGCTCAGTGCCGATAAATTACTAAGGTCAATATTCCGGAGAGTATCTGCTCTTTTACACAGAGGAGACGATATCTTTTTCGCTTCGCCACGTCTGCGATATTTTTTAACCACCCCCTTGTCTGCAAAGAAAAATATCAGCCAGAGCATGATGCGTAAATATGCTCAAATCGATGATCATGATATTATAACCAGCATTAAATACTGGGAAGCGGAAAATGACTCGATTCTCACCGATTTAAGCCGGAGGTTTATGAACCGTGATTATTTCCGTACCATTTTCACAAAAGGTGCAGCTAGCCCTAAGCAAATGGATAGCTACAGGGAAAAAACCATTCAACAACTTAGAAAACTTGGCCTTCCCCATGATGATGACGCTGTTTCATATTATCTATTCAAAGATTACAGCCATAATGAGGCTTACAAATATGAAAACGAAAGCATATGGATACTGGAACATGATAATACGGCCATTGAATTTTCAAAAGCATCTGATACCAAAAACATTCGAGCTTTGGCAGAAACAGTCGTAAAACATTACGTAGTTGCTCTTAAAGGGTTGACTTAAGGCAAACCATAGTTTCCGCTTAACTAACCATTCCTTGGCAGGACTTCAAGCTATAATCCTGCTAGATACTAATAAAGAATTTTTATCACTTTACCTTATTAATTTAAGTGACTCATTCTGATAATCTTCTCATAATTATTTGAAATCCCAACCCCATACCAAAGCCTATACACCTCCCGAGCCAGAAGGGCTAATCCGGGCGTTTTATAGGACTTGCCTGGGACTTGGTACCGTCGAGTCATTTCATGGTTTTACTGGATGAAAACCCAAAATAGTGTAAAAATAAATGGCTACAAATTCAAAATTTTAACTCAATAAGAAAAATAATTTATTTAGGATTTTTGCAATTTTTACCTAATTTATTTTATTACTAGAAATGCACGAAAATCATATTTTCCTCACAATATTGATCTGACTAATGATGTGTGAAAAAGGTAAGCTGATTGGTTAATAATCTAATTCTTTCAATATCCAATGGTCGGGATCAATTTTTAAGGAAGCCCCTTGTTTAACGTTTACGGATGCACCACCGGATGGAACCTGAATTGTTTGCATCGATCCATCAATCATTATTTCAACCGGCATAGGAAAATGTAAATCACCGGGAACAGTCCAATGAAGATTTAATTGGTTTCCTTCTTTCGAATATTTTAAAAATGGCAATTTTTCTTGTCTCAGATATACCTCGAACAACCAAGTCAAGTCATTACCATCAATATTATTGGCGATATAAAGAAAATCGTCAGTAGTGGCAAAATGTGAATTACTGTCACCAACAATCTTCCCACGTAGACGATCAGGATCAGCCATCTGCCTGAGCGCTGTAAAAAAATGATCATCCCCCATCAAATAACGGAGTGTATGCAAAAACCAGGCGCCTTTCATATAAGCATCCTGGCTTTCGTTCATCTCTTTAGTGCTCTTGGATTCCCTGGGAGCTACTGGCTGAATATTGCCTATCCTTTTCCTGATAGACGCCATGAACTTCTGATACTGTTTTGCACCATGAAGATGCTCAGCATATAAAGCCTGCATATAGGTGCAAAATCCTTCGTGGATCCAGAAATCTTTCCAATCATAGGCAGTAACTTTATTACCCCACCATTCATGGCCCAATTCATGATGATGCAAATCGTCAAAGCCCGAATCAGTAGAAAAAACAATATCATTGATGAAACCGGCCCCATAGGCAATCAGAGTTTGATGTTCCATCCCAAGAAAAGGGGTTTCAACGATACCATATTTATCATTCTGAAAAGGATAAGGACCCAAATATTCTTCATAGAAAGCCATGTGTTCTTTAATCTGAACCATAAGGCGCTTTGCCTTTTCCAGATTTTCAGGGAGAACCCAGAAATAAATGGGAAATGTATTACCTGAAACACTTCTATAATCATCCTCAATGATGTCATATGGGGCGATATTCATAGATAAGGCATAATTGTTGATGGGGTTGGATACAAACCATGAGTAAGTACTGTATCCATTATCAAGGTCTGTCAATTCTCGTAATTCACCTGGCCCTGCAACTACTAATGGATTTGCAACGGTTACCTTCAAAGAAATAGAATCTGCCCGATCCGAAGGGTGATCTTTGACCGGCCACCAGAGGTCGGCTCCATTCAATTGGCAGGATACACCAATCCATGGATCACCGGAAGGTGTTTCAGCCCAGGTAAAGCCTCCTCCCCAGGGTGGATTGGGTGCCATCCTCGGATGCCCCTCATATTCCACCTCAATTTTTACCTGATCTCCGGGTTGACGTGTTATTGGAAATCTAGCCCATATTTGTCCGTGCCGTCTTTCATAATCCATCAGTATTGGATTATGATGGTCGTCAAAATAGAGAATCCTATGAACTGTAAAGGTGGTATCAAGGTCTAATACAAAATGACTGAGGGGTTGCACGATTTCAGCAGAAGTGATCACACTGCCATGCAGACTTCGATCTGTAGGGTCTACGAAAAGATCAATATCATAATGATGAACATTATAAGAAGCCTGTTCAGGAAACAAGAAGCCACCAGAATCAAGAATATCCGTCTGGGCAACCGATATAGATGCTGAGCCTAGAGCCATTGCCACAGCCAAACTGAGACCCTTCCAATGCGCTTTCCAAATTAACAGCATGGCAAAATTTAAAGTACGGATTAACCTACACGCTTATAATCTATAAAAGAATAACCATCGTGATCTTCGCGGGCTACCTCTTTCCAGACTTTATCGATCTGGTCACGATACTCCGGAAAGGTTATATCACCCTCATAATCTTTATATATTTCAGTGACCTCCATAGTGTCAACATGGGGTAATAGCTGACGATATATTTGGCCGCCACCAGCCACGTAAACCTTGGGGTTCCCTTTAAGGTAATCCAATGCATCAGGGATGTTATCGAAAGTCTTAACCCCTTCAAGCTTTTTACTGGTTAAAACAATGTTTTCCCGACCCGGTAGAGGTTTGCCGCCAAATTCTTCAAACACTTTACGGCCCATAAGTAAAGGATAACCCATGGTTCGGGATTTAAAATGTTTAAGGTCTTCCGAAATGTGCCAGGGTAATTTACCATCTTTACCGATAACCAAATTCCGGGCATGGGCTACGATGATGGCTAATTTCAAACCGCAACCTCAAACTTGATGGCCGGATCAGGATCATAGCCATGTAACTTAAAGTCTTCGAAAGTTAATTCATCAACAGGCTTAGGTGATATTTCCAGGGTTGGAAGTATTCGGGGGGTTCTCTTGAGCTGCTCCTTTAACCCTTCAACATGATTTTCATAGATATGTGCATCGACGATGGTATGGGCAAATTCCCCTAATTCCAGGTTCACTTCCTGGGCTACTGCCATAGTGAGCGTAGCATAACAGGCCAGATTAAAAGGAATTCCCAATGCAATATCACCGGAACGTTGCGTAAGATGGCAATTCAATTTACCATTGGATACATTGAAAATATACATGATATGGCATGGCGGCAATGCCATTTTCGATAGCAGGCCGGGATGCCAGGCACTTACTACGATCCTGCGACTGTTAGGATTGGTTTTGAGTATATGGATGGCTTCTTTTAACTGATCGAATTCGGTAGGTTTTGAACCGTTACCGTTCTTATTACCAATCTGTGACACATCACCGGGAAACCTTCGCCAGAGTACGGGATAGATGGGCCCTACGTACCCGTCTTCCTGAGCCCAGGCATCCCAAATATGACAATCATTTTCATCACGTAACCAGCGGATATGATCTTCACCACGAAGATACCATAACAGCTCCAGTATTACTGATCGAAAAAAAACCTTTTTGGTTGTCAATAGTGGAAAACCCTTGCCTAGATCAACCCGATAAAATTGAGCAAAGGATGAAATAGTATCTGTTCCTGTTCGGTTTGTTTTTCTAGTACCGTTATCAAGTACATTCTGCACTAAATCAAGGTATTCTTTCATAATATTCCCACAATTTTATTCGCTAAAAAGATGATGCTATTTCAATGAAGCCGATATAAATCAAATGATATGGCACCAGCCAAGGGTATCATTTATTTCGCCATGCTGTATGCCCGTTATTTCATCATAGAATTTCTTCGCTACTGGCCCCATCTCATCTTTTCCTAATTCGATTTGATTTCCTTCATGATGGATTAATCCAACTGGAGAGATAACAGCAGCAGTACCTGTACCAAAGGCTTCCTGAAGTTTACCTGATTTAGAAGCCTCAATCAGTTCATCAATTGATATTTTACGCTCATCCACATCTATCCCCCATCTGTTAGCCAGCTCCATTACACTTTTACGGGTTACCCCTAATAAAATGCTTTTTCCGGCAGGCGGGGTTATCAGTTTATCATCAATGACAAAGAACATGTTCATTGTACCTACTTCTTCAATATATTTATGCTCAATGGCATCAAGCCACAAAACCTGAGTATAACCTTTTTTTTGGGCTAGCGTTCCCGGAAGCAAGGTTGCTGCATAGTTGCCCGGTACTTTGGCAAATCCTGCTCCACCTGCAACTGCACGAGAATATTCAGGCATCGTTGTCAGAGAAACAGGTTTAATACCTTCGCTGTAATAATTTCCAACCGGTGAGGTAATAATTAAAAACCGGTAATTGGAACAGGTCTTAACTCCAAGTGATTCATCAGAACCAAATACAAAAGGACGGATATACAAGCTTTTAAATCTATCCGTTGGCACCCAGTCGCGGTCCAGGTCAACCAGAGCTTTCACCGATTGAGAGAAAATTTCTTTGTCGATTTCAGGTATATTCATTCGACGGCAAGATATATTAAACCGATCAATGTGCTGATCAAGCCGGAATAGATTTATTCCTTGGTTACCATAGCGAAAAGCTTTCAGCCCTTCGAATACACTTTGTCCGTAATGCAGCACATTCATTGATGGCATGACCTCTATTTTGCCATATGGTTTAATTTCCGGCGCTTGCCATTTACCGTTTTGGTAATTCATTTCCAGCTGATGGTCAGCAAATGTCTCACCAAATTTCAGATTGCTGAAATCAGTATCCGGAAGTTTTGATTTTGATATTGCTTGAACTTTAATATCGAGGGTAGATTGGTCCATAATGATCAGTTAATAGTGTCTTTATATTAAGAATATTAAAAATACCGCTTGCTTGCAAAACTGTAAAGATATTTCTGATTTGTGAGGCATCCGGTTGCCTGATTAAGCAAGTTCGGATTCGGACACTGTATCCCTCCGTTTATCCCATCGTACATTAATGTTTTTTGCAGCATAAGCATCATCCAAACGTTTGGTCCCTGCATTATGTGGTGCCGATTTAACAATTTCAGGATTATTTTTAACCTCTTCAGCAATGGCAATCATTGCGTCACAGAACCCGTCAATATTTTCTTTCGATTCCGATTCAGTAGGTTCAATCATAATACATTCCGGTACTATAAGCGGAAAATAAATGGTAGGTGCATGATACCCATAGTCCAAAATGCGCTTGGCTATATCAAGGGTTTTAACACCATTTTGTTTTTTTTGCCTGCTTCCTGAAAATACGACTTCATGCATTACAGGACCTTCAAAAGGCAGGTCATAATGTTCTTTAAGTCTGTGTAATATGTAATTAGCATTTAATATGGCATTTTCGCTGATCCTCTTCAGTCCTTTTGCTCCATGCATGCGAATATACACCCAAGCCCTGACCATCATACCAAAACTGCCGTAAAAACTGTGAACTTTCCCTATACTATCCGGATTGCTAAAGTCCCTATAGTATTTATTTCCATCAAATTTAATTTCCGGTCTCGGTAAATAAGGAGACACTCTACTAGACACCCCAATAGGTCCGCTACCTGGTCCGCCGCCGCCGTGTGGAGTTGAAAATGTTTTGTGAAGATTGAAATGAACAACATCAAAGCCCATGTCACCAGGCCTGCACAGGCCGAGCAAAGCATTGAGGTTAGCACCATCCATATACATTAATCCACCCACACCATGCACAAGCTTTTGAATTTCAACAATCTGCCGTTCAAACAAGCCGACGGTACTGGGGTTAGTCAGCATCATTCCAGCAACTTCATCATTTAGATTGGCACGCAGGTGATCCATATCAGTCAGGCCATTGGCATTACTTTTTATGTTAATTACTTCGTACCCACTGATCATCACGGATGCTGGATTGGTACCATGAGAGGAATCAGGGATCAGGATATATTTTTTATGATGGTCGCCATTTGCTTCATGATACTTTTTGAAAAGCATAATACCTGTAAGTTCACCTTGGGAACCGGCAGCAGGTTGAAGGCTTACATCATGCATTCCGCAAATTTCACGCAGCATTTCTTTGAGTTCATACTGGATTTGCAAAGCACCCTGACTGGCTGCATCCGGGGCCAAGGGATGAATATCAAAATTACCGGCCATAGCAGCAGCTTTTTCATTGACTTTAGGATTGTACTTCATCGTACAGCTTCCCAAAGGATACATATTCTTATCAATATGATAATTTTTGGTTGAGATCCGTACAAAATGCCTTTGAACTTCATTCTCAGAGATTTCAGGCAATTCTGCCGGTGTTATTCTTAAATAATGATTAGGTATTAAGTCCTTAAGCTCTTTTCTGGGAACATCCAATTCAGGAAGGCTGTATCCTTTACGCCCGGGTTTGCTTTTTTCACAAAGGAGCGGCTCTCTTTCCAAACTTTCCATAGCCAATATTTGATAATAATATATATTAGGTTAATTTCTCCAAAGCTGCTTTGGCTGCTTTTTGTTCTGCTTTCTTTTTACTTTTGCCCGTCCCGGTACCCTTTGTTTCACCACCTACCCATACTTGAACCTCAAATTTCTTTTTATGAGAGGGCCCCGTTTCAGCTAAAACCTGATAGATTGGGATTGATAATTTCCGCGCCTGAGCTAATTCCAGCAATCTGCTTTTATAATTATCCTCGGCCAGTATTAAGGCATCTAAATCAGTGAAACGTTCATAGATATCCGAAACGAATGTGTGAGTTGTTGCGTATCCTTTTTCAGTATACAGAGCCCCCACAAGTGCCTCAAAAGTATCGGCAAGAACTCCTTCTGAATGCTCTATTCCCTGATCTCTAACCCGGCTTCCGACTTCAATAACAGATGCTAAATTAAGTTTTCGAGCCAATTCTGCCAGAGTCGCCCCATTTACCAGTTTTGCCCGCAACTGGGTCATAAAGCCCTCATCTTCTGTGGTATATCGGGTAAATATCACATCAGATACAATAAGGTCTAATACAGCATCTCCAAGGAATTCAAATTGTTCATAAGATTCTGTAGAGTCGAGTTTTTTTTCAACTAAACTGGACCTGTGCCTTAAAGCTTTAAGAAAATAATGCGGTTTTCGAATACGAGCCCCAATTATCTTTTCAAGAAAAGCAATTTTGCGGGCGGATTCGGAATCGAGCGCCCCTTTCCTTTTAAAAATCGCCCGTATTCTACTAATCACACTATTTTAATCTTCATATTTCTTAAATACGACTGAGGTATTATGCCCTCCAAAACCAAAGGCATTATTCATGGCATACTTAATATCCCTGGGTACAGCTTCGTTGGTTGTATAGTTTAGATCACATTTAGGATCAGGTGTTTTGTAATTAATGGTTGGTGGTACCATACCATGATATATGGCTAATATCGCAGCAACAGACTCAGCGGCTCCAGCTGCACCCAACATATGCCCTGTCATGGATTTTGTGGAATTCAGGTTAATCTTGTAGGCATGATCACCAAACACTTTTTTAATTGAATTGGTTTCAGCTACATCTCCGAGAGGGGTTGATGTACCATGCATATTTATGTGACCTATTTCTTCAGGTTTTGCTCCTGAGGCCTTTAAAGCATTTTCCATAGCTAATATCACACCTCGACCTTCAGGGTCAGGTGCGGTAATATGATAGGCATCACCTGAGAAACCATAACCTCCAATCTCAGCATAAATTCGTGCGCCACGTTTGTGGGCAGATTCCAGACTTTCGAGCATTAATATTGCTGCGCCCTCACCTAGAACAAAACCATCACGAGTCGCGTCAAAAGGACGTGAAGCCGTTTCCATTTCATCGTTTCGGGTAGACATAGCCCGCATGGCATTAAACCCTGCGACACCCATTTCAAAAACAGGAGCTTCAGTTCCACCGCATACAGCGTAATCAGCCTGACCATGCAGAATGGAATCGTAAGCCAGACCTATGTTATGTGATCCCGTGGCACAAGCAGAGACAGCACAAAAGTTAGGTCCCCTAAAGCCATATTCAATGGAAACCTGGCCGGATGCAATATCCGGGATTAACATAGGAATAAAGAATGGATTAACAGCACGAGGCCCATTTTTATATAGATCAATAGACTGACGGTAAAAGATCTCAAATCCACCAATACCGGTTCCGATCATAACGGAGACACGATTTTTGTCTATTGAATCCAGGTCTAGTCCCGAATCTCGGACAGCCTCATCAGCTGATACCATCGCATATTGACAAAACTTGTCCATACGACGTGCTACTTTTTTATCAAGGTAGTCTTCAGCCTTGTAATTGTCGATTTGGCCGGCGAATTTAGTCGTGAAGCTTGATACGTCAAAATGGGTAATAGGTTTAACGCCACTTTTGCCCGATATCAAGCCATTCCAAAATTCAGGGGCGGTTTTACCCACAGGCGTAAGCGCCCCCATTCCGGTTATTACAACTCGTTTTTTTGACATTTGAACAGGTTAAATTAGGAAACTTTTCCTTGGAGGTATTCTACAGCATTTCTTACTGTTGCGATATTTTCAGCATCTTCATCCGGAATGCTGATATCGAATTCTTTTTCGAATTCCATAATAAGCTCTACCGTATCAAGTGAGTCGGCACCGAGGTCATTAGTGAAATTCGCATCTATAGTTACTTCTGATTCATCAACACCTAATTTGTCGGCGATGATTGATTTTACTTGCGCTTCTATTTCTTTAGCCATGTTAAACCTTATGTTTATTTTTTTGTTGATTAATCACCGTAAATATAAGGGAAAGTTTACGATAATGGGTGTTTATTATAAAGATTGATTTTTGAACAAGCAACTTAAAGCTATCGAGTGAGTTACATAGCCATGCCGCCATCTACATTTAGGACAACTCCCGTAATATACGTAGACCTATCAGAAGCCAGGAAAGAAACGGCGCTGGCAACCTCATCAGCTTCGCCTGCTCTTCCCATGGGGGTCACGGTTCGAATGCCTTCTAATATCTTTTCGTCAAGGCTACCTGTCATTTCGGTATTTATATAACCCGGAGCCACAACATTAACACGGATATTACGAGAAGCCACTTCTTTCGCAAGTGATTTAGTAAATCCAATGATACCTGCTTTAGAGGCAGAATAATTAGTTTGGCCTGCATTTCCTGAAACCCCGACAACGGAACCTATATTGACGATAGAACCTTTTCGTTGTTTCATCATCGGCCGGATCACAGCTTTACTGTAATTGAATACACTTTTCAAGTTAGTCTGGATCACATCATCCCACTGCTCTTCAGTCATTCTCATGATGAGCGTATCTTTTGTGATCCCTGCATTATTAACCAATACATCAAGTGTGGTCCAGGCATCGGTGATCTCTTTAATCACTTCGGCTGCTCTGGATCCATCAACAGCATCAGCTTGAAAAGCCATACTTTTACAACCCAGAGCTTCAATTTCCTTAACAACATCATTCGCAGCGTCAGCTGAACGTGAGTAGGTTAAAGCTACATTGGCACCATGTTTGGCAAGGTGCAAAGCAATTGCCTTTCCAATTCCACGTCCACCTCCGGTAATAAGACAGTTTAAATCTTTCATCATCCTTTTTTGGCTGAAAGCATCTTGCTATCAACGCTCTCTGTTACTTGTTGATTTATTCATAGCCAAAGGTGTCAAGTTCTTTGACTGTTCTTTTGGCCAGGCCCTGCAAGACTTTCCCCGGACCGACTTCTATCATTAATGTTGCCCCGTCATTTTTCATATTGATCATGGTTTGCGTCCATCGTACGGGGTTCAAGAGCTGGTTGAGCAAATTTGAACGTAATTCTTCAGGGTCACTTGTAGCATTACCCGTGTAATTGCTATAGACAGGGCAATCGGGTTCTTTGAAATCCATTGTTTTCAGGCTTTCTTCAAGCCCTTCAAATGCAGGCAGCATAAGGGGAGAATGAAAAGCACCGCTAACAGGAAGCTTCTTGGCTAATTTGCAGCCAGCTTCTTTAAGCAATTCGATAGCCAAACCTACCGCTTCTTCATGACCTGAAATTACTAATTGGCCTTTAGAATTGAAGTTGGCGGGTACCACAGGTAGCTTTGTTTTATGAGAGGCTTTTTCACATATATCTTCAACTGCCTCATCATCCATTCCTATCACAGCTGCCATGGCTCCAGGATGTTGAACACCAGCTTTTTGCATTAACTCTCCCCTTTTTCTAACCGTGGTGAGAGCTTGTTCAAATGAAATAGCACGGCTTGCCACCAATGCTGAGAATTCACCCAAACTGTGGCCGGCAGCCATGTCAGGCTTTTGTTTAAGAGACTCAAATAAAGCTACAGAATGCAGGAATATAGCCGGCTGAGTAAATTCAGTTTGTTTGAGTTTATCTTCCGGACCATGAAACATGATATCAGTCAGGTCAAAACCTAAAATCTCTTTGGCCTGATCAAAATAACGAGCAAATAGAGGGTTGTATTCATAGTGTGTCTGACCCATCCCGACACTTTGCGAACCCTGACCTGGAAATACGTAGGCTTTCTTCATTACTTTATACCCCATTTAACCCAGGCTGCTCCCCAGGTAAAACCACCACCAAAGGCAGCCAGAATAAGGTTATCTCCATAATTAAGCTGATCTTCCCAATCATACAGACATAAAGGTATAGTTCCTGCAGTTGTATTACCATATTTCTGGATATTGACCATCACTTTGTCCATACTGATCTCCATACGATTGGCAGTGGCTTCAATGATTCTCATATTTGCCTGATGCGGCACTAACCATGCGATATCGTCTGCAACTAAATTATTACGCTTCATAATTTCAACAGAAACATCGGCCATACCCTGTATAGCTTTTTTAAAAACTGTACGGCCATCCTGTTTTACATAATGCTTTCGATCTCTAATCGTTTCGGGAGTTGCCGGGTTGCGGCTCCCACCGGCTTCCATCCATAAAGCCTCAGATGAATGACCATTGGAATGGTTAACAAAATCAACAATACCGGTTTCATCATCAGAAGTCTCTAGCAATACCCCACCGGCACCATCGCCAAAAATAATACAAGTAGCGCGATCAGTAAAATCGGTGATTGAACTCATTTTATCACCTCCCAAAACCAACACTTTTTTATATCGTCCCGATTCAATCATTGTGGTTCCGGTTGTAAGCGCATATAAGAAACCAGAACACGCAGCTGATATATCATAACCGAAAGCATTGACAGCTTTGATTTCTTCCTGAACCAGACAAGCTGTTGCAGGAAAAAGATAATCTGCTGTTACCGTACCGACTAGTATAGCATCAATTTCACTAGCGTCAATGCCACGCTTTTCCAGAATCTCTTTAGATACCTCACCCAGCATATAAGCAGTAGATTTGGTGGGATCTTTAAGGATACGACGTTCCTGAATACCGGTACGAGTCCGGATCCATTCATCGTTTGTATCAACCAATTCTTCTAACTCTTTATTGGTCAATACATAATCGGGGAGGTAATGGCCAACAGCAGTAATTTTAGCTCTTATATTAATCGACATTAAGGGGGTTATTTAATGAGGTAACGATTTTCTCGTTAACTTTTGCTTCAACAAATTTGACAGAGTTTAATATCATATTTTTTACAGAGGTGGGGGAACTTCCGCCATGACCAACCAGACTCACGCCATTAACACCCAAAAAGGGTACACCACCAACTTTTTGGTGATCAAAAGGCGCCATTGCCTTTTTAAAGACCTGTCCCACCAGACCTGCATTTTCCTTAGACAAGTTATCTTCTTTTAGGACTTTATAAATCAGTTTTTCAAGCACGGCAGGAATACTTTCTCCGAACTTCAACAAAACATTGCCTACGTAACCGTCACAGACAAAAATATCCGCTTCGCCAGTAAGAATATCGCCCCCTTCTACATTACCAATAAAGGCGTTCATCTCTTGCAACAGTTTATTAGCTTTTTTAAGGTTTTCAGTACCTTTTTCTTCCTCTTCCCCCACATTAACCAATCCAACTTTAGGGTTATCTATGCCCATTATCTCACGAGCATAAATGCAACCCATGCTTGCGAATTGATAGAGCATCTCCGGTTTAACTTCCAGATTAGCTCCCACATCAATAACAAGCCTGAACCCTTTTAGTGTAGGATAAATGGTTGCAATGGTTGGGCGGATGACACCTTCCAACCTTCCCAGGATTAATGTTGAGGCGGCCAATAAGGCACCGGTATTACCAGCACTGATAAAAGCCTCAGCATGACCTTTAGCATGCAAACCCAGACCCACTGTTATAGAAGAATGGGGTTTATTTTTTACAGCCTGAGCGGGTGACTCAATCATACCAATAACCTCAGGAGCATGGTGAACTAACAAACGCTCTTCAGGGTAATCGTATTTATCCAGTTCCATACGAACAAGCTCTTCAGGACCAACCAATATGACTACAAGGTCGTCATTTTCCTCAAGGGCTTTAATCGATCCGAGAACTGGGTTATCGGGATAATGGTCGCCGCCTACGGCATCAACAGCTATTCTCATCTATAGCAGTTTGAATGAATATTTTATCAAGCTTCAGTTACGTTCAAAACCTTGCGACCACGGTAGTAACCGCATTCGGCGCAAGCATGATGCAAACGATGCACGGCATCACAATTCGGGCATTTAGCCAGAGGCACTGAAGTCAGGCCATGATTTGCTCTTCTTTTATCCCTTCGGGATTTGGAAACTTTTCTTTTAGGGTGTGCCATTATCTCTTAGTCTTTTTTATTTTTGTCTTGTAATTTTTTCAATGCATCCCAACGTGGATCAACATACTCTGTATTTGGATAACTTTCCTTAAAACTTGAAGGGTTACCCTCTTCATCATAATACCTGGGGTGGAGTTTCTTTACCGGGACACTCAACATCAGTGTATCTCTAACTTCCTTGCTGATATCAATGATATCTTTAGAGACATCCAGAAAACGGACGGCATCATCTGCACCATCTTCCTCATCAACAACTCCGGAATCGAAGATGACGCGATAGCTGCCATGTAATTGCTGGGTAAACTGCTCTAATGAGCGATCACAAACCAATTGCGCACTGGCATCAACATCAAAAAGAAGCTGAAGGGTATTTTCGGTTTTAACAAAATCAATATGAAGCATAACGTTGGTAACGTCCAGCGTGCTCAATTCCAATTCTTTAGTGGAAACTTGCACTGTTCGTGAAGATTTCCCTTTAGGAATTTCATTAAGCTTAAAAGTAATCATAACTTAATATTTATAGCCTAATAAATTAGCAAAAAATGCCCTTAGAAACAACGTCAGGAAAACAAACTGAACCTTCTTTGCTCAATCAATCCAATAATCTTACCAAGAGCTACTTTATCATTAACAAAATCAAGCTCATCCGTTTCAATTATCAGCTTCTCAAAAGGATAAGCCTTGATCCAGTTTTCATATAAAACGTTGAGTTTTTCTAAATAATCTATTCGTATTCTGTTTTCATAATCTCTGCCTCTGAGCTGAATCTGTCGCACCAGTGTGGGTACATCTGCTCTTAGATAAATGAGCAGATCAGGTGGTGTCAGATATGATATCATTTCCTCGTATAAAGAACGGTAGTTCATATAATCCCGTTCGCTCATCAATCCCATTTCATGCAGGTTCTTGGCAAAGATTTCCACATCCTCATAAATGGTACGATCCTGAATAAAACTACCATTCATTGTCAGCAGATCTTTTTGATGCCTGAATCTGCTTGAGAGAAAATAGATCTGCAGATTAAAACTCCACCGGGTCATATCTTCATAGAAATCCGACAGATAAGGGTTATCATCCACTGATTCACAATAAGCCTTCCAATTAAAGTGCGATGAAAGCAGTTGGGTTAAGGAAGATTTTCCAGCTCCGATATTACCGGCAACAGCCAGGAAGTGCCTATTTTTTTCGATACTCATGATACTTCTGATCGTTTAGCGGATTGAGGAACAGCTGGATTAAAATTTCCTTAAATATATCGGTATTACCCTCAAATTTCCTGAGCTTTTTTAATTAATCTCAGTCAATTTCCACCATTTCGATTCGGATCCCGTGTAACCGGCCAGGCCCTGGGCTTTCCTGTAACAGGGTGTCTGGGCATTACCCTTTTTTTACGGGAAGCAGTTTCCTGATCCTCACTGGCCATATAGGCTAAAATAGCCGTCAGGATGACATTATTACGCACATCATCAAAAACAATCTTATCGTAAGTATCACGATTCGTATGCCAGGTATAGGTTCTGTAATCCCAGTCAAGCGATCTTAAGTTAAAAGCGGGAACACCTGCCGTTACAAATGAAGCATGATCAGAACCTCCACTGCCAGGAAGGCCTGGAAACGTTGTTGTAATATGATCGGAGATCTCATCAGGCACCGCTGACAACCATGTTCCCAGATAATCATAAGCTTCTACAAAACCCTGCCCTGATATATCAACTACCCTACCAGTTCCACTATCCTGATTGAACAAGACCTGTATATTATCCACAATTCCAAGGTGATCTTTAACAAATGCCCGAGAACCATTTAAACCCTGTTCTTCGCTACCCCAATGCCCTACCAGGATAGTTCTTTTAGGATTTGGATATATTTCCTGAAGTATTCGTACAACCTCCATCATCGTTATGGTTCCTGTTCCATTATCTGTAGCCCCTGTACCACCATCCCAGGAATCAAAATGAGCTGACAAGACCACATACTCATCAGGCTTTTCGGTACCTCTGATTTCCCCTATCGTATTAAATGCAGGCACCCGACCCAATTCTCTCGACTCGGCAGTTACACTGATAACAGGTTCAACGCCATTTTCAGCCATTCTAAATAACATACCATAATCTTCCAACCCAAGGTCAATCATAGGTATGGTCTTCGTTTTAGCGTCAAAAACTTTATTGGTGCCGAAGCCTTTAGACCAGTTTGAGATGATGATCCCCGCAGCCTCTGCTTCTTCCAGCTTCTCAACCAGCGTAATGTTATTTAATCCGGCATTAGCAATTCGTTCACTCCATAACCGGCGGTGAGCAGCACGTTCATTTTTCATATTTTGATATGATTCTTCCGTTGCGAATTCCTCCCAGTTATAATCCGGCCTGCCGGTTGGCTGATCCATTGAAATAAGGACAAACTTACCCTCTACCTCAGAAAGCCATTGCTCAAATTCCTGTGGATTATCAACTTTGGGAATAACAACTGCTTCTCCTGTAACTCCGCCGTCAGGGGTAGAAGGGCTCCAGGCTAATTGCCTACCCTCCAGAGAAACGATTCTTGGAGATATTAAATCAATATGAGTTATGCCTCTTTCCCATCCACGCCAATCACCCCATTGCTCCCTTCTAACCTGAACACCCCAGTCTTCATATGTATCCTTAGCCCAATTATGAGCATTATGCATTTGCGGTGTGCCCACTAACCTTGGACCAATAACATCCAGTAATTCGTGAGCCAGCTTTTCCAGTTGAGAATTTTCAGTCGCTTCATGTACAATTCCATCAATAATCTCTTTTTCCTGTCCCCAGGCTATCTGGCATGATAGTACGATAAAGATTATCAGGGTATTGAGAGTATACTTCATAATACAGGGGTGTTTTTTTTTACATAACATCTGCCAGAATTTATAAATTTAACCCAATAGAGCCCTCATATTGCTTTTATACTGTTCTACACCAGGTTGATCAAATGGGTTTTCATCCAGGCAATAGACATAAACAGAGATCGCCATTTCGAAAAAGTATATTGCCTGACCTAAACTCTGCTCATTCAGGCTGTCTAGTTTTATAGTGCAAACTGGAACGCCCCCATCCATATGGGCTTTTTTGGTACCTTCGTAGGCTATGCTGTTTATATCGTGAAATGGTTTACCAGCGAGATAATTCAATCCATCATAGTCTTCTTTTTCAGCCTGAACCGGAAAACTGTTGGGAACCCGGTTAATAATCAGAAAAGTCTCCATCAGGTTCCTCATCCCCTCCTGGGCCATTTGCCCCAGGCTGTGGAGATCGGTGGAATAATTGACTACGGCCGGGAACATCCCCTTTCCGTTTTTACCTTCGCTTTCACCATAAAGCTGTTGCATCCAGCTACCAAAGGAAGCCAGTGCAGGTTCAAAAAAAGCAAGGAGATCGATATGGAAACCTTTTTTATATAACGCATAACGGGTTGCTGCATATTCAATTAGCTGTCCCTGATTTTTCTCATACTTTTTAAAGGCATCCACGGCTCCGTAGAATAACTGTTTAATGTCTATTCCAGCTATAGCTATTGGCAAGAGTCCCACTGGTGTGAGGACGGAATAACGACCGCCCACATCATCAGGAATGATGAATTTTTGGTATCCATTAGCATCAATAATTTTATTGAGTGCCCCACCCTTCTCGCTGGTTGTTCCAAATATTCTTTTCTTTGCCTCACCTTTATACGTATCGTGCATCCATTTTCGAAGGGTTCGAAAAGCAAGTGCCGTTTCCATTGTTGTTCCTGATTTGGATATCACATTCAGGTAAACACTCTTTTCAGAACCATCTGAATTAGGGCGGTTGAGGTAATTAACCAGGCACTGCATATATTTGCCGCTGATGTTATGCCCTGCATAAATGATTTCCGGCTTACGCTCGGTAAAAAAAGGTGTAAGTGCATCAATTACAGCTTTAGCCCCTAAATAGGAACCTCCAATACCGCAGACTATTAATACATCCGCATCATTTCGAACTTGTGTAGCCAAAGTGTCTATATTCTCCAGAAGGGCATCGTTAGGATTAGACAGTATATCCCGCCAACCCAACCATTCAGATCCTTTACCGCCCTTATCAGACAAACTTTGAAATGCGTTTATTGCTTTTTCAGAAGCAACTTCACGTTCCTGGGTGCTGAGAAACGACTCACAGCCGGTAGTTTCTACTTTAATCATTTTAACTTAATATTTTTGCTAGTTCAATAATTTCATTATTTATGCCTTTCTTTTTGTTCCATGTATCCTCCAATGGGGTATGAACAATTTCCCCATTTACTTTGCCAACCATAATATTCGTATGTCCATCAAGTAAGGCCTCAATCGCAGCCCCACCCAATCTACTCGCCAGAATACGGTCACGGGCGGTGGGATTCCCTCCTCGCTGTATATGTCCTAAAATACCCACTCTCATTTCATACTTAGAAAAATCATGTTGTAACTCTTCGGCTAATTTCATAGCACCTCCCGTTTCGTCACCTTCAGCAATAACTATCAAGCTACTACGCCTTTGCTTTTGGAAGATTTCATCAAGTTCTGCCTTGATATTAGAGATAGATGAAACCGTTTCAGGCAACAGGATCATCTCAGCACCGCTGGATATACCTGTTTCAAGAGCCAGAAAACCGGCATGACGCCCCATCACTTCAATAATAAAGAGACGGTCATGTGCATCTGCAGTATCCCTGATTTTATCAAGAGCTTCTACCGCGGTATTTAAAGCGGTGTCATAACCAATGGTCTCATCGGTGCCATACAAATCATTATCAATAGTACCAGGTACGCCAATTACAGATATGCCATGTTCATGATTTAATTTAGTAGCCCCTTTAAAAGTACCATCACCTCCAATGGCCACTATAGCATCAATTTTATGATCAAGAAGGTTCCTGGCGGCTATCTCCCTGCCCTCCGGTTCTAAGAATCTGTCAGAACGGGCTGATTTCAAAATGGTCCCGCCTCTTTGAATGATATTAGATACCGAGGTAGATTCAAGGTCAATAAAATCACCATTAATCATCCCCCTATAGCCGTGTCGTATACCGACTACCGAATAGTTATTATGTCTTGCTAACCGAACTACTGATCGTATCGCAGCGTTCATTCCAGGAGAATCACCACCACTGGTGAAAACACCAATTTTATTAATGCTTTTCAAGATATTATTTCTTGGGTATTTTAGTTTTAGAATGATGAACTTAACCACACAAATCAGTATGTGCAACTGATTTGGAAATGTAAATGTTTTATAAGCACATTAGTAAATATTATTAATCTAAGAAGATACGAACTTTTATGGCCGGTGCCGAGACTCAAATAACAGAAAATAATGTAACGGCAAAACCAAAGTCACTAAAAGACATTCGACTGCCTATTGAAAAAGATCTTAAAGAGTTTCAGTTATATTATAAAAAAGCTCTGAAAACTGATGTTTTTCTGCTCAATCAGATCATTTCTTACCTTCTAAAAATGAAGGGCAAAGAAATGAGGCCGATTCTTGTGATTTTATCGGCCCGGCTTTGTGGCAAGGTTAACGAAAGCACCTTTACGGCTGCGACGATGATTGAACTTCTGCATACGGCCACTCTCATCCATGACGATGTAGTGGATGAAGCCGATCAACGCCGAGGCTTTTTTAGTATAAACAGGATTTGGAAAAACAAAGCCAGTGTCTTATTGGGTGATTACCTGTTATCAAGAGGTCTACTTGTTGCTCTGGATAACGATGAATTTGCCCACCTGAAGGTTCTCTCTAATGCGGTAAAACGGATGAGTGAAGGTGAGCTGCGACAGCTCAAGGCTTCTAAAATGCTGAATATGACGGAAGAAAAATACTTCAAGATTATTTCGGAAAAAACCGCAAGCTTACTCTCAGCTTGTTGTAAATGTGGGGCTATCAGTGCGACAGAGGATGTTAAGACCCATGAATTATTAGGTGAAATCGGTGAACATCTGGGCATTGCTTTTCAAATTCGCGATGATTTGTTTGATTTCGGTGCCGATGATGTAGGCAAGCCAAAGGGCAATGACATCAGGGAAAGAAAAATTACGTTACCTATGATTGCTGCACTTAATCGGTGCGGGATATTGGAACGTAAGAAATTGATGAGAAAATTCGGCAAACGAAACAAGAGTCAGCAAGAAGTTACCGATATTGTTAATATCGTTCGCGAAAAAGATGGTATTGCATATGCACGAACCCACATGGATTCCCATACCAGCAAAGCACTGACATTATTAAATCATTTTCCGGAATCGGATGAACGACAAGATATGCTGGATTTCATCAGGTTTGTCACAACACGCAAAAAGTAATACCATGCAAAAGCAATGGTTGATCGACGCACACAACCTAATGCATCTCATACCCTCAGTAGTCAAAGGCTACAGCAATAGCCGGCTTGACGGAATTGAATATTTAACTTCTCTTGTCGATGGCATATGTTTAGCTCAAAAACGCAATGCATTGCTGATATTTGACGGGTACCCTCTTCATATTGGTATGAAACCCCATCGTTGCAGCATAGCATTTGGAGGCGGAAAAAGTGCTGACGAAGCGATTATAAATCGTCTTAAGAAGAAAAACTCAGCCGACAGATATATTGTTGTGAGTAATGATAATGAAGTTATAGCACAAGCCAGAGCACAAGGCGCGGAAACTCTATCTGCCAGTGACTTTGCACGACAAATAACCCCCCGCCCCCTTACCAGCAGAACAAGTGGTCCTGTAGAGACTTCACATCCGGAAAAAAGGGTTAATGTAGAAGTCAGTGACAGTGAAGTAGAAGAAATGCTGCGGTTATTCAAAAAAGGGAGACCATGAATGAACTCCTGAATATTGAACCGGAGAAAAAATATCTCTTTATTTCTGATGTCCATTTAGGTGGCTTTGATTCAGACAAAAACAGTGCAATCGAAAAAGACCTTATTTCCATGCTTGACTATGCAGAAACCATGGAAATGGAGATCATCATACTGGGTGATCTTTTTGATTACTGGATGGAATATCCAAACCAAATTCCCGATGTGGCGCCGGCCGTATTAGCAAGATTTGAACGGCTTCATGCAAAAAAAACAAGAACTTTGTACATTACAGGCAACCATGATAACTGGACCCATACTTATTTTATGAATATTGGGTTTGATGTTGAGCATGAATGCCGTATGATAAACATAAATGGACAACGGGTGCTCTTATTACATGGAGATGGACTAGTAGAAAAAAGTTTGGGGTTCCCCAGGCCTTTACTTCATCGAATGATTAGGAATAAGAACTTTGTTACCATGTATAAACGCATTTTACCACCTTCTACCGGCATTGGTATAACCAGGTATTATTCAAGAATTAACAGGAAGTTAAAATCTAACCGACAACCGGGAAATCCGGAGTTGGATACATGGGCGATAAACCGGATTAAAGACGGTCATGCTGATACCGTAATTTGTGGACATCATCATAAACCCATTTTCAAGACGTTGGGTAAAAGGGTTTATATGAACCTGGGCAATTTTTTCAATGACAGGATGGCTGGCATATATGCCCATAAAAGCTTTTACCCTGTAATTTGGAATGGAAATTCAAAAACATTCACAACCAGCAATATGAGTTACTCTACAAGATGAAAGATGATACCAATTACGATATGGACCGTTATTTTAATGATCCGGAATATCGTCGGCATGTTTTAGAAAAACGTCGGGAAAATGACAATAACAACCATAACCCGATCAAAGACAAAGGTGAGTCATCTGCCCCCGGATTTCTTGAGCGTGCATTGGGAAAGCAAAACGAGAACCGAAAAAAAAAGACTGCAAAAATAACCCCGCCCTCATCTAATCCACCTCCACCACCGCGCAATAATAACGGCAGCGATATTACTATCGGTTGGGGTGATATTTTCAAAGGCTTTGGAGTATTTCTATTCATCATACTGCTCCTTGGCAGTGCATATATGATCTATTTATTTCAGGGATTGCCTTCTATTGAAGAGTTGGAAAATCCCAAAACGGATATTGCTTCACATGTAATGAGCCGTGATGGTGCCGTCCTTGATAAATATTTTACGGAGAACCGGACATACGTTAACTATGATAATATTTCTCCACATGTAGTAGATGCTTTGGTCTCAACCGAAGATCATCGTTTCTATACCCATTGGGGAGTAGATATGTACAGAACCCTTGCCATCCCATATCATGTATTAAGTGGTAACCCACAAGGTGGGTCAACTATATCTCAGCAGCTCGCAAGAAATCTATACCGGAAGATAGGCAGAGAGGTTTCCATACAAAGAAAGCTGAGAGAAATGATCACGGCTATTCAGATCGAAAAGAACTATACAAAGAAGGAAATTATAGAAATGTATCTAAATACTGTTGAGTATAGCAACAGTGCATATGGAATTGAAACAGCTTCACTAACTCATTTTAATAAACCTGCCAGCCAACTCTCTGTTCCTGAGGCGGCCACTTTGATCGGGGCTTTACAAGCGGTCTCCGCCTATAACCCTCGAACACGTCCCGAACGTGCCACTTTACGTCGTAATACAGTATTAAGCAGGATGGCCAGGCACAATCTCATTTCGGAAGAGCAATACCAAACCTTTAGAGAAGAACCTATTGAACTCGACTACAATCCTCCGTTCAAGACCGGCCGCCAAAGCCGTTATTTCGGAGAGTATGTACGCCAGCAAGCACAGGGTTGGGCTGATGAAAATGGATATGATTTATACACAGATGGATTGACCATTCACACGACTATTGATTCAAGAATGCAATACCATGCTCAACAGGCAGTAGAAACTCAATTGGCACAACATCAAAAACGCTTTGAACAAGAATGGACTTCTCCGGGAGGTACCTATATGGACAATCTTTGGGAAGAAAATCCTACTTTTCTTGATAGTTTCATTGAAGAAACCGATGAATATAAAAATGGCTTTTTTGGATATAAAACCAGAATTGAAGTCCTTGATTCCCTTAAATTAGACTCTGCTTTCGTAGATTCTGTAATGCGTGCACGAACGCGCCTTGAAGCTAGTTTCGTTGCAATTGAGCCTTCATCCGGTAACGTCATGGCGTGGATAGGTGGTTCAGATTACAGCAAGATTCAGCGTGATAATGTTTATCAGTCCAGACGACAGACCGGATCTACTTTTAAACCCTTCGTTTATTCCGTAGCCATTGATAATGGTTACCGGCCATACCATCGATTCTCTAAATATCCTCTCAGTTTTTATGACCGGGGTGGTACCGTTTGGGCTCCTCGGGACGCGGTTCTCCCACAGGGACCTGAGTTGATCAGCCTGAGACAAGGTTTGGGGCGCAGCCTTAATAATATAACCATTCGGTTACTGCCTGAACTGGCGGGTGCTCATGGCACAAACAGGCTTGAGGATCTCAGCGAAGCCGGAGTCAGAATCGCCGAAATGGCTAAAAATTTAGGTGTAAATAAATCTCCTCTCGGTACGAATGCTGCCATTGCACTGGGTGCCGCTCAAGCCACTCTTCTAGAGATGACCAGTGCCTATGCCACCTTTGCCAACAAAGGCGTGCATATTGAGCCCCTGTCCATTACAAGAATTGAAGATAAGGAAGGTAATGTACTGGTAGAATACCATGCGGAGATGAAGCAGGAAGCCATAAGTCCTGAAACCGCCTACATCATGATTGACATGATGCGAGGTGTAATTCGGGGCGGTTCGGGCTGGTTCGGTACGGGGGTCAGGTTAATAAATCAGTTTAACGTTACACAGGATATCGCCGGAAAAACAGGTACCACAGCTAACAGTGCCGATAATTGGTTTATCGGTATGACACCCAATCTTGTTATGGGTTCCTGGGTAGGTGGAGAAGACCGGCGAATACGATTTCCCAAAAACCTCCCGGGAAGCATTGGGCAGGGTGCCCGAACAGCTTTGCCCATTGTTGGACAATTCATAAATTATTGCACGGCAGACTCAACCCTTGATTGGAGCTACGATGCTTTCGAGCAACCATCAGGATTAATACTTGACCCTCCTGATGAAGAGGAAATACAAAGGGAAAGTGACACCGGTGGCAGAATTAGTTGGTAAGAAAGCACACCCACCTACACTTGCTAAAACATATACAATTTGCCCTTTTCTGGCTTCTTGCCCACATGATTGTTAGAATTTCCTTATCATTAACCTTATTAATTAGATTAACTTTGATCAAGAAAAGAGTAAATGATGAAGAAAAAATTAACTACCGGATTTGGGGCTCCTGTACCCAATAACCAAAATTCATTGACAGCCGGTGAGCGAGGCCCCTTGCTGCTGCAAGATTATTTTTATGTAGAAAAAATATCCCACTTCGACAGGGAACGCATTCCAGAGAGAGTTGTACATGCTAAAGGTGCCGGTGCATTTGGATATTTTGAAGTGACCCATGATGTCACCAAATATACTAAAGCGGATTTCCTCAATAAGATCGGTAAGAAAACTGATCTTCTGCTTAGATTTTCTACCGTAGGCGGAGAAAAGGGCTCAGCCGATGCAGAGAGGGATCCTCGTGGATTTGCTGTAAAATTTTACACGGAAGAAGGCAATTATGATCTTGTAGGAAATAACACTCCGGTGTTTTTTCTTCAAGATCCGCTTAAGTTTCCCGACTTTATACATACACAGAAGCGTAACCCGCAAACCAATTTAAAAGATCCCAATATGTTCTGGGATTTTATTTCTCTAAGTCCTGAAACCACCCATCAGATAACCATCCTGTTCTCTGACCGTGGCACACCAAAAAATTACCGTACCATGGATGGCTTTGGAAGTCATACTTTTGCCTGGATCAATGAGGATGGAGAACGTGTTTGGGTAAAATATCATTTTAAAGCTGCCGAAGGGATCGATAATTTTACGGCAGAGGAAGCACAGGCTATGGCAGGATCCGATCCTGATCATGCTACACGTGACCTTTTCAATCATATTGAAGAAGGCAACGAAGCCCGCTGGAATGTAAAAGTCCAAATCATGCCGGAAGCAGAGGCTAATACCTATCGTTTTGATCCCTTTGATGTAACAAAGGTATGGTCACATAAAGACTACCCTTTACATGATCTGGGTGTGTTGGTTCTCAATAGGAACCCTAAGAACTATTTTGCCGAAATAGAACAAGCAGCTTTCAGCCCCGCCAATTTGGTACCAGGAATCGAACTTTCGCCAGACAAAATGCTTCAAGGCAGGGTTTATTCCTATCCTGACACCCAACGCCATCGACTTGGACCTAATTATAACAACATCCCGGTAAATTGCCCCTATGCTGCTAAAGCCGGCACACAGAATTATCAGCGTGACGGTGCAATGAGAATTGATGGCAATGGTGGCAATGGCCTCAACTACGAACCCAACAGCTACGAAGGCACACCTGAAGAGGATAGGTCATACACCGAGAAGCCTTTCGAATTAGACGGAAATACAGATCGCACTGCTTATAATTATAACACCGACAATTTTATTCAAGCAGGTGATCTTTACCGTTTGATGACAGAAGATCAGAAAACACGCCTTGTTGATAATATTGTTGGACACATGAGCGGTATAACCAAAGAAGACATAAAACTCCGTCAATTATGTAACTTCTTCCGTGCTGATGCCGATTACGGAAGCCGTATAGCTGAAGGATTGGGTATCAACCTGGAAGAAGCAATGGGACAAAAAGCATAGTAAAATTAAAAGGATAACAAACATTCACTACTTAAATAACCGGCTCTAAACCTATAAGAGTGGGATTTTAGGTAGTGCTTGTTTGCTTTCTATCTTTCCTTTTCTATCTATCAGGAATTATACCACAGCCCTATTGGGCCTGAAATATATACCTTTCTGGTTAAAATTAACACAACAGGATACTCCTGACGAATAATTAATACTTCGGATTATTATATTTGATCATATCATAGCTTTAAGATCATGATCTCTCGGCATTAAGCTTTCTTAAGCTATTAAGAAAATGTTTCTGCTAACGTTTAAGTCTCTTTAGATTTAAACGAAAAACTGATCATGAATGAAATTCCAAACAGTGAACTAAAATCAAGATTAGAAGAAATAGAACGGAAATACGAGGAAGCCCTTCAAACTTTAAAGGAATGTAAAGAGGATCTTAATAAATTAAGAAAGAAAGGCGATGAACAAGATTCTGCATCTAGTGAAAAACCAAGCAAACATGGGCTAGCAGATTTATTATTGAAAAGTCAACCCGGTTTGTTTGTACTCATTGATAAGCAATACGTCATACATTGGTGGAATGAAAGGCTTGAATACTATTCCGGCCGATCTAGTGATGAAGTAGAAGGTTCAGGTTTTCTGGAATATGTCATGGAAGATGACAGAGATGCCATACAAAATAAACTTGAAGAAGCTTTCAATAATAATGGTACTGATATTGAAGTACGGCTTATAAGTAAGGAAAAGGGCTCCATACCTTTTCTTATCACTTGTGTGAAAGTGGAAATGGAAGATCAGCCATTTCTTATTACAACAGGCCTGGATATTACAGAAAAAGAACAGGAGCGCATTCAAAAACTGCGGTATTTTCGCGTTCTCGAAAACAGCAGTAATGAAATATTTCTGTTTAAAGAGAACACACTTAAGCTTGTTTATGTGAATGAGGGTGCTCGCAAAAACCTCGGATACTCACAGAAAGAACTTCAAAATATGTCAGCGACAGAGCTTCAGACTGGATTTGATGATGAAAGTTTCAGAGAGCATATCAGACCATTAATAGATCACGATCAAAAAAAGCTTTCATATATCACGGAACTAATCAGATCCGATAAAAGTACTTATAAGGTCGAAATACATCTGCACCTGATTGAGCAGGATGACGATAGATTCCTTGTAAGTATTGCCCTGGATATTACAGATCGTTTGGAGAATGAGGAAAAAATCAAGGCCTCATTAAAGGAAAAGGAGATTTTGTTAAGAGAGATTCATCACAGGGTAAAGAACAACTTGGCAATTGTATCCAGTCTGATAAATATGCAAGCCCGCAAAGTAGAAGAGGGCTATGTGCGTACACAACTCAGGGAAAGTGAAAGTCGGATCAAGTCTATGGCCATGATACATCAAATGCTCTATGAAGAGGATGATTTCTCTAAAATATCATTCGATGTGTATGTCAGGAAAATGATTGATCGTATTGCAATTAACTTTAATGACAGCGGAGCCGAAGTAGATACGGAAATCCAGGGAAACAATATGCATATTGATGTGAGCGAAGCCGTTCCATGCGCACTCATAATTAATGAAGTAATTACCAATGCATACAAGCATGCCTTTGTAGGTCGCGATAAAGGTAAAGTACAAGTCTCATTAACTGTAGAAGATGATAAGAAAATCATTAGAATAAAAGACAATGGCATCGGATTACCTGATCATATAGACGGTAAAGAGGTTAATTCAATTGGCTTATCACTTATGAGGGGACTGACGAATCAAATTGGAGGGAGTCTGGATATTAAAAGCAATGGAGGCACATCAATTACAGTTAAGTTTTAACTCCTTCCTTGTCTAATTTAGTTAACATTTCCTTTAACTGATCAATGTGACGATTCATTTCTTTTTGTTTTTCATTATAGGACGAAACCATAGTGGTATATCCCCTCTTCTTATTATCAACCTCCATATTGCTTAAAAGATGTTTGCGCTCTTCCATCATCCTCAAAGCGACCCATAGAGTAGACTCTATACCATAAGCTTGCCTGAAAACCAAATCCTCCTCGGTATAAGCATGTCCAATATGGCATCGGTACCTGTTATTATTACCATCTGCATTAACTTTCCAAAGACTGCCTCCACAATCAGGACAGGCAAGCACACTTGTTTCTGACTTAAGCTGGCTTACCGCGTCAATACCGGTTGCCATTTGTTCGGCAATGGTCGATTCTCTAATTACCTCTTCAGGCACAGATATATCCTCTACCTTTTCACGATCTGCAATGTCAGAAATCAACCTGCCCATTTCAGATAATTTGGCAACATAATCCACATCCATCTGGTTCATAACCGACTTTGGCATATCCGGGTATTCAGCCTGATCAGGATCCTGAATGATGCACACACCACCACTTCTTTTGATAGCCCACATACCTGAGGTTCCATCATTCAACCGGCCACTCAGTATTATTCCTATTGTGCGGCTACGATAAGCCACGGCTGCAGACCGTAATAATACATCAATAGAAGGCTTCCATCGGTTCTCCTGAGGGCCATGACCCAATAACATCTTGCCCTCTTTTACCAGTAGGTGATGGTTGGGGCGGGCAACATAAATATGATCGCTTTCCAGAACTTGACCGTCATTCGCAAGGCTGCATGGTATGGAAGTTACCTTCCTTAGGCGAAAGAGCACATGCTCACCTATACCCTTATTCGACAAATGCAAAACTATGCAATAAGCTACTTTACCCTTAGTCTCAAGATTCTTAACTAACTCAGCCAGAGAATCTAGTCCGCCCGCAGAAGCCCCTATTGCAACTACATACTCCGGTTCTGTCATTCAATATCCTCTTTAACAATCAAGCCTTCATAAGCCAGATTAACATATCGTACCCTCGTAATTCGATCCAGTTCATCTTTAAGCAGCATATCATCCTGTTTAGCTCATGTTTCCTATGGTTACGAATGGCTGATTAAATAAATATGTGCATTAAACATAATTAACGTTAATTACAGGGCATGAACTTATTGTCAATAAAACCTGTTATGATGCGCGTACTACAATGCGGAATCATAGTAAAATAAGCTTATGTCATAAGCCCGTAAACCAGTAATTTTTGATCATATCATAGAATGGATTCACTGACTCAGGCTGCCTTGGGAGGCGCTATGGGAGAGCTGCTCCTCGGCAAAAAAGCAGGTTATCGTGCGGCGGCTTGGGGAGCGGTAATAGGCACATTGCCTGACCTTGACATCCTTGCCAATCCATTTATTGATATGGTGAATCAACTTTATTTTCACCGAAACATCACTCATTCCCTGTTCTTTGCCATAGCTATATCACCCGTGATGGGATGGCTGATTAACAAGTACCACAAACAATTAGACATAAGCTGGATGAATTGGGCTAACATGACATTCTGGGTTATCCTGACGCATATCCTTATCGACCTGCTCACTAACTATGGCACCCAGCTCTTTCAACCATTCAGCGATTATCCTGCTTCCATGGATTCGATATTCATCATTGATCCACTTTACACCCTGCCTCTCCTCTTCGGGCTAATCATATCACTGACCCTCAGACGCGATTCTTCATGGCGATCCACTATCAACCGTACCGGCTTGATCATCAGCACCCTTTATCTCGTCTGGGGATTGGCCATAAAAACTCATGTAAATCAGGTTTTTAATGAATCCTTTGTGAACCAATATGGAGATAATGAAAAAATGAAAACCGTACCCAACGGTCCCACCACTTTTCTTTGGACCGGATATATCATACAGCAGGATACCATCTATCAATCGCTGTATTCAATCTTTGATGAAGAACGCGATCTTAGATTTCAACCCATACCCCGAAATTCGCATTACATTCTGCCCTATTCCGGCGATCGGGCTGTGAAAGCCTTAATGTGGTTTAATCGAGGATTTTATACCCTGGAAAAAGAATCAGAAAACATCATCCTTTATGATCTAAGATTCGGACGAGGTGATTTCTGGATAAACAAAGACGAGGAATATGTGTGGGGCAACAAAATATTAATAAATGAAAGTGGGAATGCCCACACCTTCGATTTAATTGAACCTGACATTGAAGTAAGGTCAAGAAATCTCCAACTATTTTGGGATCGTATATGGGGAGTCCAGTAAAAACGTAATGTCAACACACATTAAAAAGGTGAGTCATCATCGAAGTCCTCATCATGGAAGGTAGTGAATGTATCATCAATGCTACTTGTAGATGATGGCGGTGCAGACCCTTCCTGCTTATCGACCTTCCATGCTTTAACATCCGTGAACCATTTGTCACGATACTCACGGCTTTCAATGTTAATATGCACCGTCAGAGATTCCCCTTCTTTAATAGAGAATTCATCAATTTTATCACCCCACATCGTCACGCAAACCTTCTTAGGAAATTTACCCTCGGTTTCCATCACAAAATCCTGCTTCCTCCAGGGACCGTTTTTACCTTCTCCCCCTTGCTCGGGTAATATTTTAAATACTTTTCCTTTTAATTCCATTACAACCCGGCTTTAACTAGTTTTGATTTCACTTAAAATTAAATTCAATCCGTAGTCGAATATAAGGCATTTTAAATCCCAAAAGACATAAAATACCCTTATAAGTGGAGTAGCCTTTGAAAATCTCCAGTAAAGAAATGTGAACTCAGATATTAGCAGTTCACACAATAAAAACACTTATTTCCTGTAATATCGGATTGGATAAGCTCTAAAATACCTTTATATTTATGCACCTAATCCGCAAGTATCCGGGCCCGTAGCTCAGTTGGTTAGAGCGCTCGACTCATAATCGATCGGTCGTAGGTTCAAGTCCTACCGGGCCCACTTGTTTTGTTGCCCTTCTTTTGTGCCCAAATACCTACGTCATGGTGATAATAATAATTTCGCTTTATTAAGTCAATGGCGTACTTTTGTAATTATGTAAACGTTATCTATGGACAGGTAAAGCAATTAAGGCCCCTATATTCTGGAAAACTTAAAATGAAAGAAGAACTATTCAAAGAGCTATTGGATAGCGTAAAACAGGCCGGACAAATTAAAAAGGGTGAACTGCATGCTTCTCGCAGAACCATAATTTCGGAACCGGACGTGGTTCAAATCCGTAAAAAATATAAAATGAATCAGCAGGAATTTGCAGCCCTTCTTGGAATTAGCATCGGAACGCTTCGTAATTGGGAGCAAGGCAGGAGAAAACCACAGGGCCCCGCAAAGGTGCTGTTGAAAATTGCAGAACAAAAACCCAAAGCTATTCTGGAATCATTATCCTCATAAATATGATGAAGGATGCTACATATTCCGTCATCAAAAATGATAACCACCTGGATTTTTCAGGTAATGAGAGTGAAGAAATTGAGGAAGAAAAGGAGCTGCTCCCTCTGTTGATTGAAACGTATGATGAACAGATCCGGAAAACACCAAAGTCATACCCGATTACTTTGCTAAAGTCTTTATGGATGACCATCAGCTCCGCCAACAAGATATAGCTAATATTGCCGGTATTGGAAAAAGTTATGCCTCTGAGATACTCAATTACAAAAAAAGAGATGTCTAAGGATGATTTTAATTTTCCTCTAAGGTTTGGTCGCCTGAAATGCTTGTTATACTACCTGTCAATCATAATGTGTCCACATTCGAATCACTTTAACGATCTTTTCTTCTTCAATAACTTGGTAAACCAATCGGTGCTGAATATTGATACGCCTGGAGTATGCCCCTTCTAAAATACCAACAAGCTTTTCATAAGGAGGATATTCTTCGAAAGGGTTTTCCTTTATGATATTAAGTAATTCCTCAATCTTTGGCTTTAACCCTGAAGAAGATGCTCTTTTAGCATCTTTCTTTGCCTGTTTTGTATAAACGAGTTTGTATTTACTCACCAGTCAAGCTCTTCACCGGTGTTTTTGACAGGAGTCCTTAGTCCTTCAATAATAGATTCTTGCATTCCCGGAATGGATGACAGATAGAGTGTTTCCTGAATCGATCGCCAGTCATCCTCACTAATGAGTACCGCATTAGTTTTTTTCCCGGTAATTTGAATTGGCTCATGAGTTTCAGAAGCCTCATTCAATAAACGGTAAAGTTCTTTCCGGGCTTGAGTCGCAGTTAATGTTTTCATGATTTGAGTTAAATTAATTTATATACTCTAAACGTACGCCATTCCGTACCTATTGTCAATTATGAAAGTTAAAGCTGGACAACTGAAGCTCCATATAGGTAATCTCAATCAGCCATCAAAGCCGTGACTTTGCTTACCGTCACCTTGATCGCCGCTGGGATCGTGCCTTTGGTAACCGTTTTCCACCGCCAAATGTTATCGGATATATCGTCACCAGAACGCATTAATCAAATCATGTTTGATGAGCGTCTGAATAAGTAGATAGCTTTACTAGTGTACTTCCCAGTGTTACACCATGAAACAGATAACAATCAGATTCAATGACGGAAGTTTCTCATTTCTTGACACGAGGTATTGTTAGTCATTTCACTTCCTTAAAATTTTCTCTATTGCTTTGCCTTTCGCCAATTCGTCAACCATTTTATCTAAGTACCTTACTTGTTGTGTTAACGGATTTTTAATTTCTTCCACTCGATAACCACAAATTACTCCTGCAATAAGGTATGCATTAGGATTTAATTTGGCTTTCTGAAAAAATGTTTCAAATGTTGCCTTTTCTTCAATTAGTTCTTGCAACCTTTTTTCGTCAAATCCGGTCAACCACTTTATCACTTGATGCAGTTCTTCTTTGGTTCTGCCTTTACGCTCGGCTTTTGTGACATAGTGCGGATATACAGAAGCAAATGTCATTTTTGCCATACGATCATCGTGTTCAGGGGTTGTTTTCATATCTATTATTTTAGCGTTATTCTATTCTCTTTATTTTTTTTTTGGTTTTATTTCATCACTATGATTAAATGTCAAGCTTTGTTCTTCAAGCGATTTACGAAAAATGGGTAATGAAGCTTTTCCTATTCCGTGAATTTTTAATATATCTTTCTCCGTATAGTTAGATAGTTTTAGTATGGTGTCTATTCCATGATGGAGTAATGCATTTCTTGCAGGATTACTCAAAAGTGCTAAAAAACCTGATTCTGGTTCTTTCAGTTTCTCACAAGTCGGACAGGTAGGACAGTCACTACTTTTATTGAATGAATGTCCAAACGTACAAGTCTTTTTTATTTTTGTATGGTCATGCTGTTCTTTCATTTCTCCACCCAACGAAGGTTTATAGCTTTCCTTTGATAAGTAATGAACTACAAAATCGTCCTCACCAACCAATGAACGGCCAAGTCCGAATTGAAGCACTTGAATATTAAACCTAGTGGCTATCTTTCCCCTCCACAAATCCCGCTAGATTCTCGAGGGACGAGTTCAACCCTACCTCGTGGTCCTCTGGCCGTATCCCCTCAGGCACGTTCTCGGCCCGGACCGTCACGAGCGTCCTATTTTCTTCAGACTGAAACGTCCAAATCATACGCATGATGCCAGAAAACGCGGGATTCTCGCTCTCAAAGGTGATTTCTTGCTCAATCCTTTGTCCTTCTTCGAGCTTCGTCAGGCGCACTTCAGCCTCGTCAGAGTCCTCCGAGGTCTTGCCTCGCTCCTGCTGCGGTTCAGAGTAGATGAGTCGCATGCGGTATGAGCCGCCTTCGCGGAAGTCAAAGTGCAACATCTCGCCCGTCATATCGCTCGGGGGAATCCATCGCTCCATCGCACCCGGCTCCGCAAAGGCCCGGTAGACATCCTTAGCGGATGCTGTGATCATCCGCGACGCTGAATCGATCCTCGCTGTCATAGTTTACTCCATTAGTTTTGAGCAGACCCTGCAAAATTGGGAGCAAGGCAGGTGATTGCCACAGTGCTACCCTGCGAAGGTACTGATGAAAATTGCAGAACTATTTATCCCATCATACGTATCAAACCTCTTTAATCCGTCTGATTAAATCGTATCACAAACTTGCTTCCTTCATTGACCTTGCTTTCGACGTGGATATTCCCGCCCAGGCTTGTGACGTAGCTGTGTATCAGGTATAGCCCAATTCCTTTGCTATCGCGGTAGTTGTGGAAGGTTTGGTTCATTTTGAACAGCTTGCCTTTGACTTTATCCAGGTCAAAGCCCAGCCCGTTGTCTTCAACTAGGAGGCAACCGCCTCCATCAATCCGTTCCGAGTAAATGTTGATTATCGCTGGACAGTCGGTTTTGGCGTATTTGATGGAATTGGAGATTAGGTTCAGAAAGATACTAACCATATAGGCTTTATTGTAGGGTATGGCGGGTAGCCTGGAAAAGTCGACATGGATGGTTGCCCTGGAAGTTTTGATCAGGGAGTCGATGGAGAGCAGTACTTCGTCGAGGGTTGATTGCAGGTCTATTTCTTCGAGTTGGACCTGTTCTGTAAATTTCTCACTCAGTACGTCCACATAGTTATCGAGGGTGTTTTTGAGGTTGTCGCCTGATATTTTCAGGATTTCAATGAGTTGCAGGGTCTCCTCATCGCTGATCTTGGAGACATCAAGCATTTCAAATACCAATAGCAGATTGCCGAGGGGGCTTCTGAGGTCATGGGATGTCGTCAGGGTTAGCTGTTTGAGTTCCTTGTTGACTTTGGTGAGAGTTTCCAAAAGGGTTATGCGTTCGGCTTCAAGGCGTTTTTTGTGGGTGACGTTTTTGGCCACAGCGAAAACAAGTTTTTTGCTGTCTACGGGCATAGAAGTCCAGGAGAGCCAGATAATTTCGCCATCTTTGCTGACGTAACGATTTTCGAAGTTTCGAAGTGGGTTGCCTTTGATTACGTTGGTTCGTGACCGGATGGTGTCGTCGCGGTCGTCGGGGTATACAAAATCGTTTATAGGCCGACTGAAAAGTTCTGCTTCGGAATAACCCAGCAGCTTTGAGACGGCGGGGTTTATTTTTTTAAAGTATCCATCGTATCCGGCTATGCATAATAGGTCGGGCGTCATGTCAAAGAATAACTCGTAATCGATGTCGATGCTATTATTCACTGTTGAACGATAGGAATGGAGTGGCTTGTTCATTGCAGAAGGAAGTAGTAAAGGGAAGTCTTAAAGCTGATGGTTTATTTCATGAAGTTGTTACAGGAAAATGGCGCGCTTTTTAAATATTGGTAAAATATGGTAATTTAATATGAGAGGAAAATAATAATCCTCGGTTGCTAGTCAAAAGACCGATTTTTTTTAGAATAACTATTCTTCCTTAAGATAGCTTAATTTAGGAAGAGAATATTGATAGCAATATCCAGAATATTCTCATTGCAACAACCCTAGTTCGGATTAAAATATTATATCATATTAGGTATAATATTTATAAATATTGCATAATTATACCCGATTTAGTATAATTATGTCTTTTTACAGTATTTTATACCCGAACTAATGCAACTATGAAATCAAAAACTGAAGTACTAGTCCGCTTCATCAGGAAACGACGAAAACAGCTTGGTATGACCCAGGATGATCTTTCCAGGCGTGCCGGAGTTGGACTTCGGTTCATCAGGGATTTGGAGCAAGGCAAGGAAAGCTTAAGGCTGGATAAAGTTAACCAGGTTCTTGCATTATTTGGATATATGACAGGCCCGATACCCATTGAGGATCACGATGGCGAATAGAAGAGCCCATATTTATGTGAATGAAGAGCTGGCAGGAACTCTGAAAGAGACTGATCAAGGTTATGAATTTGAGTATAAAGCTGATTATTTGAAACGAGATCATGCAACTCCCGTAAGCCTGACCTTGCCGCTTCGTAAGCAACCTTATGTCTCTAATGTAATGACCCCGTTCTTTGACGGTTTAATCCCCGAAGGATGGTTGCTGGATGTGGTACAGGAAACCTGGAAGGTAAACCCACGTGACCGGATGGGACTTCTTTTGGTAAGCTGTCGCAATTGCATAGGCAACGTAAGTGTCAAAGAATATGATAATGGAGAAAAAGCATGAGCAATTGTTTGATCTGCACATTGGAGACAGCTAGCGATACCGAATACCATCCCAAATGCGCAAAAAAGCTATTTGAGAGTAATACTGTTCCTGAAATTCATTACAATCTGTCAGACCTTCATAAATTAGCCAGTCAGATTGTAAAACAAAAAGTTACTATACCCGGAGTCCAGGCTAAAATGTCGATGGAGATTCAGAAACAGGCAGACAGGCATGCGAAAATGACCATAACCGGTTTATGGGGACGCTTTATCCTGAAACCACCCTCTGATCGATGGGATCAATTGCCGGAAAATGAACATTGCACACTCAGCCTTGCTGCAGCGGCAGGCATTGATACGGTCCCCTTTGGATTGATTCGCTTGCTTAGCGGAGAGCTTTCCTTTATTTCACGGCGCATAGACCGTGGTGCTGATGGTAAAAAAATAGCCATGGAAGACATGTGTCAGTTAACGCAGCGTTTAACGGAAGACAAATACAAGGGATCGCAAGAGCAAATAGCCAGGGTCATAAATCAATATTCGGCCAACCCGGGTTTTGACCTAACCCGATACTATGAACTCGTCTTATTTTGTTATCTAACCGGTAACGGAGATATGCACCTGAAAAACTTCTCGATGATAAATGATCTGAAAGTGGGATGGAAATTGGCCGAGGCTTACGATTTGCTCAACACGAGACTGGTAATTCCAGCAAAAGTCGATCCGGAAGAGCTTGCTCTTACCATTGCGGGGAAAAAGAATAATTTCAATCACTATGTTTTTACCGTTTTCGGACAAAAAATAGGACTGAACGACAAGCAGGTGAATAATGCAATTCTTAATCTTCGAAAAAAAATACCGACCTTAAAAAAGGTTATTAACAAATCTTTTTTGAGTACAGAGATGAAATCACAGTATTTATCGGTCATTACTCAGCGATCCTCTGGATTATTTGATTCCGGGTTAAATATTTAAATACTAATTCTCCGTACATCATTTAAGCAACGTAAGTTTCCTGGTTTTCACAAAATCACCAGCCTGCAATCGGTAAATATATACACCACTGGAGAGATTCCCCGCATCAAAGGTTACATCATGCCAGCCCGGCTGCTGTGGGGAGTTTACCAGTGTAGCAACATGCTGTCCGAGAAGATTATAGACATCCAGGCGGACATCCGTAACCTCCGGTAGTGCATATCGGATCTGTGTGCTTGGGTTGAATGGGTTGGGGAAATTACGGCTTAGCATGAATTCTGTGGGTATTTCTTCCTTGCCTATCGAAGTAGCCACATCATTATTGAAGACGCCAAATGTTGAGAACTCAGTAATCCCTTCGGCGAAAACAAAAAGCTCGTCTGTATCAACACCGGTAGTATAGGTTTCATCTTGGGGAGCATTCCAGACGTCATTATAACGCCACACTCCATAGGAATTTTCATCTAAACTCTCCAGGCTTTCAGCCTCAAAATGAAAATGAACATAATCAACATAGGGATCAGCACCCTGGAGTTCAGAAGCTGTAATCTCTACAAAGTATTCAATTTGATCGGCATCTCCCGGTAGTTCATCCGGTGCATTTCCTGTATGAATCCTGACATCCCGGGCGGAAAAGGATAACACAGCATGATCAAGTTCCATTCTGTTAACCGTGTTCTCGTCTGCCTCATCAATGGATTCAAAATCAACGGTGTTATCATTGAGGGTTAGGTCAGAGAGGATGTTGCCGACGGCCCCGTTCCACAGTCGAATACCCGAACCGGATATATCGCTGATCGCCAGTGTGTCAACAACGGTGGAGTCCGTACTAAGGGAAAGGCCGTTTTGAGAGGTATTGATCGCCGCATTTTTAATTTCGTTATGATGGCTGTCCTCCCCTACCTGTATGCCAAAATGAAATTCTTCGGAACCCTGACCGGATATGGCTAACCCTGAAAAAATATTAGCATGGCTGCCATTTGTTACAGAAAGGCCATGATTTTCACCTCCGGAGATTGTGATATCCTCAAAAAGGTTGTTTTCATTACGGCTGGCCAGGTTTAGTGACACTCCGGCATTATTACTTAATTCCAGCTCTCGAAACTCGTTGTCTGCTCCAACACTAAGATTCACACCGCTTTCTCCGTTTCCTGTCGCGGAAACTGTGGTAAACATGTTTCCGGTAACGGGCGTATTAAATCGCATATCACCATTGATGACGAGTCCGCCGAGTTCGTTTTCATTCAGAGTCAGTTCTTCAAATTCATTGTCGTCGGATTCTTTCAAATAAATACCATACCATCCGTTGGTATCCGCCCTGACTTCAGTGTAGGTATTGCTGTGACTGCTGGAATTGATTTCCAAGCCAAACATCGAGTTATCATTCGCCGTTACATCTGAAAAAAGGTTTTCATTAGCGGTAATGACATATAAACCTTTTTCATTACCAGTAAGATGAAGTTCTCTGAATTCACTATCGGTAGAATTCGAGGCGTACAGGCCATAATCCTCATTATCCACCGCTGTAATATTAGAAAAAATATTAGCGGACGAGCCATCGCCAAACGGCGAACCCACAGCCAGTCCCCAGCTGTTGTCACGGGCGGTTAAACTATCAATTTTATTACCCACGGCGCTCATGAAGTTTAAACCCCGGTTGCTGTTTGCCAGGGTAACTCCCGTAATCTCACCCTCATCAGCACCAATGTAATTCAGGGCATTGCCCCAATTATCGAGGTTTACGTTCCGGATGACGACATTCGTGAGCTTCTCTTCTGATCCATTTACATGGATACCTGATTCGATGGAGGAAACAAGGTCCTCCCCTGTAATGGAATAATCCATTCCGTCAAAGAAGACATTACCAATCGTTATTTCTATACAAGTTTCGCTGCCCGTCAGATGGTCCCCTAACAGGTAACCCCCCGGTGTATCAATTACCATACATTCGGTCACGGTAATCATATCGCCTGACATAACGAATACGGATATAGATGAAGATTCATCATCGCTGCTAATGATAACGTCACCATCGCCGGCATCACCATCGGTGGTTTCCCAGGATAGTAATAAGGTATCCTTTTCACCGCCGGAAAGCGTCAGACTTTCAGAATCAACGACAGAACCCTCCAGATCTTTAAACTCAATATTCTGAGTGGCTTCATCCTGGCCGGTATTATGGATGGAAACTTCCACTTCCAGAATTTCCCCTTCACTCACAGGTGAGTTGCTTGAAAAAGCATTGACCGCAAAATAGGATCCTGGTTGCTGGTCTAAAGGATCTGTCATCAGCCAGGGGTCAAACCGTATATTGGGATCCACACTGTCACCGTCACCATCGGCCAACACTTCTGTTTCCGGATCTTCAGCTTCCCCTCCCGGTCCGCTGTCATCACCCCACCAGTTCTCCCTGGCGTCTACGATGCCGGAGCTTGAAAAAACCAAACCTTCACCATTTCCTTGGATGCTGTTGCCCTGTATAAAAACTTCTTCGGCATCATCGTCAACTTCTATTCCAAATTCGACATTGTCATGGACAAAGTTATCGGTTATTTCCGCAGGATTTCCCACCCTTATACCGCTTTGATTTTCCTGAATGGTATTCCCGGATACCAGTACCGTATCAACCCTGAAGTTGATTCCATATGCCCCATTATTTGATATCGTATTATTGTTAATTTCTATACCTTCTGACGCATTAAAGCCGAAACCGGACAACATTCCATTCTCCCCGTTTTGGGTAATACGATTGCCGGTGACCAGGGCACCTTGGGAGTTTGCAAAATACAGGCCGTCTTCTCCACTTCCGCTAACCTCATTATCCGAGACAACAAGGTCGTCGGTGTTTTCCAGAAGCATTCCGTATGTTCTGCCATTGCTGATATGATTCTCCGAGATCTCCGTAGTGTCGCTATTGTTGACCCTTACAGCATTAAGGAAGGACTCCATCACGGTGTTTCCTGCCACTTCTGAAAGTCCGGAGCCGACAAGATGTATACCTGTATGGGCACCCTCAACATCACTGTTAATCATATTCAGGTTGATCGTTCCACTTCTGCTGCCCAGCATTTCAAGACCATGGACACCGTCAATCAAAGTGTTTTCCTCAACGGTTGCATTCTCGGATTCCCAAATGGTGATCAAGCCCCTTCTCAACCAAAAGGGGCCGGAACCGGTGATGGTATTACCACTAACCGTGGCACCATCGCTGTATGCGATTTGAATACCTGAAGTCACCCCTTCCACTTCATGATCCGTAACCGATACCTGATCAGAATTAACAATAATGATTTGTCCGGCATCATTGGGAATAGAAGGATTGCTGACACCATTGGCAAAAAATAAAGCATCTCCTCCCACGGTATTATTCGACATCTGATGATCAAAATGCTCAAAATCATGGGTGTCTGTATCCAATAAAACACCATTGCCAATGGTATTTCCGGTAAGCGTAACATTGCTAACCGACCGGAGAATAATATCAGCTTCCTGACCGGTAACCACATTATCCTGAATTAAGTAGTCAGTATAATTGGCCAGAAAAATACCGGCGTTACCTCCATTATCGGTAACCGTATTTCGGGAGACTTCTGATTCCTGATTCACCGTGATACCTGCTCCCTGGTTATCCGCGATAAGGTTATCATTCACCGTGCTCCAATGGCTAACCCTGACCGCATGGTCACTGCCATTATGTGTGATCACATTATCCGTAGCTATGGAATTGCTCCCGCCCCGAAAACCACCGCCATTTTCGGTTATAGTATTTTCTGTGACGGTGATATCACCGCCGTCAAACCAATAAATAGCATAATTTCCGTTATCGGTGATTTCATTACCTGAAATTACGATGCCGTCAGAACTGCTTATCCTGGCGTCATGTATTCCATGTCCCGCATTGCCTGAAATAGTATTATTGGTAATCTCCAGGTTTTCACTGGATACTACCCATATTCCATTGCCGTCATGAAATCCGGTGTTATACACGCCCGAGATCGTATTATCGATAACGTCCGCTGAATTGGAATTCCGGAAAATAATACCTTCCGTATTGTCAGAGAAGGTATTCCCGGAAACCAGGGTGTTTTCGCTGTCATTTATTTGCAGAGCAAACGTTTGATTATCTGAAACCGTGTTATCCTCTAATACAGCATTATGAGAGTTCCATACCATAATCATACCACTGGAAAGCAAAGTCATGACAATCTCCGGTGAATTGGTTATCGTATTGCCGGTGATTTCAGCACCATCGGAATATGCTACTTGAATAGGAACCAACACTTCATCAAAACTTAATCCGGATATGTCAACATTGGTTGAATTTACAATAACTACTTGTCTTGCGTTAGAGGGTATAGCCGGATTATCCTCCCCTTCGGCATAGAATAATACATCACCGTTATTAAAGGTATTGTTTACAAAGTTATGGGTGAAGTTAACCTGAGCGTTATTACTGTTATCAAAGGCCAAACCAGAACTCAGCGAATTATTGGTAACGGTGTTATTTGACGAGTTTATGAATTCCAGGTCAAGCTTATTATCTGAAAGTGTATTATCCAGAATTTGTACATTATCAGAAGAAACCGATAAGGCTCTGTCGTTTTCGCTGATTACATTACCTTCGACAACAGCTTCATTGGCATTCCCACCGCTGGTTGTAAGGACTAACCCTATAGTATGCCCTGTTATCGTATTATTCGTTATTTCAGATTCCGGTCCGTTAAACCATAACCCATGTTCATTATCGATAATAATGTTGTCCGTAACTACGGCACTCCCGCCCGTTCTCAGTGCATAACCTGAGTTTCCTTCTATGGTATTGCCAATAACTTTTGAACCATCATTTGGATAAAATGTGATACCTCCAAGGTTATTACCCGCAATCATATTATCGGTAACCACAAGGCCTTCTGAATCTCCCTCAAATGAGTTACTGATACCAAATCGTCCGTTATTGAGGATGGTGTTGCCGGTAATTTCAACACCGTTACTGCTTACCACCTCTATACCCTCACGGCTATAGTTTTGTATGATGAAACCGCTGATGATTACGCTGTCAGCTTCTTCTATTAACACACCAACTGAATTCCCATCCAGAACCGGAGTATCTCCGTCATCCAGGGCAATAATAGACAGGCCTTGAGTTACTATGGTAAGATCTTCATCATACGTTCCCTGCCCGACACATACGACTTCTCCAGAATTTGCCTGGTCAATGGCATCCTGAATGCTATTGCCGGCTTCCACGGTAAAATCGCAATCCTGAGCATACAAGGACGGTGCGAAAAGTAAAGTGATTAGAGCAATCACTAATGGTACTGAAATAAATGAATTTGAAGTAAAGGCTTGTATTTTTAGCTTCATAAGGTAATATTTTGGGTTCAGGGTACAAGTTACCTTTAGGATAAAAAAAACAGCTCTAGATTGCAAAGCTTTTAGGAGCCAAAGCTTGGAAGGCTGTTTGACGGGCATAAAAACTAAAATCAGAGGCTGATAAGAAGTAATGCTTATGGATCTTCGGGCGTTCGGTGAGGATAGTGACGGGCCCATTAGATCATTTGAGGAAGTTGCCTTTACGTGGCTGGCCTTTGATATGGTATACACCACGATATCGTCAGCATATTTGATCGACTTGTTAGAAAGAAAATAGGCCTTCTGAAGGCTTTCTGTCTCACCATTCATCATCTGTAAGAGCACCCTTTTAACGTGGAATTGATACGTTGGAAAAGCTATGGGAGCTATATGAATGAAGAACAGACGTTGCTTTTACTTTCAGGGGTGCTTATCATAATTACAAATGAAATACCTCAGAAAAAATAATATATCCTTTTTTTCAGCAATCATCTTGATTGCAGGATTATTATGCGTAAACCTGCATGGTTTTGCTCACGCAAATGCATCAAAGATTGCATCAGATCATACCAAATCTTCAAGTGGTAGTCCACAACTTCCAAATGAGTGCACCTTATGCACAATCAGCTCATTAAGTTTTACTGAAGAACCTAAAAACAGCCAGTTCAACCCTATTCTTATTGAATTTGAGCAGATACTATCCTCACTCTGCTTTATTTTAAAGGAACAAAGGTTTTCCAATTCCGCCCAAAGGGCACCGCCCAACTCCTGAGCATACTTCTTCTCTATATCTGAATCTTTTGCGTTACCTGATCTTATGGGTAATTACAAACCGTCTTTCTATCAGCCAATAGCCTGTTGGGATTTCGAGGGGGCACCTGATGGAACATCAGCATAAGTAGGATTGCACCAGGCCTACCTTGAGTGTAACAATTACCTTTGTACAACAAACAGAGGTAAATTATCCCTATATTTACCCTCATTCAAAAAACCAAGGTAACGATTACACTTGACTTATGATTCAATTCAACCGAAAAGCGCCTTTTAATGAATTGCCGGCACTTCCACCTAAAATAGATTTAGAGACGAAAGAGATTTTGCGTAAAACTATCTCAGCAAGCAGGGCACTGGCTCATTTGAATGGAGCCTTAAGTAATTTGCCTAACCCACGGCTTTTTCTTGATACTATTCATTTACAAGAGGCAAGAGCCAGTTCTGAAATTGAAAATATCATCACTACTAATGATGATTTATACCAATCTGTTGTTGCAGAGAAAAAGTTAAATGCAGCAACAAAAGAAGTATTGAGTTATAAAGAAGCACTATGGTTTGGTTTAGAGAAATTGAACGCAAGACCATTTATAACGACTAATCTCTGCATTGAAATTGTTCAGAGAATCAAGCAAAATACAGCAGGGATAAGAGTTACACCAGGAACTACACTATCAAATACACGTGGAGAAGTTATTTATACACCACCATCCGGAGAGGATATTATTCGTAAAAAACTCGCTAACATTGAACAATTTATCAATCAAGATGACTCGCTGGACCATTTGATAAAAATGGCATTAATGCATTACCAGTTTGAAGCCATTCACCCGTTTTCCGATGGCAATGGTAGAACCGGAAGGATTCTACTGCTTCTATATCTAAAGATGACAAACTTGTTAGACATTCCAGCCATATACCTTAGCGATTATATAATCAGAAATAAAATAGAGTATTACAGGAAACTTAAGAATGTAACTGAAAAAAATGAGTGGGAAGAATTTATTCTATATATGCTCGATATGGTAGAAGATACTGCTAAAAAAGGGTTATCCAGGTTGAAGAAAGTAACATCTCTAATGGAATTAATGTCGGAAAAGATCAAAAAAGAACTTCCAAAAGTTTATTCAAAAGAATTGATAGAAATACTTTTCAAGCTTCCATATACCAAAAGGAAATTCTTAGTAGATTCAGGATTAGGTACAACCAAGACAGTAGGCAGCTATTTAAATTCTTTAGAAGATGAGGGCTATTTGAAATCAGTTAAAGTTGGAAAAGAGAAATTATATTTGAACCACAATCTAATGGAAATCTTAGAATCCTCATAGACGAGGAACTTTCACACCATACAGATAGTGTAGTCAATTTTGGAATCGAAGTGAATGTGATTCTGAACTTCATTGCCAAAAGCGACAGATTAGGCATTTGGAACCCGTACAAAACCATTGGTGAAACCTGGTGAAACGAAAAAGTTCAATTTCCCTGATGGATTTAGTGCTCACTGGGTAAGACTGGTAACGGACAACCAGCACATACTTAGCTTCAAGGCGCAGGCTCTTCTCACCAGGAATAAGAGCCATATGAACGCAGATTTCTGTAAGCCAATATTCGGCCCTAAGATCATCAAGGTTTAACAACTCATTCTTGAATCGAATTTGATCCAGAGCAGTCTCAAAGAAAATATAACAGAAAGAGGTTAAAGCCTCTTCGGATAAATAACCTCTTCCATCCAATGAACCTCTTCTTTGACTATCAGCACTGGCTAAATATTGTTTGTACTTTTCATCCCTTTATTACATATCTCCCTTGAGGGTGTATACTTCTGTAGTGGACAGACTAACTTACTTTCTGTACCAGTCATACTCAGAAAGCTTCAGGTGCCACATTTGAGCGATCTTGAATCTGCCACTATCAGACGGATGTACGCCATCATTCACATAATCATCGCGTTCGTAGCAATAACCCAAGCCATTATTTATACCGGAGTAACATGAAGGCGCCCATATATACGGCCCCCAACCGAACCAGACTTCCTTTACAGAGCCGTTTTCCAGAAGCCATTGATTCAGGGCATGGCCTTCTTCATAGCTTAGGGGTTCGCCGCGACGGGGGTTGTCTGAAAATCCGCCATAGCTGCGTGAGGTAGTAAAAACTGCCTGCAAATCCGGAAAAAAATCAGTTACGCGATCCGAAAAAACCGAAAGATTTTCCTGAAAATTAAAATAATCACTGGCCGGATCAGGATAAAAAGGAAGAGGCTGTCTGTTCGGGCCACCGGTAAACTGGTTGGCCGCTTTATGCAACACAACCCGTATTTGGGATAATGTAAGATCAGAATTTGATATATTTTCAGCACAATCCTCCCACAGTACACTGTCAAATTCCGGATCGTTCCATTTTTCAATGGCATGGCCGCCTCTTGCACAGTTTATAACATGAATTTGCTGACTCACTTCATTTGAAAATTCATTGCTCAGTGCCTGAATGTACCGATCGCATTCTTGCGCAGAATTACTCATCCCAATACATACCATTCCAATAATCCCATCAGAGTCGGAAATTGCAGGAATACCTGTATCCGTCAGTGCCAAATCCAGCCCTTTGTAAGTCAGAGGTGCGACGAAATCGGAACCACTCTTATGAATAGGATAAGGTTCATTTATCTCGTTTTTGTATGAGAGTACGATGGTTCCGGCGTCATAATTTTCATTTGCAGGAAGCTCCATTTCATTTCGCAGAAATATTCCGGTTTCCTCAATCACCAGACGGTACATATCGAAATCAGTGGTTTGGATACTGCCGGCCAGGTGGCTTCGTATTCGTTTGCCTGGATTCACGGTAATTCCCGGTGCCCCGCTGTTGATCCCCGCGCTTACGAAAGTCATACTTTCAGTCAGTGAAAACCTGTCGCCCTGTACATGCAACAGATATTGGCCTTGTGACAAGGAACCAGCAAGGGTAACCGATATTTCATGGCTCCCACGATTGATATCAACATGCGATTGCATGAGCCTCTGTCCTAAAATATTATAGACAGCGATGGTGGCACTTGTATTCTCCGGTACTTCAAAAGGAATGCTGACCCGGGGATTAAAAGGATTAGGGTAGGAAGCGCCCAGCCTGAACTCAGAAGGACTATCGGGGGCCAACTCTGGTACCGAAGAAACAGTTCCTGCCTGATAGGTAAGTTTAAACCGTCCAAGACTGTCCGATTGGACAGAAGCGGTCACTTCATCATTTGCATCATAGAGTATTACCCGATGATTGATTATTGGAGCCTCAGTTTCAGTACTCAGTATCCCTCTTACTTCATAAATTCCGTCAATACTACTGAATAAATTCGTGAATAAAAAAAACATGGACAGTAATATTGAAGTGGAATACATTTTTATCACACAATAAAATGAATTTTAATCAGGGTTTGAAAAAATTACAAAAATTATTGTATCCAACCTATGAATCACATGTTGATTTGAAGTTCACATTTGAGGAAAGTTCAAGTATATTAAAAATTACGCTAACTTCCTGTTTGTTTTTAAGATGAGTTTTCATGATTCGTTCACCTATGATGGAGCCGTTCAGCTGGTTATAAAACTCTTCCGTAACCAGTATTTGATTGCTCGTGGCTACATTTTCTAGTCGGCTTGCTGTATTCACCACGTCTCCAATAACGGTATAATCAAGACGCCTGAAAGTTTCGGAACCAATATTGCCAGAAATGACCTCCCCAGAATTTATACCTATAGAAACCTTAGGCGTATAACTAGAATCTCCTAAGTTTTCCTTATTCAAGCTATCAATCTTCTCACGTATGCTGATAGCAGTTTCTATAGCCTTTTCATTATGCTGTTCACCTTGAAAGACACTCATCACGGCATCTCCCAAAAATTTATCAACTCTTCCTCCCTTTGTAATAATTTCCGGAACAATCAGGTCAAAATATTTATTGAGTAGGCTGATCACGACATTTGCGGGTTGTTGTTCACTTAAAACTGTAAATCCACAGATGTCTACAAACATAATAGATCCCTCTATTTTTTCATTATGCATGAGCTCCTGCTGAAATTCATCCTGAATCATAAAATTCAGTGCCTCTTCCCCGACATATAGTTTTAAGACATCATTTTCTTGAATGGATTTTAGAGTGTTTTTGAGCTCCTGAACCTGAATGATGGTTTTGTCTATCGTTTTCTCGAGATCGTCTGGATCAACAGGCATGGTAATAAAATCGTAAGCACCACGATTCATGGCCAAGCGAATGCTACGTATTTCATCATGGTTGGATATGACAATTGATTTGATCGTCGGTTTTTTTCGCTTAAGGTAAGTCAGTAGAGTCATGCCCTTGGTGGCAGGCAAATTGATATCCGTTAACACGATATCAATATTACTGTCGATCTTTAGCCTTTTTACGGCTTCCACACCATTAGCTACATACTCAAACTTGTATATCCCATTCTTGATTTTCTTTTTAAATCTATTGTTAATTAACTCCAGAAATTGGGGATCGATATTAACCACTAAAAAACGAATAGTCATAGACACATAAATTATAGTCTCTTAATAAGTAACGACTTGTTAGTTTAAGCTATTATAATTTCACTAGTTACCTGAGTTCGATTTTAAATTAAGCTTAATTGATCAGTAAAAACAGGATCATACT
>JBBDQY010000061.1:0-107013 GCA_040905745.1 Balneolales bacterium
ATCGCAATGTCTTTGAAATACTTGACTTTAATTAAGAATAGCTTATTCTATAAGTAATGATATAAATAAAGCTTACTTAAATGGTCGTGGGAGTAATTACATGGAGAGTATATGAGTAAAATTTACAAAACCTACCACACCCGCTTAATTCTTATCATAACTATCATGTGCATTTCATCCATCCCTGTTCTCGCCCAGTTTGCGGGAGGTGAGGGCACTGAGGAAAATCCCTACCAGGTTGCCACCCTTAAGCATCTTCAGGAAGTAGGGAATCATCTGGATCAGCATTTCATACAAACGGCTGATATTGATGCCAGTGAGACCAAAAACTGGAACGACGGTAAAGGATTTATTCCAATAGGTGATGAAGATACAGGGTTTAATGGTGTCTATGACGGCGATGGTTTTATCATTGAAAATATGACAATAAATAGAGGCCAAGAGACAAATGTTGGTCTGTTTGGTTATGTTGTTAACGGAAGTATCAAAAATATTGCTCTTGCAAATGCGGATGTGACTGGTAATAAAAATGTAGGCGCATTGGCAGGTTCATCAAGGGGTAAGTTGAAGTTCTCCTATGCTACGGGTAAAGTAAAAGGCGAGGATGCTGTTGGCGGTCTGGTTGGCTACAACGAGAGGATTATATCAAATACATATGCAACAAGCAGTGCTACAGGTGAAAGAAATGTAGGTGGTTTAGTAGGGAACAACGGGGGTGAAGTGGGAAACTCATTTGCCATTGGAGAGGTGACCGGTACTACTTATGTAGGTGGTTTTGAAGGTTATCGTCTTCATGAAATTTTCATGTTCCCATTTTCAACTGGGTATGAAAGTACAAGCTTACCTGGAGTTTTTATACATGATAGTTACTGGAATATAGAAACTTCGGGTCAGGAGGAGTCTGTAGGTGCCGGTCCGTCTGATGGCGTAACCGGTCTGATTGCGAATCAAATGCAAGGTCCGGATGCCCATTTGCATATGAGTAACCTCGATTTCGATCAGACATGGCAGGTCACTGAATCATATCCCATGCTTGCATGGCAGGATCCGAATGAACCTGTGATGGTTCCTGAGGTTCCTACTTTCATCATAAAGCCAACAAGCTATGATTATGGTAAGGTAGGAACAACAGCATCGGCATCTCAAGAGTTCTCGATTAAATATTCGGGTGATGACCAGTTGAACGGACAGTTTTTTATTTCAGGCAATTATGCCGATCAATTTGAAATCACGCAGAATGAAGGAGAATTTTCGCTTGAAAAGGACAGTACACTTTATATTTCAGTAGATTTTAAACCCACACATGAGGATCAATTTGAAGCCATTCTAACCATAGAACACGATGCCCAGAATGAGAACAGCCCTTTGGAAATAGAACTCATTGGTACAGGTTTAGTTCTTAATTTTGCAGGTGGTACGGGTACAGAAGAATCTCCTTATCAGGTTGCCACACTGGACCAACTTGACGAGGTAAGACGTATTCCTGACGCTTTCTTTATACAAATTTCCGACATTGAGGCCAGCGAAACGGAAAACTGGGATGATGGAAAGGGATTTAACCCGATAGGATCTGATACAGTTGATTTTTCAGGTAATTATAATGGCGATGGTTATTTAATCACCAACCTGACGATTAATCGCAGAGATGAAAATCATGTTGGTCTTTTTAGACGCAATTCGGGTGCAATAAATAATGTAGCCCTTGAAAATGTGAACGTTGCTGGTGGAATTGCCACCGGGGCCTTGGTCGGTAGTAATGGATACAAAGGAATCATAAGTCAATCTTATTCTTCAGGTCGCATATCTGGTAATGAATATAACGTTGGTGGTCTGGCAGGATCTAATGCTGATGGAAGCATTGATAATTCTTATTCAACGGCGAAAGTATCTGGTGTAACTTATAGAATTGGTGGTCTGGTAGGTAATAATCTTGGTTTAATAACTAATTCTCATGCCACTGGTTCTATAACAGGTTCACGACAAGTAGGTGGTTTGGCAGGAAGTAATGGCGGTGAAATAAGGTTTTGTTATGCTACTGGCGCTGTTAAAGGTTCGGGAGATAATATTGGCGGATTGGTAGGATATAACAGAGAATTTAACAGAGATGCACGTATTTCCTACTCCTATGCCACAGGGTACGTTTCGGGTGCGGATAAAGCAGGTGGCCTAGTTGGATATAGTGCCGGACGAATACAAACCTCTTATGCAACAGGAAATGTTACAGGCAGAAATATGGCAGGGGGGCTGGTTGGACAGAACGACGACTATAGTCGGATTTTCGATTCTTTTTCTATGGGTGATGTTACCGGTACTGAAATGGTGGGAGGTTTGGTCGGTTACATCTCAGTAGGGCAGGGTACAGTACGAATGTCATATTCAATCAGTAAAGTTTCAGGAGAAAAGGATACCGGTGGTTTAATTGGTTTCAATGAGGGAATAGTACATCCTAGTTATTGGAACACGGAAATCGCAGGTCAAGAACATGGTGTAGGCCGTGGTAATGTGGAAGGTGTCTTCGGTTTACAAACAGTAGAGATGAGAAATTCAGGAACCTTTCAGGATTGGGATTTTCAAGACATATGGGCGATAGACGAAGGTGAATCATTTCCCTATATACGGGACCTTGGGAAATATGCAACAAGCGTCAGGGAAAATCAGAAACAGTTTATTCAGGAATTCCGGTTAAATCAGAATTACCCAAACCCTTTTAATCCCAAAACAGTGATCAGCTATGATCTGCCATTAAGCAATAAAGTAAAATTGGACGTATTTGATGTGCTGGGCCGACACGTTGCCACCCTGGTCGACGGGCCTGTTTCGGCCGGTCGCCACGAGGTTCATTTCGATGCCTCGACCCTGGCCAGCGGAGTTTATATCTACCGCATTCATGCCGGAGATGTTGTCCAAACCCGGCAGATGATGCTTATTAAATAAGAAATCATGAAAAAACTAACTTCATTTGCCGGATTGCTTAGGGGCAATACATGGTGGATCCGGGTGTGGATGTCTGTATCCATGGAACTTAAACCAAATCAATCATGAAACTACTGGAACATATCATACCCTATTTTCTCATAAGGAATCCATCCGGTAAAAGTAAATAAACTATGTGAAAAAACAGCCAATTATGATACTACAATCAGTATCTTAGAGAAAACACTATATATCATGAAATTTTATAATGAATGATAGAATTATAACTAAAACAAGAGTTGATTACGAGATTGATTACAATGAATATTATTATCATATATTAGAATGGATTAACTATGGGTGAAAACAGAATGATTAAAACTGCAAACTTTTTTCTCTTAGCTATATCATTAATTTCTGTAGTGATTTTATCAATTAGCTGTGATTCTGCGGTGGATAAAGGACAGGAAGAGGAAGAAATTGAACGTACCTATATAAAATCCATTGAGCGAGACTTTGATAATAACTTTGAGGAAGAAATAATCAAAAAAGCAGAAGCTGTTTACCCATCAAGGGATAAAGTGATTTCTTCCGCTGAAGATTGGGGAGGCATGCAGATTCCTAACGAAGGTTATTGGTTTTATGGTCACTTTGATGGCATTTTGATTCCGTACTCAATTACTACAGAGGCTATTTCGTATTACAGTGATGTTCTGGATACGGTAGAACAAAGGCAATCTTTAATCAGGGCGGAGTTTGAATATCATTCAAGTGTAAAATTTGAAGAAAATTACATACACGAATGGCCGGAAGAATGGCCCGAGAATCATCAATATGATTATGATGAAAAAGCACCCTCAGACCCATTGGAACAAGTTTATGTCGTTAAAATGAGGCTGAAATGGGATCATTATTGTGGGATGACCTGTGGATTGACGATCAACCATTATCGGATCGTCATATTTGATGAAGAAGGGACTTTAATTCATGCTTATTTTGATGGACCAATACCTGTAGTTGTCAATTAATCACAAAACAAAGCAGCCATATCATCATCATGAAACTATATATTAAAAATATAACACTTATTGCTTTGCTAATCTTTTGTGCTTGTGATATCATAACACCAAGCAATCAAAATACTGCTATAGATGGCTCAGGCAAAAAAGAGCAAAATAATAATGAGCAACCTCAAAATAGTGAAGAATACTTTGGCGTCTGCCGCATGGAGCTTTTTGATTTCCATGATGAAATGGGGTATGTACAGATCGTGATCGATTTGGTGATGGAGGATTATGTGCATCGCTCCCAATTGGATGATGTCGAATGGGAGGAACAAAGAAAATCGATTATCAAATTGCAGAATAAGTTTCGCCAAATTTTGGAAGAGAATGGTCTAATATTTTTGTATTTCAACATGGGCAGTGATCCTTGGTTGGCTACGGCAGTGGATGAGCAAGCCTTGCTTTTCATTTGTAAACATGAAATGGTCGAAACCGTGTTTCGTGACAGAGCGGATTTCATACAATCAGCAAAATAAATAAATTCCAAATATGCCTAAGATAAAATTGCTTGCAATTGCACTCATACTGACTTCCTGTATATTTAGTGATGATGGTGATATCCTGGAAAAAGGTATAATAAATAAACTGGAAGGATTTGAACCAGATATTTATATCATTGAACCGGATACAAATCAGGCTATGGGGTTCGCTGTTACCGGGATGCCAGATCATCTGCCAAATGATAATTTACCTGATGAATTCAAAGAGGATAGTTTAAGAGTACACTTTGAAGGTGAAATTGTTGAAGTTTCAGATCAAGAAAGGTTGCCAGCGCCACCTATGATCTTACATGAGATAAGAAAAGAATAGAGAGTAGGATTATTAGTATCTCAATTAGTTGAGTGTGATGTTCCTGATTTGAGCGAAGTATTTGTAAAAAACACTTTTTGAAGAGTGGAGGATCAAAAGGTTATTACGGGAAACCAATTATCACTACTTTAATTATTTAGGAAAAAAGCCATTATTTCCTTTGCTGGGGTAACCAGCTTTTTCTTAAAATTAGATCAAATAAATACTAGGCTTCAACCCCTTTTCAATAATGTTCCTTATGGGACATGGTCCGTACCATCTCCCAGGCAAGTCTTAGTAAAAACTCTGTTTGCTCCTCCGGGAGTAAGCCTTGTTCAGGCCTTGCTTAAGTTTTGATTCAGACTATGAACTGTTGTTTTAATAAATAGTTCAATCTTTAAATAAAAAGGTATAAGAAGGGTTATGCCTTATCATAATAGAATAGCTTGTCCTATTTCAAAATGCCGGTCTGACAAGTGTAATTATTAAGAACCGTAACAGGAAGGATTACAGAGATTCAAAGGCCTTATTTCCTTATCTTTACTGAAATTTATTTTTCAAATTATAGTTTACATGAGCGAGTATACACCGTCTGCCATTGAACCCAAATGGCAAAAGTTCTGGAAAAAAAATAAAACCTTTAAAACCGACGACACCGACACATCAAAACCAAAGTTTTATGTGCTGGATATGTTCCCCTATCCAAGCAGTTCAGGTTTGCATGTAGGCCACCCTGAAGGATATACGGCAACAGATATTATTGCTCGATTCAAGAGGATGAAAAATTATAATGTATTGCATCCTATGGGTTGGGATGCTTTTGGTTTGCCTGCTGAACAATACGCGGTTAAAACGGGCCAGCATCCTAAGGAAACGACAGAACAGAACATAAAGGGTTTTCGTAAGCAGCTTCAGGCTATAGGGTTTAGTTATGACTGGGATCGTGAGGTTAATACTACAGATCCCAAATATTACAAATGGACTCAATGGATATTTCTTCAGCTTTATAAAAAGGGATTGGCCTATCAGGCTGACGTTCCGGTAAACTGGTGCCCTCAATTAGGCACCGTACTTGCAAACGAAGAGGTTATTGATGGCAAAAGCGAAGTGGGAGGGTATCCTGTTGTCCGGCGGCCTATGAAACAATGGATGCTCAAGATCACGGAATATGCCGATCGCCTTCAGGAAGATTTGGCTGACCTTGATTGGCCGGAATCCATAAAAGATATGCAGCGTAACTGGATCGGAAAATCTGAGGGTGCCGATATTACATTTCAAGTGGCAGGTTCACGCCAAACGATAAAAGCATTTACAACCAGGCCTGATACCTTATTTGGTGCCACCTATATGGTGCTGGCCCCGGAGCTCTCTCTGGTGGATGAACTTACCGTTCCTGAAAAACGTCAGGATGTAAAGAAATACAGAGAAGAGGCAGAATCAAAATCGGATCTGGATCGAACCGATTTAAATAAAAATAAGACGGGGGTATTTACCGGCTCATACGCCATTAATCCGGCGACCGGAAATCAAATACCCATATGGATTGCCGATTATGTGCTGGCAGGGTATGGATCCGGAGCCATTATGGCAGTACCCGGACATGATCAACGGGACTGGGAATTTGCCGCCAAATATGAGTTGCCCATCATTGAAGTGGTAGAAGGCGGAGATATAACCAAAGAGGCTTTTACGGATACTTCCAAAGGAAAAATGGTACATTCTGCTAATGCTGATTTATCTTTAAATGGATTAGAGGTTAGCGATGCAAAAGATAAAATGATCTCCTGGCTTGAACTAAAAGGCCAGGGAAAGAAAACCATCACTTATAAACTACGGGACTGGTTATTTTCACGGCAGAGATATTGGGGGGAACCCTTTCCGATTATTCATGTATCCAATGAAAATAAAGCGTTACCGGAGTCGGAATTACCCGTCAAGCTCCCGGAAGTTGAGAACTTCCAGCCTGCTGAAACAGGGGAATCACCTTTATATAATGTACCTGAATGGGTGAACACGACCGATCCGGAGACGGGCTTGCCTGCCCGGCGTGAAACCAATACCATGCCTCAGTGGGCCGGATCATGCTGGTATTATCTTCGATTTATTGATCCCAATTATGAAAAAGGCCCGGTGAACCCTGAAAAGGAAAAATACTGGATGCCGGTTGATTTATACGTTGGTGGAGCAGAACATGCCGTTCTTCATCTTCTTTATGCCCGCTTCTGGCATAAAGTGCTTTACGATATCGGCGTTGTATCAACAAAAGAACCCTTTCAGCGACTGATCAACCAGGGAATGATACTGGGTGAACTGGAATTTACAGCCCTTAGGAATGAATATGGCCATTTTGTATCCACCAAATCGGTTAAGCCTGATGAAAGGGAGCAGTATGAACCAGTTAAAATACCGGATACCGAAGTTGAAAAAAAAGGCGATGACTTTGTAATCAAAGGGACGGATGCCGTTGTAGATGCACGGTCTTTTAAGATGTCTAAATCACGGGGCAATGTGATCAACCCGGATTTAGTGATCAGGCAGTATGGGGCCGATGCTTTGCGTCTGTATGAAATGTTCATGGGTCCTCTGGAACAAGTCAAACCCTGGAGCATGCGCGGAGTAGAAGGTGTTTATCGTTTCCTGAAACGTGTATGGAGAGTATTCATTGATGAAGAGACGGACCATCTTGATGCTGATATTATCGATGTTGAGCCTAGCCGGGAACAATTGAAGGTACTACATGAAACGATTAAGAAAGTGACAGAAGATATAAATGAAAATCGTTTTAATACGGCGATATCCGCTTTAATGATCTTCAACAATGAAGCCATGAAATGGGAGAAAAAGCCGGTAAGTATAATGAAAGATTTTGTTCTTCTGTTATCTCCATTCGCCCCTCATATTGCTGAAGAATTGTGGGAGAAATTAGGCGGCGGGGATACTTTGGCTTATGTAGCATGGCCGGCATTTGATGAGAAATATATGACAGCTGAATTCCATACCTACGCTATTCAAATAAATGGGAAGGTTCGGGCGAGTATTCAGGTTTCAAGTGAGAAGGCAACCGACAAAGATCATGTACTTGGCATGGCTAAACAGGATGATAATATCCAGAGATATCTGGATAATGGAAATCTGGTGAAAGAGATTTTTGTACCAAAAAGGATTGTGAACCTGGTGGTGAAATAAAGGAGATGACTAAGTAAGGCAGGTACTTGATAAATAGGCTAATCTGATGGAATCTTGTCTGTTTGTTCACACAATTGAATCAAACTTTTAATCTTGTCATCATCGGTGATGATACGGGGGACTTTAGTTTGTGCCCCGGTAGGCAAATTCTCACTTTTCCAGCGATGCAGAATATCCTGATCTAAATCGTACATCTTAAGCTGGGCTATGGTTTTATTTTCACTTCGGATGGCATAATGCCGGTTATTAGCCCTTATATTTTGGTCAAGTTCGGCAATAAAGCCTTCCATATTATCCGGCTTTTTCAACCATTGAACAAACCATACGTGGACGGGTGTGTTTTCATTCTTTTCGAGTATGCCGCCTACTACAAAAGAAGAAAAACTGGCATCCATGAGTTGGGCCGTTTCTTCAAGTGCGGTTTCAGCCTGGTGCCCATCTAAGGCTTCACCAAACCTGTCCAGCATTTCAGAAGTTCGGCCCAGAACGGTGATCCGTGGCCTTGAGACGTCAGTGAACTCTATTATATCATTTACACAATAGCGCCACAGGCCTGAATTGTTCGTCAGTACCATGCCATAGGGTGTTCCCGTTTTGGCCTCCCAGGTAGGGATGGCTTCCTGCTTGACCATTTCATCAGGATCTTTATGGGGATTAGGTATCCACTCATAGAAAAGGCCGTTATCAACGGTCAGGCGAAGGTCATTTCTTGTTAAATCATCACTAAAGGCAAAATAACCCTCTGATGCCCCATAATTCTCTACATAATCCATATTCAGCCCCCGACACAGATGGTCGAAGTGATCAAGATAAATTTTAATGTCTTCACCACCGGATATTAACAATTTCAGGTTTGGCCAGACTTCTCTGATTGAATCTTTACCCGTTTTTTCTAATGCCCGCAAAAAAAATCTTAAAGCCCAGGAGGGTACGGCCGTAATCTGACGGACGTCGCACTTTATAGCTTTATCAAGGCATAGTTCAAATTTTTCTGCCCACTTTTCTTTAATCATTACCTCAGGACGTAGAATTTGGAACATGGATAGATAGGAAGGGGATTCCAGGGCTAAAAATGCACTAATTTCCCCCAGCCTTACGTCCGGATTGGTGGATATCGTTTCAATATTTCCAGGCAGGCTAACATGGCTCCCCATTAATGAAAAGATATTAGGAGATTGGGTCAGATAATTGAGCACAACCCGACGCATAAATTTTTGGTCACTTTTAATGCGTTCTTTACTTAAGGGAATATGCTTGCCTTTGCCGGAAGTTCCCGATGAAACAGCGAAATCCGATATTTGGCCGGGCCAAAGCAGGTTCGCTTCACCTGCCTTCATTCTTTGAATATAGGGTTCAAGATCCCCATAATTATTGATGGGGATGCTTCTTTTAAAGTCGCTGTAACTTTTAATATGGGAAAAGTTATTTTTATTCCCATATTCGATATCAGAGCAATGTTTTATCAGATTCTGAAGTACTTTTATCTGCTCGTCTTTAACGACTTTCATAAATGCTTGCTCTAAAATTCTTAAAGTAAAATTTCACCAAATATATCTTTTTAACGAGATGACATTTATAAAAAAGCGGGATTTATCTGCTTTCAATACTCGTCCAGGGCAGATTTCTTTCTCCAATATATAATGCAAGAGGACGAACCAGCCTGTTATTTTCCATTTGTTCAAGGAAATGTGCCGTCCAACCTGAGATACGGCTCATAGCAAAGATACACGTGTAGAGATCAGGCTGAATGCCCAATGAATAATAAACGGTCGCTGAAAAGAAGTCTACATTAGGATCAATATTTTTTTCTTCTTTCATGAGATCGAGAATAGACTCGGACCAATGAAAGAGGTATTCCATATCAACTTCTTTTGCTAAATCTTTAGACATGATTCGCAGATGCCGGGCACGAGGGTCGAATGTTTTGTATACCCTATGGCCAAATCCCATAATCTTTTCTTTATTGGCAAGCTTATTGCGAACAAATTCTTTGATATCCACATCCTTATCAAGGCCTTTTAACATATTCATAACGGCCGTATTAGCGCCACCATGAAGTGGGCCTTTGAGAGAGCCGATAGCACCGGTAACTGCAGAGTATATATCAGAGAGGGTGGATCCTATAGTACGACAAGTAAAAGTAGAAGCATTCATGCCATGTTCTGCATGAAGAATCAGGCATAGGTCCATTACTTTTTCAGCATTTTCACCCGGTTCCTCCCCATTCAGCATATACAGAAAATTATAGGCTGTACTACCGTGATTTAATGGGTTTAAAATTGCTTTATTATCCCGTATTCTACTGAATGCTGCAATAATTGCAGGCATTTGTGCTGTCATTCTAATTGATTTCCGACGATTGGCCTCGGGTGTATTGGCCATCGCTTCATCATCAAAATCAGCCAGCATTGAGGTTGCCGTACGCAACACAGACATGGGTTCGGCACCTGGATTTGTAGCTCGAATATAGTTTAAAACAGGTCCCGGTAATTCTCTCTCGTTGATGAGGTCATTATGAAGTTCTTCCAGTTCATTGGCTTTAGGCAAGCGTTCATTCCATAGCAAAAAGCATACTTCTTCAAAAGTTGAGTTTTTAGCAAGTTCATCAATATTATAACCGGCATAAATCAATTCACCGTTTTTACCGTCAACAAGGCTTTTTTGTGTTGAAAAAGCTACTATACCTTCTAATCCGTTATCCATATTGGGGTAGAGTGCCGGGTCTATCTCATTGTTTGTATTACTCATTTGCTGGCTCCGATTAACTATAAAATTATAAAGATGAAATTGGGAAGAAATATTTTTTAATATAATATTGAAAAGATAAGCAAATTTAAGAAGGTTTTAAACTATAACCTGATGCACTAAGCTGTTTAGTCGATCTCATTTGCCTTCGATTCTTCCCAAATTCTGTCCATTTCTTCCAGTGTTACTTCTGAAGGGTTTAGTTTTTTACCTGCTAATTTTTGTTCAATATATTCAAAACGTTTTTGAAATTTTCGGTTGGTAAGGCGGATACTGTCTTCTGCATTTAGATTTAATAATCTGCCTACATTAACGACAGAAAAAAGTAAATCACCGAACTCTTTTCTTGCTTCATCCTGATTTTGTTCCTCAATCCTGGTTTTAAATTCATCAAGTTCTTCGTCCAGTTTTTTCCAGGCATCTTTCCAATCTTTCCAATCAAAGCCTACCGCTCCGGCTTTTTCCTGCATGCGTTGTGCCCGCAATAATCCGGGAAGTTTTTCAGGTACTCCATCCAATACTGATTTTCTGCCTGCTTCAGCCATCTTAATGGATTCCCAGTTTCTGGTTACTTCTTCACTTCCTGTAACATGTAAGCCATCAAAAACGTGTGGATGCCTTCTGATTAATTTTTCCTGTATGCTGTAAATAACGTCATTAATTGTAAAGCGTTCCATTTCACTGGCCATTTCACTGTGAAACACAATATGCAGGAGCAGGTCTCCGAGTTCTTTACTTAGATCATCATAGTCTTTACGATCAATAGCATCAATGGCTTCATATATTTCTTCAACCATCAGGTCTTTGATGGATTCATGGGTCTGTTTACGATCCCATGGACATTCTTTACGAAGTATTTTCATGACTTCAACCAGATCACTGAATTCTTTGGTAGGCTTTCTGTTAATATGCTTTGGCATTAATGCGTAATATTATGATTAAAGATCAGATTATGTAATAACTCGTTATTTTTAGCATACTTTTTTTCGGATGGTATCATAGTTTTCATTTCCTGCTTTTGGGCTGCAGGAAAAAGGATATTATTCAGGATCAGCCGGTATCCGGGACTGCCAGGAAAAAGGTTAAGGTCTGTTGGAGGATCCCCTACTCGATGGGTATAATCTTCCGGATCATGACCTCCATAAAAAGTAAAGGTACCTTCGCCATGGTTCCCGTGAACATATTTCACCTCATTTCGTCCGGGGGCTTCAGCAAGAATAACTACGGAGTTCTTTATTTTGTCTTTCATGAAAGCAGTCGTCTGTCCATAAAAACTCTTGATGCTGCTTACATGATTTTGTGTTAACATTGTTGGTACAGGATCCCATTTAGCAGAGAATTCAAAAAGTGTGAAGAAATCCATAGCTTCATCAACCTCAATGATCCTGGATTGTACGTCAGGGATATCAATATCAGCATGCTTATATTCAGCCCTGTTAAGATTTACAGTGAAATCATGAAAGGCCAGTGTCCGTGAGAAATTCAATAAATCATTAGCATTGGGGTCAGGCGGGTCACCATCAAATTCAGAAGGAACGATATCTACGTCTTCTGCAGATAAAGCGACATCAAAAGTATCAGCACCCGAACACATTGCAAAGAGAAATCCTCCTCGGGAAATATAATCGGTGATAGTCAGGACTACGGCTTTTTTCATAGCACTTACCTTTGAAAAGCCCAGATTGGATGCCATATTTTCCAAATCTCGTACCTGCCGCGTGTACCAGGGGAAATGGCGGTAGGCTTGCCAGAACTTACCGTATTGTCCGGTAAAATCTTCATGGTGCAAATGGAGCCAGTCATAATCCTCTAATTCACCATCTAATATCTCTTCATTATAAAGAGTAGTATAAGGGACTTCAGCGTAGGTCAAGGCAAGAGTAACAGCATCATCCCAGGGTAAAGCATGGTCAGGAGTATAAACGGCTATTTTGGGTGCTTTTTCAAGATTAATGACGCCCATATTCACATTAGGCTGTTCCACTTCGGCAATGATACGGGCTGCTTCAGCATTACTGATGCTCTCCACCTGAACACCACGTATACGGCAGTTTCGAATAAGTTCCGGGGTTTCTTCTGCCAAAAAGCTACCACCCCTGTAATTCAGCAGCCATTGTGCGGTATTGCCTTCTTCCAGGTGGTTAAAAATAACCCCATAAGCTTTTAAATGATGAGTCTGGGAACTGCTCATCGAAATGAGAGCATATCTGCCTTCAGCCTGATCGGTAAAAAATAAAAAGGCCAGAATAAAAAAAATAACTTTCATGACTTGGTTAAACTAAGCAGGTACATATTGATGCGCTTTTAATTGGGGTGTGAGGAAAGCTCGCTGATTCTTTCCCGGGCTTTGTCTGCATAAAAACCCTGAGGAAAATCTATGAGTAAGTCCTCATAGGCACTGATCACTTCAGCAACTGATTCAACCGGAGTTGAACCTTCATGCATTAGCTCATCCGGCAGGTTGAAATCCCCTGGAGTTTCGGATTGTGTTGAATCTTTAAAATACACAAGATCTGCCAGTCTCGCCCTTGCCCAGAAGATACGCTCCTTACTTGCCGGATTTAAAGAAACCGTACTTATCCCCATCGAGTTCAGGTATTGATCGTCTTCTGGGGAATTATCATTAACACCGGCGACTCCACTTTTTATATTGATAAGGCTATAGGCAGCAGCCAGGTTTTTCTCTCGTAAAATGGCGGTTGCCAGTAATACGGCTTCACCATTCAGAGCATGGTGATCATGTTCTTCAAGAAGAGAGGTTAACATGGCCATGGCTTTTTCAGATTCACCGGTTACATGATGATAAAACGAAGCCTCTGAAAATAAATCAAGTTGAGTTGAGGATGAATCAGGGTTTACACCCTCTTGTATCCATAAACGTAGCTGCAATGCATTATTTGCAAAAAATGAAGTATTCTGCCTTTCCAGGGACCGGAGCTGAATGAGCGAGTAATCGTAGTCGCCACTGTAGAAATCGCTCAATGCCAGGTAATATCTGGTTTTATCAGCCAGATGGCCTATTCTCACCGCCTTATTGCTTTTCGTAAATGCTATTCTGGCACGATTATGTTCTTTGTGGTATAAGTGAATACGGCCATTCAGGTAATCTATTTGTGGGCCCATTTCTTCACCCGTTGCAGGTAAAGCCAATAGCTGTTCATGGTATTCCTGTGCCTGGTTAACGTCTTTCAAATGGTCTAAGGCTAATTCAGCCTGTAAAAGCAGTGCATCGCTCAACCGCTCATAACGAGGAAAGCTGTTGATGAGTTTTTCAAGGGTGATGTTCGCTTTTTCATACAGGGAATCTGACCTTAGGCCATAATCCATGTTATTATTCTGCAGAAAGGTTGCCCAGTCTATATAAACCTGGGCTAATTGTTCCAGGCTCCGAGGCTTAAGTTCGTGGCCGTCACGTTCTGTATAATATGTATAGGCTGATTCAGCCAATTCAAACTGATTCTGTGACCGAAGACGATCACCGAGCTGGTAAATAGCGTAAAGCGTCTCATTACTGGCAGATTCCAGGCTCCTGGCAGTCGATAAGGCTCTTCTGTGCAGCCCTCTTTCCATATACAACCAAATTAGAAGTTCCCTCAATGAAATAGCTTCTGAACTATCGTTTCTGTATTCCGCCAGCTTGTCTTCGGTTTCAAGAATAGCGACATCAAATAAGTATTGTTCATCAAAACGCATCAGCTGACGTTGTACCTGAAAAGCATAGTCTTCATTGGTTGTAAGAAGTGTCAGGTATTCACGCATAGCTTCTTCATATTCCCCGGTTATCAGCATATTATTGGCTATTTCATTAGCAAATAAATTCGGTTGATCAAATTTCTGACGAGCTTTTAGATAAATTTTTATAGCACCGGAATGTGCCCGGCGTTCATACATAGTATGAGCGATATGCTGATAGGCTTGTAATCTATTTTCATTTTCCAGGATGGCCGTTTCCCAAACTTCACGGGCCTTGGCTGTATCGCCGGCGGTATGGTAGAGTTCACCCAGCCTGGCAGCAGAAACAATGTCTGAGTAATCATCATTAAACCTTTTTTCGGAAAGTTTGATGGCCTCATCATATTGTTTCATTCCGACCAATGCCGATACCGCTCTGTCAAAAACCGGGTAAGAATCCGGGTTTTCCTGCAGCAGACGATGGAGGATTTCATAAGCTTGTTCATATTCCCCGGTGCGAAGAAGCTCTGTTGCCATAATAAAATCTCTGCCTTCCTGAGCGTTGGATTGAGCAGCAAATACAGAAATGATGATAAGGGCCAGGCTAAAGAATTTGAACATTTAGGAGGTTTATGCGATATCGAGGGGATAGATTGTAAAGTGTTGCCAGATGCCAGATGTTAGTTTTATGTCATCAAAAGAACTTCGCTCATCATCTTAACAAGGAAATAACTTGTTTTATTGCCAAATGTTAGCGGATGCTTTGGGCAAATATTGAGGAGCGAAGTTTTTAAGGGTTTGATAGAACTTATGAAGCGGAAACCCTACCACGTTATAATAATCACCTTTTATCTGACTTACAAAAACTGAACCCCAGTCATCCTGAATTCCATATGCCCCGGCTTTATCCATAGGGCTTCCGGTTTTGATGTATTCCAGAATTTCTTTTTTATTCAGTTTTGAAAAAGTTACCGTAGTATGTTCACTAAATTCTGTTTGATTAAGAATGTTACCCCCGGGGCCTGTTATGATGAGGGTAACCCCTGTAATAACCAGGTGGGAATTATCGCTGAGCTGACTTAACATGTAGAAAGCCTCGGTTTCATCAGAAGGTTTACCGAGCACTTTATCATCATGTACAACAATAGTATCAGATCCGATAATTAAAGCATCAGCTATTGAAGAGGCTGCTTTTTCAGCTTTGCGGCGAGCAGTTGATACGGCAAATAAATTGGGTTCGATTTGATGATCAATCGTTTCAACAATATCCTGGGGTGCCGTAATAAAATTCAGGTTTATTTGCTCGAGTAGTTTCTTGCGTCGGGGACTGGCGGAAGCAAGTATAATCGTTTTCATAGAATTGTTTTATAATATCAAGGTTTTAGGTAAAATAAGGTTATTATACAACAACAGGTAAGTTGATCATCGACTTTTTAGGAATATCATTAGGGTAATCAATTCTGAAGGGTAAGCATCTTATGATTGGAATAGTTGCCGTATCTGGTTAATGTTTCATTTTTCACTTACCTTATTATAAATTCAATAAATTTAACTGTTCTCCTAACCTTAAGTACTATTCACAAATGGCTAAATCTACTTCACAGGTAAAAAGAAAAAAGAGGAAACGTAAAGACGAACCCGATAAACCCATGTTATTCTCCTCAACAAACTATTTTATTATGATTGTTGGGGCTATAATGGTTTTAGTAGGATTTTTGGCCATGTATATAGAAAATCAGGAGAAAGGTATCATTGCCCTTTATATTTCACCTGTCGTTATTGTTGCTGGTTTTATTACCGTTGCAGTTGCCATTTTGAAGACTGACAAAAAGCAGGTAGATCTGGATGTGAGGACTTCTTCCACCATGGGTGAGTAGCTTTGCCTGATCGTATTTTAAATTACATATTCGGGTTTATACTCATACTCTTTTATGTTTTGTTTTCATCCACTGATGAACAGACTCGTATTGCAGCTGCGTTATTTCTAGCTTTATCCATTTCGCTACTCGCATTATTAATGAATTGGTTGAGCCTTGATGGGGCTTTTGCCGCAATGATCATAGGTACGATTGCCCTTGGACTTGGAGGGATAGGCTCAGCATTCGTATTAGGCCTGTTTTTTTTTAGCAGTTATATCATTGGCTACGCATTAGATCGAACGGATGAGAATAAATCTATTAACCAGGAAAGGAGGGATGGTAGTCAGGTATGGGCGAATTCATTTTGGTTTATATCATTAATTTCTCTGGGTTATTATTTTAAAGATGATTTGTTATATATAGCGGCTGCAGGATCACTGGCGGTAGCTATTGCGGATACCTGGGCTACTGAAATAGGGACCCAGGTTAAGAATGTAAAGGCCTACTTTATTCTTAATTTTAAAAGGGTTGAAGTTGGAATTGACGGAGGAGTCAGTCTGCCAGGCACACTTGGCGGATTATTAGGCAGCCTTTTATTGTCAATAGTCTATGTGCTTCTTTCCGGTTATCATTCGCTTCTGGTTTTTTTTGTAATTGGAATATCCGGATTTCTAGGTTGTGTAGCGGATTCTTATCTTGGAGCCATATTTCAGGCCAGAAAAGTAGAAATCAGATTTCTCAGGTATCTGGCATTACCTGCGGGCCTTGATAATAATGGTGTTAATTTTGTATCCACTGGAATTGGTGCTTTGATCACTTTATGTTATTTCTGGCTTGGTTAATTATTCCAATTGTAAACATAGACTGCAACTTAAGTAGTATGCTATTAAATATTCTAATAATCAGGATCAAAAGTGTTAACTAAAGAGAATAAACCTGAAGAAGAGGTAAAGGGCGAAGCGAATCAATTCTGGTATCAGAAACTCCACTGGAAAATTATCATTGGTTTAACATTGGGATTGGTGTGGGGACTATTTGCAACACTGGCAGGTTTGGATACATTCACATTGGATTATATTCAACCTTTTGGCACCATTTTCATCAGGATGCTTCAGCTCATAGCCATCCCACTTGTATTGGCTTCCCTGGTAGTGGGTATAACCGGACTGAATGATATTGCAAAATTATCCCGAATGGGAGGAAAAACTATTGCAATCTATCTTATAACTACGGTTTTTGCGATTACAATCGGCCTTACAGTGGTTAATGTACTAGCTCCCGGAAAAGTCTTACCCATTGAAACCCGGGAAGCACTGATGTCGAGTTATCAACAAGACGCAGCATCTCGTGAAGATGTAGCTGAGATGGCTATGGACAGGAGCCCATTATCTTTTATTGTGGATATCGTACCGGCAAATTTTTTAGAATCAGCTTCTGATAATTCCAATATGCTACAAGTAGTTTTTGTGGCTTTGGTTTTGGGAATTGGTTTAATGCAGATACAAAAAGATAAAGCTGAGCCCCTGATCCGTTTTTTTGAGTCCTTAAACGAATTGATTATTCGTCTTGTCGATTTGATCATGAAAATTGCACCCTATGGTGTTTTTGCTCTCATAGCATCTGTAATCGTAGAATTGGGAGGTGATGACATGGGTCGCATGGTGGAGCTGTTAGGTGCGCTGGGTTGGTATTGCCTGGCCGTTATTATTGGATTGGTGCTGCATGCATTAATTGTCTACAGTTCTCTTTTTAAGCTGTTTAGTAAAATGAGGCTAATCGATTTTCTAAGGGGTATACGTCCCGCCCTGCTTCTCGGTTTCAGCACAAGTTCCAGTGTCGCCACATTACCGGTTACCATGGAAAGGGTAGAGAAAAATTTGGGTGTAAGTGATGAAGTATCCAGTTTCGTTTTACCCGTTGGAGCTACTGTCAATATGGATGGTACAAGCCTATATCAAGCAGTAGCAGCCGTGTTCATCGCCCAGGCAGTAGGTATGGATTTAACCATCTTACAACAGCTCACTATCGTGATTACTGCCGTTATGGCTTCCATAGGCACAGCCGGAGTCCCCGGTGCGGGGATTATCATGTTGGTTATCATCCTTCGGGCTGTCGATGTGCCGGTAGAGGGTATAGCTCTTATACTAGGAGTTGACCGTATATTAGATATGTGCCGTACGGCTGTAAATATTACCGGAGACGCCGCTGTTGCCGTTGCGGTTGCAAGTATGGAAAATCAACTTGGCGAAGGCCATTTTAAAGATTAAGTCATATTTTTTTGATAACAGGATCTTCTTAAACCGACTTCTCGTATAATATCTTTATATTATTCTATAATTTTCAAAACCACTATTTTTAATTGGATCCTCAAAAATTATTAATTCTCGGGTCAACCGGATCAATAGGCACTCAAGCCCTTGAAATAGTAAACCAGCACTTAGATAAGTTTCAGGTATTTGGTTTAACTGCTAATTCTAACTGGAAGTTGCTTGCCAGACAAATAAACGATTATAAGCCCAAATATGCTTATCTGGCTGATGGCAAACATATTGATGAATTATTAGCTAACCTGACGCATAGGGATACTAAGGTGCTGCAAGACTCTGATTCATTAACATATCTGGCCATGCACGAGAACGTGGACACCGTGCTGAACAGCCTGGTGGGTTTCTCGGGATTTCTGCCTACTTGCCGTGCCTTGCAAGCCGGCAAAAAAGTGGCCCTGGCCAATAAAGAATCTTTGGTGGTAGGGGGGGAGGTTATCTTTCCTTTTATCCATAATAAAAAGGGAATGCTGCTGCCTATTGATTCCGAGCATAGTGCAATTCTGCAATGTCTTGCCGGCGAATCCCATAAAGAAGTTGATAAACTCACTATAACAGCTAGTGGCGGCCCATTCCGCACCTGGGAAGCTGACCAAATGAACCTTATTACGGTCAAAGAAGCTTTGAACCATCCTAATTGGTGTATGGGTTCAAAAATTACAGTCGACTCAGCTACCATGATGAACAAGGGACTTGAGATTATTGAGGCACATTGGTTATTTGATATTTCCCTTGATCGGATCCAGGCAGTAGTCCATCCTCAAAGTATCATCCATTCCATGGTGACGTTTTCTGATGGATCAACCAAAGCACAAATGGGACTGCCTGATATGAAGGTTCCTATTCAATATGCTTTGTCCTGGCCCCAAAGGTGGCATCTTGAAACACCACGTCAGGATTGGACAGCTTTACAACAACTCACATTTGAACCCGTTGATTATGCACGATTCCCCTGTATGCAACTGGCACTGGATTCTTTAAAAACAGGCGGCCATGCACCGGCGGTTTTAAACGCTGCTAATGAGATTGCGGTTGAGCGGTTTCTCAATCATGAAATTACGTATATTCAAATTGCAAGAATTATAGAGAAAAGTCTTGAAACGATTACGTCAGGAGAGGCTGTTTCTATAGCATCGCTTGAAGCCGTTGATTTTGAGGCCCGCGGTTTCGCAAAACAAATTACACTTTAATTATTTTAGATAAATGGATTGGGTTTTTAGTCTTGTAACAACATTATTAATATTTGGCGCTGCCATTTTTATACTTGTCCTCGTTCATGAATTTGGTCATTTTATTGCTGCTAAAGTTTTTGGCATGCGTGTTGAGCAATTCTCCATTGGATTCCCCCCCCGGCTATTCGGAAAAAAAGTTGGGGATACAGACTATTGTATATCGGCTACCCCACTCGGCGGCTATGTGAAAATAGCTGGCATGATGGATGAAAGTATGGATAACAGTTTCCTTGAAGAAGAACCAAAACCATGGGAATACAGAAGCAAGCCGGTTTGGCAGCGGGTTATTGTCATTACAGCTGGCGTCATCATGAATATGATCCTGGCTTATGTCATATTTACGGGTATAGTTTACACTTATGGGGTCAATCAGATTCCGGTAGAAAATATTCCCGGATTGTATATTCCTGAAGGATCACTGGCCGATAAGGTTGGATTTGAAACAGATGACCGTATCATTGCAGTTAATGATCGGCAACTCGATAAAATAGAAGGTGCAAATCTATTCTCGATGAGCGATATCACAAGTAGTGAACTCAGTTTTACGGTATTAAGGAATGGCCAGCGTATAGAACTGTATGCACCATCAGGGTTCATGGATGATATCAGCAAAGAACCTGACTTCATCAACATGCTACAAAATGCATTGCCGAGCCAGGTTGGTTCCGTTCAGGCTGGTACACCTGCTGATGAAGCGGGCTTGCAGGAAGGGGATAAGATTGTTGCAATTGATGGGGATTCCGTTAATTACTGGCTGCAAATGGTAGAGAAAATACAATCAGCCGAAAATAGTTTGATTTTCGAAATAGATAGAAATGGAGAGAGGATTGAGGCCGCCATCACTCCGGATCCCGAGCGTAAAATTATTGGAATTGGCCAGGTAGACGCCTATGATTTTTTTGATGCTGATACAGAGCAATATGGATTATTCGCTTCCATCCCCAAGGGTATAGCCCAGGGTAATGATTCTTTCAAGGGTATCATTAACGGATTCAAGCAACTTCTTACAGGGGCTATTTCTTTCCGTGAAAACCTTGGCGGCCCGGTAGCTATAGCTTCTGTGACGGCTGATGCTACAGAAAGGGGTGGTATGCTTGGATTTTGGAACATCACGGCTTTTCTGAGTATTACGCTAGCGATCATGAATATCCTGCCCATACCTATGCTTGATGGCGGACATCTAATGTTTCTGATCTACGAAGGGATAACCCGCAGAGAACCATCTATGCGAGTTAAAATGGCCCTGCAGCAAATTGGTTTCATTTTACTTATTGGGCTGATGATTTTCGTTACCTTCAATGATATATTACGTTATGTAGGATAGTGATCTCCAAAACCGAGTTTCTACTTAGTCCTCCCTGTGTTTTAACTGCGAAATATTAATCGTGTTTTTAAAATTAAAAGCCTCATAAAATGTTTGCCAGAGACGGTTTCTTTGTTATTCTGTTTACACTGTTCGTCGCCTTACTACTTACCCTTATGGGAATATGGATAGGAAATGCAGTATCCTGGTTATTCTATTTGGCCGCATTATTATTAATTGGGTTTACTTTGTATTTTTTTCGTGATCCTGAAAGAAATACGCCGCTCGCAGAAGATAAACTGATTTCTCCGGCTGATGGTAAAGTTATCCTGATCAAGGATATAATAGAAAATACGTACATACAAGGCCCGGCCACACAGGTAAGTATATTTTTATCCCCCCTTGATGTACATGTTAATCGTAATCCGGTAAGTGGGTTATTGGAATATGCCAAATACATACCAGGAAAGTATTTGGTAGCCTGGCATGAAAAATCATCTGAATTAAATGAAAGGGCAGAGTTTGGTGTGCTTCATAATAACAAAACGAAGATATTCTATAAACAAATTGCGGGTTTTATAGCAAGGCGAATCGTATTTCATATAAAAGAAGGCGACCAGTTAATTGCCGGTAAACGTTTTGGAATGATGAAATTTGGTTCAAGAATGGATATAATGGTTCCGGCTAATGTTAAATTTAATATTAAAGTAAATGATAGAGTTGTTGCCGGCGAAACTGTGATTGCAACTATTGAAGATGAATAACTAGGTTAATCTTCCACGGTGATAGCCCTACAGTACGCACATCATGAAATACAACATTCAGAAGAAAAAGCATAACAGGCAAAGAAATGTACGCTTAAGGAAAAAACTGAAACCCAGGCCAATTCCCAGACTGGTTGTGCCCAGTTTTTTCACTTTAATGAATTTATTCTGTGGATTTATAGCCATTATTCAAATATTTGAAGGTAAACCGGTTTTTGGTGCATGGCTCATTGTATTTGCCGGTGTTTTTGATTTGCTGGATGGCGTGATGGCCAGGCTTGCTAATGCCGATAGCGAGTTCGGAATAGAACTGGATTCCCTAAGTGATATGGTTTCGTTTGGCGCAGCCCCTGCCTTTCTGATTTATGCGTTTAGCCTGAATGGCTTGATGCTTCTTGGCATCATTGTTTGCGCTCTTATCCCTTTATGTGGCGCTGTAAGGTTGGCCCGTTTTAATGTTGATACCAAGGTTCAGGAAAACCCATCTTTTTTTAAAGGCTTACCTATTCCTGCCCAGGCTATTATGATCGTTTCCTTTTATCTTACATTCAATGATAATCTTGATTTTTTTAGCAGATTCGAATATGGGGTCAACAGTATCGTGATCCCAATGGTAGTTTTACTTTCCTTCCTCATGGTATCTACGGTTCCATTTGATAAAGTGCCGAGATTTAATAAAGCCTATCTGCAGCAATATAAGTGGAGGGTCTTTCTATTCCTTTTATACTTTTTCCTGATCATTTCTTTGCAGGAGTATGGCTTGCTTATTGCCTTTAGTATATTCATCCTCAAAGGACTGGCGATGGCAGCAGTTCTTTTTTGGGATGATATCAGTAACGGAGATGATAATGATGAGGAAGCCATCGGAATGGTCAACGAGTATAAATCGTAATAAGGCTATTGTTCTTCCACAAAAAGATCAAATTCTGTTTTTAAATAGGCATCACTTCCAACGTAGGATAGTACCTTGGTGAACATATCAGCTTCCATATTGCCGCTGGTTATAATGATCTTATCACCATTCTTATCCAGAAAAACAATGGTTGGGTAATCGGTAACTTCCAGCATTTCTGCAATTTCCCGATTAGTTCTCATTTTCCCATTAAACTTAAGGCTGTCCTCAGAATTTGCATTAATTTTCACAGAACAAAAATATTTGGATAGGGTATCTTCAACGGCTTTTTCAGGCAATACCTTCTCCTGCAGATGCTTGCTTTCATCACAGTCATCTTTATAAATATCCAGAAGAATTTTCTTATCAGATTCTGCAATTACTTTCTGGGCATCTTCCAAAGTATACCAAACCTTGGCTTCGGTATTCGGCATGCAACTTGTTATAAATAACAAGCTAAGATAGATTAAAACCAATAAATGGCTGATAAATAAGTTCAATTGATATAATGTTCTGTTATAATTGCCTCTACAGAAAATGTATCAGATTGAATATAAAAGAACAGCCCTACCGCAAAAATTTATTATCTTTTAACCAATGATTACATACGAGGTTAACTACTTAAAATTTATAGGCTAAACTGATTCCATGTATGGTGCCGAAGCCTGTGTCGAGGGGTGAAAATCCATAATCAAATTCGATATTATTAAATTCAAAGCCTGCACCAAAACTTATATTGCGGTTAGGGTGATTTGTTTTATAACCGCTTCTTAGAACGAGTATCTCAGCAATTTCAATACGTAAACCGATGTTTAAATAGGTTTCGTCTTGTCGAAAAATATCTATCTGATTACTCTCTGATTCTATTTCACTGATCTCGTTTAATGGTTTTACAATATCGGTGCTTATTACAAAAAGCAGAGGGATTTCATTAGTACCCGTGGTTGAAAATTGAAGAGCTTGTACATCAATACCCAATCGTAGTGAAGTTGGAAGTTTTGTTGCTTCATGGATAAGGTCCTGCATTTGGCCCCAATTTAATAAAGCAGCACCCAAACGGATCCGTTCCTCAAATAAATGTGATGCGGCCCCCAATGTTAATGCAAACCCACTGGCATTATGGTGATACAATTGTTCATATAAGTACATTCCGGTCCCACCAATAGATAATGGACCGAAATCCCTTGCATAAGCACCTGCAACAGACAAATACCGAATGGCTATGTTTCCTGAAGAAGGTCCGGTGGTATTTCTTAATTCGATATCATCTTCAAATGTCGAGATGATACCAAAGCCAAAAACGTCATATTCTCTATTGAGATTTGCAGTTGCATGAGTCGTTTGCTCAGATACGGTGCGCCATAACCGGTGTGAAAGTGTAGCGCTGGAGGTTGGTTCATAAGCTAGTAATGCAGGGTTTGTAAATATTGAAGATGACCCCAGAGGAACCGCTGTATGGGCCTCAGATAATCCCAGGGATTGCGCATTCGGTGCGAAATTTAAAAATTGCATCCCGGTTGACTGCGCATGCAAATAACTGCATGATGCAAGTATGAGGATAAGTAAAGCCGGTATATGTAAAAGCCTGTTCATTGGTCCGTTATTAAATCTTTAGTTTCAATGCCAATACATGCATATAGGCAATCCCGGTTGGTTCTCTGACGAATGCATAATCCACAGAGGGTTGAAGTTTGTCGAAAGGTAAATGTACGGAAAATCCAGCGCTAGGTTTGTGTGATTCAGCAATGATATCTAAATCACCAACCTGCCAGCCACCCCTAAGGGTAATTCGTTCATGTGCCTGGTAGGCGGCACCAATCCTTATCAGGCTGGAAGAAGTGGTAATCGATTCGATCATTCTTCTGTTTTGTGGAGGGTTTGTTTCAGATGATGAAGTATTTAATATGATCTCAGATTTTAACCTGCGTAGTTCCAGCTCAGTGGAAATCACCAGGCGCTCGTTTTGGGATAACCATGATGCCGCAATTTTAAAACGAGTCGGAAAGTGATCGGTACGATTACGGGCATTTTGTGACCCGTACAGATCACTTGTATCCCAACGATAGGCTGCAAGTAAATCCTGGGCTGTCAAACCTACCTGTATATTTTTAAATGGTTTAATTAGCATCCCTACATCAAAGCCTGCTCCGGAGGCATTGCTGACCTCTTCATGATAATTTGCTAAATATCCTTTTATCCCCACACCCAGATGGACTTTTTCACTCACCTGAAGTCCAAATGAAGCGAAAACCTGAAATTCATGGGTAGACATATATTCGCTATGATATCCGCTTTGTGACCGCCCATCGATGTTGGTTACATTGGCATTCATCAATCCAATATTAAGGCCCGCTTTAGGTGGCAGACGAAACGTAGCATTGATGGTGCTTAAGCTACGGTCGAATCGCATTGCAGCCGTAGACATGTCTATTTGATTACCAGTTGAGCTAGCGGCAAGTGCAGGGTTATAATGAGCATATATTCCCTGATGGATAACGGATGCCATGGCATCACCCATAGCTATACCCCTGGGACCGAAACCCATTCGTGTATATGCTCCGCTAAACCCGCCTGACTGAGCCTGAACATTGCTTGTATAACCGGCAACAATTAATATACACAGGCTGAATGCTGTAAAAACTATTTTTTTTAACACTACTTCTATTGGATTCATTACGAGAATTCTCTTTGTAATAACTTGACCGGCTTGCCTTCAATAAATTTCATTCCAGCACCAGAATTTTCCCTACATATTCGTCTGAACCACTTTTTATCTGATAAAATACAGGTCCATTAGCTACTTTTCTCCCATTTTGATCTAACCCATCCCAGGCAGCTTCATAGGTTCCTTCGCTCACTGAGAGTTCATCTTCAACTGTACGGATCAGGTTCATTGCAAAATCGAATATCCGAATAGTAACGGGTCCGCTTTTTTTGACTTCAAATTTTAGCCGTACGAAATCATGGTTATTTGGTGAAAAAGGATTGGGATATGCATAACTGTCAACATCAGGAGCATCATCCTGATGTATATTTCCACCACGCAAGGGGAAATATACCCTTGATATTTCCCAGTTATCGCCATGATCTGTAGTTGATGCAAGGCCGTCTCCTGTACCTACCCAAATGCGATCATTGGTTTTAGCCAGGCTATAATGTGCAGCATTAGGCTTGATGAAGGTATTAGGACTTCGGATCTCTGATTTGTGTTCCCAGGTTTGTCCGTTATTACGACTTATGAAGAGGCCATTGTCGCCTGCAGCATAGAGGTACTCACCATCAAATTCTATATCATTGATTCGCTGGCCTATTAAAAACTGTTCATAAGTTTCGCCGTTATCGGTAGATCTGACAATACCTTGTCGTTCCCCTCCTTCAGTAATCCAATTGGTCATCCAAATGCTGCCGTCTGCAGGGTTTTCTTTTATCTTAACTACCCAATTACCCATTAAGGCATCATTTCTGGGTGCGGAACGATAATGATACCATATAATGCTGTCTGCAGGTGCAGACAGTGCATTGGGTGAGACGTTAACCCCATCGGCTGTCCCGGCCCATACCTGATTATTACTATCTATCAACACACTGAAGCCTAGAAAATTATTATCGTTTCTTGGGTTGAATATATAATTGTAGTTGCCCTCAGGCGTGAGAACGTTCTCGTTAGATGAGGGTAATAAAATTCGTTCCCAGGATTCTCCGAAGTCCATGCTTCTACGTATGCCTGAGGCCCAGGCAGCAAAAAACATAACATCATCCTTAAAATCGACATCAAAAGGAGGGGATTGCTGGGCAACAACCACCGGCAATGCCTCCAGTTCTTGTCCCCCATAAGTTATGGCCGTAACATCAGGATCATCCAGCGGAAAAGGGATAAATCGCCAGTCCGTACCGCTATTTACCGATGTATAAAAACCCATGCCTGTTTGTATGGATTCACCAGCTTCATCTTCAAAATTATATCCTAGTCCGGCAAAAATAGTATCAGGAGCCAAAGCAATTGAAAATAGCCGGCCACGGCCATCGGTTATAGAATCAGTACCCTCAGGGATTACCCAATCCTGAGCATCCCCAACTTTATAATTCATGGAAGGCCCTATCCATAAGGTGTCACCGAAAGACGCCATATTCTGGACAGAGTTTTGGCTGATAGATTGGTAAGGTGAAGGGACTGGCCCGATTAATTGAGCCTCAGCATATCCAGCGAAAAAAGAAAGATAAAAAAGTATTACAGCGAAAAGCTTCATCTGATAAATTCTAAACTAGAGGTTGTGGTATCACTTGTGTTATCGTGAATATCAATGGCAAAGATATTAATAGTAATTATATCAGGATTATTTGATGAGTTTATTTCGAAACCTCTTGTATAAATATCATCACCTGGAATTTCATCTCCCTGAGAACCATCATCAAGCATATTGTAACTGCCTAACTGGCTGCCATCATTACTAAACAATTCCAAATTCACATTACGAATATTGCTGATGCCATCAGGATGGTTAACCTTGGTAATAATATTAAATGCTATCCTTGCCTCCGGGTCGGTAGGAATTTGCACCGTATCCGGGTGATCCGTGTATTCAATAACGGGACTGCCTGTTGCAAAACCTCTTATTTTAACATAACCTTCAACCACATTAGTGATATTGCCATCCGGAAGGTCAGAACGTACATAAAATAAGTAGTCTTCCGAAGTAGTGGTTAAAAAAGTAGCATTAATTTGTCCCGAATACTGACCCAGTTCTTCATTATAAACACTAAGTGAGTCGTTAATTAAGATATCATTGGATTGCTTCAAACTGACGGTAACGACCGGTGGTGAAGCCAGAACCTCATCCGAAAGCACAGAAAGGTCAAATGTGATGACGGTATCCTTCACACCTTCTTCCCGGACGAAATTTAGAGTCCCCGGTGAAATTTCCAGATTGGATAAAGAGGGTTGTTTTTGGGTTACATCAACTATCCCCGGCGTTTCATCACAGGAAATGGCTATAAGCAGGAGTAAACCAATAACGGCTATATGAATTAGGCGGATCAAAATGCTTCGGAAAGTTTAAAAGTTTGAGTTTAAAATAGTCGTAGCTTTATCCCGATAGCAAATGGTTGGTTTAATTTAGGGTGGATTCGAACCTAAGATATCATCTTCATGCCAATAGTGGAAATTATTTTCCAAAAGTTGCTAATTTATGTTGATTTGTTTGATTCTTGACTTTTATCCCTTTGCAGAGTAAATTTACGCACATGATTTACAATAATGCAAAATATAACCAATGCTGGTGGTGGCCAATTCGCTGAGCGGATTGACTGTGCGTATTGTATTTATGATATATTTTAACGCCTTGTAACCCGCTTCAGTTTACTGGATGTGGGTTTTTTTTTGCCTTTATATATGGATTACAATCAATTTAAACAATTAGCTAAGGAAGAGTATACAGCAATACCGGTACATCGAACCCTTATGGCCGATACGGTTACCCCTGTTTCTCTGTTTCTGAAATTAAGGGAAGGTAATCGCTATCCTTTTCTTTTTGAATCAGTAGAGGGCGGAGAACATTTGGCCCGGTATTCCTTTTTAGGATGTAATCCCTACCAGGTACTGGATTATAAAGATCAGATAACCACTCTAACCCTTAAAGGGAAAACCGGTGAAATCCTTGAGGGTAATTTTTATGATATCCTGAAGTCTATGACCGGCAACTTCAGGGAGCCTGAATTGCCAAATATCCCTCGTCTCACCGGGGGTGCCGTTGGGTATTCGGCGTATGATACGGTCAGGATGGCCGAAAATCTGCCCAATGTTCCTGATGATGATCTACACCTTCCTGAAGCCATATGGGCATTTTATGATGAAATTTATGCGTTTGACCATGTTAAACATCGTATCATTCTGATTAAGACAGTTTTTACGGATAACTCTGATGATCTCGAAATACTGTATCATAATGCTCATTCCGCATTGGATAGCATGGAAAAGAACACTAAAATTATTGTAAAAGAAGATTTACCATTTTCAATTTCAGGTGGCAAGCCGGAAAGCAATACCAGTCGGGATGAATTCTGTCAGAAGGTACTTCGGGCAAAAGAATACATCAAAGAGGGTGATATTTTTCAGGTGGTTTTGTCTCAGCGTTTTAAAACTAATTTCGAAGGCGACAGGTTTATGCTATACCGTGCCTTAAGAATGGTTAATCCCTCACCCTATTTATTTTATCTTGAATTTCATGACTTCTCACTCGTAGGTTCCTCACCGGAAGTTTTGGTCAGGGTACTGGATGGAGAAGCTCAGGTTCTGCCTATCGCCGGCACCCGGCCACGTGGAGCTACTACAGAAGAAGATCTCGCATATGAACAGGATCTGGTAAATGATCCAAAAGAAGTAGCTGAGCATATTATGCTGGTCGATTTGGGAAGGAATGACCTTTCCAGGATTTGTGAGCCGAAAACAGTAAAAATGCAGCGTAATCAGGTTATAGAACGCTATTCACATGTAATGCATATCGTATCTGACGTCTCAGGCCGGTTGAGTAAAGGAAAGCACCCTATAGATGCACTGATACATTGTTTCCCGGCCGGCACTGTGAGCGGCGCCCCTAAAATCAGGGCTATGGAAATTATTGATGAATTGGAAACGACTAAACGGGGTCCGTATGCGGGAGCTGTTGGTTATATAGATTTTTCGGGCAATATGGACACCTGCATAGCTATCAGAACGATGGTGGCTACTGAAAACGCCGTTTATATCCAGGCAGGAGCAGGTATAGTAGCCGACAGCATACCTGAAAATGAGTACGAAGAAACAGTAAACAAGGCAAAAGCTTTGGTCGAAGCCTTGGATTTAGCGTTAGAAGTGTAATTTCTGCAAAAAGTATCAAATAATTCTGAGTGAACCCCATGTGTTTTAACTTATTTAAACAATGAAAACCATCCTTTCCGGCATACAACCATCAGGGCGGTTGCACCTTGGAAATTACTTTGGTGCCATTAAACAGCACCTTGAAATGCAAAGCAAAGGTGATGCTTTTTATTTCATTGCCAATTACCATTCACTTACCTCACTGACGGATGGTGATAAACTACGGCGTTATACACTTGATGTAACACTTGACTACCTGGCATTGGGCATGGACCCTGATAAATGCACCTTCTTTGCACAAAGTGATGTTCCGCAGGTTACCGAACTATCATGGATACTTGGCACTTTGTGTCCTGTAAGTTTAATGGAAAAGGGGGTGGCCTATAAAGACAAGGTGGCACAGGGGTTACCGGCTAATGTTGGTTTGTTTACTTACCCCATCCTTCAGGCTGCCGATATCTTAATCTATGGCTCTGACCTTGTACCTGTGGGTGCAGACCAGAAACAGAATATTGAGATGGCAAGGGATCTTGCCGCTAAATTTAACCACACTTTCAATAATGATGTATTAACTATACCTGAAGCATTTATTGTAGAGTCCGTAGCCAGTGTACCCGGAATAGATGGACGTAAAATGAGCAAATCCTATAATAATGCAATCGATATCTTTGATGAAGGAAAAACGCTTAAGAAAAAAGTGATGTCGGTTAAAACCGACTCAAAAGGCCTGGATGATCCAAAGGATCCAGGTAGCTGTAACGTGTTTGCGCTTATCAAACTTTTTGCAGACAAGGAATTAAGTAGCCAGATCGAGAATAATTATAAGGAAGGCGGTTATGGGTATGGCCATGCCAAAAAACAACTTCTTGAATTAATAGATAACTACTTTTCCGAAGCCCGTGAAAAAAGAAGTGAACTTGAAAAGAATGAAGATGATGTTATTGATATTTTGCAATCCGGCGGCCAAAAAGCTCGTCAACGTGCTGAGGAGGTCATGAATACGGTTAGGGAAGTAACCGGCATATTGAGAACAAAACAAATACTGTAGCTATTTTTAAAACTTGAGAAATAATTCTACCGCTGTAATCATTAACTGAACAAAATGATCTTAATCATAGATAACTACGACTCTTTCACCTACAATCTGGTCCACCTGGTTGCTGAGCATGAGGAGAATTATAAGGTTGTACGAAACGATGCTATTACTGTTAATGAAATAAAAAAACTGAACCCGGATAAGATATTAATATCTCCCGGGCCCGGCAGGCCAGAGAATGCAGGGATAACAGAACAGGTAATACGTGAACTTGGATCCAGTATACCTATATTGGGCGTATGTCTGGGACATCAGGCTATAGGGCATGTTTATGGCTGTGATGTTACCTATGCCCCGGTGCTGATGCATGGTAAAACTTCAACCATATCCCATGATTCTTTATCTGTTTACAAAAATATACCACAAAGCTTCACGGCAACACGCTATCATTCTTTGGTATTAAACCCGGATAAGATATCTGATGAGCTTGTAGTGACCTCCAAATCACCGGATGGTACCGTTATGGGTATTCGTCACAAACAACACCGTGTGGAGGGAATTCAGTTTCATCCTGAAAGTATTCTTACCCTGGAAGGGCCCAAACTTATTAAAAATTGGATTTTCCAATGATTTAGTCATCGGATATAGAAAACTGCCCTTATCCATGACAGATTTTACATCAAATGATTATCAAACACATACTCTATATTCTATGAGCTTTTCCGATATACTGGATAAAATCAGTAACTATGAAGATCTGACGGATCACGAAGCTACCTTTGCTATGAAAGAGATTATCTCCGGAAAGGTTAATCATTCTCAAACAGCGGCTTTTTTGTTTGGTATGAGAGCTAAAAAAGAAACCATTAATGAACTGGCCTCATTTGTTAAGGTAATGCGGGAGGCAGCCGTCTCTGTTGACGCAGTTGATGAAAATGCAGTTGATCTTTGTGGGACAGGGGGTGACCATTCAAATACATTCAATATCTCCACAGCGGCTATGTTTGTTGTAGCCGGGGCAGGGATTCCTGTATTAAAACATGGGAACCGTAATATTTCGAGCAAATGTGGCAGTGCTGATGTTCTAGAATCTTTGGGAGGTAAACCTGCATTATCTAAAGATGCCGTTGAGTTTTGCTTTAGAGAAACAAAAATGGCGTTTATGTTCGCTCCTTATTTTCATCCTGCGATGAAACATGTCATGCCAGTCCGAAAAGATCTGGCTATGCGAACTTTTTTCAACCTGCTGGGCCCACTGCTTAATCCCGCAGGTGTTAAACGTCAGGTTATTGGAGCCTATAGTGTGGATGCCGCTAAAACGATTATCAGTATACTGTCAAAACTTGGAACTGACTTTGCGTACACCATCAATGCAAATGATGGCCTGGATGAGTTCTCAACAACAGCAAATACTGAGGTTTTTGAACTTAAAAACAGTGTTTTTACCGGTCCGGTTACGTTTGATTCCCGAACCCTGGGGTTTACACGCGTTGACCTTAAGAAATTGGAGGGTGGTGATGCAAAAGATAATGCGGCCATTATTAATTCAATCCTTGATAACAGGGCTACGGAAGCCCAAACGGAGATTGTAGCCCTTAATGCCACCTTTGCTATCCATGCATCCGGCGTTTATGATGATTTACAGGAAGCACACCTCGCTGCCCAGGAAAGTATAGAAGCCGGAAAGGCAAGAAAGGCATTGGATGATTTTATAGCCTGCACAAATGATGCTGAGAAGTAAGAAATATGTTAGCACATTAATTTGTCTGGTATTATAAGTTATGTCAGACAATAAAATATAAATGATTACTTTATATTAATTATACCATTACTATACTAGATAAAATAGTTTTTCAGACCCGCGAAGATATAATCCGGCGCAAAAAGCAGATTACCATAACCGGGTTAGGTGACCTGGAAGATTATGAGCGTCCCAGAAAGGATTTTGAAAATGCTTTAAATAAGAATGGGGATGTAGCCGTCATAGCTGAGATAAAAAAAGCATCACCATCAAAGGGAATTATCAGGAATTATTTTAACCCTCAGAAACATGCCGTACAATATGAAAAGGCTGGGGCTGCTGCTATATCCGTTTTAACAGATAAACCTTTTTTTCAGGGTGATCTTGAATACATGAAGCTGGTATCACGTGAAACCAATTTGCCGGTACTTAGGAAGGATTTTATCGTCGATTTTTATCAAATACAGGAAGCGCGGGCATATGGGGCCGATGCTGTATTATTGATAGCTACCATTACAGATGGCAGCCAATTATCAGAATTGCATCATGCGGCCAGAGAAACCGGACTTTCCGTCCTCGTTGAATGTTATAATGAAGAGGATATGCAAAAAGTAGATTTTAATCAGATTAAAATATTTGGTGTGAATAACCGGGATCTGAATACTTTTAAGGTTGATGTTCATCGGGGTATTGAACTTTTAAACATGGCCCCCGCACAGATTACAAAAGTGTCTGAAAGTGGACTGACTACAAAAGATGATCTGGAACTATTAAAAAATAACGGTATTCACGCCGCGTTGATCGGTGAGCATTTTATGCGACAAGAGGATCCGGGAAAGGGACTAAGGGAAATATTATCGTAAGGAAACCTGGACCGTAGTAACAGAATACAATCACAATGAACTCTTTTTAGGTTACTCATAAACCTGAAATGATAAACATACTTTCTTTCTCATCACCAATCAAATTAGTATTTTGTAGGCTGTTTTACACGGCCAGCATAGTATTTTACTCATAATTATTAATCAGTAAACCATATAATGTTCATCGAAGACCGCCGGACACGTGTTAAGATTTGCGGTATTACTACTCTGGAAGACGGACGTTTTGCTTCTGGCGCCCAGGCTGATTACCTGGGGTTTATATTCTGGCCAGGCAGCAAGCGATATATTACGCCTGAAAGAGCCACTGAGATAATTGGCTGGATAGAAGGTCCTGAATGCGTGGGTGTATTTGTTGATCAAACCATTGAAGAAGTAAATCGTATTGCCATAGAGGCTGGTATTGACCTGGTTCAGCTTCATGGTGAAGAAAGCGTTGAATATTGTCAACAAATGGTAAAACCGGTTATTAAAAGTTTTCGTATTAAACCTGAAATGACCGGTAATGATATTGAGAACCTCGTAAGCCCGTATTTAGATCACGTATCTTATATACTTTTTGATTCCTATGACAAAATATTCCATGGTGGTACCGGTAAAACATTTAATTGGAACTTGCTGGAAAAAATTAGGATGAAAGTGCCGGTAATATTAGCCGGAGGGATTAGTGCTGAAAATGTTGTTCAGGCCATAAACTCCGTTAAACCCTTTATGGTTGATGTTTCCAGCAGTTTGGAAAATGAACCCGGTATAAAAGATTTTGATAAAATCACAGAATTTTTTGAACAGATGGATGCTATCAACGAGCTATAAATTGTTGACAGAACTTAAACCAGATAAAATTGCAGAATGAATTCTACAACTAAGAAAGCTATTTATAATGCACCCAATAAACGAGGCTATTATGGAAGTTTCGGAGGCAAATTTGTTCCTGAAATTCTGATTCCTGCACTAGAAGAGTTGGAGGCTGCTTACGAATTAACCAAAACGGATGCACGGTTTCAGCATGATTTCAAAGAGCTTCTTAAGGAGTATGTCGGCCGTGAAACACCACTAACCTATGCTAATAGGCTTACTGATCATTATGGAAAGGCAAAAATTTATCTTAAGCGTGAAGATCTCTGCCACACGGGAGCGCATAAGATTAATAATGCCATTGGCCAGATATTGCTGGCTCGTGCAATGGGCAAGAAACGTATCATAGCGGAAACAGGGGCCGGGCAACATGGTGTGGCCACAGCAACTGCCTGTGCAAAATTCGGAATGGAATGTTTGATCTATATGGGTGATGAAGATATAGAGCGGCAAAGCTTAAATGTAGATCGTATGAAACTTCTTGGAGCTAAGGTCGTGCCGGTTCACAGTGGCTCCAAAACCCTAAAAGATGCGACCAATGAAGCGATACGTGATTGGGTAACTAATGTAGAAGATACCTTTTATATTATCGGTTCGGCAGTGGGACCACATCCTTATCCAATGTTGGTACGTGATTTTCAAAGTGTAATTGGTGAAGAAACTAAAGCTCAGCTTCAGGAGAAAGAAGGACGTTTGCCTGATTATGTACTGGCATGTGTGGGAGGGGGATCGAATGCCGCAGGTATATTTTATCCTTTTTTAAATCACGAATCAGTGCGATTGATCGCCATTGAAGCTGCTGGATATGGGATAGATTCAGGAAAAACTGCTGCAACTCTAACACGGGGCAAACCGGGTATTCTTCATGGTTCTTTAAGTTACCTATTACAAACGGATAGAGGTCAAGTAACCCTGGCACATTCAATTAGTGCCGGCCTGGATTACCCTGGAATTGGCCCTGAGCATTCTCATCTGTTTGAATCTAAACGTGCAAAATATGTGCCTATTGATGATAACAGGGCTTTGGAGGGAGTGAAGAAAACCTCCCAGCTTGAGGGTATCATTCCAGCCCTGGAAACCGCCCATGCATTGGCCTATTTGGACGACCTGATGCCAGAAACCACAGAGGATGAAATCGTGGTAATTTGTCTTTCTGGCAGAGGTGATAAAGATATGAATACGATTTCTGACCATCTTAATATAACTGAATCTTGAAAACAACTATCCAAACCCGTATTAACGAACTTTTTGAGAATAGGCCCCTTGATAAAAAATTAATGGCTTTATTCGTCACAGCAGGTTATCCTGATATAGAATCAACGGTTCAAATGGTTCTGGGACTTGAAAAGGCTGGGGCTGACCTCATCGAACTAGGAATGCCTTTCAGTGATCCTCTGGCTGATGGCCCCACAATTCAGTATTCAAGTAACATCGCTATTGATAATGGTACGAATCTGGATACCGTTTTTAAAGCTGTAGAAGAAATTCGCAAGAAATCAAATATACCGCTGGTATTAATGGGATATTTGAATCCGGTAATGCACTACGGCCTGGAGGCTTTTTTCGCAAAAGCTGAAGAATCAGGTGTTGATGGATTAATACTGCCCGATGTACCGGTTGAAGAATCTGCTTTAGTCACAAAATTGGCCAAAGATCATCAAATTGACCTAATCTATCTTGTAGCTCCTAATACAAGTGATGAAAGAATGAGGTTGATAGATAGTCAGGCGACAGGTTTTGTTTATTGCGTATCAGTAACGGGTGTAACAGGAGCCCGAACCGGTGATGAAGTTTCCAAATCAGTGGATCGATTTATGGGCAGGGTTAATAAAAATATTACAAATAACCCTGTTATGGTTGGTTTTGGAATCAAAACACATGAAGATGCCGTTAAGATATCACAAAACTGTGAGGGTTTCATAGTTGGCAGTGCTTTAATTGATAACATCCGGTTAAATTACCCTGCAGCAGGCTGGAAAGACAAGTTGTACGAATTTGCTTACCGATTAAAAAATGGCTAAGTCATTGAAATACTAATTCATTATTATGGTGTTATAGCTTTCTAACATACATTTGCTATTCGGATTCTGAATTTTTACAGATATTGCAGGTAACGGAGCCTTGAAAACATGAAAAACATCCTATTCCTTTTATCAATACTATTTATTGGAAGTCTGGTTTCTTGCGATACCGATTATCGCCAACCAGCACGGGGTACTTTTTCAGAAGTTCTGGTTGTCATGGATTCAACACGCTGGGAGAGTGCTACTGCAGAAGCTATACGGGAAACTTTTGGTGAGATGATTATGACGTTACCAAGGCCAGAACAAAAATACGATTTGCGTTTTATGACTTTACGAACTAATAGTGACCTTGATTATGCCAAACGGAATAAGAATACCATATTTGCGGCGACACTTGACGAGGATACAAACGTCGGAACGTATATGCGCTCCATCTTGAGTGAGGATATCAAAGAAAGGGTAGAGAACGGACAAAATTTCGCCTTTCCACTAAAAGACAGATGGTATGCCAACCAATGGACTTTGTTACTTACCTCTACTGATGATCAAACTTTGGCAAGAAAGATCAGGCAATCCGGCAGTAATCTGGTGAGTAGCCTTGATAATATTGAGATTGATAGATGGAAGGATAATATTTTCAGAAGGGGAGAGCAAACACATCTTTCTGATTCCCTGATGACCGAATACGGCTTTAAGATTCGTGTACAGCATGATTATCAATTGAATATTCAAACAGATGATTTTGTTAGCCTTAGAAGGGTATTAAGTGATAATGATCGCTGGATTTGGATCTGGTGGCAGGATGGAGTGGAAAGTATTGACCATGTCAATGCCGCATGGATCAATGCGAAAAGAGATAGCCTGATGGAAAAATATATCCGGGGAACCAGAGAAGAGTCGTACGTGCAAACTGAGTACAGACGTGCAGTTGAAACGGAAGAAGTTACACTAAATGGTCGTCCGGCTTTTGAAACACGAGGTACCTGGAGGATGGAAGCAGATCTCATGGGGGGACCATTTTTGAATTATACAATTTATGATGAAGTACAAAACCGCCTTTACCTTATAGAGTTTGGCCAGTTTGCCCCCCAACACCCTAAACGCAGATTCGTGTATCAATTCGAAGCTATTGCACATACCTTCGAAACGGATAGCACCTTTGTGAATTAAAAACCTATTTATCAGAGATTAACTCATTGAATTCTCATCCTTTCATCACAAAAGCGCTGGAGGAAAGAAATCATACGAACCAGTTTCGGAATATTGTTGAATCTTCTATTGACGGGGTATATATTCAGCGAAATGGTAATCGTCTTATCAATTTCAGTTCAAACGATTACCTGGGCCTGGCATCCAATCCTGATGTTGCTCTAGCCTCCAAAAAGTTTATTGACAGGTTCGGCAATGGTTCTGCTGCCTCGAGGTTAATAACAGGTACCGGTGAATATCATATAGAACTTGAAAAAAAGCTGGCGTCTGCCCTTGGCACTGAGGCTTCCCTCATTTTCAATAGCGGATATCAGGCAAATACGACTGTAATACCCGCTTTAGCCGGTAGAAATTCTCTTGTTCTTTCTGATAAACTTAATCACAACAGCCTGTTGCAAGGTGCCAACCTTAGCCTCGGTAAATTACAGCGTTATCGCCATAATGATCCAGGCCATTTGAAAACTTTATTGAAAAGGGCTGAAGGACATTATGAACGGATATTGATTGTCACAGAATCTGTATTCAGTATGGATGGAGATGTCGCTGATTTAGCAGTTATTTCTTCTCTGGCAAAGTCGTATGGAGCCATGCTAATGGTTGATGAGGCTCATGCAATTGGTGTGCTGGGAGAGAATGGCATGGGGTTGTGCGTTAGAAAGTATAACGCAGATATTATACTGGGTACTTTCGGTAAGGCTTTTGGATCTTTTGGTGCTTTTGTCGCATGCTCTCAAGCAATGCGTGACTATCTTATCAACTTTTGTGGAGGGTTCATCTATACAACAGCCTTGCCACCTTCCATTATCGGAGCCGCTACGAAATCCCTTGAGCTCGTAGCGGGAATGGATGGGGAACGTCTGACTTTGGCCCAAAACGCTGATTATTTACGGAAAAGGTTGAGGGATAGTGGCTATGACACTTTAAAGTCAGGTACCCAGATTATCCCTGTAATAATAGGTGATGAGGAAAAGACGGTATCCTTATCTAAGTATCTTGCTGATCAGGGCATATTTGCAGTTGCAATTCGTCCACCTACGGTAAAACAAAATAGCTCCCGAATAAGAATTACCCTAAGCTCCATGCATACAAAAGAACATATTGATCAATTAATGACTGCACTAATAGCCTGGAATGACAGATCATAGTCAAATACTATTGCAGCATGGTTGGGGATTTGATAAAAACATATGGGATACATGGGTAGAATTTTATCCTGAATATGATTTCATAATTCCGGATCGTGGTTATTACGGTAAGCCGGTTCAAGTTGAGTATTCAGGAATCACCAGAGCAGTTACCCATTCATTTGGACTTCATTTGCTTCCGGCGAAACTATTTAATCAGTTAGATGTCCTGGTGATCATCGCAGGATTTCAGGAATTTCATCCAATTGATAAAATACAAAGGAAGTTATCCCAAAGGATTATCAGACAGATGCTCAACAAGTTGAAAGATGATCCCGTTTCCGTTTTGGATCAGTTTATTCAAAATACCTATAAACCCGAAACTGTAGAATTTAAAAGTCCTGAGTTTATTGATGCTCAGCTTCTTCATGATGATCTTCAAATTCTTAATACTCACAAGTTAAACTTGAAGCCATTAGATCGAATCAGCAAGGTGATCATATTACATGGTGATGATGATAAAGTAGTTCCCCTTTCAAATGCTATTGGACTCCATAAAAAACTTTCCCTGAGTAGTATTTTTATTAAAAAAAATAGTGGCCACATGCTTCAGATAAGCGATACTTCATGGTGTCTGGTTCACATAAAAGAGGTATTTTATCAGCGTTCATTTTAAAACGTTTTAGGCATATTCTACTAATTATGTCAGATTGACTAAGGTGTATGAGTAACAATCAGACGGCAAAGCCATAATATTCTCGAGGAAAAAGTGCCACACATTAAGCAACAAATAACTAAAAACTTTTCAAATAATTCAGAGCGGTATGATCAGTACGCCCGCATCCAAAAATATGCGGCAGGCCATCTGTGCAGTTATTTGGAACAACTTGTGATAGAGCCTGAAAATAAAATATTGGAAATTGGTTGTGGAACGGGTTTCGTCAGTGAGAAACTGATAAAAAGATTCCCTGATTGTTGTGTCATTATTACCGATATCTCGGAAGACATGCTGGTAAAATGCCGAGATAATCTACTAAATAGTGGTTTAAATTTAGATAAGGTAGAATTTCAGGTTCTCGATGGTGAAACCATTAATAATTTCGGGCATTATGAAATTATTATATCCGGACTTACAGTGCAATGGTTTGAGGATCTGCCTGGCTGGATAGAACGTGCGATCGGGAGCATGAAGGCCAATAGCAAACTGATATTTTCTTACTTATCGGATAAAAGCTTCCCTGAATGGAGAGATTCATGCAAACAGTTAGATATTCCATTCACCGGGAATAATTTGCCTGAACATAATCTGTTGGGAAAAATTTCAAGATATAAGAATATTCACTGTATGTGGGAAAGTGAATTCAAGACGGAGAATTATGACTCCATACTTCATTTCTTTTCCGAATTAAAATTTATTGGAGCATCCACCCGGTTAACTGAAAATGAAAAAGGTTCTTCATTGGCTACGCTACGAAAACTCAATCATTTTCATAGTAATGGCCGTGGGTGTGAAATCAGCCATCATCTTGTTTACGGTTTGATAACTTTTTAAAATTGCAGTCTTTGAAATCATTTCCCCAAAAAATATTTATAACAGGAACGGATACAGGTATAGGGAAAACTGTAGTTTCTGCTATCCTGGTCAGAGGCTTAAAGGCAAACTATTGGAAACCTATACAGTCGGGTTTAGAAGAACCTGACACGGATTGGATAAAACATCATACCCAGTTACCTGATCGATATTTCCTTCCTGAAAGGTTCCGTTTAACCCAGCCACTTTCGCCCCACCTGGCAGCAGAGATCGATGAGGTGCAAATTAGCCTCAATGATTTCGATATACCGGAATACCAGGCGCAAAACCTGATTATCGAAGGGGCGGGCGGTATAATGGTACCCATCAATCAGGAGCATTATATAGTCGATTTGATTTCCCGTCTGAATATACCCGTGATCCTTGTAGCCCGAAGTTCATTGGGTACCATTAACCACACCTTGCTGACTCTCGAAAAACTCAAATCGGAAGAAATCCAGGTAATTGGTGTGGTTTTAAATGGCGAAAAAAATCCGGAGAACAAAAGAGCTATTGAGAGCTTTGGGAATGTCAAAGTTATTGCTGAAATAGGTAAAGTCGATAGTTTTAATCCTGTTTCTCTACGAGACCTTTATGAACAAGAATTTGATTTATGAAATCACCTATTTGGCACCCATTTACACAGATGAAATCTTCACCCCATCCACTTAAGGTGAAATCGGGAAAAGGTATATGGTTAGAACTGGAAGACGGCCGAAAAATAATGGACCTGGTCTCAAGTTGGTGGGTAAATATTCATGGCCACAGCCAGCCAGACATTGCAAAGGCAATTTACGATCAGGCATTAAAATTAGAACATGTCATTTTTGCAGGGTTCACCCATGATTCTGCTGAGGAATTGGCTCATCGTTTATTACCCTATCTACCAGACTCCCTTGAGAGGATATTTTTTTCAGATAATGGGTCCACTGCCGTAGAAGTGGCTTTAAAGATGGCTTATCAATATTGGATAAATAATGGCGATAAAAGGAAGACTTCGTTTATTGCATTTGAAGGAAGTTATCATGGCGATACACTTGGGGCAATGTCGGCCGGATCCCGTTCGATATTCTCAAATTGTTTTGATGAGTTGATGTTCGAAGTAAACTATGTTCCATATCCAGGCACATTTATCGGGGATGATGAGGTAGAACAAAAAGAAGAAGCCTCACTGAATGCCATAGATGGATTATTAACGGCAGACCCTTCCAAATATGCCGCCTTGATTATTGAGCCTTTAGTTCAGGGGGCGGGAGGGATGAATATGTGCCGGCCTGAATTTTTAAAGAAACTATCGAAGTTAATCAGAGAACATGAAATTCTGCTGATTTATGATGAAGTCATGACGGGATTCGGCAGGACGGGTGACTGGTTTGCTTCTGTTTTATCCGATACCACCCCTGACCTGATGTGCATGTCGAAGGGAATAACCGGTGGCTTTTTGCCATTATCTGTAACAGCCTGCAGCGAAAATATATATCAGGCATTTTACAGTGATGATCCTATGAAGACATTATATCATGGCCATTCTTATACTGCTAATCCATTAGGTTGTGCGGCTGCTGTAGCCAGCCTGACTTTGTTGGAAAATAATCCAGAGATGTTTAAAGGTATGAGTCGTCATCATTTTCAATTTGCTGAAGAACTTTTAAAATTAGAAGATGTAGAGAAGGTCAGGATATGCGGGACCATAATTGCTTTCGATATCATGACCGATCAGGAATCAGGGTATTTAAATCGAGCGTCTGAAACTATCAAGAAACTGGCTCTTTCCAAAAATATGTTGCTGAGGCCATTGGGTAACACCTTGTATCTTATGCCACCCTATTGTATTGCAAAAGAAGAACTGCATTCAGCCTACGAAGGGATATTAGAAATATTAGAACAGATTCAGTAAAAAAGCAGATTTACTGAAGTGTTAATTTTATTCCATTATGCATATGGCTGAATTATGTTTATAGAGTTGCTTCAGGCAAATGTTTCTCTTTAGCATTCTTGAAAGGCTTTCTTGGTTTCAAGCCTAAGGTTTTAAACATTTCCATATCTTCATCATGATCATTATTAGCGGTCACAAGAAGCTTCTCACCTGCGAATATAGAGTTAGCGCCTGCCATGAAACAAAGGGCTTGTTCCTGTTGTGGCATGTTAACACGGCCTGCTGACAGTCTAACCATTGAGGAAGGCATGATGATGCGAGCAGTCGCAATCATTCTTACCATTTCCCATACCGAAGCTCTTTCCATGTTTTCCATTGGAGTGCCTTTTACTGGCAATAAGGCATTTACAGGAACAGATTCAGGATGTTCCGGGAGGGTGGAGAGGGTATGAAGGAGGTCGACTCTATCTTCGTCTGTTTCGCCCATTCCGATAATGCCGCCACAGCAGACTGAAATATCATGATCACGAACCGTTTGAAGTGTATTGAGACGGTCATCATAGGTACGTGTGGTAATAACTTCCTTGTAGTACGATTCGCTGGTGTCAAGGTTGTGATTATAAGCATATAAACCAGCTTCCTTAAGCTTCGCTGCTTGATCATCTGTCAGCATGCCAAGGGTGCAACAGACTTCCATACCCATGCTGGTAATGCCTTTCACCATGGTTAGCACATTATCAAAATCTTTATTCTTGCGTGCATCACGCCAGGCGGCTCCCATACAGAACCGGGTGCTGCCGGCAGATTGTGCCTGAAGAGCTTTTTTCATTACAACATCGGTATCCAAAAGGTTTTCCGCTTCGACACCCGTGTCATAACGAGCTGACTGTGGACAATAGGAACAATCTTCAGAACACCCTCCAGTTTTGATTGATAATAAAGTACATACCTGTATTTCCCCCGGGTCATGATATTCCCTGTGAATAGTAGCCGCCTGATAGATCAACTCCATGATGGGAGTATGATAAATCTCTTTTATTTCTTCCTTTTTCCAATCTGTACGTATGGCAGCCATTATAAAAACCTTGAATGAGACAATATTTTGGTTAGGTTATTTAAAATAAGGTCGTTCTATGAACATATCAATCGGAATCTTGCAGGTAAAAATAAATACTATAATATATTAGAATTCTTAAATATATAGAAACTATAAGTTAGTCAGACGAAATCAATATCTTGAAAAAATCAAGAGTCAATTATTCTAAAATAACACTTGATGAAGAGGTAAGTGCCTTTATACTATGGGAAAAGAGAAAGAATAAACAAATGATTATATAAAATAAATGATATCTTATATAAGATACTTTACTATTATAAAGAACTAACAATTATGTACTTCAATAAATCTTCATTAAATGACTTTACTTGTAGAAAATAATTTGTTAATGTTAGGCAGTAGATTTTTAAAAATCATAATAATGGAATGACATCCATTAACTATTCATATAATCAACAATAACTACGGAGTGAAAAATCTGCTGTTTTACTCTAAAATAATAAAAAGCCAGTATGAAAATATTAGTAATAGAGGATGATTATGTTGTCCGTTCATTGATTGAGAGAGTGCTTGATAAGCATGGTCATGAAGTTGAATCTGTAGAACATGGTCAGGAGGGTGAAACCAGGGCTATTCAGAATAACTACGATTGTATTATTTTAGATTTAGCTTTACCAGATAAAAATGGAATCGAGGTTTGTAAGAACATAAGAGCGAAAGAAGTAAAAACTCCTGTATTAATCTTGTCTGCCCATAAAACAACTGATTCAAAAGTAACAGGGCTAAATACCGGGGCAGATGATTATCTTACTAAACCCTTCGAAAACGAAGAACTCCTGGCTCGTATCGAAGCAGTTACCCGCAGAACCCGGGATCAAGCCAACGGAGTAAAAGAGAGATTAAATTTTGGTGAATTGAATATGGATCTCATTAAAAGAGAATTTACTGTTAATGGGGAAAAAATCTGGTTAACCAATAACGAATTTAATCTTTTGGCTTATTTTCTTAAAAACCCGGAGCGTGTGATAGGTAAAGATGAACTTACAAAAAATGTTTGGGAGGTTACCTTTGATACTCAAACAAACTTTCTTAATGTTTATATCAGCTACTTAAGAAAGAAAATTAATGAAGTTACATCAAAGAACTACATCCAAACAGTAAGAAAAAAGGGTTTTATCTTAAAGGCTGATTAATATTCTTTCTTACTCATAAAATTAATTTAGCAGCTCAACATCTCGTATATCGTTTTGTTGAGTTGCTTTTTTTATACCATAAGATTAATAGTCAGAAAATCAGGTTAATTAAGTTCTGATGTTTTTTCTGCATACTCATCAGGAGTGGGTACGGGGTAACCTAATTCATCAACAACAACATTATTCTTGATGAGATAAGTGGTCGGGGTCACCGTTGCTAATTGTTGGAATAGCCCTCTATTGATCATGTAGGTGGTGAATTTCAGATTAAAGCGTTCATTGAATTCCTGAACATCAGCTTTTCTTCCCAAAGTTAGGCCAATTACATCATCCACCATATCCGATTCCTGATATTGATTGATGATGTCGACAGAATTCCAACAGGCTGGACATGTCATACTGTATACAAATAATAGGTAAGTTTTGTCTGCATCCATATTGGCAAAATCAACAACAGTAGTAATATCAACATCCATCTCCTGATAGACCGGTGCGGCGGTGAGTAATGGATTTTTAGATGAAATGAATGCCAGGGCGAGAAATACCACAGCTCCTGCATATAAGCTATATTGTTTTGCTTTCATTTTTTTATTTAAATAAGTGAGGGTGCCGGTTTTCCATACGAAAAGTGCGGCCGCAATCAAGGTAAGGTTTCTAATTACTAAGGCAGTTGGGGAGCTGTCGAAAAACCCCAGATCACCAAAACAACCACAGTCTGTTATGCCCGCTACATAATAGCCGTATAAGTAGATCGTAGTGAAAACAGCAAGGGTACCTGCTGTGACTAATCCCAGCAGGCGAGTATTCATAAGAAGTATCAATCCTACCCCCAATAAAATTTCCAGCGGTGGGATTATCATCGCTAAAGGGGCTATAGATGAAAATAATGGATATCCACTTACCATTAAAATAAATGACTGAACATCCAGAAGTTTGACAGTACCGGAAAAAATGAACACAAAACCTAGTAACAGGGCCAGGGCTGTTGAAACTTTTATTTTCATTGTAATAGGCTGGAAAATTTATTAAATGAGGTTTTTAATCAAGTGTATAATACTAAATTAACAACACTTTATTTTGAAATTATAGTTATAAAAATACGATTCGTAAGGGATTAAATACTATGAATTCCTTACAGGCTATATAAAAATATGAAGTTACTATAAGCTTATTGAGTAGGTAACTTGAGTCTGGTTCCTTGTGTAATTCTTTCATTTAAATCAACCTGATTAATAATGGCATATTCTTCTGCTTCAAGATCCATCGGTAAATTATCAGGAAGGAATGATTCGAATGAAGCGTCTCTATCAGCTATATATGTACGTAATCTGACGGGTTCAACATTAAGACGATTTCGATCATTCAATTCTCTAAAACTTTCAATGGTAGAGATAAAGGTGTCTTCATAACGAGAGAAGTCACTAGCGGCAGAATAGTTTACAAAGCGATAAATATCGTTATTATAAGTAATACCGAAAACCATTAGTTCAAGCTCACCTTCTTCTGTTTGAGCCTGTGCCCTCATAAGCCACCCTGGCAAACCATTAATTTGTATTGATTCTTTTTGAGTTACTTCTATTCCTTCCTGTGTTCCTAATTGATCGACAGCTTCCTCAGCATCTTTCAATTCTTCTAATTCCTGGAATATCATAATGGCTTTTTGATTGCTTTCAATAATGGCAACCTGATTTCCCTCCTGACTTTGTTCCCAATCTGTAGGTATTGAAAACTGGAATCGGTTATTGGGATGATAAAAGGTTCCACCTTCTATATATCCGTTTCTGGGATTTTTGCCCACTATGATTCCATCAATGATATTAAAATACTGGTCCTGATTTATGTTTTCCAATGACTCACCTGCTTCTTCCCAGCTTTCCGCCATATTTATAATAGCTTGTTCCCGATCACCTGGGTCGGGGTGAGTAGACATGAAGTTTGGAATAGAACCTCCTGATCTTTCTCCAATTCGCTTCAACGTACGGAAGAATTCGGATCCTTCATGCGCCCGATAACCGGTTTTAGCAGCGTATTCGACTCCAACTTCGTCTGATTCCCTCTCATGCTCACGACTATGGCTTAATAAAAGTAATTGGGCCGCAGTACTGCCCAACCCAAGAATATCCTGTCCCGGCAAACCAAGTAACTCCTGGCCCAAAATAGCGCCACCGATTAGCGAAATCTGACTAATTTGCTGGCTAAGAACTCGTTGTGAAGCATGCCTGCCTGCAACATGGCCAATTTCATGACCTAAGACTACAGCTAGTTGAGCTTCGTTATTTAAATGGGCCATTAAACCACGAGTCATATATACGAACCCGCCTGGAAGGGCAAAAGCATTTATGACCGGACTATCCAATACCCGAAAAGTAAATTCTGTTTCACGGAACTTTTCATCTGTATCTTCGCCACGCATATGACTATTCTCTAACACAGATTGTCCAACCCTGGTTACATAATCAGACATCTCTTCATCCTCATAAAGTCCAAATTGGTTTATGATTTGTTCATCAGACTGTTTTCCGATAGCTACTTCCTGTTCCCAGCTATAACCGAAGGCTCTTTGTGATCCGCTTATAGGATTTTCCTGAACCACACAGGCCGTTAAAAGGAAAGAAAGAAAAAGTGAGAATATTAAAACAGATGTTTTATGATAATTAAGCATGATTCTATCTTATATGATTGATTTACTTAACGATAACCAGAAATTGAGACAAAAATTATTAAACTTGCATTAGATTTGAATAACTAAACGAATTATTACTGCCTCAAAGATTTGCCAATAACTTTATTTTCTATTCATTCGTAAATTCAGGAAATAAAAAAGGTGAATATTCACCTTCTTAAGCCAATGATAATGGCTTTAAGAATGGGTATATTCAGAGCATATAAATATTAAATAAATAGTTTTACAATGGAAACCAATCATAGCATTGAATTTATAGATGAATTATTTGGGCGTCTGGAAGCGCTAAGGAGGTATCTTTGACTATGATAACAGGAAAAGACGCATAGCTGAACTTGAGCATCAATCCGGTCAACCTGAGTTTTGGAATGATCCGGATGAGGCCCAGGTCCTGATGAAATCTTTGAATTTTGAAAAATCCTGGGTAGAAACCTGGGATATGCTGGATGAACATCGCCAGAATATTCAGTTATTTCAGGAAATGAGTGATGAAGATGAAGAGGTTCAAAAAGAGATTAAAAATGAGACTGTGCTGCTCGAAAAGGGTATTGTAGAACTTGAATTCAAGAATATGCTTAGCGATGAGGATGATCACCGTGATGCTATTATTACCATTAACCCCGGAGCCGGTGGAACTGAAAGCCAGGATTGGGCACAAATGATATACCGCATGTACACTCGCTATTGCGAAAAAAAAGGTTTTGATGCCTCAACCCTCGAATATCAACAAGGAGATGTCGCAGGCATAAAAAGTGCTACTCTTGAAGTGAAAGGTGATTTTGCCTATGGTTATCTGAAAGCTGAAAATGGTGTTCACCGTTTGGTTAGAATCTCACCTTTCGACAGCAATGCCAGACGACATACTTCTTTTTGCTCTGTATTCGTCACTCCCATCATTGACAATACCATTGATATTGAACTCAATTCTGATGATATAGAATTGCAACGATTTCATGCGGGGGGTAAAGGTGGACAGAACGTAAATAAAGTAGAAACAGGTGTTCGGCTTATATGGACCGGCGAGTTATCTGATGGTACCCGTGAACGCGTAGTGGCGGAATGCCAACAGGAACGGTCACAGCTTCAGAATCGTGAGAAAGCTATGGTGATGCTAAAATCCAGGGTATATGATCTGGAAAAAAGAATTCGTGAGGCAGCTAAAAACAAATTGGAGAGCACAAAAATGAAAAACGAATGGGGTTCTCAAATCCGGTCATATGTCTTTCATCCTTATAATATGGTTAAAGATCACAGAACTTCACACGAAACTTCCAATGTTGATAGCGTCATGGATGGCGAAATCGATGAGTTTATAAAAGCATATTTGATGGCCTAATGCATACATTTGATTTTTTAGTTTTAGGAAGTGGTATTGCTGGTTTATCCTATGCCCTGACAGTTGCCGATCATGGAACTGTTGGGATTATTACCAAAAAAAATAAAGCGGATTCTAATACAAATCATGCACAGGGTGGAATTGCAACTGTTTTTGATATTCACGATTCGTTTGATAGCCATATTAAAGACACCCTAAATGCTGGTGCAGGTTTGTGTAAATATGAAGCTGTAAAAACTATAGTTGAGGATGGTCCGGATGTCATAAAGGAATTACTGGATATTGGTGCTCGATTTACCTCAAAAAACGGTAATTTTGATTTGGGAAGAGAAGGCGGGCATACACACAATAGAATCGTACACGCCGCTGACATGACGGGACGGGAAGTGGAGAGGGCTCTTCTTGATGCCGCTAGTCGTCATCCCAATATCAAAATATTTGAGCACCATTTTGCAATGGAACTCATAACGGAACATCATCTCCATGAAAAGAAGCCAAATAACGAATATGGTAAAAATTGTTTTGGGGCCTATGTTCTGAATACTCATTCAGACAAAGTAGAACATGTTTCTGCCAAAACTACCATGCTTTCAACAGGTGGTGCCGGCCAGGTTTATTTGCATACAACCAATCCAGGAATCGCAACCGGGGATGGCATCGCCATGGCTTACCGTGCTAAAGCCGTCATAGCTAATATGGAGTTCATCCAGTTTCACCCGACTTCTTTATGCCTCCCAGGAGCTAATTCTTTTTTAATTTCAGAAGCAATCCGCGGGAAGGGTGGTATATTAAAGAATAAGAAAGGCACCGCGTTTATGAAAAAATATGATAAAAGAGGTGACCTTGCTCCCCGTGATATCGTGGCCCGGGCTATTGACGATCAATTGAAGAAGTCTGGCGATGATTGCGTGTTTCTAGATGTCAGACATCTTGGTAAAAATACGATCACAAAAGAATTTCCTAATATCTATAAAACATGTATAAAATACGGCCTTGATATAACAGAGAATCTGATTCCAGTTGTACCTGCAGCTCATTATATATGCGGTGGTGTTGTTACTGATTTGGAAGGACAAACATCCATCCAGGGATTATATGCAAGCGGTGAGGTTGCTTCTACTGGAGTTCATGGGGCAAACAGATTAGCCTCTAATAGTTTGCTGGAAGCTCTTGTTTTTGCAAAAAGAGGTGCTAGAAGGGCAATTGAATATGCAAAAGAAGCTAAATTCAATAGTTCTATTCCTGATTGGGATGATAGTGGTACTACTAATACCGAAGAATGGATTCTTATCTCTCATAACAAGAAAGAGCTCCAACAAATTATGTCAGATTATGTGGGTATTGTCCGTAGCAATTTGCGCCTTAAGAGGGCATTTAGAAGAATCTGTCTTTTACATGAAGAAATAGAAGATTTCTATGATAGAAACAGAGTAAGTGTCCCTTTATGTGAGTTACGGAATATGATTGCCATTTCATATCTGATCATCCAATCTGCCATGAAACGTAAGGAAAGTAGAGGGTTGCATTATACTACCGATTACCCGGAACCTGTAGAATCGGAAAATGTTGATACCCTGATACACGATTAAGTCACAAACCAAAAAAAGGTAGATAATATGATCACCGTTGGGATAACAGGAGGGATAGGTAGTGGCAAATCGACTGTTTGTAAACAATGGGAGAGATTGGGTGCGAAAGTTATCTATGCTGACCAATTAGCAAAAGAGCTAATGGTTAATAACCCGTATTTGAGAGATGCCATTAAGAAAGAGTTTGGTGATGAATCCTATCTAAATGACGGCAGCCTTAATAAACCATATTTATCACACCAAGCCTTTGAAGGTCATAAGGTGGATATGTTAAACAAGTTAGTTCATCCTGAGGTTTATAAAGAAACACAAAGGATTAACGCAAAGGCTGAAAAAGAAGGAGTTAAAATACTGGTTAAGGAAGCTGCCTTATTACTGCAGAACGGGCGACCCAGTAATATTGATTTCATAATCCTTGTATTGGCAAATGAGGAATTGCGAAAAAAAAGAGTTGCACTAAGGGATAAAACCAGTATTAATGATGTAGAGGCAAGAATAAAAAAGCAGCAAAATTTCTCAGAGCTTATTCATCTGGCGGACTTTATCCTCGAAAATGATGGAAGCTTACAGGATCTTATTCATAAAGCCAACGATCTGTATAATGTTTTGCTAAATAAAGCAATAAACTGACTTTTCTAAATACCGCTATTTTCGTTAATGTCGGTTTGATCTTCAACAGCTCCATTAACTTCTTCTTCCATTTCAATATTTCTATTTTCAATGGCTTCCGGATCGATTTGATCTGGAACTACCCAGGCATTAGGGTATTTTTGTCGTACAATCTGAGAGAATTGAATGGCTTCAGCCCGGCTTCTAAAATCTCCAAGATGCAGACGGTAATAGGGTTGTCGGAAGCGGATGTAGGATTCATGCATAGGTGATATTTCATTTTCTCTCATCCAGGTCAGAAACTCGGTCTCAATGGTTTCTACTTCCTGTAGATTTCTAGTCGAAATAATTTGCACACGATAACCTTGGTTGCTGTTTCTTCTTTCTTCTTCAGCCCTGATATTTCGAAATGATTCAGGTACTGTATTGTGCAACATAGCATAATTATCACTTAACTGACTGATATACCTTTCAACGTCTACATTGACGCTCATGGGCATTTCTTCAGCGGCCCGGTCAAGCATTTCATCAAACTCTTCCTTCTCCAATTCGCTGGTTGATGCACAATATGTCATAACAAAACCCAATGAACCAAGAAGTAAAATGGTTAAAATGCGGTGTTGAAAAGAAGTTTGTTGCTTCATAAAAGATGGATTATAATTCTTTATAGGGTCACTGTTATTATCATAATCATAAACAATATACGAATTTTGAATGATTCATCGATCGGATATTATAGGTTATTTTAATAAATAAAATACCGTATATATACTCGTTAACTCTTTCTGTCAAAGAGGGGAAGCTCCTTATAGGTGCGATTACCTTTTAAAAAATATTCTTTAACGACGGAGATATTCAGTAAGGTATCAGGGTCTGACGGGTTTGTTCTTATTTTTTGTAGATGGTCTCTTTTTTTTGAAATATTGTCAAAATCCCTTAAAAAATGCAGGTGTGCCTTTAGTATAGCTTTTGCTTCAACGAAATTAAAACTGAATAAAGCTTTCAAAGAAGCTAAATAATCAAGTATAAACCGCATTATTACTCTTTTTAAAAAACTTGTATCGCTGCTGTTTTTGACAATCATAGCCATATTATTACGATAGTTATAATAAATTTTTCTGGCTGATCCAGTTGATAATGAACCACCTCCTAAATGATAAACAATCGACACAGGACACAACTTTATTTTCCAGCCCCTGTTCCATAATCTCCAGCATAAATCAATCTCTTCCATATGAAATTCAAAATCTTCATCGAAACCTCTGTTTTCAATGAAAGCCTGTTTTCGAATGGCTAGGGCAGCACCGCTTGCCCATAATATTTCTTTCTCTTCATTGTATTGTCCTTCATCATTCTCTACCTGATCAAATATTCGGCCCTGACAGAATGGATATGCATGACGATCAAGAAATCCGCCTGCTGCACCTGCATGTTCGAAGCAAGATTTGTTTATATATGAGAGGACCTTTGGTTGTACTGCTACTAATCTTTCATCCTTTTCAAACATTTCTTTTATGGGATGCAGCCAGTCAGAAGTTACTTCAACATCATTATTTAAGAAGATGATGATTTCACCGGAAGCATGAGCTGCGGCTCTGTTATTCCCGCCACAGTATCCATAGTTTTTATCCAGGGTGCAGATCTTTATGTCGGGATAATTTTGTTGTACCCATTCTGCACTGCCATCATCTGATGCATTATCAGCTATTATAATTTCAGCACCATGACTGAAATTAGCTACAGAAGGCAAAAAACGTCTCAGGTGGTGGAGGGCATTCCAACTGACAATTACTATGCTAAAATAAATCATTAAAAATTACTTAATAATGCTTGGATTCCGGGATACTTAAAATTATTTTAAAACGACTGTATGGTAAAAATAGGATTAATATCAGATACGCATAACTACCTTGACCCAAAGGTAGCAGATTATTTCATGGAATGTGATGAAATATGGCATGCAGGAGATTTTGGTACTATTGGCATAGGGGATGAACTACGTAAGATAGCTCCCTTAACAGGAGTATACGGCAATATTGATGGGCAGGACGTTCGTAAAGAATTTCCTCTTCACAACAGGTTTGTAAGAGAGAAGGTAAACGTTTGGATGACCCATATTGGTGGTCATCCCGGACGCTATGCGCTACCTATTAAATTGGAAATGGAACAAGCACCTCCGGATCTTTTTATTTGTGGTCATTCTCATATCCTTGTGATCGCACGTGATCCAAATAATAAAAAGATGCTTCATATCAATCCGGGGGCAGCCGGGAGACAGGGGTTTCAAACGAAGCGAACTATTGTCCGGTTCACAATTGACTCAGGTATGATAAAGGACGTAGAAGTAATTGAATTGAACTAACACTAAGGATTTCAATTTTTCTATTTAAGTTCAGAATTATTCTTCATATGGGACAAATTATACTGATAATTTTTGGATAATCAGGCAGGCTGAAATTTAACTATTCTGGTTTATTGTAAATCTATCTTCAAAAATCATTAGATTATAGCAACGTCATACAAGTAACATTTAATCATTAAATAACAGACACTTATGTGCTCATTTTCCCACTTGCATTGCCATACCCAGTACAGTTTGCTCGATGGTGCGGCGGGGATTAATAAATTGATTAAGAAGGCAGCTGATCAAAAAATGCCAGCGATTGCAATTACCGATCATGGTAATATGTTTGGTGTACCTAATTTTGTAAATGAGGCTAATAAGCAGGGAGTGAAACCTATAATTGGTTGTGAATTCTATGTCACACCAACAAGGATGGATGATCGAACTGATCGAACGCGTTATCATCAGGTCCTTTTAGCCAAAAATATGACAGGGTATAGAAATCTAACTAAACTATCATCGATTGGTTATGTGGATGGATTATATTATAAACCTCGGATAGATAAGAAGCTGCTGGAAGAACTTAGTGAGGGTCTAATTTGTACAACCTGTTGTCTGCAGAGTGAAGTCAATCAGGCTATTCTTAAAAAAGGTGAGCAGGAGGCAAGAAAATACTTTGAATGGTACCTCAATTTGTTCGGCGAAGATTATTACATCGAACTTCAACGCCATGGCTTGAAGGATCAAAATATTTGTAATGAAGTACTGATCAGATGGAGCAGGGAATATAATGTTAAAATGATTGCCACCAATGATTCACATTATGTTGAGAGAGAAGATTCCGAGGCTCATGACATCTTATTAGCACTACAGACAAATGCGGATATAAACGATCCAAAACGATTTCGTTTTACGAATGACAAAGGTCAGCTCAGTAAAGAATTTTATCTAAAGACCAAAGATGAAATGTCTGAGATTTTTAAAGATGTGTTAGAATCGATAGATAACACTAATGAAATTGTTGATAAGGTTGATGATATTAAGTTGCGGTCTGAATTATTGCTGCCGGATTTTAAATTTCCTGATCAATTTAAAAGCATGGAAGATTACCTTCGTCATTTGACCTACGAAGGGGCTAAGCGTCATTATGGAGAGATCACACAAACGATAAGCGAACGTATAGAACAAGAGCTTCGAATTATTAATAAGATGAATTTCTCCGGGTACTTTCTGATTGTGCAGGGTTTCACAAGCGAAGCCAGGAGAAGAGGTGTTTTTGTCGGGCCGGGAAGAGGATCAGCGGCAGGAAGTGTGGTCGCATATTGCATTGGCATTATCAATATTGATCCCCTGAAGTACGATTTACTTTTCGAGCGTTTCCTTAACCCGGAAAGGATCTCACCGCCTGATATTGATATTGATTTTGACGATGCGGGACGGCAGGCTGTGATTGATTATGTAGTAGAAAAATATGGCAGAGATAATGTAGCACAGATCGTGACTTATGGTACCATGAAGGCCAAAACAGCCATTCGGGATGTTGGCCGGGTTCTGGGTGTCCCTTTAAGCGAGGTAAACCGCATTGCCAAATTATTTCCGGAAAAGCCAGGACTTGATACTTTTGAAAAAGCTGTTAATCAGGAGTTGAATCCTGAAACAGCAAAAGAAATTGACCTTCTTTTTACTTCGGATGACGTTCAGATACAAAAAATGATGCGTTTTGCTAAAACGTTGGAAGGTTGCCCGCGCCACACCGGCATTCATGCTGCCGGTGTGATCATTGCTCCTGGTAAGGTTCATAATTACCTCCCTACAGCATTAAGTAAAGAAAAAGATGTTGTTACCCAATATGACGGCCCCAGCGCGGAGAATTGTGGTTTGCTTAAGATGGACTTCCTGGGACTAAAAACCTTGTCTATCCTGAAAACAGTAATGAAAATGGTCAAAGAAAATCATGGTAAGGAATATGATCTTGATACCATACCGTTAGACGATGAAGAAACATTTAAACTTTATCAAAGGGGAGATACGGTCGGTACTTTTCAATTTGAATCCGACGGAATGCGCAAGTACCTCAAAGAGCTCAAACCTACAGGAATTGATGATTTAATTGCGATGAACGCTTTGTACCGGCCTGGTCCGATGCAATTTATACCCGAATATATTGAGTGTAAGCATGGGCGGAAAAAAGTTACTTATCCCCATCCAATGCTGGAGGATGTTTTGAAACCAACTTTTGGCATTATGGTCTATCAGGAGCAGATCATGAAAGTGGCACAGATTATGGGTGGTTATACATTGGGTGGCGCTGATATTCTTCGAAGAGCAATGGGTAAGAAGAAAAAAGAAGAGATGGACAAACAAAGAAAAATCTTTCTTATAGGGGCCAGAGAAAAAGGTGTAGATGAAAAAGTAGCAATTGAGGTTTTTGAGAAAATGGCGTTCTTCGCTGGTTATGGTTTCAACAAATCACATTCGGCCGCATATTCCATCATCGCATACCATACCGCTTACTTTAAAGCTCATTACCCTGGCGAATATATGTCTGCTGTGCTTACCCATAACATGAATGACATAAAAAAAATATCTCAATTTATTGAAGAGATCTATTACCTCGGACTAGAAGTGGACAGACCCAATGTAAATACAGGTGAAGGTGATTTTGTAGTAAAAAATAATAGAGTCCAGTATGGAATTGATGGTATAAAAGGTGTTGGTTCTAATGGGGTTGATCATTTTGTTGAAGAGAGGAAAAAGAACGGGCCATTTAAAAGTCTTTTTGATTTTACCGCCCGTGTTGATTTAAAATCCTGCAATAAGAAAATGATCGAAAGTTTGATCATTGCAGGTGCTTTTGACACACTCGAGCCAGACAGAGCCAAGCTTTTTGCAGTTTTGGAAGATGCCATTCGTTATGGCCTCAAAAAACAGCACGATGATAATATGAATCAAATAAGCTTGTTTGGGGGTGGAGAGGAAGGTAATAATGAAGAGGTTGAACCCAAATTACCCGATGCTGATCCTTGGAGTAATATGGAAAAATTAAAGAAAGAGCGCGACCTGCTTGGTTTTTATCTGAGTGGTCACCCACTGGATAGATATCAAACAGATATAAAGCTCTTCTGTTCAACCGGCTTGGGTGAAATGGCAATGAACATACTTGAAGACCGGTCAAGTGTTACGGCTTCCGGAATTATAACCACTATAAAAAAAGTGACTGATCGTAAAGGTCGTCCATTTGCTTTTTTAAATATAGAAGACAGGCAAGGAAGTTGTGAGATCATTGCTTTTTCTGATGTTTATGATCGTTTTATGAACCTGTTACAGACCGATAATATTATAGTTGTAGAAGGTGAAATTAGTAAAAGAGATGGAATACCTAAAATCATAGCCCGGACCATTGACCGAATTGAAAACTTGCGTGCAAAAAATCAAGACAACCTCAGACTTAGAATTCGTCTGGATACAGAAAAGCTTGATCACGCAGATTTACAGGGCATGGCGGAATTATTTGATCAGAATAGAGGAAAAACACAAGTAGCATTTGATGTTGTTAGCCCACATTCACCAAAACTTAAAATGAAAGTAAGAAAATTTGTGGTAGAACCGTCAGAAGAAGTATATTCTGAACTTCAAAGGTTAATAGGCAAAGAAAAGGTTACATTTGAGAAAATTGAACCATGAATACCAATCGTATAAATGAAATTATTTTTTAAAAATATACGTTACATAACAAATTCAAAACCCAGGATTTAATCTTTGGTTCATTGAACATAAATTATCACCCCTGATTCAAACGCAAAATTTATTAATAAAAAGGAAAGTAATGGCTAAAGCAATAGCAATAAGCGACGAAAGTTTTGAAAATGAAGTTCTTAAATCCGATAAACCTGTGTTGATTGATTTTTGGGCAGAATGGTGTGGACCCTGCCGAATGATTGGTCCGATAGTTGAAGAATTAGCAGGAGAATACGAAGAAACTATTAAGGTAGGTAAAGTGGATGTGGATAGTAACCCGCAAATATCTACAAAATATAATATTCGAAGCATACCAGCTCTTTTGATTTTTAAAAACGGTGAGGTTGTAGATCAAATAGTAGGGGCTGTTCCTAAAGCTGAACTAAAAAAACACCTTGAAGCGCAGGTTTAAAATTCCCCTTAAGGTAAAAAAGCGACATATTTAAAATATGTCGCTTTTTTTTGGTTTTTATATTAAGGTTGACTAATATTAATTACATATCATCGTTAGTATAGAAAACCTTAATTACCCCACCAGATAAAATGGAAATTACTGAATTGCTTAGGATTACCGGAAGCCTTTTAATCTACGCAGCATTTATTACTATGTTAATTGGAGCCATTGTGGCAAATTTTCTGCGTTCAACAGAAGTGTCAGACAAAAATAAATGGGAACCTGAAGGTAAACTGGCTGAAAAAAAAGTTAATTTCTGAGAAAGAATTTTATTAAGAAATTCTCAGATTCATACACTATTAAGAAATATTAATCGTTAATTTACTTTAATAAGTATTTTAACAAACTAATATTTTTTAAATGGTTACCCCAACTGGAAAGTTAATACCCATAGGTGGAAGTGAAAATAAAGATTGCCGTGAAAAAGGTGATTGTTCCATAAGCTTCTACAATTCAGGCATCCTTAAAAGGATCTATGACGAGATGAAAGGTAAAAATCCTCGCCTTGAAATAGTTCCTACTGCATCAGGTATCCCTGGTATAGTTTCCCAAAGATATATTAAGGCATTTAATAAACTTGGGTGCTCAGATATAGGTGTTATTCCTGTAGAAAGCAGACAAGATGCCCTGAATACGGAATATGTCGATCGAATTAAAAAAGCCGATGGAATATTTTTTACTGGTGGAGATCAGTCACGTTTAACCAGATTTTTTGGCAATACACCATTTATCAATACAGTATATCAGCGTTATTTGGACGATGATTTTGTAGTTGCAGGCACGAGCGCAGGCGCTATGGCAATGAGCCTGGCTATGATTACCGGTAATTCAGTTAATTCTTTGATGAAAGAGGGTGTAGAAATGGCCACAGGCTTGTCTTTTATTGATAATGTGATCATAGACACCCACTTTATTGAAAGGGATCGTTATAACCGGCTTGGACAAGCTATAGAAGCAAATCCAGGATATATAGGCATGGGCCTAGGTGAAGATACAGGACTTGTCCTGAAAAATGGAACTGACATAGAAGTAATTGGTTCAGGTCAGGTTGTAATAATGAATAACAATGCTCTGGGCCATACAAGCATATTTCAGGATTCTATCAAACCTGTTTCCTCAATATCAAATATGATTATTCATCACCTGGCTATAGAAGATCTATGGGATTTAAATGAACCAGTTCATTCCCAGTACCAAGACCTCATGATATCTTAGAAATACAGAGATCATAGCATTTATCCTCCATCATATTTACAAGCTTATAAAATACAATTGCATATTTAATAAAAATATTCTATCATCATGCATCGTGGTTATTCGAAATTGTGTTTTTTCAAACAAATACGATATTAGATGATTACGAGATTTAGATTTCAACAACAATTGTATAGGAGTATTTAGAATGGCAGATCGTGAAGAAGGCGTTGTTAAATGGTTTAACAGCGATAAAGGCTATGGTTTCATTTCCCGTGATGGAGGTGACGACCTTTTTGTTCATTTCAGCGAAATTCGCGAAGATGGTTACCGTAGCTTAGATGAAGGTCAACGAGTAGAATTTACCGTTGCTACGGGTGAAAAAGGTTTACAAGCGCAAGATGTAACAGTTTTGTAACGTAATACAAGTTTTCATTTTTACAAAAAGCACGTTGGGCTGACATCAAATGTCTTAGTTTAACGTGCTTTTTTATTTTTCGCCGAATTACCAGACAGGTTTTATAAAATTAGCCTATTAATGATGACTGGTTAATTCTAATGACAGGAAGAATAGGGTTTAATTTAAAATTCTACCTCCCTGATATTATTGCTTTCCCTAATTATTAACAACTAAAGCAGAGAGAATATGAATTTCTATACTCGTAAAATGGTAAAACCGGAAGATTTGAATCCAAACCAAACACTATTCGGCGGTAGCTTGTTGCGTTGGGTTGATGAAGAGGCTGCTATCTTTGCTATTTGTCAGTTAGACAATCATCGGGTGGTTACCAAATATATATCTGAAATTAATTTTGTCAGCTCTGCGAAAATGGGTGACGTGTTAGAAATGGGAATGGAGGTTGTTAAATTTGGTCGTACTTCCATTACCTTTTCCTGTATGGTTCGGAATAAATTTACACATACTACTATCATCACTATTGATAAGATGGTCTTTGTAAATGTCGATGAGCACGGTCGCCCTTTAGTTCATCATAAAACAGCTATAAAAGAAGTGAACGATGTTGCAAGCCCTTAAGCAAATGTTCTGGATAAAATTATACACCCATTTATAAGCAATATAAGTTTATTATTTAGCTTATTAACTTATTATTCATCCTGAATAACGTCGGTCAATATTAAGATTACTAAATGTTATATCCTGTTCATTTTTTTTATCTTTGATGAACTATAAATCATCAGACGAGAGAAACATGGCTTTTAAAAAACCAAAACGGCACATAACATTAGAAGAATATATAATTCAAGGCCAAAACAGATTTCGAGGTGCAACAGGAGAACTTTCCCAGCTTCTTAGAGATATCGGACTGGCATCAAAGATCATTTCAAGAGAAGTTAATAAAGCTGGAATTACTAATATTCTGGGTATGAATGGCTCAGAAAACGTTCATGGAGAACATGTTAAAAAGTTGGATGTTTTCTCTGATGAACAGATGTTGCATGCTTTAAGCCGGTCAAATATAGTAAGTATGGTAATTTCAGAGGAAGACGATGGTATTATAAGATTTGACAGTACATCCGGCAATTATATTGTTTATATGGATCCATTGGATGGGTCTTCTAATATTGATGTTAACGTTTCAATAGGAACTATTTTTTCTATTTTTATGAGAAAAAGTCACAGGGCTGATTATCCTGAAAATGAGGATGCAATGCAGCCAGGTGTAAATCAAGTAGCCGGCGGTTATGTGCTCTATGGTTCCAGTACAATATTGGTATATACAACGGGAATGGGTGTGAGTGCATTTACTCTTGATCCAAGTATAGGTGAGTTTTTTCTATGTGATGAGAATATTCAAATACCGGAACATGGTCCCTACTACAGCATAAATGAGGGAAGTTATAACTCCTGGGAGCCAGGTTTGCGTCAGTATATAAAATATTGTAAAGAGAAAGATCCCGATACCCTCAGACCGTATAACTCCCGGTACATCGGATCCATGGTGGCTGATGTTCATCGGACCCTTTTGAAGGGTGGGATATTCATTTATCCGGCTACTGATAAATATCCTGAAGGTAAACTTAGGTTAATGTATGAATGTAACCCAATGTCTTTTATTATTGAACAGGCTGGTGGTAAAGCTACAACTGGAATAAAACGGATTATGGAAATCGAACCCCATGATATCCATCAGCGAAGTCCGATATTCATGGGGTCTAAAGTTAATGTCAGTATGGCTGAGAACTTCCTAACAGAATATGAATTGAATTACAAATCATAATTATCGAATACTGCTTCTAAACCTATTTTTTCGAGGACATCAGATATCTGATCAGGGTCTGGTGATATATCCCCATTAGAATATATGACCGCGTATTTTTCTGTCAGATCGATTTTTACTTCGTCGACACCTTCAACTTTTTTCAATGCTTCTGTAGCTGATTTTACACAAGAATCACAATGCAATGCTGGGATGTTGAAGGAAATTTGATCCGTGCTGTAATGAATTAATTCAGCATCAGATTCAGAGTCATTTTTATTGCAGCTAATAAACATGATAATCAGGAAGGCGGAGTAATAGAGATATTTTTTCATATCATATCGGGTGTTTTAGTTAAAAGTCAATGTACATGCCTTCCTGTATATTATAGTTCTGTGTGTAACCACCATTAACTTCAACTACATATTGCGCCGGCTCCCCTGATGGAATCTGACGTTCGGAAAACGGTACGGTGTTATGATGAATCTTAACGATTTCACGGTCACGGTTGATATAAATAATATCTAATGGAAGGGGGGTATTCTTCATCCAAAAACTACGGGGTTGTTCGTTATTAAAGATGAAAATCATGCCGGCATTGGAAGGCAGATTATAAACATCCATCAATCCAAGGTTCCTTTTATTTTCAGTCTCAGCAATGGCAACCTGAATGGTTGAAACTGTGTCCCTGAACTGATTTAAAAAATATAACTCGGAATTAAAATCAAGTGATCTGCCCTTTGTTGATGAACTATTGTTATCATTTCCGCATGCAGATGTTAAAGAAACCAAAAATAATGCAATAAAAATCGAAATATAAGAGTTCATAATTAAGCTTGTTAGTCATTTTTTAATGGTAATATATCGTATTTTGAGTACAGATTTGTCAACCGATGTTATAATGTTTGAATTGGCATGATGTTTCAAATATGGTGGGCAGCAAGGTAAAGCAGGTTAAACCTCTATTGGAATTCACAAGTAATAAGATTATATTTGTGCCGAAAGTGGGTCCCAAAAAGACGCACTTTTTTTATTTCATACATAATTTATAAATTTGCAAGATCAGTTATTACATAAACTTAAAGATTTAGTCGAAGATTCCTTAAAAGGAACTGATCTTTTTCTGGTCGATCTGGAACTTAAAGGTGGCAGTCAAAACGTGATGGTCTGGGTTTATATAGAATCAGAGGAGGGAGGGGTATCTCTGGATCAATGTGCTGATGTAAACAAACAACTCGGTTTACTGATTGAAGCAAATGAAGTTTTTACTCATAAATATACCATAAACGTTTCATCCCCTGGTTTAGACCGTCCGCTAAAAGATTTAAGGCAATATTCAAGTAATAAAGGCAGACAGGTTTCCATTAAATTCAAGGATAATGAGGAGGAAAAATTATTGTCAGGGAAACTTTGGAATGTAGAGAAAGACAATATCTATGTAAATGCAAAAGATGGCAATAAGTACGAGGTCAGGTTCAACGATATCATAGAAACAAAAATCGAAGCGGTTATTTGACCTAAACAGTTATCCCCCGGAGAATTATGCAAACAGATATTTCAAAACAAATTATTCAATCCTTTGCTGAAATAGCCAAGGATAAAGGCATTGAACGTGATTTGCTTCTTTCAATCTTAGAAGATGTATTCAGGTCGATGATTAAAAAAAAATATGAAAGCGATGATGCCTTTGATGTAATTCTTAATCCTGACCGAGGTGAAATTCAGATGATGCATATTCGTGAAGTTGTGCCGGATAATGAGCTTACGGATAAAGTTACTGAAATTGCACTCAGCGAGGCTCTTAAGCTGGATCCTGACCTAGAGTTATATGATGAATTTGCACAGGAAGTTAAAATAGAAGATTTTGGCCGTCGGTCAGTTATGATGGCCCGTCAGACGCTTGCTCAGCGTATTCGGGAAATTGAAAAGGATCATATATTTGATGATTATTCTGATCGTGTAGGTGAAATCGTACTTGGAGATGTTTATCAGGTACGTAATAAAGATATATTGGTGAATCACAATGGTGTTGAATTAATACTGCCTAAAAGTCAGCAGATATATAAAGATCGATACCGTAAGGGTGATACTATTCGTGCTGTTGTTCTGGAGGTAAAACGGGAAAACGGTAATCCTGCTGTGATTATATCCCGGACTTCACCCTTGTTTTTAGAAAGATTGTTTGAAAATGAGATTCCTGAAGTTTTTGATGGAATTATCGAGATAAAAAAATCGGTAAGAGAACCAGGTGACCGATCAAAAGTAGCTGTTGTATCACACGATGAGCGCGTTGATGCCGTTGGTGCATGTGTAGGGATGAAGGGAATACGGATTCATTCCATCGTTAGAGAATTGTGTAACGAGAATATAGATGTAATAAATTACTCTGAAAATACTCATGAGTTTATTAAAAGAGCTTTACAACCGGCTCAGGTACTATCAGTTGAAATCAACGAGAAATCAAAAGAAGTAAAAGTTGTAGTGCCTGTAGATCAGGTATCCAAAGCAATTGGAAAAGGCGGCGTAAATATACGCCTTGCTTCGCAGTTAGTTGGTTATGAAATTGACGTCTACCGCGAAGTTGATGATGAAGAAGACATTGATATCTTTGAATTTGCTGATGATTTTGGTGATGAACTTGTGCAAAAATTGTTTGATATTGGTTGTGACACAGCCAGAGCCGTACTCGAACTAAGTGAAGATGAACTCGTTCGAAGAACAGATGGTTCAATAGACAAAAATACTGCCAGTAAAATCATTGGGACTATTCAGGAAGAATTCGAAGAAGAAGAGGAAGAAGATCAAGCCGGTTAATTATAATATATAGGCTGAAGAAAAAAGAGGTTATTTCTTTATGGTAAAAGGTGTAAAACCTAAAAAGCTTTTTAAGGTAGCAAAAGAATTTAATGTATCTACGGCATCGATTGTAGATAGCTTGGGAAAATCTGGCTTCGAAGCAGTCAATAAACCCAATTTTAGCATCACACCTGAAATGTATGAGGCGCTGGAGACAGTATATGGTGCAGATAAAGAACGCAGCCGGGAACATGTACTGGCTAAAGAACAATATGAGGAAAGGCGAAATCGTCAGTCTCGAGATTCTGTTAATATTGACAGTTTATTAGATCCTATTGAAGATCTGGTTCCAAAAGACTCACCGGATGATCTTCCAATTGAGCCCCAGGAAGTACTGAAAGATGAAGGTAAAAGTAAAAAAGAGGATTTAGCGCCGAAACCGGATGAGATTATTCCCGAACCGGCAGATGAAGAATCTAGAAAAGATGAAAGTCAGGAAGAGACTGAAAAGCAAGATTCTAAATCGGGTGATGAAGAAATTCTGGTTCCTGAAGAAGAAGAAATTGAAACTGAAGAAGAACCTGAGCCTGCCTTGGCTGAGAATGAACCAGAACAGGAAGTTTTAGATAAATCAGAAGAAAATGATGAAGTAGAAGCCCAAGATACTGATGAACCTGATGAAACTGAAGTAGAGGTTGAGGAGGAAGAAGTAGTAGAAGAGCCTGTAGTAAGTGATGAACCAAAACGAGTTGGTCGACGCAAAAAGTTGGTAGGAACTCGTGTTCTGGGTACCATGAAAATTGCTAAGCCTGAGAAAAAAGGCAAGAAGAAAAAACCGGCTGTTGAAGTAGATGAAGACCCGGAGATTGCTGTACTTAAAAAAGATACTTCAGACGATAAGCCTAAAAAGAAAAAAATTAAGACCAAAAAACTTGCAGAAGGTGAAAAGTCCACTGATGTAAAAGAAGAGTCTGCTGCTAAGAAGAAGAAAAAACGTATTAAAGGCAAAGGTCGGGGTAAAGTTGATGAATCCGATGTCGAAACAAAAATGAAAGAAACTCTGGCCGAGCTTCGAACCGGCACGGCCAAAAAGCGTCAGAAACGTCGCCGTCAAAAACGGGATGATATGGCAGCCGAGCGCGACAAGCAGGCTGAAATGGAAGAGTTAGATCAGACCGTTCTGGAAGTCTCTGAGTTTATTACGGTAAGTGATTTTGCAGATCTATTAGATGTTAATCCAACTGAGATTATCACCCATTGTATGAACCTGGGTATGGTTGTATCCATAAACCAACGTCTTGAGGCTGGAACTCTGGAACTGTTGGCTGATGAATATGATCGTGAAATTCGTTTTGTCGAAGCAGAAGACCTGACTGTTGAGATTGAAGAAGAAGAAGATAAACCTGAAGATTTAAAAAACCGGGCTCCTGTTGTTACCGTTATGGGTCACGTTGATCACGGTAAAACATCTCTGCTGGATTACATTAGAAAAACACATGTTACAGCTGGTGAAGCTGGTGGTATTACTCAGCATATTGGCGCTTATTCAGTAAACTTAGAAGGCGATAGAAAGATTACTTTTCTTGATACCCCGGGTCACGAGGCCTTTACAGCAATGCGTGCTCGTGGTGCTTTGGTTACAGACCTCGTAATTTTGGTGGTAGCAGCAGATGATTCTGTTATGCCTCAGACCATTGAAGCCATAAACCATGCTCAGGCAGGGGGGGTATCAATAGTTGTGGCCATCAACAAAATGGATAAAGAGGGTGCAAATCCTGAAAAAATTAAGAAACAACTTTCTGATCACAATGTAATTGTTGAAGAATGGGGTGGAAGCTCGCAATGTGCTGAAGTATCCGCATCAACGGGTAAGGGTATTGATGAATTACTGGAGAAAGTACTTATCGAAGCAGAGCTCATGGAGCTTAAAGCTAATCCAGACAGAAAGGCGAGCGGTGTGGTTCTGGAAACCAAGGTAGACAAAGGTAAAGGGGTTGTAGCCAATATCCTGGTCCAAAAAGGCACTTTAAAAGTAGGGGATCCTTTTGTAGCCGGTCAATATTACGGTCGTATTCGTGCCATGGAAGATATTCTGGGTAAACGAATGGATAAAGTTGGCCCTGCTACTCCTGCTCAAATAACTGGTTTTGACGGTATGCCTCAGGCTGGTGATAAAATGGTGGTGACTGATGATGAAAAATCAGCCAAGAATATTGCTACCCAACGTCAGCAAATTCGCCGTGAGCAAAACCTCAGAAGAGTTAAACATCCTACTTTGGAAGATATCTCCCGCCGTATGGCTATGGGTGGAGTTGCCGAACTAAATCTGATTATAAAAGGAGATATGGACGGATCAATCGAGGCTCTTTCCGGCTCCTTACAAAAACTGAGTAACGAGGAAGTTAAAGTTAAGATCATCCATACGGGTATAGGTGCCATTTCTGAATCAGACGTCTTATTGGCATCAGCTTCAGAAGCTATCATTATTGGATTTCAGGTAAGACCTTCATCAAATGCAAGAAAATTGGCTGAGCGTGAAGAAATCGATATTCGATTATTCAGCGTGATCTATGATGCTGTTGATGCTGTTCATGATGCACTGGAAGGATTGCTTAGCCCAGAACTTAATGAAAAAACTACATCCACTTTGGATGTAAGGGATACATTCAAGGTTCCTGGTGTGGGCACAATTGCAGGTTGTTTTGTTCTGGAAGGTAAAATTACCCGAAATGATAAAGTACGCCTGATCCGTGACGGAATCGTAATTTATGATGGTGAAATAACCTCTCTAAAACGTTTCAAAGATGATGCAAAAGAAGTTGCTACTGGATATGAATGTGGTATTGGCATCAAAAATTATAATGACATCAAGGTTGGCGATCAGATTGAAAGTTATGTGGTAACAGAAACCAAGAGAAAATTAGTCAATGAGCCAACAGCATGAGCATAAGAACAGAACGTCTTGCTTCTTTATTGAAGGAAGATCTGGGTAATATTTTACAGGAATACCAGAATGGAAATATTATTACCATTACCTCCATTAGGGTTACTCCGGATTTATCAATTGCTAAGGTTTACTTAAGTATTTTATCTCCCGGAGGTGACCAGGAAGAGGTATTCCGGTATATCACCGATCATAACACCAATATCCGAACAAACCTGGCCCAACTCATTAGACACCAGGTTAGAAAAATACCGGAACTTCATTTTTATATGGATGATACCGCTGAGTACGTCAATAAAATGGAAACTCTTTTTAATAAGATTAAAAAGGATGACGAGGAATAGCGATAATGTCTTCGATCGTTTCATCTTTTTGAACAGGTTCTTCTGATTTAAACCTATGGCTTTACCTATTCCATTAGCAAAACTTCCCGTTTATGAAAAAAATAATCTGCCGGATCATCTTAAAGACTATAAATCCGGCAGCATTTTTCTGATCAATAAGCCTAAAGGATGGTCAAGTTTCAGGGTAGTTGGCTTTTTGAGAAAAATGACAGGTGTAAAAAAAATAGGGCATGCTGGTACCCTAGACCCTATGGCAACCGGTCTTCTTATTTTATGTACGGGAAAAGCCACGAAATCAATAAGTGGTATACAAAAGCAGAGCAAAATTTATCGTGCCGAAATCACTTTTGGAAGTTCAACACCAAGCTATGATGCAGAGACGGAAGTAGATCAAGAAGCACCAGTAGATCATATAACCCATAGCCTAATAGAATCAACACTTGCTAAGCATTTCACTGGTGATATTGAACAGGTAGCACCAATGTATTCTGCTGTTAAATATAATGGACAACGCCTCTATAAATTGGCAAGAAAAGGGATAGAGGTTGAGAGAAAACCGAGAAAAGCTATGATTCACAAGAATATTATTCATGGCTATGAAAGTCCAAAATTAGTAATGGATGTTCATTGTGGTACAGGAACCTATATTCGGTCTTTAGCCAATGATTTGGGACTGGCTTTAAATTCCAGAGCCCACTTAAGCGGGCTGGAAAGGACCGCGATAGGTGATTATAATATTAATAAGGCTTTGGATGTGGCCGAAATCCTAAACATTTTCAAGTGTGATGACACAATTGACCTATCTGCCTGAGGTAGTCCGCCATCCTAAATCAGTGGTTACTGTCGGAACGTTTGATGGTGTACATGAGGGACACAAAAAACTGATTCAAACCGTAGTTGAAAAAGCTCGTTCAAGAGGTGCGAGAAGTGTCGTAGTAAGTTTTGATCCACATCCCAGAGAAATAATTAATCCTGGGTCCTCGGGAATTAAATTACTGACAACATTAGAAGAAAGACGTACTATTTTAAGTGAACTGGGTGTAGATCTAATGGTTGTAATACCCTTTGATCGTGATTTCTCTTTATTAACTTCTGAATCATTCGTTAAGGATATCATTTTTGAGAGGATTGGTCTTTGTGAGTTTGTTATAGGTTATGACCACCAGTTTGGCAGGAATAGAGAAGGGACAATTTCAACGGTTTCCAGATTAGGTACTAAACTAGGATTTGAAGTTCATATTGTAGAAGGGTATGAAGTTCAAAAAGTTACGGTTAGCAGTACAACAGTAAGGAAGGCGTTGGAGGAAAAAGGCAACGTGCATTTAGCACGGCAGTTTTTAGGACGGCCATATATGATCAACGGAACTGTAGTTCAAGGAGACAAGAGAGGGCGAGAATTAGGTTACCCTACAGCTAATATTAAAATAAATCATCCAAAAAAAATAATACCCTATAATGGAGTTTATGCTGTTGACGTCGTAATTGACGGAGTAAAATATCGGGGGATGATGAATATTGGAGTTCGACCAACGTTTGGAAAAGAAGAACTTACTTTAGAAGTGAATATATTTGATTTTGATCTGGATATATACGGAAAATCAATAGACATCCTGTTTCTGGAAAGGATCAGGGATGAAAAAAAATTTTCGAGCATGGAAACGCTTATCGCACAATTAGAAAATGATAAGATTTGTTGTTCCAGGGCTGAATAAAGCGTATATTAACCTAATGAACTAAAACCTTAATCTACTTTAGCATAGCAATATCTAAAGCGGAGAATCCCATATTATGAATATAAGCGCAGAAGAAAAGAAGAATATTTTTAACAAGTTTGGTAAGACTGAAATTGATACAGGATCCCCTGAGGCACAGATAGCCTTATTTACAGAACGTATTAACAGACTGACTGAACACTTGAAAAGTCATAAAAAAGACCATTCTACCCGTCTCGGCCTTTTACGTTTAGTAGGTAAGCGCCGAAGATTGCTTAATTATCTGATGAGCAAGGATATCGAGGTATATAGAAAGCTCATCAAAGAGCTCGGTATTCGAAAATAAATTGCAAGGATAAAAGGTACAAATCCCATCGTGCCTTTTTTTTGCTATACATTATGGGTAAGCCTTCGCTATAACCCATAATTCTACAAATCATACACGCAAAGAAAAATAGAAAAATGAAAGCTGATTTTAAATCAATCGAATTTGCCCCGGGAAAAACATTATCCCTGGAAGTTGGTCGTTTGGCCAAACAAGCCAATGGAAGTGCTGTAATACGCCTTGGCGACACCATGGTATTAGCTACAGCTGTAGCTGCCAAAGAAGCCAGAGAAGGGCAGGAGTTTTTCCCACTTTCGGTTGAGTATAGAGAAAATTATGCCGCCGGTGGTAAATTCCCGGGTGGTTTTATAAAAAGAGAAGGTCGTCCTTCTGAAAAAGAGATCTTATCGTGCCGCCTTATAGATCGCACGATCCGACCGTTGTTTCCAAACGGTTTTATGAATGAAACACAAATAATTTGTCAGGTCATTTCATCTGATGGTGAAAACGATGCTGACGTATTAGCTGCCGTTGCAACATCTGTGGCTTTAACACTTTCCGATATACCTTTTGATGGCCCCATGGCACAGGTAAGAGTTGGCCGAATTGATGGTGAATTTATCGTCAACCCAACCGTAACTCAAATTGATGAATCCGATTTGGATTTTACCGTTGGAGGAACTGCAGAAAGCATCCTCATGGTGGAAGGGGAGATGGATGAAATTTCCGAATCAGAGATGATAGAAGCTATCAAAGTTGCACATAAATCAATTGTGACTCTATGTGAATTTCAGAATGAACTTCGCAAAAACGTTGGTAAAGAAAAATGGGAGTTCTCACCTAAAGTAACCGACGCTGAACTAACCGCAAAAGTCGAAGAACTTATTGGAGATAAATTTTATGATATCTCTAAAGCCGGTCATACGAAAAAAGATTATTCCGGAGCTATAAAAGAAGTGGTTAATGAAATCAATGCAGCTCTTGCCGAAGAATATCCTGATCAAAGTGATGTCATATCTGAAATCGCTCATGATGTGCAAAAAGAAGTTTTGCGAAACATTATACTTAATGAAAAATATCGCATTGACGGACGTAAGCCTGACGAAATTCGTCCAATTTGGACAGAAACTGGTTATCTCCCAAGAACACATGGTTCTGCGATATTTACACGTGGAGAGACTCAAGCCTTAGTAACGGTAACATTAGGCAACAAACGTGATGAACAGGCTGTCGATACTCTTTTCGACACAGAACCTCGACGGTTTATGCTTAATTACAACTTTCCACCTTTTTCGGTTGGAGAAGTAAAAAGATTTGGCGGAACCAGCCGTCGTGAAATTGGCCATGGTAACCTAGCAGAACGAGCTCTGAAGAAAATGATGCCGCCAACTGATGATTTTGATTATACCGTGCGTATCGTTTCTGATGTCCTTGAATCGAACGGATCTTCTTCTATGGCTTCTGTATGTGGTGGATCAATGGCTTTGATGGATGCCGGTGTACCCCTTAGAAAGCCAGTTGCTGGTATAGCAATGGGAATGATTGTCGGGCCTAAGAATGAAGTAGTTCTAGCTGATATTCAGGGTGAAGAGGATCATATGGGAGATATGGATTTCAAAGTTACTGGAACTCCCGACGGCATCACAGCATGCCAAATGGATATCAAGGTAAAAGGAATCAGCTTCGAAGTTATGGAAGAAGCGCTGCTTCAAGCTAAGGCAGGACGATTACATATTCTTGAAAAAATGGCTGAGAATATATCTACGCCACGATCTGAACTCTCTAAATATGCTCCAACTTTCCTAAAAATGGAGGTTGACACCGACCAAATTGGATCTATTATTGGTCCTGGCGGAAAAGTGATCCAGGGTTTACAAAAAGAAACCGGAACACAGATTATCATTGAGGAAAAAGACAATAAAGGCATTATCACCATTATGGCTGACAGCGCTGAAAAAGCAGAACTAGCCGCTTCCAAGATCAAAGGCATCACCGGAGATCTTGAAGAGGGAGGTACTTTTTTGGGTACTGTACGCTCAATTAAGGAATATGGGGCTTTTGTTGAAATAGCACCAGGCAGGGATGGTTTGTTGCACATATCAGAAATTGCTCACACTCGCATTAACAAAGTAGAAGATGTGTTAAGTGAAGGTGATCAAATAGAAGTTATGCTGCTCAAGGTTGAAGATGGCGGAAAATTACGCTTATCCAGAAAAGCCCTGTTGGAAAAAGAAGAAGCTTAATATCGATCATAAAGACAGGGGTGCGCAAAGCCCCTGCCTTTACTGATATTTTGTAATTTATTTCGTCTTATTTAAGTTTCACATTACACGCCTTTCTCTATGAGCGAATCAAGCGAAATTAGTCGCGTTCACAAAACAACATTGCCTAACGGCTTACGAATTGTAACCGAAGAAATTGATAGCGTCAGAAGTATCTCTGTTGGTATTTGGGTAAAAACAGGAAGCCGCGATGAAAGTGAAGAACAGGCCGGTATTACTCATTTCCTTGAGCATATGCTTTTTAAAGGCACAGAAAAACGCACTGCTTACGACATAGCATTAAGCATGGAGTCGGTTGGTGGATATCTGAACGCATTTACCTCGCCTGAGTTTACCTGTTATTACGCCCGTTGCCTTGATACAAAGTTGGAAGCAGCCCTTGATGTGCTGTCTGATATGGTGCTTAATTCCAGTTTTCCGGAAGAGGAAATTGATAAAGAGATCAAAGTTGTTGTTGAAGAAATGAAGATGTACAAAGATAGTCCTGATGACTATGTTTTCGAGGTATTTAACACACAGATATTCGAGAAGCACCCCCTTGGAAGGCCAATAATAGGCTTTGAAAACACCGTATCAAAATTTAAACGATCTGACCTTCAGGATTATATCCGGAATCGATACACGCCAGAGAACATCATCATCTCAGTAGCCGGTAATACGGATCATCAGAAAGTGACACAACTGGTTCAAGGATATTTTAATGATAATGAAAATAAAGCATCTGTAATATTAAATGGGGCCACTGAACTAACCCCTTACGAAACCAGCAGCAAAAAACTCAGTAAGCAAATTGAACAAACCCATTTCATAATGGGAAAAAGAGCTCTTTCTTCTGATGATCCTGAACGTTACAAACTTTTGATAACGAACACCATACTGGGTGGAGGGATGAGCTCCAGGCTTCATCAGAATGTCAGGGAGAAGTTTGGGTACTGTTACACCATTCATTCTTTTAATCAATCGTACAAAGATAGTGGTATGTTCGGTATATACACCGGTACTGATAAACAGTATGTTACTCATGTTAAAGAACTTATACAGGAAGAACTAAGAAAACTTCGGGAAGAAGTAATACCTGAAAAAGAACTAGTTGAAGCAAAAGCACATCTAAAAGGTAAGATGCTGTTGTCTCAGGAAAGCATGAGCAACAGAATGATGAGATTGGCTAAAAGTGAGATATATTACAACCGATATGTTTCACTTGATGAACTGGTTGGGGAAATAGATATCATTACGGTTGATGATATTCTTAACTTCAGCCAGGAGTTCTTAATAGAAGAAGATTTCTCTGAAACCGTGCTATTGCCGGAAGAAAAAAGTAAAATTCAGAAAAAGAAACAGGATAAAAAAGGTTAATTAATACGTGTCCTTTTTGCCTACCATGCGTACATTTATGGGTGATTTCAATCCGGCTAATATTCAGAATATATTTATAGCTATGGAATCATAATTATAACTTGGCCATATACTCATAAATGACGCAATGACCACTATTAAGAATATATCACAATACGACGGTAAATCAACCACATTGCATGGTTGGGTATATAATGTACGTTCCAGCAAATCTTTGATATTTTTAGTTGTTCGTGATGGCAGCGGATTATGCCAGTCTATAGTGAATCAGCAGGATGTTGATGAAACTGCATGGGAAAAGGCTTCTCAACTTACTCAGGAGAGCTCCTTAAGTATCACAGGCCTGGTTAAAAAAGATGAACGCAGCATTGGAGGTTATGAGCTGCATGTGAAGGATTTAAAAGTGATTCAAATAGCCAGGGATTATCCGATCACACCTAAAGAGCATGGCATTGAATTCCTTATGGAAAACCGTCATCTCTGGCTCCGCAGTAAGAAGCAATGGGCCATCATGCGGATCAGGAATCAGATTATTTTTAGTATCCACCAATTCTTTCAGGATCAGGGGTTCATTCAAATGGATGCTCCGATATTTACAGGAAACGCGGCTGAAGGTACATCAACACTATTTGAGACCCAGTATTTCGATCAAAAAGCTTATCTGACACAATCCGGCCAGCTTTATGGTGAAGCTATGGCTATGGCACATGGTAAAATCTATACATTTGGCCCAACTTTCAGGGCAGAAAAAAGTAAAACCAGACGTCATCTTACAGAGTTCTGGATGATCGAACCTGAAATGGCTTTTTATGACCTGAACATGAATATGAGCCTTGCAGAGGAATTTGTGACCTATGTAATTAATTCAGTCATAGAAAAATGCAAGGAAGAACTTGAACTTATGGGCCGTGATATAAGCAAGCTTCAATATAGTGGTAAATTTCCACGCATATCCTATACAGAAGCTCTTGAGCTATTAAAATCCAATAAAACTCGGGATCTATTAGATCAAATGGAAACTAACCGGAAAATAGAACTTGATGAACTGCAATCTAAACTTGATGAACTCAAAGCAGAATATGGACAGGCAAAAAAAGGTCGTAAATTTCGTATTGACTCAGAAAACCGAGATATTCGGTCCCGAATTGAGGATATTGAAGAGGATTTGAGAAATATTCCGGTATGGCGGGAATCTGCTCTCAATAAGAAATGGGGTGAAGATTTTGGTGGAAGTGACGAAACGGTTTTAATGATGCAGTTTGATAAGCCAGTCATGGTATATGGATATCCTGCAGAAATTAAAGCATTTTATATGAAACGTGATCCGGAAAATGAGAAAGTTGCTCTGGGGGTAGATATGCTTGCCCCTGAAGGCTATGGAGAGATAATAGGTGGCGGACAAAGAGAAGACGATCTTGATATTCTTTTAAAACGCATAAAAGAGCATAACCTGTCGGAAGAAACTTTTAAATGGTATCTGGACCTCAGGCGGTATGGGTCAGTCCCGCACTCAGGATTCGGTCTTGGCCTCGAAAGAACAGTAGCCTGGATTTGCGGTATTAAACACGTGCGGGAAACGATACCTTTTGCACGGACATTGGGACGATTATACCCTTAATTCTACCCTGAAAATTACAAATCCCCATGGCAAAATCTTCAAGTCTTGATACGTACCAAAACCTGGTTCAGGAACTGAAGTCAGGCAAAGTGAAACCTGTTAATTTCCTATGCGGTAAAGAAACTTTTTTTCTAGACCGGCTACAGGACATATTCACCCAAATGATCCCCAAAGAATCCAGGGACTTCAATCTGGATCTGTTATATGGGTCGGATACTGATCTTGACAAAGTACTCACTTTATCCAGAAGCTATCCTATGATGGCTGAAAGAAGAATGGTCATAGTACGTGATTTTTTCCATCTTTTTGATACTAAAGAAGATGATGAAAATAACAATGCAAGGAATGCACAACCGGATGATCTATTAGCATATATTGAAAAACCAAATCCCACAAATATGCTGATACTCATTGATGAAAAAGCACCATCAGGCAATACCCGCCTAGGTAAGGCTATTAAAAAAGGTAAATCGGTAGGTTACTATGAATTTGATTACGTACCTGAACATCAATTGCCTCGCTGGATTACGGAGTGGGTGAAGCACAATCATAAAAGTGTAATTGAAGCAGATGCAGCACAGTTAATCGCATCTCAACTTGGCAATAATCTGCTGCACCTTACAACAGAAATTGGTAAGCTGGCAACCTATAAAAAACAAGGCGAAGCGATTAGAAGAGATGATGTTCATGCTCATGTTGGCCTTACCCGGGAATACACGGTATTTGAGCTTCAGGATGCTGTTACCTCCAGAAACCTTGATAAATCTCTGTATATTGCCGATCAGATGCTGAGACTATCTGATTCAGTAGCCGGAGAAGTAATCAAAACTATAGGCTTCTTTTATTCCATGTTCAGTAATGTTTGGCAAATACAGAGACTTCGTTTTAAAAGCTGGCCAGACAAACAAATTATGAAGGAGATAGGAGTTGGCAGTCCCTTCTATTTCAACAAACTTTCTGATATAGCCAGAGCGTATAGTTACCAGGAAACGCTCGATATCTTTGAAGCTCTGCTAGATGCAGATAAAGCAGTAAAAGGTTTCAGTAAACTCGATTTTGAAGCCATACTCCTTATGACCATCAAGAAGATAGTTAGTAAATAATACTGCTAGCTTAAATATCTATCGGGGAACGTAGGATGGATCATGAGGAAGGTCAGGATTATTCTTGTTTATCAGACGAGGATTTGCTCTCTTTGTATCAAAATGGATTAGAAAGCGCCTTTACCGAGATTGTAAATCGTTATCAATATCGTTTGTTTCGGTTCATGTTCAATCATACCCGAAATAAAATGGATTCTGAAGATTTGGTGCAAGATACTTTTCTTCGAGTATCTTATTTCAAATTAAGATTTGACCCTACAAGAAAGTTTTCCGGATGGGTATTTACGATAGCTTTAAACCTATTGAGAACTAATAGCCGGAAAAAAATGCCCAAACAAATTAATGAAGCATATTTCACCAGCCTGATCGACAATGAAATGCTGCAAGATGTAACCCTGCATCAAAACAATTTGATTGAGGTTGTAAAAAAAACTATACGGCATATTCCTGCATCATCTGCTCTGTTAATATATATGCGTATAATGGAAGAAAAGAGCTATAAAGAAATTGCAGAGGAAACAAATCTTCCTTTGGGGACTATCAAATCTCGTATTAGCAGGGCTAAAGTGATTTTAAGAAGAAAAATTAGAGGGTATCTGGAAAATTAGCCAGGTACATCATTTTACGTTTAATAGGCTAGTAATCTATCTAAAGTCTTTTCAAGCCTGTGAGAAGCAAGATAGCCATCTTCAAGGGCTTTATTCGTTGGGATTGGAATCATCAACGATGAACAACGCATGACCGGAGCATCAAGTAGTTCAAAACATGAATCAGCGATTTGTGATGATATTTCACTCATAGGGCCAAGTACTTCAGATGCTTCCTGAAGTAATAATACACGCCCTGTTTTTTTGATTGAATTTTTAACCGTTTCAATATCAAGAGGGCATAACGTACGTAAATCCACAACTTCGATAATTATATTTTTTTCAGCTTCATATTTTGAAGCTATATCCATAGCCCAATGTACTCCCATACCGTAGGTAACAATCGTAGCGTCGATACCGGTTTTTCTAATTTTGGCCTTGCCAAGAGCCTCTATGCTAATTTGACCGTTAATACGTGTTGAGAGACTCCGATAAAGCTTCTTGTGTTCAAATATAAGAACGGGATTTGGATCCCGAAGGGAGGCTATTGTTAAAGCAAAAGCATCTTCTACGGTTGCAGGAACTACAATTTTCAATCCTGCATGCTGCATAAACCATCCTTCAGGACTTTGAGAATGAAAAGGTCCGGCACTTACGCCGGCACCATGAGGGGCCCGGATGGTTATATTTAAAGGAGGGGACCAGCGATAATGAGATTTGGCAATATTATTGACAATTTGGTTAAATCCGCAGGTAATAAAATCAGCAAACTGAATTTCAATGACAGGTTTATAACCCTCCAAGGCTAAACCCAGTGCCGTGCCTAAAATACCAGATTCGATTATAGGAGTATTTCGTATTCGGTTCTCCCCGTATTTTTTAATAAAACCCTCTGTTACTTTAAAAACCCCGCCATAATCTCCTATATCCTGCCCCATCATGATGTATGATACGTCATTGTCGAACTCATGCCTCAGTGCTGCTGACAGAGTGTCTATAAAACGATATTTCTTATCATAATTAAAAGGATTATCAACACGACCTACTTTATTCACCGGGCAGAAAACCCTGCTAACTTCTTTATCTTCATCAAATACTGGGTATTCTGCTTTTAGAGCAAGGTTTACCTCATCCTGAATGGTTATTTTGGCTTTTAATTTTATTTCATCAAGGTCATTCTCAGTGGCAATACCTATGTCAAGAATATGTTTTTCCAGACCTAGAATAGGATCTTTCTTCTCCCATTCTTTCATTAATATTTTAGGAACGTAATTTGTACCTGAAGCTTCTTCATGGCCACGCATCCTGAAGGTCATCGCTTCGATTAATATTGGTTTTGAGTTTTTTAAAATGGATTTTCTTGCTCTGCATACGATATCGTAGACTTCAAGAATATTGTTACCATCAATTTGAATACCTTTTATACCATAGCCTATGGCTTTATCAACAAGTTCCTTGCAGGCATACTGTTGACTCCTTGGAGTTGATAAACTATATCCATTGTTTTCAATTAGGAATATGACTGGCAACTGCCATACAGCAGCTAGATTAAGGGCTTCATGAAAATCACCTTCACTTGTTGATCCTTCTCCGCAAAAAGCTAAAGCAATATTTTTCTTGTTTGATAACTTGAAAGATAGAGCAAGTCCACTTGCAACCGGTAACATGGCTGCAAGGTGAGAGATCATTCCAACTATGTTCTTTTCAGAAATCCCAAAATGAAAAGAGCGTTCCCGTCCATTAGTATAACCATCGTGTTTACCGAGAAGCTGGCAGATTAGAGGGTATAGTTGAACATTTCTACTGGTAAATACTCCCAGGTTTCTATGCATAGGAAGAATATAATCTTCTTTCTTAAGAGCTTTTGTAACTCCCACGGCAATAGCTTCTTGTCCTATTCCTGAAAACCACTTATTAATTTTACCCTGACGAAGCAGATTCAGCATTTTCTCTTCAATAAGGCGGGGAATGATTAATGCCTCATAAAAATTCATAAATTCTTGGGCAGAAATATTTTTTTCTGATTTAGACATAAATATTGATGTAGAAAGTATCTATTTTTGGTATTGCCATATTCGGATTGCAGATTAGCATTATAATCTTTGAAATCAATAAAATTTATTAAAATATATTCTATTATTTAGCGTATTGCGTCCGTGAAATAAAAAAAGAAACACTCCAATTTCAGCCTATTAAATGTTAATATTACCAGAATCAGACTAAATAATTCATTTTTGCATAAATCATTCTCAGTTCTTATTAATCAGGTTGAACAAGGGAGAAGTAATTGTAACCAAATAGCATGTTTAGCGAAAAGGCATTTTACCTGATCGTTACACATCCTTTTTTCTTAAAATTAATCCATAAACACGCAATGAAAGCTTTAGGAAGACAAATACTCGTAGAGTATTATGAATGCGATTCAAGTTTCATCAATGATGCAAATAATATTGAAACCTCACTTTTAGAAGCCGTGTCGGCTTCCGGGGCAACAATTATATCACATGATTTTCATACGTTTAGTCCGCATGGAGTTAGTGGTGTAATAGTCATTGCAGAGTCACATGTTGCCATTCATACCTGGCCTGAGCATTCCTATGCTGCCGTGGATATCTTTACCTGTGGTGAAACCATTGATCCCTGGATTATTCAAGACATGTTGAAAACAGCTTTCGGATCTGGCAATACCTCTAGTATGGAGGTTAAACGTGGCTTGTTTAAAGTAGGAGAGGGTGAAGAGCTTCTGTTTAAACCAAAAAGCTCAACCGTTTAGTAACTCATCTAATTTAATCTCTTAACCTTAATATCGATAAGATTGAAATCATCGACTTCTATTGCTTTAAACTTCAAACAAATGACCGATACTCCTTCTACCTATTGTCTGGTAAAGGGTGTTGGTGATGCTAACATGCCATTGAATGCTTTTGACAAAGCGTTATTAGATGCAGGAGTAGGCGATACTAACTTAATGCGAGTAAGTAGCATTGTCCCCCCGGGCTGTAAAGAGATTTATAAAGTAGAATTGCCTAAAGGGGCTCTCATTCCCATAGCATACGCTGAAATCACATCTTCCATTCCAGGAGAAATGCTCTCAGCTGCAGTTTCCGTAGGAATACCTGAAGATGAAGAAGAATCCGGGGTAATCATGGAACACGAAGGGATGCAGCCACTGGAAATAACCAGGGGTTTAGTAGAACAAATGGTCATTGATGCTTTTAGTTATAGGAAGAGAAAACTAAAAGAAATCAAGACAGTAGGCATTGAGCATATCGTTGAAAGACATGGTTCCGCATTTGCAGCAGCTGTCTTATGGTACGAATAAACAGACGGGTAACTTTAGCACTACTTAAATTATAATACATCTATAAAACATTGCCGCTTCAATACAACGAATTTTATAACGAAAATACCGGTCTCACTGTTGGTATCAAGAAATTATTGTTTTCTGAACAATCAGAATATCAATTAGTTGAGGTATACGAAACGGATACCTGGGGTAATTTGATGACCATAGATGGTATGGTCATGTTGTCTGAAAAAGATGAGTTCGTTTATCATGAAATGCTTACTCATGTTGGCATGTTCAGCCATCCGGAACCCCAAAAAGTACTGATTATTGGCGGAGGCGATGGGGGTACAGCCAGGGAAGTATTGAAGCACCGTTCTGTGGAGTCAGTTGATTTGGTAGAAATTGATGAAACGGTAGTTAGGGCTGCTAAGCAATTTCTTCCTAATGTGGGAGATTTTAATAATACACGTTTACAAGTGATTTATGAGAATGGACTGACTTTTGTTGAAGAGGCTGAGAATAAATATGATGTTATTATTATTGATGGTTCTGATCCAGTTGGTCCGGCAGTTGATCTATTCAAGAAAGAGTTTTACCAGAACTGTCATAAAGCCCTTACTTCAAAAGGAGTTTTGACAGCACAGACTGAAAGTCCCTGGATTCCTGGGTATCACTCAAGCATTAGAAGCTTATTTAATGCACTGGATGAGACTTTTCAAACCTCGGGAATGTATCTGGGCTTTGTTCCATTGTATCCTGCAGGCATGTGGTCATTTGCCTTTGCCGGTAAAGACGTACATGCATTAAGCCCGCAGGTAACGACAAGGGTTGAGACGGGTACTAGAGCATTGAAGCCAGCGTTGAAATATTTTAACGAAGACATTCATAAAGGCTCATTCGCCCTTCCTAACTTTGTTCGTGAGATCATATCTTCATAAACGATATAACAATAGCTTCTTCTACCTGGAATTAGTATTAGGGGTAGTGTTTGTCTTTTTATTATGTTTGTCTGAGAAAACATATTGCCAGGACTCGGAACTTTCTGATATTAAATGGGTACAAGATCAGGCAATCGGAAAATTACCAGAAACTCTGGCTGTATTTGATCCCGAATCAGATAGTCTCGATCATATCTTACAGGTCAAGAGATTTGTGCTGGAAACTCTAACAGATGTCGGTTATTTCTCAGGACGCATTGACTCCGTAGTAAACAATCAGGAAGGGCAGGTGCTGGTTTATAGCAGTCGTGGCGATCGGTTTTCTTTAGCAGACTTAGAAATTAATTATGCTGACAGCCGGGTTGATACCCCTGAGTATTTATCACGAATAAGCAGTGATACCCCGTATACTCACACTTTGATTGAAGGAGAGATCAGTCGCATCATCAGTTATTATGAGAAAGCGGGGTATCCTTTAGTGGCTGTTCAACCAGAAAACATGAGAATATCCCCTGATTCTAATCTAGTTAGCATTGATTTAACCGTGAATTTGAATGGACTCATGAAAGCGTCAGGTGTTAAACTTTCAAACCTCCAGCGCAATGACCCCATTTATTTGGAAAGAGCCAGCGGGGTAAGCACAAACCAAGTTATTACACCTGAAATGATGCGTGACACCCGGCGTAACCTTCAAAACACAGGATTGTTTGAGCATGTGGCAGAACCATCAATTCTTGTACAAGACGACAAGCATTTTCTCTATTTTGAGGTGATAGAACGGAGCACTAATGCCTTCGATATATTATTAGGTTACGTTCCTCAGAATGATGGCACAAATGCGATTGTGGGTACAGGAAAAGTAAGGGTACGTAATGCAATATGGCAAGGGAGTACACTTGACATGGCCTTTGATCGTATCCAGAAGGATGTAACCAAACTTAACCTTGCCATTAAACGTGACTGGATCATGGAAATGCCCTTAGGCTTGGGCGGGAGCTTTAACTTTCATCAACAGGATAGTAGTTATCAAATCAGAAACATCGGTGTGAAAAGTACCTGGGCCTGGACAAGCACTTTCGAAATTTCAGGCAGCTTACGCCGTGAATCAGCATCCTCAAATTCAAATCCAGCACTTCCTGTTAGGGTTTTAAATGGTCATGCAACCTTTGCAGGGATTGGTATGCATTATCTGGATGTTGATTACAGAGGTAATCCAACTCATGGCATAGAAATAATGGCGAACCTGGAAACCGGCATCAAACAAACTACTGATATTCGGAAAAGTTTATATACTTCCAATAATATCATCCGTCAGCAGGAAGTCAGTTTGATAGTGCGTAAATATTTCAATCCTTTCCATCGTCAGGTACTAGCGTTGAGAGCAAGCGGTTATTTTATGGAATCACCTGAATTCACTGAAAGTGATTTGTTCCGGTTTGGAGGAGCTAATTCAATACGCGGCTACCGCGAAGATCAGTTCCTGGGCTCTCGATTGGGCTGGGGTGACCTGGAGTATCGCTATCTTCTGGATGAGGCCTCCTACGCCTTTCTGTTCGGCGCATACGGCATGTATCATCGTCCACAGCTTATGACTGAGGTGCAATCTTTAAATACGAACACCGGTACCTTGCATGCCTGGGGATTTGGTTTTTCCTATTTAACTCCAATAGGTAATATGCAATTTACATATGCACTCTCTCCTGAAGATCCAATATCGAATGGAAAAATTCATTTTGGTGTAACAAAAGATTTTTAAATATAAATGAAACAATCCCTGTTAAACTTTTGTGAATATTATACAAACCCCTCTATTTCATCATGAAACTCTACTCTAATTTTGAAAATGATATTAGAACTGACAAGACGGTACCCGGCAGTTATGAAAGGTGGTATTTTGATGCTGTAAGCTATGATAAACGGTATCGTATAGTTGTTATATTTTATGAAGGAAATCCTTTTTCTGCAAAGTACATTAAAAATCTTCGTTCAAAAAGGGAAGGGGACAAGTCGCGGGCGTTTTTTTATCCTGCTTTAAGTATTTCAGTTTATGAAGATAATAAGACCATATTTGACAGCCAGAGCGAATATCCTAATGAAGAATGTTCATTTGGATCTGACGAGATTTATATCCGTATAGGAAACAATGAGCTAACAGCTCTTCAGGATGATGGCGATATAATTTATAGTTTAAATCTGGTCGAAGAACTACCATCAGGGGATAGGCTCATTGCTGACCTTTCATTTAAAAGTGAAGAGTGCGGTAATTTAACAAACAACCATCAGGCGCTCGGTGGACATTTATGGAACCTTGCTCAACCCAAAGCCAATGTGAGTGGCAGGATCTATATTTATCAGGGAAGCCGGATTGTTCACCGTATAAAAATGGCGGGTTTAGGTTATCATGATCACAGTATTGGTCGGGTACCTTTAAAAAATCAGTATGTTGATTGGTATTGGGGCCGATTTCATTTCGATGCAGGCACACTCATATATTATGTAATGAACCATAAAGAGGGTCAACAACATAAAGCCTGGCTAATTGATCCATTTAATCAGACTTGCCTGATGGAATATGACCAAGTCAAGATCAGCGAGACACAACTAAACCGTTTTTTGCTCGCACCTAAACGTAAAATAGAGATGAAGAATGCAGAATCTCAGGTTTATATTCATCAAAATCAGGTACTGGATTCAGGACCAATTTTTATGAGGTTTTCTGCTGATGCTATACTGCATTTAGAAAAGAATAATATCGTATCAAAAAGTACAGGTAATACAGAATATATTAAGCCATCCAGGATATCGTCCAGAATTTTCTCGCCTCTATTAAATAGGGGTAAACGCAATTCAGACGAAAGAACCAATTGGATACGGAAAATATGGAAATAACTATGGAGTATTAGTATAATTGTTATCATCCTGCCAATCAGGGATGTATTGAACCAGGTTGGCATACTCACTCACCTTATCAATTTTCTTCTATGGCAATAATGGATTCCAGAATAGATCACTATGCATACTGCCATACAAAACCAGAAGATCAACTTCTCACGGAACTAATAAGCAAAACTGAAAGAGAGTTGGAGTTCAGCCAAATGCTTAGCGGCAGGGTTGAGGGAAAACTAGTATCTATGTTGATTAAACTGGCAGGAGCTCGAATTGTTCTTGAAATAGGCATGTTTACCGGTTTTTCTGCATTGATTATGGCGGAAGCTTTGCCTGAGCAGGGTAAAATCATTACTTGTGATGTCAACGAAAAATATGCTACTATTGCCCGCCATTTTTTCGATCGCAGTCCACATGGCTATAAAATTGATGTGCGGATAGGAAAAGCCATACATACTATAGAATCGATACATGAACCCATTGATATGGTCTTTATGGATGCAGACAAGGATAATTATCCTAATTACTATGAGCTTGTAATACCGAAGCTGCGGGCCGGAGGGATCATTGTCGTTGATAATGCACTTTGGAATGGAGCTGTTCTGGATCCAAAAGAACCTCAGGAAAAAGCAATAGACAGACTGAACAAGATTATACTCAAAGATGACCGGGTTGAAAATGTTCTTCTAACAGTAAGGGATGGTATAAATCTTGTCAGGAAGATCTAAGCATTGTTACCCCAATCCCAAAAGCATAGATACGGTTTCCTCAACCTCATCCATTTTATAGGAGGGTAGTACCCCTGCGAAGGCCTGAACTCTGCTGAGGGGGACCAGCCTGATATCTTCGCAATGTATGAAACCCGTTGACTTGATATCAACATCTTTAGGGTCAACACGGACATGAGATGCCAATTTTTTATTTTCAAACGCTATGGGGACTACAATAACTACCTCAGCCGCAGCTGTATTGATCTGATCAACGGATATGACTAAACAGGGGCGGCTAATCACGGTTTGGTGCATTTTGGAAGGATCCAGCTGCATCCACCAAATTTCTCCTCGGGAAGGTCGGATGGTGCCTTGTTTATTAACATCCAGTGTCATTTTATGCCTAATCTATTGAGCTTCTCTGCAAGGTTCTGCTCCTCTTCAATCCGGGCCTTTTCTTGGGCATCCTGCAACCTCTGACTGGATTTATTAAACTCGTTGTAGAACAGTTCTTTCCGCATTTCCTTAACGGCAAGTTCTAGTACTTCAATGAGTTTTATACCCTGATCTTTGGCGATTTTTTTCGCCAGAGCATGAGTTTTTTTAGTGATCCTGGTATTTACTACTTCATTCATATCCAAAAGCCTTGCTTAAGTTATTTTAAGAATCCCAATTTCAATAAATAAATCATTCGTTGCAAGTCAGTCTCTTTAAAACGTGATGATGATAAATACCAAATTGTAATAATTAATCTGAAGAATAGGTATCTTTATACTTATAGTTGGAATAAGCCCAAGGATGTCTCGTTAATTATTTGGTATAAATGAGATCAAACCTGATATCACTATGTTAAAAGTACCCCAACACAAAAAATTTAACTACCAATACCGTTATTACAAGCCCAAAAGAGTTGGTCCTTCAGGAAAGCGGATTAAATTTAAGAGAATATCCAGGCGGGGACAGGCAGGATCAATTTTATTTTATGCTTTATTGCTAAGCCTTGTGCTTTGGCTTCTGATATAATCATCTATCACCCGAATTGCTTTACAGGAGATTTACCGTCAATACATCAATAATTAAAGCACTACCGCCTGAAATTGCCAATAAAATAGCGGCCGGAGAAGTTGTCCAAAGGCCCAGCTCAGTGGTCAAAGAATTACTGGACAACGCAGTAGATTCGGGAGCTGATTGTATAAAAGTAATCATACATAATGCAGGCCGTACACTCATTCAGGTGATTGACAATGGCAGTGGTATGTCAAAAGATGATATCCCTTTATGTTTCTTAAGGCATGCCACATCAAAAATACAGACTGCTGAAGATTTGTACCATATCCAGACCCTTGGATTTCGCGGAGAGGCGATGGCTTCGATTGCATCGGTTTCACAAGTCACACTTACCACTAAACGTGTTGAAGATGAATCCGGATTTGAATATGAGGCCTGGGGTGGCGAGGTTAAGCGTTTTGAACCTGCAGCTACAGACAATGGGACTTCTGTCTCGGTAAAGAACCTGTTTTTTAATGTGCCTGCCCGGCGAGCATTTCTTAAAACCGACGCCACCGAATTCAGGCATATCCTCATTACTTTTCAGCAGGTAGCTTTAGCAAATCATGATATAGGTTTTGAACTAATTGATGGGACAGATCATATTTACCGGATTCCACCACAGCCACTGAACCAGCGAATCGTTGAATTTTTTGGTAAGCAGTACAAAGCCAGCCTTATTCCTTTAGAAGAAAAAACCAGTATCGTTTCACTTAAAGGTTATATCGCTGACCCAAAGCTCACAAAGAAAAACAGAGGGGAACAATTTCTGTTTGTGAATGGCAGGCCATTTATGCACAGGCATTTAAGTTATATTATCCAGAATATTTATAGCAAATGGACACGTCCGGACGAATATTCTTTTTACGCACTGTATTATGACATAGACCCGAAACTGATCGATGTGAATGTACATCCTGCCAAGTTGGAAATAAAATTTGAAGATGAACGAGGAGTGGCTACACTAACACGATCGATTGTAAATAAAGCCATTAACCAAAGCATGCAGGTACCATCAATGGAAAATCTCTCCAGCGGGGATTATCAAGGGTATCAACGTAAAAACAGTTTTGAATCCGGAATCCCAGGCAATACCGGCAGTTTTTCGCGAGGGTCGGGTGGCAGCACTTTCTTACAAGGTAATTTTAAATCCGGTCAAGATTATGGCACTGCTTTGTATGATGATCACAAAATTCCAAAATCAGAATCTGCAGATATTACAAAACCTGAACCAAAGAATAAAAGAACAGGGGAGGGTTTCTGGCAGCTTCATGAGGAATTTATTTTGTCACAGACATTATCCGGATTATGCATGGTTGATCAACATGCCGCCCATAAACGCATCATCTATGAAAAAGCTCTAAAAGCCTCAGAAAGTGGATTACCTAGCACTCAACAACTCCTTTTCCCCCAGTCAGTAGAATTTTCAGCCTCTGATTTTGTGTTGCTCAAGGAACTTAAACCAGACATGGAACGTATTGGCTTTAACCTTCAGCTATTAAGTGGAAATACAGCAATGATCATCGGCTTGCCGGCTGATATACAGGTAGGTAATGAACGTCATTTACTGGAATCCATACTTCAACAGTATCAGAGTTTATCTTCGGGCATGAAACTCAGCGGACGAGAGAAGCTTGCCCTTGCACTTGCAAACCGTTCAGCTATCAGGAAAGGTAAGAGGCTCACACAATTGGAAATGGAAGATCTTATGGATCAGTTATTTTCATGCGATGAGCCCTACTTTGATCCTATGAAAAAACCAACGATTTTGTACCTTCCTTTGGATGAATTTCGATCAAGGTTCAGCTAATCCACACACAATGAATATATTGGCTCTGGAACCTTTTCTTGGTGGTTCTCATAAGGCTTTTTTAGAAGGGTTGACTCAACATTCACGCCATAATATTATGTCAGTCACGATGAGTGACCAGCACTGGAAATGGCGTATGAGCGGGGGATCTGTTACACTTGCGGAAAAAACAAAGGCCTTTACTCAGCCGGTTGATGTTATTCTTGCAAGCAGCATGACAAATCTACCTGCATTTATTGCCCTTACCAATCCACGTTTTGCGGAGACTCCGGTAATTATGTATATGCATGAAAACCAGCTGACACAACCACTTCCGGAAAATGAAGAGCGTGATCTGACATTTTGCTATATCAATTACCTGAGTGTTCTTGTTGCTGACAAGGTAGTGTTTAATTCTCAATTCCATCTTCAGTCATATATTGATGCATTACCTGATTTCCTATCCAGGTTCCCAGATTATAATCAGACCGAATCAATCAAAAGCGTTGTTAAAAAAAGTAGTGTGCTTCACCCCGGTCTGGATTTAGATGCTCTTGACCCACAAGATGAAATAAAGAAACCTAATAAAAAGCCGATCATTGTATGGAACCAACGATGGTCATTTGATAAAGATCCCGATAAATTCTTTAGAATCATAAACCGTCTTGATGACAGTGATTGTGATTTTGACCTTATCCTGGTTGGTGATTATAAACACGACCGATCAGACATATTTGAGAAGGCACGGGATCGATACTCAAAGCGCATCATCCATTATGGCTATGTTCAAGATGTACAAACTTACAGTGGTCTGTTGAGGAGAGGTGATATTGTTATTTCTACGGCACAACATGAATTTTTCTGCGCAGCTATCATGGAAGCTGTCTTTTGCGGTTGTCATCCATTATTGCCAACAGGCTTGACATACCCTGAAGTAATACCCGAGAACCTTCGAACACCTTTATTGCATGGATCGGTATTTTATGATTCAGAAGATGATTTGTTCTATATTCTCCGCAATTTTCTACTCGGAAAAGAAAAACTACTTCCCAAGAAAACCCTGAAGGGTATCAACAAACATCTGGACTGGAAACAGGCAGTCATAAGGTATGATGACCTGTTTGATCAGGTAAAGGTTAATAATTCAATTGGGGCATAATATAACCTCCAGTTGATACTGGGTATCAACTGGATTTATTCACATGGAATAAGATACTGTCTTTATGGGTTATATTATTGATTACGCTTAGGCTTCCATCGGTTTCCAGTATGACAGCGTCGAGTGTCTCCATACCTCCTGAACCGCTTTGACGGGCAGTAGCTATGATTTCTTCCCTTGTTATACGTTCCGAAATCATGGCCTCATGCAAGTAATTACCTTTATAGAACAAAAGGGTAGGTTCTGACTTGATAAATGCCTTTACCGAATCGGATCGTACAGAAAGCCAGGTGATGATATATTGCAGAAATATCAGCATTGCAAAACCCGTGATACCTTCAGCCAAAGCCACATCCTTATTTAATAATATTGTGGCTAAAGTTGAACCGAGTGCTACAGTTATGATAAAATCAAAGGCATTCATTTTTGATAAGATGCGTTTACCCGAAATCCTTAGCAAGAAGATCAGACCAGCATAGGCGAGAACACCTATGACCACGGTCCGATATATACTTTCCCAATTGTCAAAGAATAAGTTTTCCATAACCAAATTGTAATTATCTAGTTTTAAGTTTCCTTATTTAACAACGTAAGCTATTCATTGATTCGAAACGTATTGATTTTAAGGAAGGGGCATCAATATTTATTAGTTTACATAATATTAATTATAATACAATAGGATGGGACCTATCACCGCGGTTGATAAGGTCTAATGGATGTAACTATAACGTTAGACGAAGCAGACTGAACTTCCGTATTCATTGCTGATAATGAAGTTACCTCCATATTCATTGTCAACGTAATCTACTATAGTGTTACCAATATACTCTTCAGAATGGTGTTCTATAAACACGGTTACACCGTCTACTTTCATCATCTTATCAGTTTCATCGCGTGGGTCGTTTATCAATAAACCAATTGTTAACCCGCCACAACCGGCACAACCACTCACGAGGCGTATTTCTGCTGCTGCCATTTCGCCTTCACGTAATAGAAAGTCTACCTTTTCCCGGGCTTGTGGAGTAATGGTAATATTCATTACAGTATCTTATATACCTGAACTTGCAGTCGTATGCTGAAGTTCTGAATTTCCTTGATTTACAAGCTTAACTAACCCATAATTGATCAGTATAATTCCTGCTGATAACCAAACCTTAATGATCCACTCAGGGAAAATAATCATATCCACCAGAATTAGATGTGATAACAGGGAAATCAATAATAATGAAATACCTGCCACCACATAATAACTGTCAGAGGATTGATTTGTTTTGAGCAGGTAAAGCATTAAACCAATGGATATGGCTCCTCCCTGAAGCATTCCAATGATCAGTTCCTTAAGAGTCGGTGAATTTATTATAAAAGGAAATACAGCAATTATCAGCAATGGAAATGCACAAAATATGATGGGGAATCGAGCAAAAACAGGCTTTTCCATCCATAAAAGCACGGCTAGGCCACTCAATGCAAAAGTTACGGATATTATTCGGCTCCAGTCCATGCCCAACTGTGCCGGGTAATCAAAAAGAAAACTTTTAATTTCAACTCCTAAAAGCCCAATTGTAACGGATAAGACTGAAATAGCAAGGCATAAGTAGTATAAAGAGAAGGTCTCATTATAAAATAAGGATAGTCTTATTCCACAATACATTGTGGCTATAATCAATATTAAACCTGAAAATGAAATCATGGCTGGCTTGGTTTAATCATAGATCGGCTGGCATCGATAACTAACACTCTATGGGCAATTTCTTTAAATTTAGCTCTTTCAAATTGGATCATTTCGTCAAGCATTTTCAGCATGGTAGTTTTTTTTCCAAAAACGATGCCCTTTCGTTCCCAGTCGTGTTTTGGTATCTGGTTAAGGGTGGCCAGTAATTTTGTACGACTCTTAATAACCTCGTCAATGATTTCCTCTGGTTTTGATTCATCTAAATCAGAGATGTTTGGATCCAATTGGGTTGTCGACAAGTCATTAATCTCTGGCTGTACATCTGAAAAAAGGCGTTTTATAACCGGTCCATAATAATTATTCTGAGCAAAATATATTTCCATTATCATTTCAATAATAGAATGCTGCCCCACAGGTTTTTCTTCATAGGGAACGGCAGATATGACTTTTTTCAAAGCAGCCAGCTCTTCTTCTAAATAGGCAGCATGGCCAAATAGTTGTTCAGCATCAAGTTTATTGTGCTTTTTTGACATCATCCAAGGTTGGGTTTTTCCCCTGAGCCCGTTGATCTTCTAACATTTCAACCAGGGAAAGGCTGGTTTCCCAGCGTTTATCTTTGTTACGTACGGAATGAATATTGTTTTCTTCCTGATAATCCCAGAATTGTCCAAATTGACGATTCTTATATTCCCGAAGAAAATCCAGTCGCTCTTTCAGTTCTTCTTTAGGTACCAGTAGGCGGGATTTGTCGTATATAGCCTCTTCCCTGTTTTCAAAGACGATATCGTAGTCCTGGCTCATTACAATGGCCTCTTCCGGACAGACTTCTTCACAGAATCCACAATAAATGCACCGCAACATATTAATTTCAAAAAATGATGGATACCTTTCTTTAGGGTTATCTTCATTCTCGTCAGCCTGCATGCTTATAGCAAGAGGCGGACAAGCCCTTGCACACAAACCGCATGCAACACACCTTTCCTGTCCCTCATCTTCTACTAAAACAGGTCGCCCACGGAATATCGATGGGGGAGTCCATTTTTCTTCCGGGTATTGCCGGGTGAATTTAGGCTTAAACATTTGTTTAAAAGTATAGCCTAACCCTTTAAATATTTCCGGCAGATAAACTCTTTCAAGGAAATTCAGTTTACGTTCACTACCCTGTTCAGGGTTTGTCGCGTTTAATATGGGTTCTTCAAGATTTTGAGACACGAATAAATAATTTTTTAATAAAAATGAACCATGCTAACTGCAGCTATATCTCTGCCTATAAAATACAAAAACTATACTATTTTTCACGGAATATCAACGTTATAGGCACACCTATAAATTTGAATTCTTCACGAAACCTATTTTCAATGAATCTCCTGTAGTGGGCTGGCAGACTCTCAGGGTTATTCATAAAAAACATAAAAACCGGCGGGTTCGCTTTAACCTGTGTTACATATTTGATTTTCCTTTGTTTATCTCCAGCTCCGGGTAGGGGTCTTTCACTTATCATTCTTTCCATAAATTTATTCAATTCACTGGTAGATATTTTTTTATGTCGTTCGCTAATCACTACATCAACCATCTCAATTACCTTGAATATCCTTTGCCTTGAAACAGCGGATATGGTGATTATTGGGATATAAGCCATATTCGGCATTTTATCACGGATTTTCTTCTCGTAATCTTTTACTGTATTAGTCTCCTTCTCGACCAAATCCCATTTATTAAGTGCAACAATAACTCCTTTATTAAAGCGCTCTGCATCTCGTAATATTCTTAAGTCTTGAGCTTCAAATCCTTGAACAGCATCAATCAATAAAACAGCAACATTGCATTCACGTATACTCTTTGCGGTACGGACTGCGCTATAGAATTCAATATTCTCTGCTACCTTGCTTTTTCGACGAAGGCCAGCTGTATCAACGAGAATATAAGTGTTGCCCTGAAAAGAAAGCCTGCTGTTAATCGAGTCCCTTGTCGTTCCTGCTATATCAGTCACTATGCTGCGTTCATCATTTAAGAGAGCATTAACCAGGCTGCTCTTCCCAACATTAGGACGGCCAATGATCGCGATTTTGGGAATACCTTCTTCGTCAGCATCTTTTACTTCAAGGGGTAAGATGGTTACCAGATGATCAAGCAGTTCGCCGGTTCCTGTTCCGGTGATGGATGATAATGCAAATACGTCGTCATAACCAAACTTATAGAATTCCGAAGCCTGCCAGCTACGTTCAGTGTTGTCGGCTTTATTCGCCACAACCAGAACGGGTTTATTTTGTTTACGAAGGATTGAAGCTACTGCCTGATCCAGATCAGTAATGCCCTGTACGACGTCTACCAGAAAAATGATAACATCAGCCTCAAGGATGGCAATCTCGATTTGCTCCCGGATTCCATCAACAATTACATTGCCGCGTTCAGGAAGATAACCGCCGGTATCAATAAGTGTGAAATCACGGTTGTTCCAATAACTTTCGCCATAATGTCGGTCGCGTGTTACGCCTGTCTGATCGTGCACGATAGCCTGGCGTTCACCAATTAAACGGTTAAAAAAGGTTGATTTACCCACATTAGGGCGTCCAACAATGGCAACTACTGGTAACATTAAAATGGTTTTAGATCTCTCAATACCGAGGATAGACCTTTTGATTTAAGGTAAACGGCATGGATTTAAAGTTCACAAGATAACTACATTCATTGACAATTCGATGCCATTAAATTAATCAACACCCTTTGTTTTTGCCGATTGCAAAAATTCATAGTATTATGTGTGAAATAACCATGTTCAGTTAAGGATCACATGCTACAATGGATGTATGGGGAATTTGGCCTTGTCGGTACACTTCTTCTATCTTACTTATTTTTTACCCTTTTTATATTTTGGATTTCCGGGCTAGCCGGAATCAACGAATCGCGGAATTCAGATAAATTAAAGGTAAATATGCTACTAGTAGGTATTTTTTTTCCGCCTTATCCTATCCTTTGGTTAATTAAAGAAATCTTTGTTCAACACAGAATCTTGAAAAAAGGAAAGTATGGAGGCCATTTATAGGTCTCCCATTTACAGCCATGAAGGATTAAAAATCCTCCATGGCTATCTATCCTGAATTATGGAAAGCAACTACTGCAAGTCCTGGTGCTGTAATTCCGGAACTTCACTCATCATTTGTATTATACCTGTACAGAAGTGAGGCAGATCATTTGGATTGCGGCTGGTAATATGATTCCGATCAATCACCAGGGGCTCATCCACCCAATTGGCACCCGCATTTACAAGGTCATCTCTGATTGCTTTGGTTGATGTGACCTTAATCCCTTTAACGACACCGGCAGAAATAGGTACCCAACCCGCATGACAAATATAAGCTAATGGCTTACCGGTTTCATGAAAGGTTCGGGTAATATCCAGTACTTTTTTGTCTCGCCTCAGTTTATCAGGAGCAAAGCCTCCAGGAATCACCAAGGCGTCATATTCTCCGGATCGTATGTTGACTAAGGCTTCATCGGCTACACAAGGGTGACCATGTTTACCACTATATTCTTTTCCAGCCTCTTCCCCGGCTACCACAACCTTAGCTCCTGCTTCTTTGAGACGTATCTTTGGATACATTAACTCCATGTCTTCAAATAGATCCGCAACAAATATCAAGACTCGCTTATTATTAAGTTCATTCATAATATTGTAATATTTGATGAATAGTTATTTGCTTTGTAACGCTCTTATGGCTCATACATTCTTTAAGTAAACGGCTGAATCGGTAAAAGGTTTATTTAAAAAATTTTATATTTATTCTTGACTATTATCATAAGTATTTTCACTTTAATAAAATATACTAATCAAGAGAATTAATTAAGAGTGATTTATGAGAACGTTATTTTATTATGCTATTATTAGCTTATTTATCATTGGCTTAGCACAGAGCATCAGTCATGCGCAGGAAAGCCCATCTCATTGGAGTATCGATGTATTTGGCGGTACCGGACTTACAAACTTCGAAGTAGAATCTGATCCGAAACCTGCTTACGGACTCAACCTACGATATTCTATCACGCCTATTACATCAGTTTACGGAACATATTACCGAGGCCAATTTACAAGTAGTGACAATAATGATCTTGGCCGAATATTCGAAACTGATTTTAACCATTATTCACTGCGAGCCCAAATTAATCTGTTGCGGCTTCTGGATGCTGATGCTGGTTTCTTATCTAATAGTGCACTTGATGGAATTTTTGGCATTGGTATCATGACATTTGATAATATGGTTGATATCGATGAACAAGGTCCCGGATACCCGGATTATCAGGGAAGTTCAAGTTTGGGCAATACACAGACATTTATTGCGGGCGGTTCAATTCGACAATACCTTTCCCGACGAATAGATTTTATAGCACAGTTTGAATACAATTTTACAGGAACAAATTTAATAGATGGTTATGAGACCGTTGCAGGTAATGGTCAAACCCAAAATCGGGTAAGAGATGATGCATATACTATGATTACTGCGGGTTTCTCGATCAAATTTGGCAGCAACCGGCGTGAGCATTATTCCTGGCAAGATGAGCCACCTGTTAGTGATTGGGAACGTAGAAGGCAAGTTGATGAACTCCTGGCTCTTTTTGAAGGCAGGCTTGCAGAAGTTAACGAAGAAATCACACAGGCCGAAGATGATATGAAACGCCTTAATAATCTAATGACACAAACCTATGCAAGGCAACTTGAAGCTCATAATCAAAAGCTTTCAGAGTTGGAATCAGAAATGGAAAACCTAAAGGGAATTAATGAAGATAATAGATTAGGAAAGCTTGATTATTCACTCCCTAACCTACCGCAATATTTTGTTATTGCTGAATCGTTTAACGATGAATCTTTGGCAAACAATCGTCTCAATGAATTGATAAGAAATGGGTTTCAGGAGGCAAGGATTATTGTTGACTATGATAAGGATCATTTCAACGTCTCTTATTCCCAATATGATTCATTCCGCGCAGCCAATGACAGGCTAAGGCAAATAAAGAGAAATGAAAATCCAGAGGCATGGATTTATACAGTTCGATGAATTATCATCAGATGTTTGTTGCATGAATGATAAAATAAAGGTGCCACTAATAACACGGATAGTGGCACCTTTTACTCACCTCGCTGTAAAAACTATCTTTCAATAGGAATACGAACCCCGGCACCAATAACCAATTGGTCAAAATCACTTAATACGAATTTCAATTCGCCGTAAATCATGCCAAAATCAACCTGGTATTCGACACCTCCCCCCAAATTTAAACCAATCTCTGAATTAGTATCAGAATAATCGAATTGATTGTTGGCATCATCGTAATCTGCTGATGAACGTAACATAGCATAATTGATACCTGCCAAACCGTAGGCTCCTAATGATTCATCCTGAAAAAAATGATACTGTCCATTGAAATTGAGTGCAATAATTCTGAAGCTGGATTCACCTCCTGAAAATGACTCCGTATCAGGCAGAAAATAAGTTAAATCAGCACCCGCAAATATCTGATCATTCATCGGCAGCCTGTAGTATCCATTAATCTGCAAACCTAGATTTTCAATTTCAGTGCCATATACTAACCCGCCACCTGCTTTTAGATCATAAGCTGGTGTAGTAGCATCAGCTTGTATTTGTGCTTTTGCTTCTGTTGTGACCATGCAAGCTACGATTAATAAGAAAGGAATTAGTTTCAACATATATACTCCATCAATTTTTTGAATAATTACAAGTGCCTATAATATAATAAGTAACAGTTAACCATCCAATAGAATATTCTAATCTGGCTGATTAAATAATAACCGATTAGCAACTAAAGTTTTTCATTTACTGAACTTGCCGTTTTTGGGTTATCATCTCCCCTCCCGTATAGTAATTGTCTCCATTTTGTATCACCCTGTTATAAAGTGATTCTGTCTTACTAACCATTTTATGGATACAATGCTCTTGTTTAACCAGCACCTTAGCTTTCCGGATGATTCTTTTTACCAATTCGGGGTTTTTGTATAATTTAATAATAGAATGTGCTATTTCTAATTCATCTCTTTCTTTAACCAGCAATCCCGTTTCACCGTTAATTACAAGCTCAGGAATACCTGCATGATAGGACCCTATTACCGGTATCCCACTTGCCATCCCCTCTACAATGGTCTGAGGTATGCCCTCCCGGTCTCCATCTTCAGCCTGTACACTGGGGATTAATAAAATATCATGATGGTATAATTCAGTGATGATTGTTCTGTTAGGTGTATTACCGTTAAAGGTGACGATATCTTCAATATCCAATGCTTTGCATAGATCCTTTAAGAAAGGCTTTAATGATCCATCCCCATACAGATCAATATGCACCGGGTAATTTTTTTGTTTAAGGATGGATACAGCCTTCAACGCATATTCATAGCCCTTTTTTTCAACCATCCTGCCCACCATCATCAGATTCAATCCCGCTTTTTGTTTAGGCCGGAAACTGATATTATCCATATCCAGGCCCAGTTTTATAACTTCTATGCGCTCCTCAGGAAACCCCATTTCCGTAAGGTTATTTTTCATATCCTCTGACCCTGCAATATAATGGGCAGCCTGGGCTTTCAGTCTGTTATACCTGGTTTTCCATCCAAATTCTTTGGGAAGCCTCATAACATCATAACCGTAAAAATTAACAATAAGAGGTATCTTATTTCTACGAGATACTGACAGAAGACGGTAAGAATCTAAAGCAAAATGACCGTGGATGACAGATGGTTGCTCTTTTAGAATAACGTTATTCAAAAACTGCGGACTCCGGTTCAACTTAAGTTGAGTTCTATTTAAAAACCCTTTTATCCCATATTTAGGCATTTCATAAATATTTAAACCCTCGGTATATTCTTTTTTGAAGGCGGTAGAAATTACGGGTTCATAATCTTTATGATTACGAACCAATCTATTTATGAAGGTCTCCGATTGATTTAGATAAGAAGTTTTAAAATGTAATACTTTCAATACAATCCTGTCTTGATGGTCAATGCTAAAGCAAAATCAACAATTGATCGCTTAGCCGCATATAATATATTATAATATTTATTATTAAACATAAGTACTGTGTGAATTCAGGTTGATGTCCGTCATGGTCCTTATAACCTTATAATTTCCCCACCTTACCATACATTTTCTTATCAGTCAAATAAGAGACTATTCCAATCAATAGCCATAGGCTAGCTATGAGCCACCACTCAAAAAGTATTAAGAGGGCGATGTTTATGCCATAGATTTGGTAAATCACTGAAACAGGAGCTATCTGTACCTTTTTTCTAATTATTTGTTGAAATCCTTCGAATAAATACACTATGGTTTTGACGGCCAGCATCAATACGGTATATCCAATCAAAGTAAATCTCATCCAATCTGCCTCAATGGTTACTGTTGCAAGAATAAACAGAGTAACCACGATATCCACGATAATCTCCTTAATCCAAGTCATTCGCATATTCTTTAATCACCCTATGATATATTTTTTCGGTTTGTCGGGTTATTTTATTGATGCAGTGTTCTTTCTCGACTTTCTCCCTCCCCTTTTTACTGATATGGCTTACAAGGCCCGAATCATTTTGCAATCTAATAACAGCCCGGGCAATAGCCTCTGAATTTTTTTCCTGCGTTAATAAACCTGTTTTTTCATGCAAAATGAGCTCGGGAATTCCTGCATGAGTGGATCCTATCATAGGTATTCCACTCGCTAATCCTTCAACAATAGCATGGGGCATGCCCTCCCGGTCACCATCAGCAGCCTGAACACTTGGTGCCAGCAAGACATCATGTTGATATAATTCTTTGAGAATTTGCTCATTCTCTGTATTTCCGTTAAAAGTTACTTCATTTACTACATCTAGTTTTTTGCACAGCTTGTATAGTGAATTCTTCAATGGTCCATCACCATAGATATCCAAATGAACCGGTACATTAGATTGTTTGATTAAGGAGACGGCTTCAATTGCATATTTAAATCCTTTTTTCTCCACCATTCTACCAATCATCATCAGGTTTGTTTTGGAACTGGTTCTGTGTTTGAATTGAATCATGTTCATATCCAAACCCAGTTTAACCGTTTCAATCCGTGCTTCCGGAAATCCCATTTCGATGATATTCCGTTTCATATCGTCTGAGACCGTAATGAAAAAATTTGCTCTTTTACGTAATCTCTTATAGCGGGCTTTCCATCCAAATTCTTTGGGTAAGCGGATAACATCGTGGCCATAGAAATGGACAATCAGCGGCACTTTCATTTGCGATGCAGCACCTAACAAACGATATGAATCTAATCCAAAATGCCCATGTATGACATCAGGCTTTTCGTTTCTGATTACCTGCTTTAAGAAAGGCGGACTTTGGTTAAGCATTAAATAAATTCTATTTAACTGTGCAGATAAGCCTGTAGATGGCATTTCGTAAATATTCAATCCCTGACAATACTTGCTTTTATAAGCCGTAGCTATAACCGGATTAAAATCAACATGATTGCGAACAAGCCTGTTAATAAATGTTTCCGAAAGATTTAAGTAGGTTGTCTTGAAATGAAGAACTTTCAAATAGAATATATTGGAAGTAGCGGGTGGGGTGAAGTGATGTGGTAATAATAAGCAGAAAATAGAAAAAGTGCTGAACCATATCCTAAAACAGACATGATTCAGCACCTTTTTATTCAGAGGATAGCTTATTCTTTCTTTCGCTGTAAGCGTAAATTAAGAAACCTGCACCACCAAGCATAAAGACAATACCCAGAATAGGCTGAATGCGAATGGTATCCAGTTCCGTATCAACCTGTTCAGGGTCTCTGTCAGCTTCAATATCATTCTGTGAATGATCGTGTTCCTCATCTATGGAAGACCTGTCACCTTGTATAAGTACCAAAGCCAAACCAATGACAATGAGTAAAACACCAATAACGTGTTTCATGGTTTAAATCTATCTAAAACGGCCTCTGGCCCTGAATGATACGGATGAGTACGATAGCTACGGCCACCACCAGCAAAATATGAATAAAGCCACCAAATGTCTGTTCTGTGATCAGCCCGACTGCCCACAACACTAACAAAATGATTAATATGGTCATTAACATAAAAACACCCCTTCAGAGATTAGTTAAACTTATTATGTGTCATATTCAAAACTAAATATCTAACAATAGGTAATTTACCCATAATAGCTATATTAACAAATAAGAATTACTAAATATTATGCTATTCTAAGATATATCAGATATTTTCAAAAACTGTAGAATACTTAATGATATGTCTATGGGCTTTTTTAATTAACTTGAAAAACCAGAACGGTTATCTTATCATCAAAGACCATAAATAAAAATCATAACAAAAAATTAGTAAAATGCCTACAAGAAAATCAGATGCTATTTGGAATGGAGAACTAAAGAACGGAAACGGCACCATGAAGTTTGGTAGTGGTGCTTATGAAGGGGCTTATACCTTTGCCTCCCGATGGGAAGATGCGAATGGCACAAATCCGGAAGAACTTATTGGCGCTGCCCTGGCTGGATGCTTTTCCATGGCACTGGCCAATGGACTTGCCAAGGAGGGTCACCCATCAGACCATGTAGAAACTACTGCAGAAGTTACACTTGAAGGACCTAATATTACTGGAATTCATCTTACTTCCCAGGCCAAAGTCTCTGGAATTGATGAAGACACCTTCCAAAACGTCGCTGATGCAACTAAATCCGGTTGCCCGGTGTCAAAAGTTCTCACAGGTACAAAAATCAGCCTGGACGCAACACTTCTTAAGTAAAATTTAGAGCCTGGCAGTTTGCTCTGCCAGGCTCTACTTTATTGGAAATTTATACTTTTGAACACAAATTTCATTTGTTCAGCACTTAAATATATTTTATTCAAACCCGATCACAAAATGTCTCTTGATCTGACTACCCCTGCCCTCTTGTTTCCGGCTATATCTCTGCTTTTATTAGCCTATTCAAATAGATTTTTAGCCATAGCCAGTCTTATCCGGAGCCTTCATGGGAAGTATAACAAAGATCCGGGATCAATACTCTTTGGGCAAATTGAGAACCTTCGCATTCGAATCAATTTGATTAAGAATATGCAGATATGGGGGGTTGGAAGTCTTTTGTTGTGTGTCGTGTGTATGTTTCTTCTTTATGTGGATTATTATCTGGCCGGATCGGTTGTATTCGGGGTTAGCTTAATCATGCTAATGATTTCATTATGGCAGTCAATCATGGAGATACGAATTTCGAATCTGGCCTTAAATCTGGAACTCAGTGATATGGAAACCGGAATTAGTAAATAAACTCCTCTCTCAATTATTTAATCAAGGTCACTGCTTGTGACGCGCTAAAATCACCTGTTTCCATCCTGATGATGTATTTGCCACTTGCAAGGCCATTTGCATGAAAGGTTACCTGGTGTAGGCCTGCAGCCTGTACACCATCATACAGAGTAGATACAAGCCTTCCTGCCACATCATACAAACGAATACTCACATGATCAGAAGTACTCATTTCATAGGGAATTACTGTTGTTGGATTAAAGGGGTTTGGATAGGCATGATCAAGTTTGTGGGCTAATGGAAGAGCTATATCCTCCTCCGTACTAGTTGGAACTAATTCCCACGTATTCACCAGTCGGGTAGTATTCTGAAACCCCGTTCCCGTATTCACTTGCTGTTCAATAGTTGCTAATAGGTTTTGTTCGTTGTATGTATAATTTTCCAAATAGACCGTGAACCAAATACCATTTGAGAAATTCTGAAGCTCTAAATTTTGAGCGAGGTCATTATCATTATGACTAACAACTAAACGGTCTTCGGCAATCCACGCTTCTTCTTCCCAGGATTCATATAAGAGTATAGCTTGCCCCTCTTCTGCATTTGCAGTATCCCGGATATAGCGTTCTTCATTTTGCCATTCCTCACCATCCCAAACATATGTTGTATATAATTGTGAAGATTCAAAAAAAGAAACAAAGAAATCTTGAATTTGGAAATCAAGTTCATCTATATAACTTTCAAAGTAATCCATATATTCAGAGAGAGAGGTTTCATCTTGCACATAACGATATTGATTGTGCCATTCCCCATCAACCCATAACTGTGTGATCTCAATAACAGAACCATCCTCTTCACTTAACAGATGTCTGTAATCATTTTCCCATTCATCTGTCATCCATCTTTCAATAAGTATGGCATCAATAGTGCCATTGGTAAAGGTTATCGTCTCCCTTTCATCGGGTTGCCATTCATTCCCATTCCACAACTCAAACAATAATTGGTTATGGAGATTTGAATTGTCAGCGTAAGTATACGTGTTGCGGGATTCAGGGATGAACTCCTGCTGAATAAAATCATAATGTTCTTCTGTTCTCATCATGGTATTCCCCTGATAATCGTAAAATACTTGCTCCACTGGCACCAGATCATCATCCTGGGCTGAATAATAGATAACTTGAGAACGTCCATCCTGCTCATAAGAAACTTCTGTTCGGGTGGAAGGTACCCAGGATTCGGCTTCCCAAGTGAATTGCTCTCTAAGGGTCAGGCCATATTCATCATTCATTACTCTTGCTCGTGACATAAATGTTCCACTAGTAACTCTATCCATCATGTTTTTTTTCATCTGGAGAGCTTGATCACTTTGAGACATTTTCTGTGAATAAACGTTACCAGGAGTGGATACACAGAAGGTTAAAATAAAAATACTGATAAAAAATGATTTCATAAGTCCGGTATCTAAATACTTAAAATATGATTTGCAATGTCGTGTTAAATATACGAATGGTAAAACAAATATAAATATTAGGTTTTCTAATTCAATGGTTTATAATATATTAAAAACAATTACTTACCATAAGGAGTTCAAGGCATAGAAATACATTATATCGTAGATGTGTAAAACTGAGGCATTAAAATTTCTCTATATTATTTAAATTTATCGTAACCGTTTTATTTCTCATATTCATGGTATATCACTGTTCATTCTCACTTTTTCAAATTACTGTCATAGGTTAGGATGATCTAAGTTATATTTTTACTCCAGACTCACACAAAAATTATAAGTGATTTACTGAATCATAAGGCTAGAATAACTTTGTGAAAGTAGAATTATGTCTTATCTTGATTCTTATCAATCAGCTCTTTTCTGCCGGCGTGGCGGAACTGGTAGACGCGCACGACTCAAAATCGTGTTCCCTCGGGAGTGTCGGTTCGATTCCGACCGCCGGTACAGACGAAAAGCCCTTTATACAGCCCGTATGAAGGGCTTTTTTATGGACAAGGAATTGGAGGGAAAGTTTTGTTCCCTGTATTTCCTGGATAAATTCTAAGAGCAAAATAGATATTCTCGTCCGCTTGATTTTTGCATTAGTTGGCTTTTTGTTTTAACAAATCGTATAGATCAATAATCTCGAAATCCGATTCTTCAAGCTCTGGGTTATATTTCATATTATACCTTCCTCCACTATTAATTGTATCTTCAAATACAAGTAACAGTTTTAGCTTTTGAGTAATCAAAAATTTGTTATCTAAAAATTCGTAAAAAAATATTTCTTTAAATTCTTCACGCCTGTCGGTAATTATTTCTTTCTCAAGAAACTCATTAAGATTGTAACTTTCATCAAGATGAAAAAAGGAATAGTACTGTTGAAACCATCCTTCATCCCCACCCCCACGTTCAACCACAAAAATTAGATTTCTACGATCTTTAAGAAAAAAACTTGTTTTAAGGTTATGAGAGCCGGAGAACGTTCTGAGCGGTTTGGAGAATAATTGTTGGAATTTAAGGCTGTCTCCTTCTACCGACCACAGGGTGAGATAACTTATGTTTACTTCACCACCCCTATTATTAAGCATCACCAACTTTAAATTTCTTGCTGGTATGTTAATTACATTATTAAGCGGGGAATTTTGGGGTAAAAAGATGATAAATTGCCTTGAAAAAGGGTCATCGTTATTATGAATGTGTTCTTGATAGAGCTCATGAAGATGTCTACCAATTTGTTTTCTGAAGAAGAAGGTGTCAAAAGAATTTTTTAATGGTTGATAACTTTGAAAGTTTTTGTCTGATGGCCAATTTCCCGGTTGGGTATTAGTTGTAGTAGTTATAACCCCAGCAAAATGCTCCAGGCTATCCTTGTGGATTGTTTGTGCTTGTGAACTGAAAATAGAAGAAACAATCAATAGAGAAGAAATAATGATAATTTTTTCACTCATAATCTTCTGAATTTAGTATGGGTTAAAGGCAATAACATATATTTTGTTCAATATTTCTCCATAATACCCTCCTAAATCTCCTTAGTCAACTGATAATTAGCATATCACAGTTTTGTCTGTCTACAGGAACAACAAGGTATTCCCATATTGAGTGTACAGAACATAGGTCCAATCATCGACGTTATAACACATCATAGCTCGATTCCTTAATGACGCAAAATCGTGTTCCTTCGGGAGTGTCGGTTCGATTCCACCGCTGGTACAGACAAAAAAGCTCTTTATACAGCCCGTATGAAGGGCTTTTTCTATGGACAGGGAATTGGAGGGAATGATTTGTTTCCTTATACTACAACAACTATGCTTTTGGCACTGGCCTGCCCCCGGGTATTCTCATTCTTTTTATATGTGGCAAACAATTTTTTCTGATACCCAGCATTCATATATTAATATACAGAAAATAAAAGTCCATGAGTGAACCAACAGTTTCCAAAAAAATTAAACAATTACCTCCCGAGGCTAAAAAGCAAGCCCAGGACTACGTTGATTTCCTTTATCAACGCTATGTTCAAGGTAGTGCACTAAAAAAACCTAGATCCGCCAAAATATCTAATAGTCCGTTTTATGGAATATGGAAAGATCGTGAAGAGATGAGTGATAGCGTAGAATGGGTTAGAAATGTACGCAAATCACATTGGTCTAATCCGTAGAGATGATCGATAATTTATTGCTTATCGATACAGATGTCTTAATTGATTTTGGCCGTGGTGTTGGTAAAGCAAGAGAGCAACTAAATGATCAGGAGTCTGTAAATATCTTAACGATCAGTGTTGTTACTCAGCTTGAACTAATGGTCGGATGTGAAAACAAAGCTGATTTTAAGTCTCTTCAAAGTTTCCTGAAGAATTTTGAAATAATCCAGCTGGATAATACGATATCAGAAAAAGCAGTCCACCTATTTGAAAAATACCGGCTGAGTCATGGTGTCATGATACCAGATATGTTGATCGCGTCAACTGCTATTACTTTTGAGATCCCCCTGATGTCAAAAAATCAGAAAGATTATAGATTCATAAAGGGTTTAAAGTTAATAGAATATAAAGGCGTATAAACATTTTGCAAGCAAAGGCCGGTCATCCTGTAAAAGGAAGTTTTATGGTCGATGTGGTTTGATCAGGTGGATAACTTGGTTTCGGGAATACCGAGACCAAATTACCATAAATGGGAACCATTTACTTCCCATTTCTCCCAAATTGAGGGTACAAAAAAGGGTACAATAGGCTCAATAATCGCCATTATAACTCACTATAGCCCAATTCCGTAACGACTCAAAATCGTGTTCCCTCGGGAGTGTCGGTTCGATTCCGACCGCCGGTACAGTCCCAAAAGCCCTTTATACAGCTTGTATGAAGGGCTTTTTTTATGCAGGTAATAACCATTCAACAAGACAAAATAAAAAATAGCCCTGAAAGTTTAGAAAAATAAACTCAACCAAATAAATCAGAATGGGTTCCGGTCCTGATCAATATCAGTTCATCTTAAGTGACTTCATAAATGAGTAGCCAATCCGGTCCGACATGGCACTCTCTTGTACCCACATAATTGCCGGTAAGTTTATGATCCCGGTATCGTTCACTCAATGGTTTGCCTTCGCTTAAATCTTGAATGATTTTCTTGAAGACGGTAAATAGTTTCCCTCTCTTCTGCATCATTTTTACGTCTTTTTTAAATCGACTCGTTCGGGAAATTTGCTTCATCAAATGTCAAGGTCTTCAAATAATTCATCCGGAGACTGTACCTTCTTTAGTTTTTTTCGATTTTTGGCTTCCCGGATCGTTTTATCTGTTTCTTCATTAGGGATCCGGAGAGCGAAGGGCAAGCCCTGTTGTAGCTTTACCTGTTTAATTAACAATTAATGCCAAAACATTCGGCATTAATTTCACCTGAAATGGTGATAAGTCCACCTTCAACATTTGAGGGGTGGTCATCATCCTGTAATGTGAATTCAAAAGTCGCTTCAATCATTTGATCTGAGGAAGAGGAGATGGTTAGGGTACCGCCATGATCTCTGGTATGATATCCTGTGACATCGTCACCCTCTCTTTTTGTGAAATAGGCTGCGAATGTTAACTCATCCTCAGTTGGTTGCTCTACCTGGTAGGTGCCCGGAGATACATTGATCGGTTCTCCATCCCTATCAGTCATAAGCAAGAAGGAGTAGGTAGAACTATATGAGTCATCTCTATCACTGGGATGAGCTTTTGCGATATGGATACGAACACTAACAAGTTCACCATCAAGTCTCATTACTGTGTAATAAGCAGCGCCTTCATATTCTGCTTCTAAATCGCCGGAAACTGTGAATGAGCCTGTACCTGTCTCTACACTATTTTCAGAATCATCATCATCTTCCGAACCAGTCATATTATCTGAACAGGATAAGAATGCCATTAAACAAAAAATCAGAGAGAACAGGCTCAATTTGTACATAAAGTTTTTTAAAACTAAAATTTATTAAGAATCATTAATAATTCTCATCAAAGATATAAAATAAAAATAATAATACAAATTATTCATTTTATTCAGATTCAGTAGTGTCCGGTTAATTATTTCATATCCCAAATTCCACAATAAAGCGGGTGCCGTTGCTGCGTTCTATCCGGACCCCTCCCTGAATCTGCTGCACCAGCATATCGACCAGCTGCAGACCGAACCCGTCGGATGATTTCGGATTGACCGATTCGGGGAGCCCGTTCCCGTTGTCGGCGACAATGAGGGTAACCCGGTTATCCTTTAGCGTTGCGGTTACGCTCAGCAAACAGTCCTCTCTGCCGTCAAAAGCGGATTTCATAGCGTTGGATATCAGTTCGTTCAGTATAATTCCCAGCCGCCCCAAGGATAAAGTCATCAATATGCTTTATCAATGAACTTCTCACAAATATTATGAAACATGCTTTTATCAATAGGAAGGATGGGATGATATCCATTTCAATTGAAAAAGCTACTGATAAAGTAACTATGATTATTAAGGACAATGGAATTGGGCTTCCGCAGAATTTCGACATAAAATCGTCAAAGGGATTTGGGATTAACCTTGTAACGATGCTAAGCGAGCAAATGAGTGGAAGTTATACCATTACGAACAATAATGGAACAGAAAGTGTTTTTAAGTTTGAAATCTGACAAATTCGCAGGTTTATGGGTATAATGAAGGTGCAAAAATGGGTACAGAGGCTCCAAAGATCAGCAATTAAAAAGGTGTCAGGGTTTGTAATGCCTGGTTACCGTTTTTTTTATATACTTCGAAGTCATTGTCCAAGGTAAATATTTGACCCTCCGGGGTGAGTTCGGCCAAGCGAACCAGGCAGGCATCGGCAAATGATATAGGACGGTCGACATATTTCTCCAGGAGGTAATTCACACTTTCGGCATGATTATTATAGGAGAAGTCAACAGAAAGCCTACCAGAAGCCAGCAGCTTTAGCAAGGGCGCAATAGTACCAGTGCCACGACGAAGAATAAAAAAAGTCTCCGTTAATACAGCCTCACAGGTTAGAAAAGGTGGTTTTAGACTGGTTGTTTGACGAACAGTCCAAATATGGTGTTCGTCATTTTTATTCAGCATAGCAACAAGGGGCCCCGTATCTAATATTATATTATTCTCCAAAGCCTTCCATGTATTCTGGGTTTGTGGAAAGGTCGCCAGGCCCGTTTGCTGAGCCTATTATATCTTCTATACCATCCAAAAAAGAGCCAGGCTGAGCTTCCAACCGTATGTTCTGCTTCTCTTCTTCCTGGTTTACCAGATCAAGTATAAAGCCTTTGGTGGTATTCCCTCTGCCACGAGCCAAGCGTACTATGCGTGCCTTCTCCTTGGGTGTCAGGCGCATATTTAACCATGTTACGGGTTTATCATTTTTCGTTTCCATAGAGCTTTAATATTTGTTACACAAAATCCATCATGTAGCAATTATAACAATATTTAGTCTAAAAAAAGTATAGATCAAACGAGCATATTATTCTCTTGATGGATTATCCGTCAAAGAGACTTGTAGGAAAGCTATTAGATTATAAGGGCTATTCTGACTTTTACAGGAAGATGCTTCATCCCGATCATATGGGCTACCTGTTTTTTGCTAAAAAAGGGTTAAAGGAACTATACGGCAAAGCTATTTTAAGCGGGGAAATTGAGTATGAATGATAAGCCTTTATTTTGCTGTATACTCAATTCACCTCTTAGTTGACTAGTAAGGCCTTTTACTAAAGTCATGCCCATGCCTGTGGATTTATCTAAATCAAATTTTTTTGGCAAACCAATTCCGTCGTCTGATACAATGAGGGTGTTTATATTATGTTCCCGAGTTACCGATACCTTTATTGTACACTTCGATTGATCATTGCATGCATGTTTGTATGCATTGGTAAGGAGTTCATTAACGATCAGTGCAATTGGAACGGCATCAGTGATTTTGAAACGAAAATTCTGGACATCTATCTCAATTTTAATGTGATTATTCTTACTGGAATAGTTCTCCTCAATAACTTTTATCAGCTTTTCTAGATAAGTTTCAAAATCTATTTCTGAAAAATCATCCTGCTCATATAGCATTTGGTGTATTAGGGCCATCGACTTAACCCTGCTCATATTCTCATTGAGTATTGTTTTGGCCAGATCATTATTAACTTTGCTGGCCTGAATGTTCAACAGACTGGAAATAACAGCCATATTATTTTTCACCCTGTGATGAACTTCCTTTAGCAAATGTTCTTTTTCACGAAGCGAAGCTTTGATCTGCCATTCTTGTTGAAGCCTTTTGGTTATGTCAGAAGCTATACAAACTAAAATATTTTGTTCCTCTGACTCTTCAAGTTCAACTGATACCTCAACATCATAACGGCTTCCATCCGAACGTTGAC
>JBBDQY010000062.1:0-4485 GCA_040905745.1 Balneolales bacterium
ATGTCGCTGTTCCTGAAGCATCCACCACTATACCTGTCCAACAATCCGGTAAAGGACCGTTATCCGGTATAACCACTCCAGCAATGGAATCAAAATTCTCACTATAAGGAGCTGTAAATGCATTACATGATGTAGTAAAAGTAGCAGGCCCAACCTGTAAACTAGTATCTCCCGGATTCGTACCACAGGCCTGGGTTACATAAAAATCATATTCTGTATTAGACATTAATCCAGTTAAGTTGGAAAAAGTATCTGTAGGTGTGATAAAATTACCATCACCCGGAGTAAAACCTGCTGTATCGTATTCTAAGATATAAGAAACTGCACCAGAGGTTCCAGTCCAAGAAACTGTCGCACTATTTTCAGTAATATCCTGACTAGACAATGCTGTTGGGACATTACATGAAGGTGTTTCTCTTATCCAAAAATCATCTATGGCGTAATCACAGCTCGTGCCGCCTTTTCTGGCTGTAAAGCGAACATTTACAGTAGCTCCTGCAAAGGCACTCAAATCCAACTCACGAATCAACCATGGTTCGGGATTGTCTGCCTGTTGTTCACCTATTATTGTGTCAATGAATACATATCCGTTTCCATCATCAACTGACACTAAGAAAGTATCAATAGTTGCTCCATAAAAGTGATACGCATACAACAATTGAGGTACAGTCAAAGGGCTTAAATCAATCTGAGGACTGGTAAAAGTTGCTATATCTCCTGTAGAACCATTGGATGATTCTGTGAAAACATAATTACCGATACCTGTTGTGTTATCACCATCAGGCCCAGTTGAAAAGCTAGTACCTGTTGTTCCTTCACCAACTCCCCAATAATAGTCTGGGCTTAAAGGTGGATTACTTGTCCAACAAGGGTCTATTTCGCTTCCGGCATTATTAAAGCCTGAACCAGCAACCCATACAGCACCGTCAAAATTCTCAAAGAATGGAGCCAGTTCCACACCACAAGCAGTCCTAAAGCTTTCAGGTCCTACAACAAAACTGGTATCTCCCGGATTTGCACCACATACCTGGGTGACATAAAACTCGTAATCTGTACTGGCACTTAAGCCTGTTAGGTTTACAAATGTATCGGTAGGGGTCAAAACATTACCATCACCGGGCGTAAAGCCTGCAGTATCATACTCTACAATAAATGAGGCAGCACCTGGAGATGCCGTCCAAAACAATGTGGCTTCCGTTTCTGTAATATCCTGAGCCGCAAGGCTTGATGGCACAATACAGGAAGGAGTCTCCCGAATCCAAATATCATCCAGGGCATAATCTGCATTAAAGCTGGTTCCCCTTATGGCACTAAAGCGAACTTGTACGGTTGAACCCGCAAAAGCACTTAGATCAAGTTCTCTGATCAACCATGGATCGCTGTTATCTGTCTGTTGTGTTCCGGTAATAGTATCGATAAGCGTCCAAACAGTACCATCATAAACTTCAACCCAGAAACTATCGGTATTGGCACCATAGAAATGGTAGGCAAACAACAACTGTGGAACAGTCAATGAACTCAAGTCGATCTGAGGACTTGTAATAGTAGCAATATCTCCTGTTCCACCATTTGAACCTTCGGTAAAGATATAATTGCCACTGCCTGTAGTATTATCACTATCAGGTCCAGTTGAACCACTGCCTGTGGTGCCTGTTCTGGTTCCCCAGAAAAAGTCGGAACTGGTTGCAGGATTACGTGACCAACACGGGTCGATTGCATCACCGGAATTATCAAATCCAGTACCGGGTGTCCAGCTTGACCCATCAAAATTTTCCTGATAAGGAGCCATTACAGCTGCACAAAGTGTAGCAAATGTCTCGGGACCAACTGCTGCTGTTGTATCTCCAGGATTTGTGCCGCATACTTGCGTTACATAAAACTCATACTCCGTAAGAGCATCCAGGCCTGTCAGGTTGACAAATGTATCCGTTGGGGTCAATACGTTTCCATCACCGGGAGTAAATCCTGCGGTGTCATATTCCACTATATAAGAGACAGCACCCGTTCCTGCAGTCCATGTAGCAGTTGCTTCATCTGAACTTATGTTTTGGGTTGACAATGCCGTAGGAACATCACATGCTGCGGTAGTAGTGAAAGTTTCAGGACCGACCAATGTCGTATCCCCTACATTTGTTCCACATACTCCCAGCACATAAAAGTCATATCCGGTACTGGCGTCCAGGCCACTTATGTTCAAGGTAGCATTGCTGGTCGCGAAAACATTGTTCATGTCCTCAAATGCAGCACCTGTTGTATCGTATGCCACCAAGTAGCTCGTATCACTATTAGATGGTGTCCAGGACAAGGTAGCCTCCGTTGCGGTAATGTTGGAAACGGTCAAGTCCGTTACGGGCGGACAGCTTGGGCCTGCCTGTACCGTTACGTTGTCCAGTACGTTGGCCCTTCCATAATTGTTCCTTCCCTCGAAAGCCAACTGGTAGGTAGAAGATGGATTGGGCAAAAGAAGCGTTTCCTGAGTCCAGACTGCTGCCTCAGAAGTATAGTCCGCTATCAAGACCCATGGGTCGGAGGGGCTTACCCTATAAAATACATGGAGCGTGTTTTGATCGCCAAACCATTCCTCCTGGCCATAATAAAACTCCACTTCCGGATTTGTAAGGCCGCTCAGGTCCAATACCGGGCTTACCAGCTTGGTTGCGGGGTTGTTCGTTCCGCTCTGGCTTACAAAACGGGCATTCAAGGCTCCTGCAAACGGAGCACTTATAGCTCCTCCACTTGAACCTATATCATAAGTCCAATCAGCCGTTCCGCTTTCATAGATGTTCGCCCAGCAACTGCGCGTAGTGGATGAGTTCTCGAATGTTTCCGTCCATGGGAATGATGCAACCGCCTCGCATTCGGTTGTAAAACTTACAGGGCCAGCCACTGCACTTGTATCTCCGGGATTTGTTCCACAAACCTGGGTAACATAAAAATCGTACGCTGTATTTGCATCAAGTCCACTCAAATTCACAAATGTATCTGTTGGAGTCATTATATTTCCACTACCAGGAGTAAATCCAGCTGTATCGTATTCAACTATAAAAGAAGCTGCTCCAGATGCTGATGTCCAGTATACACTTGCTTCACTTTCTGTGATACCCTGGCTTGATAAAGCTGTAGGAGCAAAACAAGATGGAATTTTTTCGTAAACAAAATTATCAATGTATGTATCACTAAAGGGATTCGGTTCTATTTGCATGAAAGCAATATGTGCTGTACCTCCGGCATAAGTATCAAAATTGACAGTAAACTCCGCCCAGGTTCCGTCCAACAACTCACTATTTAAAATAGTATCATATGGCATAAAGGTACTTAGGTCGTTGGCATCCGTCATTGTTCCGATAAACAGATCACCTAAATGATCATCTCTCTGAGCATAAAAACGAATACGTTTATCCTGAGCCCCTAAATCACTAAATGCAGGGGATACCAATACAACCGTATCACCAGCATCATCAGTTGTTAATTCTATTATGTTAGGGGATGAAATTGCAGGACTTGGCGATCCACCATTGTCACCTGCTATATCAACTTCTAATGTTGCTGTTCCTGAAGCATCTACAACAATTCCAGTCCAACAATCCGGTAAAGGGCCATTATCAGGAATAACCGTTCCGCCAGTTGTGTCGAAGTTTTCAGAATAAGGAGCCATTAAAGCAGCACATTGTGTAGTAAATGCCTCTGGTCCCGCAGCAGTTGTTGTGTCTCCGGGATTTGTGCCGCAAACCTGGCTTACATAAAATTCATAATCGGTATTGGCATCCAATCCGCTGAGCACAGCAAAGGTATCATTTACAGCCACCAGGGTACCTTCTCCTGTATTAAAACCAACTGTATCGAATTCTACTATATAAGAAACGGCTCCTATTCCAGCAGTCCATATTGCAGTTGCTTCATCAACGCTTATATTTTGGGCAGATAATGCAGTAGGTGCTACACATGTTGGTGCTTCCCTTAATTCAAAATCATCAATATACCACTCATCTGAAAAATCCCCTTCATACAAAAAGCCTACATGTATGGTTTGGCCAGCATAGGCTGAAACATCCAGGACTACTTCTGTCCATGTATCTTCAACTCCAGCTTGGTTGTAAATAGGTGCACTCCATGTAGAGCCTCCGTCTGTTGAAATGGCTACTTCATGATTGTCATAAAAAGAAGAGAAGTTATCGTACTCCCAAAACACCAATTGGGGATTGACGGCTCCGGTTAAATCTATTGCAGGAGAAATTAACCTATCAGACTGAGCCCCTGAGTCATCATTGTGATAATAGCTCTGAGACCCGCTATTGGCCTGATTGCTTGTAATTTGCCATCCGGCACCAACAACGTCTTGAGACCAGCAACTTAAGCTGGAACTTCCACTCTCAAAATCCTCTAAAAAAGGAAATCCAAAAACATTACACAATGTAGTAAAACTTTGCGCACCAACTGCAACACTTGTATCTCCGGGATTTGTTCCACAAACTTGAGTTACATAAA
>JBBDQY010000063.1:0-104797 GCA_040905745.1 Balneolales bacterium
ATAACATTAGGAGGAGTTACATGGGGAATAGCAGGAATGATTTTATTTGTACCGAAATTTGCTACAATAAAAATTATTGCTAATTACAGCGAAGATTTTAGACCAGTTGGATATTTATTGGGTAAATAATAACGGGTGTATTAAACCAGGTTCATTTACATGGATTACTTATTATAGGCTCCCATCTGCTTTCGATTTTCATGTCAAAAATCCATAAAACACGTATCAGATGAGTCGTAAAATTCATACTTTAAACCTATTTTAATCCAAGTTGTGAATGAAGAATACCGCTGCTTTATTAATCCATTGCCCAGACCAAAAGGGTATTGTGTCTGCCGTTACCAGCTTTTTAAGCAATCATAATGCAAACATCGTTCACGCCGTGCAGCACCAGGATACTACCTTCGGACTATTTTTAATGCGTTTGGAGTGGGATCTTAGTGAATTTGATCTCAAGGTGGAATGCTTCGAAGAAAGTTTTAAGCCCATAGCAGAGCGTTTTGAAATGCAATGGTATCTGGCACAGTCATCCCTTAATCATAAGGTGGCTATCTTTGTATCAAAATACGATCATTGTTTGGCGGATTTGCTTTACAGGCATCAGAGTGGTGAACTCAATTGTGACATTCCCCTCATTATTAGCAATCACCCTGACACTCGTTATCTAGCTGATTTTCACGATATACCGTTTTATCATATACCGGTTAATGCTGAGAACAAAGTTCAAGCCGAAAGGGAGCAACTTAAATTACTAGAAAAATATGATATTGATTTGATTGTGCTTGCTCGTTATATGCAAATTCTTTCCCCTGAATTTGTTGCCCGTTATCATCATAAGATAATCAATGTTCATCATTCCTTCTTGCCGGCATTCCCTGGTGGCCGGCCGCACCAGCAAGCTTTTGAGCGGGGTGTGAAAATTATTGGGGCCACCAGCCATTATGTTACGGATGCCCTGGACGAGGGACCTATTATTGAACAAGATGTGGCTACCATTTCACATAGGGATCAGTTAGAAGATCTTATTCAGAAGGGTAGGGATCTGGAGAAATTGGTATTGTCTAAGGCAATGAGGTGGCATATAAATCATCGCATATTGGTTTATGCTAATAAATCAGTGGTTTTTATTTAGGTTTGTTAAGTAATCACTTTGAAGATTGGTAATATTAATTTCTCTCTTACTTTTCAGTTTCATATTAACACTTTTAAACCTGGTTAAGCCATGGAAAAAGTTACGTCTGAACAACTACGGGCTATACAATCCCCTTTGAAAGAAAAGTATCTGGATAATCCGGATGCTGCTGTCATTACCTTACATGCTGAGGGACAATTAGGAGAGGGGGTGTCCTGTTCGGTGGAGACCGGTAAAGCTTTAGTTCAGGCCGGTTTGCATCCTGCCACTGGTGGTACAGGTTTGCAAGTCTGTTCAGGAGATATGCTACTTCAAGCCTTGGTAGCTTGCTCTGGTGTTACAATGAATGCCGTAGCAACAGCGCTGGACATTGAAGTTTACTCTGGAAAAATAACCGCCGAAGGAGATCTTGATTTAAGAGGTACACTCGGCGTAGATAAAGAAACACCTGTAGGCTTTAAATCCATTCGGCTTCAGATTGACTTGAAAACAGATGCACCGGATGATAAAGTGAAGACACTGCTTAAACTTACTAAACGCTATTGTGTAGTATACCAAACACTCAGGGGAGGTGTGGATGTGGTGGTATCTATGGTTCGATAGGATCATTTACTCAAAAAAAAGGCTCTACGGTTTTCCGTAAAGCCTTTATAGTACATTGTTTGTCTTTAGATAGTTTGTATTTAAACGATCAGTTTAATCAAGTCAGCAGTTCGTGCTGAATAGCCTGCTTCGTTATCATACCAGCCTACTACTTTAACCAATTTGCCAGCCACTTTAGTGATATCAGAATCAAATATGCAGGAGTGAATGTTACCTATGATATCGGAAGATACGATAGGTTCATCGGTATACTCAAGAATACCCTTAAGATTTCCTTCAGCAGCTTTTTTAAAGGCTGCAAGCACTTCCTCTTTGGTAGTATCCTTGTTAACCAATACGGTAAAATCGGTCAATGATCCATCTGCTACAGGAACACGTACAGCTCCACCATCGAGTTTACCGGCCAGATGCGGTAATACCAGACCTACAGCTTTGGCCGCACCGGTCGTAGTAGGAATCATATTTACAGCAGCAGCCCGCGCACGACGAAGGTCTGAATGAGGTGCATCAACGGTACCCTGATCACCTGTATATGCATGAATGGTTGTCATGAAACCTTTTTCCACACCGAAAGCATCATCAAGAACTTTAACCATTGGAGCCAGGCAGTTGGTTGTACAACTCGCATTGGAGTAAATTTGTGTGTCAGAGTCAATTTCAGAATCGTTTACCCCTAGAACAATGGTTTTAACATCACCTTTGGCAGGAGCGGAGATAATCACCTTTTTGGCTCCGGCTTGAATATGTTTGCCGGCAGCATCACTACTAGTAAAAAATCCGGTGGATTCTACTACAACTTCCACTCCAGCGTCGCCCCAGTTCAGGTTAGCTGGGTCTCTTTCGGAAGAAACATTAATGGTATTACCATCGATAACCAAATTATTGCCATCTGCTCTAACTTCGCCGTTATATTTTCCGTGAACGGAGTCATATTTAAACAAATGTGCAAGAGTTTTTGCATCAGTGAGGTCGTTTACCTGAACAATCTGTATATCTTTGTGGTTTGCAAGAATTGAACGGGCAACCAATCTTCCAATGCGTCCAAAACCGTTAATTCCTACTTTAATTGAAGCCATAATTTAATACTCCTAGTTTTTTTCTGTTCTTAGAATCCTTATGGGATATTTAAGCACAATTATCAATTGTTATCCCCCTAAGTTACCATTAGATAGCACAAGATTCAAGTTATAGAGTAGTCATAAAAGCTTAAGTATTAATGGGATTGGAGGAGCATATCAATGGAATCGCTTTTCTACAAGGCTTGTAAAGGTATACAAGAACCTGATTACGATACAAACTTTAGTAAGGAGTTTTGATTTGTTATCTTACAGGTAAAACAAGAGAGAAATTAATAAAACACACTAATAATTAACAACTGTTATCATGAACAAGATGGCTATAGAAGAATTTAAAATTGAAGAATATTTGGACTATGGTGACCAAACAATATTAAAAGCTCAACAGGCAGCAATAAAAGAGGTACGTTCGCAATTTGGGAAGTCTTATCCTTTGATCATCAACGGAGAGGAAGTACAGGGTGAAAAAGGTACTTTTGATAGTATCAATCCATCCAATACAAATGAAACGGTAGGAGCTTTTCAACTTGCCAGTGCCAGACAAGCTGAGTCCGCCCTAGATGCAGCCTGGAAAGCTTTTGAAACCTGGAAGTATGTTACCGCTGAAGAACGTGCAGAAATATTGTTTAAAGCTGCAGAAATTACTCAGCGCCGTCGTCTGGAGCTTATAGCCTGGGAAGTTTCTGAATCAGGACAAAATTACAGGGAATCTGATGCCCAGATAGCCGAAGGAATTGATTTCCTTAACTACTACGCGCATGAAGCTCTTCGCTATGACAAAGGGATGGAAGTACTGGATGCCCGTGGTGAGATCAACCGGACTATTTATATTCCCCTGGGCGCAGGTGTATCCATATCACCTTGGAATTTCCCTTTTGCTATTGCAGTTGGTATGGCTTCTGCGCCAATTGTTGCTGGTAATACTGTGGTGGCAAAGCCATCTCCCGACACACCTATGATGTGTTGGCTCGTCTATGAAATCCTAAAAGAAGCAGGTTTGCCTGAAGGTATATTCAACTTCATTACGGGTGAAAATGAAGAGATAGGGGATACACTCACTTCCAGCCCTAAGACCCGCTTTATTAACTTTACTGGATCTTTAGCCGTGGGGCAGCATATTACCCAGGTAGCGTCAAAGCCTCAAAGCGGGCAAAATTTTATAAAAAGGGTAGTGACAGAATTAGGCGGTAAAAACGCTATAGTCATTGATAGTGATGCTGACCTGGATGCCGCATCTTCAGCCATCGTTCAGGCGGCATATGGCTACCAGGGTCAGAAATGTTCCGCTTGTTCACGTGCAATTATAGTTGATGAAGTATTTGAAAAAGTTGAGGAAATGATCCTCGAAAAGTCCAGGCAACTTGAAATAGGCAATGCAAAAGATAATGTGATCGTGGGCCCTGTTATTAATCAGAAAGCTGTTGATAAGATTATGAGTTACCTTGAAATTGGTAAAACAGAAGGTAAATTGCTTTTAGGGGGTAAAAAAGCTCAAACTTCTGATCCGGGACATTACATTGAGCCTACCATCTTTACAGAGGTTGATCCGGATGCACGTATTGTACAGGAAGAGATATTTGGTCCGGTGGTAGCCTTAATACGCGCTAAAGATACAGATAATGCCCTGGAGATTGCCAACAGTACACGTTATGGCTTGACCGGCGGTTACTTTTCAGCAAATCCCGCTAATATCGATAAAGCACTTCGTGAGTTCCATGTGGGTAACCTGTACATCAACAGGAAATGTACTGGAGCCTTGGTAGGCGCACAGCCATTTGGAGGATTTAATTTGAGCGGTACTGATTCGAAAGCAGGTGGTCGTGATTATCTGTTGTCCTTTCTGCAGGCGAAATCACTTACTGAAAAACCATTGGATCAGAACGAAACGGTATTGCCAGGATTTTCATTTTCCAAAAAATAGCATATTCGAGGTTTTCTTTATGACCACTTCATCCTCCTGAATATAGTTTGATAACCTTTAACAAATGGATAACATGTATGTTCAATTTAATTGAGCATTCGCTTATTATAAGTGAAATGTGAAAGGCTCAGCAATAAAATGACGGCTATACCCATCCCCACAGGGTAGATTTTTTGACTACTACCTCGTGAGTCGATTTCTATTTTACTTCTCTGCCACTTTTTATCGTAATAATCTTTATTTTTGCACTCTTTTTGAATTTCAGTGAGTTACTAACATCTAATAAATATATGTCTTTGATCAGAACCCATACCTGCGGTGGTTTAAACCGAGAAAATACAGGGAATGAAGTAATCTTAAATGGCTGGGTAGATACCCGTCGCGATCTTGGTGGAGTCATTTTTATCGATCTCCGTGACCGGTATGGACTCACTCAAGTGGTTTTCTCTCCTCAGGATAATCAGGAAGCGCATGAACTTGCTGATCAGCTACGCCCTGAATTCGCTATCGGTGTTCATGGACTCGTTAAAGAACGTTCTGACGAAAACATCAATAATAAGTTAAAAACCGGTGAGATTGAGATTCGTGTAAACAAGCTGCATATTTACTCCAAATCAAAAACCCCGCCTTTTGAAATTAAAGATGATGTTAAGACGAATGAGGACGTCAGGCTGAAGTACAGGTATCTTGATCTTCGCCGACCTGCAATGCAAGATAACCTGATGCTGAGATCCCGTGTCTATCAGTCTACACGTAATTTCTTTTATGGCCTTGATTTTGCAGAAGTGGAAACTCCGGTATTGATGAGAAGCACACCAGAAGGCGCTCGTGATTACCTGGTTCCAAGTCGTGTGAATGCCGGCAAGTTTTTTGCTCTACCCCAAAGCCCTCAGACATATAAACAACTGTTGATGGTTTCAGGGATGGACCGTTATTTCCAGATCGTGAAGTGTTTTCGTGACGAGGATCTTCGTGCTGACCGTCAGCCCGAGTTCACTCAAATCGATGTGGAGATGTCATTCATTGACGAAGAGCAGATCTACGCTTTAGGTGAAGGCCTGATGCAAACCATTCTCAAGGATACTAAAGGAATTGATATTCCAGTGCCATTTCCAAGAATGACGTATATGGATGCTATGAAGAACTATGGCAGTGATAAACCGGATACTCGTTTCGATCTTAAGTTTATAGATTTCTCTGACATTGTTGAACAATCTGATTTTCGTGTCTTTTCAAAGACCGTGCAGGATGGTGGAGCTGTAATAGGTTTTGTAGTACCGGGTATGGGTAGTCTTGGCCGGGGTGTAATGGACCGTTTAACTAAAAGGGTACAGGATGAAATAGGTGCCGGTGGTTTAATTTACATGAAGAATAATGCAGATGAACTTTATTCGAGTGTGAGTAAGTTTGTTTCCGACGATACATCACAAGCAATGGCTGATCGATCCGGTGCTAAGGAAGGTGATCTCATCTTGCTGCTTGCAGGCCCACAGCCTAAGGTGTATCAGCAGCTAGGTGACTTGCGCCTAATGGTAGCTAAAGAGTATGATCTAATTGACAACAATAAGCATGATTTTCTTTGGGTAACTGATTTTCCTCTTCTTGAATTTAACCCTGAAGAAGGCCGTTATTTCGCAATGCACCATCCATTCACATCTCCACAGCTTGAAGACTTGTCAAAGATGGAAGATGCCCCGGGCGATATTAAAGCGAGAGCCTATGATTTAGTTTATAATGGCAATGAAATAGGGGGTGGTTCTATCCGTATTCATGACCGTGAACTTCAACATCAGATGTTCCGTCTCCTTGGGATTGATGAGGAAGAGGCACAGCAGAAATTTGGTTTTCTGCTCGATGCCTTCCAGTATGGACCACCACCCCATGGCGGAATTGCACTGGGGCTTGACCGAATAGTAATGCTATTGGCCGGTTCCAAAAACCTTCGTGAAGTCATTGCTTTCCCCAAAAATCAGAAGGCTCAGAGTATTATGGATAACTGTCCCGACGAAGTAGATCAGAAACAGCTTGACGAATTACACATCCAACTAAAGCCTAGAATAAAAGCTTAAAGGTAGGGTTTACAAACGGCAATTATATTGGGCACTCCGGTGTTTTCTGATAATGGTTGGATTCTCCCATTTCATCCAACCGATTCAATGCCAGTGGTATCTTCAATGCTTATGAAAAAATAACCTGTTTTTTGAACTATGTTTGGTGTTCAATTCGTTTTGGCATGTATACAAACATCAATAAAAACAGGAGTTTATATGTTAGAGAAATTGGCAAACCTAAGTGTGGCCCTTGGTCTGGCTTCAATTGCAGGAAGTTTGGCAACCTGGGTTAAGGGAATGGGTAAAGGAAAAGATGAAAAGGATCATGATGAGCGTTTGGGATTATTGGTAGGCCTGTGGCCACCCACATTTTTCTTATTAGCCATGTATCTGTTCAAGCTTCAGGAACGTGGGTATGATACTGATGCTGACAAAATTCGTGAGAAGATCGAAAGTAATGTAGAAGATACTATGGAAAGGGTAAAAACATAAATAGCATTATCCACTAACCCCTTACAACAGGGTTAGTGGATTTTATACTTTATGTTATACTTCAGCCCAGGTTTCTACATTATTAAATACTTCAGTGAATTCTAGGGAATCACCGTTCGAACTTACATTTACCTCATAGATAACAGGATCATCTGAAGATCTTCCTAGTAATAAGGTTGCCAGTTTGTTTATTACCTGCGTTTGTATGAGTCGTTTCAAGGGCCTTGCACCAAACTGTGGGTCAAATCCTCTTGTTGCGAGCCAATCTTTAACAGGGTCGGCAACTTCCAGGCTGACCTTATTTTTTGATAGCAACTTATACACCCTTTGCAATTGGATATCAACTATTTTGCGTATGTCTTGTTTTTCAAGAGGATGGAATACAATTACATCGTCAATCCTGTTAAGAAATTCGGGACGTATTGTTTGCTTCAGCATATCTAATAAGCTTGACTGCATTTCATCATACATCTCTTTTGAAAAACGCCCATTAGTCTCCTCAATTTTCATCTGAATCAGATGTGAACCAATATTACTGGTCATGATGACAATGGAATTTGTGAAATTCACGGTTACACCTTTATTGTCAGTCAGTCGACCATCATCCAAAACCTGTAGAAGGATGTTAAATACATCGGGGTGAGCTTTTTCAATCTCGTCCAGCAGTATTACCGAGTATGGTTTTCGTCTTACTGCTTCTGTTAATTGCCCGCCTTCTTCATAGCCAACATAACCGGGAGGAGCCCCTACCAATCGACTAACACTATGACGTTCCATGTATTCGCTCATGTCAATTCGAACCATGGCATTTTCATCATTAAACAGGTAATCTGCGAGAGTTCGTGCCAGCTCAGTTTTACCAACACCTGTTGAACCAAGGAAGATGAATGACCCTATTGGCCGGGCTTCATCCTGTAAACCTGCGCGGGAACGCCGTACAGCGTGGGAGACAGCCTCTATAGCTTGTTGCTGTCCGATTACACGTTTGTGCAGGGCTTCCTCCATCACCAGGAGTTTAGCCCGTTCTCCCTGCAGCATTTTACTTACAGGGATACCCGTCCAGCGCGAGATGATATCAGCGATATCCTCAGCGTCAATCTCCTCTTTTAGCAAGGAACTGGTTTCTTGAATATCAGCAAGTTTCTGATGAGTCTCTTCGAGTTCCCGCTCCAGTTTGTTTATGGTTCCGTAGCGGAGTTCGGCTACTTTTTCATAATTGCCTAACCGTTCGGCTTTATCAGCCTCATGACGTGCCGATTCTATGGCTTGGTTCATCCCACGGATATCCTGTATTAGGTCACGTTCAGTAGTCCAACGGCCCTTTAAGCTCTCATAAGATTCATTCAGGTCTGCCAGCTCACGGGTGATATTATCGATTTTTTCTGTTGCATTTTCCCGTTTCAAAGCTTCCCGTTCAATTTCAAGTTGACGTATCTGTCGCTCCAGATTATCAAGTTCTTCGGGCATAGAGTCAATTTCTATACGTAGTCTGGATGCTGATTCATCAATAAGGTCAATGGCTTTGTCAGGAAGGAAGCGATCTGATATATACCGATAGGAGAGCTCAGCAGCGGCAACAATAGCTGAATCTGTTATACGCACACCATGGTGAAGTTCATAGCGCTCCTTCAAGCCTCGAAGAATAGATATGGTATCTTCTACGGAAGGCTCTCCAACAAACACCGTTTGCAGCCTGCGTTCAAGGGCTTTGTCTTTTTCGATGTACTTTCTGTACTCTGTTAAAGTGGTTGCTCCTATAGCCCTCATTTCTCCTCTGGCTAAACTGGGCTTAAGGATATTAGCGGCATCCATTGCACCCTCAGAAGCCCCGGCACCCACCAATGTGTGCATTTCATCAATAAATAGGATGATTTCTCCATCAGAATCTGATACTTCTTTTACCACAGCCTTTAATCGGTCTTCAAATTCGCCCCGGAACTTAGCCCCTGCTATCAGGGCACCCATATCCAATGCTACGATACGTTTGGTTTTGAGGCCTTCCGGAACATCACCTTTAACGATTCGAAGAGCCATACCTTCAGCAATGGCAGTTTTACCTACACCGGGCTCACCAATTAAGACAGGATTGTTTTTTGTACGGCGGTTCAGGATCTGCATCACTCTTCGGATTTCATGATCCCGTCCTATTACCGGGTCCAGTTTGTTCTTTTCAGCTAATTCGTTTAGATCACGAGCATATCGCTTCAAAGCCTGGTAGCGGCTTTCTGCATTAGGGTCGTCAACTTTTTGAGAACCACGCACCTCTTTCATTATATTCATGATGCTTTCACGGTCAACACCCTGATTGCGCAGAATCTCTCCGGTTTTGTCTTTACCGTCAGCCATTGCTAAAAGTAAATGTTCAGAGCTGATGTAATCATCACCTAATTTATCTGCTTCTTTTTTGGCTTTGTCAAAAACTGTATTAGTCTCATTAGACATATACTGCCCTGAAACTGATGAACCTTTGACTATTGGCAAATTTTTTAAGGTTTCATCCAGATCACTTTGCAGTGATTGAGCAGAGGTTCCAATCTTCTTAAGAATAGTAATCGTAATGTTCTCAGGATCTGAGGTCATTGCTTTAAGAATATGCACGGGTTCCAACGCCTGATGATTTCGGTCACTTGCAATTTCTAATGCACTTTGTACAGCTTCCTGAGCTTTTAAGGTAAATTTATTCAGATTCATAGTCTTTTATTATGGCTGTTACAAATATGTTTATTAGTAGTAACGCTAATAACATGCCATGATGCAATAACTGACTAATAAACAGAAATTTATAATAAAACTGTCAGAGTCTGCCGTTTTGTAAGCCAAGTCAGTTATAATGGCAGGAAAAAATGGCCGGCATTATCTATAGCTTTTATTTTGCCTGTAATTTGCAAGGGGATAACAAAATATATAAATCTCTATTATATTATATTAATAGAGGGACTATTTTAGAGTTGGGGCTTTTATCTTGTTAATCATTGTTTAAATTACATATAGTAATCCAATTTGGATTAATATTAATATGGAGGCAAGTATTTTGAAAATCTATTCAACAGCCCACCCTCCACCAAAGCCATTAATGCTTTGGGATGGTAACTGCGGATTTTGCCATTGGTGGATCATTCGATGGAAGATGATTACAAACGATAATGTTGATTTTGAAAAATATCAGAATGAGGCTTCTCGATTTCCGGATGTTCCTGAACATATATTCGGAGAAGCTGTCCGGTTGATTGAGACAGATGGCACAGTATATGGGGGTGCTCACGCAGCCTACCGTAGTTTTAGCTATGGCAAACGTCGACATTGGCTTTATTTTTTATATAGAAAATCCAGAATGTTCGCCAATATCAGCGACCGTGCCTATGAATGGATTTCTGCACGTCGGAGTTTGATGTACAAAATTACTGTTTCGTTATTGGGATCGAATCCCCTCCATACCAGACCTTACTGGCTTTTATATCTTTGTCTGATAGTTTTTCTATCTGGGGTGATCAACCACAGCCTTTGGAATTAATGATCGTTGTTTAAGTTCAGGCGGTAGGCTATAGATTCATGATCTTCATCCGCTGATTTCATGAATAGTAATTCATAAAGCTCACCTTCAACCCAGTCATCTACAAACTGCTGATAATGAGATGAACCGGGATTACCTGATTGTCCACCGGGGTAAATCCCATAACCCCGGACAGGTTCTTCCAAATCAACCACCATTCTCCAGGAAGGCCCATTATTACCACGTCTGGTTGCATTAAGTACTCCATCAGCGCCCCCGGTTAGGAGATGGCCTGTACTAAAGCCAGGGATATCTGCAAGATGTTTGATATTTGTTCCCTGAACACGCCCCCAATTCCAGGATCCACCAAATTCACCGTGTTTGATGGTCATATCCTCAACTGTGGCAACAAACGAATCATGGATTAAATTATCTAAAGTAAGGTGATATCCACTATCTTCAAATGTGAAGAGTTCAGAATCGGGTTCATTTAACATCAGATAAACAGTATGATCGCGTAGAGGGTATTTTATAAAGTGTTCAATGCCAATACCATAAACTTTTGACCATGTTTCATTATAGAGTCTATCCCACCAATGATGGAATACGGATGCTGCTTTGCTTTCCGGCATCATTTCGAAATCCCACGCTGTGAGGTTAGAGATAATCTCCAACTGTTGGGTGTTTAGTGATTGGTCATCTAACTTTTCTAAAAGAAAAGGAAGAATGGTACGGGCATGGAGATTGTGATTATCGTTTTGAATTTCCTGCATGAAATCTTTATCAATATCGCTACCCTGTTCAAGGATCTCATCTAATCGTATACCTCTTTCATTAGTCGCAAACAGCCAGCCGAGATAATAAGGATAATCTTCATCGGTTTGCTTTTGGTTGTTTGAACTAACATATCCCTCTGCAGGGTTCTTTATATGTGGATTATGATCATGCGGTATCCACCCCTGCCAATCATATAGCGGATCTCTACCATCGCTGATATAGTCACCCTGTCCATCCCAGCGAAGAGGAAATAAGCCATTACTCCAGAGGGCGATATTGCCATCTGTATCTGCATAAGCATACGTTTGCGCAGGGGCATAATGATGCTTGATACCATCCACAAATTCCTCATAATTACCTGCACGGTTAATTTTCAGAAAAGTGAGCATTTCATTTGATTCTTCGTGTGCAATCCAGCGGATGGCATGTTCAGGGGCCGTTAAATCACGGAATGCACTTTCTCCCTCTTTGAGAGTAATAGGTCCATGATGGGTATGAACAATAGTATCCAGAACCGTTTGACTATTTCTTACTTTAATTTCTTCGATTTCTACCCAGGTAGGCTTCCATTGTTCACCATGGAAATAGTGCTCGCGGTTTTTGTCCTGGAATTCAATCTCATAAATATCCATTACATCAGCCCCGGTGTTGGTAACACCCCAGGCAATTTGTTCATTGAAACCAATGATTACACTCGGCGAACCGGGAAGACTAACCCCGTACACATTGACTGTTGGTGATGAAAGTTGTATTTCATACCAGATAGATGGTAAAGTAAGGTTAAGGTGCGGATCGTTGGCAAGCATAGGGCTGCCTGATAGGGTCTTGCTTCCGTCAACTGCCCAGTTATTGCTTCCAACGCCTGGGTCTCTTTCCATGTGGAAACCATTTTCCATCACGGATGGTTTAAATGAAGATGTTGGCTTTTGAGGCTGCAAAGGCTCGAAATCCCATTGGATGTCTGATATAACAGGATGGGTATAAGGAGGGTGCTTTGGGAAAAACTTCTCCATGAGCTCTGACCCGAGCTTGTCCAAAGTATTTGTCATTTGAAGGTCGGAGCCGTCTCCGGTGAGCGTATTGGTCATGTTTTTTAACATGAGTCCGATCTTCAGAGGTGTCCAGGGTTCTGGTTTATAATCAAGAATTTTATATTCCAGGGGTAAGGTTCGGTGGTTCAGAGAGTTGATATAGGAGTTCACGCCAGCTGTGTAAGCCTGAACGGCAGCCCAGCTCCTGGAATCTGATTGCATACCTTTCACGGCCTGCCGCGCACCATATACCATACCAAGACGACGATGAAAACGGTCATATTCAATGGCATCTTCACCGATTATTTCAGATATCCTGCCAGCCGCGGCATGAGTTTGAAACTCCATCTGCCAAAGTCTGTCTTTTGCAGTAAGGTAACCTTGAACCAGATAAAGGTCATGGTCATTTTGAGCGAATATATGAGGAACACCCCGACTGTCGAATGTAACAGAGACAGAGTCGTGTAGTTCTGTTATTACCTGATTGATTTCTCCGCCAGTATTCCCAGTTTCAGCATTTTGCCAGAATCCGCCAAAAGGATCAAGAAATTTGCCGAGAGGTGGAATGGTAGTAATTCGCTGGTTGAACAGAAATACAAGCCCCAGCATAATGGAAAGGGATATGACAGCCTTGACAGCTTTCATCACATCCCCTTAATGAAAAAATGATCAGGATACTTTCTCATCACAAAAAGCATTGAACACCATAACCAAATCGTCGGCTACTTGCTGAGCGTTTCTGCCTTCGATACGATGCCTGGGCACCATCGCTTTAACTTCGCCATTTTTAAAAAAAGCAAATGATGGTGATGAAGGGGGATAATCTGCAAGATATTCTCTGGCTTTGGCAGTTGCTTCTTTATCCTGGCCGGCAAAAACGGTATATATTTTATCAGGCAGTTTATTATTGCCCATAGCCAGCTTAACACCTGGCCTTGCATTCCCGGCGGCACAGCCACATACAGAATTGATAACAAGAAGCATACTGCCTTCCTGATCATTCATCACAGTCTCAACTTCTTCAGGTGTTTTTAGCTCTTTGATGCCAATTTCCGTAAGTTCTTCGCGCATCCATGATGTGTTAGGTCCTATTCCATGTCCAAATTGCATGTTTTCCTCTCAGATTAATCTTAAATTACTTGCTTATGAAATTCTGCCCAATATAGGCAAATTTAATATTCTTTTATAAACAGCGTTCTATCCTCAGTAATATTGCTTCATTTTCAGGAATTACAACTGCTGAGAATCGCTACAGTTGAAACCCCGGGCTATATAAAATAGTTTCATAAACTTTAATTAAGACCAATCGCTGGTATCCCATTTTGAGAATCCTTCTTACCATATCGTCTATTTGTCTGTTGATCCTTTCTTGCTCATTTACCAAAGAGGTCCAGAGTAATTATACCGATCAGCCTGTTCAGGTGGAGGGATTACTCTCTCAATGGCCAACAGGTGGTCAGTCACGTATTCAGACAGACAACCTGGATTATTACCTTGCCAATAATAGTGAGTTTTTATTTCTTCGTATTGATTTTAAATCACAAAAAGTATTTGAAGAGGCCAAGCGTTTTGGTTTCACTGTTTATTTTGACAATGCAGAAAAGGTAAAAAGATCATTGGGGATTACTTATCCTGCTGGTATAGTAACCCAACTTTCAGAGATTCCGGGGGGACAAAAGGACTATTTTGAAAATCCAGGTTGGGAGAGTATCCCCCAAAACAAAAGCTTGTATGAAAGTTTAGAAAAAAATCTTTCACAACAGGCTCTCCTGATGCAGCGAAATGATAAAAAAGCTTCAATTCGCCCATTTCTCATTTCACTGAATCAATTGAGAGCACAAGGGATTGAATTGGAATTGGATCAATCTTCGAGAAATATGAGTGTAGTAATGAAAGTCCCTTTGGAAAGTACCAGGTTCCATCAATTTGCATTAGATACCAAACCAGGGCAGGTTTTTAATCTGGGCTTTGAGGTTAAATCTCCCTCAATAGATGAAATCGATCCGGACAAAGAAATCTCTGATGAGAGCAGGAGCCAGATTGCTTATCAATTGCCTTCCACTTATGAATACTGGGTGAAGGTTATGCTGGCCAATCCGGATGTAGGCTGATTAAATTCTTTAAAATAAGCGGATATACCTATGGTGAGGTACATCCGCTCTATAGTAAATAATAGATCATGCATGATTATCAGGAAGCTGATTTTGCATCCGTGTAAAGTCTGTCGACCTGATTCCAGTTTACCGCTTTCCAGAAATCACTAATATAAGCAGGTCGCTTATTTTGGTGTTTCAGATAATAAGCATGTTCCCAAACATCCAGACCAAGGATAGGAGTAAGCCCTTCCATTAGAGGTGAATCCTGGTTGGCTGTAGAAGTAATTTCAAGTTCGCCGGCTCCATTTATAACCAGCCAAGCCCACCCTGAACCAAATCGTGTGGTTGCCGCTGTCGCAAAATCCTCCTGAAATGTTTCAAAATTTCCAAATGAATTCATAATATCTTTACCGGATTCACCAACAGGCAAGCCGCCTCCGTCTGGACTAAGCAAGGTCCAGAATAAACTATGGTTAGCATGCCCCCCTCCGTTATTGATCACCGCCTGACGAATGTCTGAAGGCACCTGATCAATATTCTTTAGTACCTCTTCAATTGGGCTATCAGCCAAAGCATTGCCTTTCAAGGCTGCGTTTACTTTGTCAATATAGGTTTGATGGTGCTTGGTGTGATGGATTTCCATGGTTTTAGCGTCTATATGAGGCTCAAGAGCATCATAAGAGTATGGTAAATCCGGAAGTGAGTAAGCCATATGTTTTCCTTATTTAGATTTATAGTTGCTTATGTATTAGAATTCAATGCTTTAAATATAACATCCATTAATTAGTTTTGAAACAAAAGTTGTCTTTTTTCTGTTCCCAGCCAACTTTCTAATATAACCTGAAATTAGCACTCCAAATTAGAGCAAATATCTTCTATCTTTCCTGTAAGGACTTTTACTTTAGCAAACCGTTTAATCCCTAAAGGAAATAGAGAATATAGTTATGAAGCAGCATTATGACGTTATCATTATAGGTAGTGGCCCGGCTGGGTTCTCCTGTGCAATGCAATCATCCAAGTTAGGCAAATCTGTTCTGGTAGTAGAAAATAAAGAAAGTTTGGGCGGTACCTGGATTAATACAGGCACGGTACCCAGTAAAGCCCTTCGGGAGACCGCTTATAACATTTATAAATTCACCTCACAGTTTGGTGATAAGGATGATATAAAACCTTATGAACGGTATAAAATGAAGGACGTTCTAAAGTATAAAGACAAGGTCATATTCAATGAGAATATTGAACTTTGGGGAAATCTCGATAAGAATTTAATTGAAATAGCTAAAGGAAACGCAAAAATAAGCGGATCCAATTCAGTACAAATAACCGATACTAAGGGCACAGTAACTGAGGTAAACTCTGATTTTATCCTGATTGCAACAGGCAGGCACCCGGTGCCTCCCAAAAACTTCAAGATAGATCACGTCAAGGTTCTGGATATAAATTCCCTGATGAATTTGCATCATATTCCTGCCAGGTTAGTGATCGTTGGTGCTAATGTACATGCTTTAGAATATGCAACAATCTTTAGGGCTTTGGGTACAAAAGTAACCATTCTTAACGATAAGCATGATTATTTCAACTTCCTGGATACAGAGATAAAAGAGGAGTTTGATGAAATTCTAAAATCCTTTAGAATTGCCATTCATAATGATGTTGAAATCATAGATGTTCAATACAATCCTCTCAGAAATCGTACTGAAGTCAAATTTATAAATGGAGGAGAAACCAGGGTCATTGAAACGGAACAGGTATTGTACTTTGGAAGCTTCTATCCAAATATTGAGAATCTTGGCCTCGAGAAACTAGGTATTAAGACAACTAAAGCCGGGTTTATAGAGGTTAATGATTACTTCCGAACAAATGTGAAGTCCATCTATGCGGCCGGTGATGTATCAGGGCCTCCGGCTTTGGCCTCTCTGGCGTTTTCTCAGGGTATGCTGGCATCTGGCAATATGTTTGGAGAACAAACCAAGAAAGGCCAGGATAAGGCTCCTGTTGCCATTTATTCTATCCCTGAAGTAGCAGCTTACGGTCTCACTGAATCAGAGGCTAAAAAGAAGGGAATAGATGTAACAATCGGTAGGGCAAGATATGACAGGCTCACTAAGGCTGATGTCAGCAAACATCGGGTGGGAAGACTCAAACTGGTTTTCGAAACCGATACATTTCGTTTGTTAGGCGTGCATATAGTCGGTGAAGGAGCCTGCGAAATTGTACATATTGGCCAGGCTGTGATTGTTATGAAAGGGGATGTACGTTATTTCATTAATAACGTAATGAATTACCCTAGCTATGCCGAAGCATACCGGATCGCAGCTTTCAATGGTGTTAACAGGGTTCTAAAAGGCGGTGTAAAGTATAAGAAAATACTTGAAACTTCTTAAGATCTTAAGCATACTTTCCTGACATTAAAAACCAACGCTATTAACTCTTCATTTCCATATTCCAGAGGCCGACGTTTGCGCTCATCAACAGCTATTAGGTCTATGGTTGCTGAACATGAAATAAATGCTTCAGATCTAATTGCGCCGCTTTTTGTCATTGAAGGGGTGGACAAGAAAGAATCCATTGCCTCCATGCCGGGCTATTATCGTTACAGTCTGGATCTGTTAACCAAGGAAGCTGAGGCATTGTTTGCCCTGGGTATTCCCGCAGTGCTTTTATTTGTAAGGGTGCCTGATGATAAGAAAGATAGTCAGGGCACCGAAGCTTTAAATCCTGACGGATTGATGCAGCAGGCTGTAAAAACCCTGAAAGACCGCCTTCCTGATCTTTGTGTGATGACAGATGTAGCATTGGATCCCTATTCATCAGATGGCCACGATGGTATTGTAGAAGATGGTAAAATCATCAATGACGTTACCCTGAAAGTACTCGAGGAAATGGCGCTGTCTCATGCCCGCTCAGGGGCCGATTTTGTTGCCCCATCCGATATGATGGACGGTAGGGTCCGGTCAATTAGAAAAGTTCTTGAAGAGCAGGGTTTTCATAATACGGGTATAATGGCTTATAGTGCAAAATATGCGTCCTGTTTTTACGGACCATTTCGGGATGCCCTTGATTCGTCCCCTGGGTTTGGTGACAAAAAAACCTACCAGATGAACCCGGCTAATGTAAAAGAAGCCATTCGTGAAGCAAAGATGGATGAACAAGAGGGAGCTGATATTATCATGGTTAAGCCAGGTATTCCGTATTTAGATGTTGTTCGGGCTGTAGTTGAAAATGTCTCTGTACCGGTCGCTTCTTATCATGTATCCGGAGAATACGCCATGATCAAAGCGGCAGCCGAAAAAGGATGGCTGGATGAGCAAACGGCTATCCTCGAAAGTATTATCGCTTTTAAAAGGGCAGGTGCAAGTCTGATTACTACCTATTTTGCAAAAGACATTGGTCAATTGTTGGATTAAAGTAGGTACTACTAAATGGTGCCTTCAGCTGGTGAGTTTGCATATCAATGTTATTGTCTCTCTTATCCTTCTCTTTTCTCAAAATACTCATAAGCTTGTTACATCCTTTTTAGCATATGTTCCCTCTTCTCCGTTTGTTATTTAAATTACAAATATTCTTAATCACCCCTCTTTTATTATTGAATAGTTGTTCTGTGGCGTCACAGGTCATGATGAATGAATCTTCAACTGAGGAGGTGCTGGAGGCCATGCCCGATGTGCCGAGGGAGTTTCGGGCAGCCTGGATTGCGTCTGTGGCCAATATCGATTGGCCATCCAGGCCTGGTCTTAGTACAGGCGAGCAGAAGGCTGAATTACGCTTAATGTTCGATCGAATGGTGGCCATGAATATGAATGCAGTAATACTACAGGTGCGTCCGGCATCCGATGCATTGTATTTATCAGCTTTTGAGCCATGGTCTGAATTTTTAACTGGAGAAATGGGTAAGGCTCCCAAACCGTTCTATGATCCTTTAGCTTTCGCTATTGAGGAAGCTCACAAACGTGGACTGGAACTTCATGCCTGGTTCAATTCTTTTCGTGCCCTGCACCCCACATCAAAATCTGAAATATCAGCCGATCATGTGAGCCGTAAGAATCCGGATGCTGTAGTTCCGTATGGCCGCTATCTGTGGCTTGACCCGGGGTCTCAGGCTGCACAAGATCATTCCATTCGCGTGATCATAGATGTTGTGCAACGTTATGATATTGATGGTGTTCATATTGATGACTATTTTTATCCGTATAAAGAAGTCGATTCTATGGGGGTAATAATCGATTTTCCTGATGGACTAAACTGGGCAAAACACTCTGATGGTATGAATCGGGAAGATTGGCGCCGAGATAATGTAAACAGGTTCATCGAACGTCTATATACTGAAATCAAACGAATAGACCCTCAGGTCCGTTTTGGCATCAGTCCATTTGGAATTTGGAGGCCGGGCTTTCCCGGCATGATTGAAGGGTTTGATCCATATACCGAAACTTATGCGGATTCACGAAAATGGCTTCAAAATGGTTGGCTGGATTATATTAGCCCTCAGCTTTATTGGGCAATCGATCAGCCGGGGCAAAGTTATCCGATACTACTGGATTGGTGGGACCAACAAAATGATCATAATCGCCATCTTTGGCCGGGCAATTACACAAGCAGGGTCGAGAGTGGGGCAGAAGTAAACTGGAAAGCCGATGAAATTATTGATCAGGTGCTGTCTACCCGACAAAATCCAAATGCTACAGGAAATATTCATTTCAGTATTAAAACACTGATGCAAGACCGCGATGGATTAGCATCTCGTCTGGGCGGAGAAACGTATAGTATTCCCGCGTTAGTCCCGGCTTCACCCTGGCTCGGTAAGGATGTTCCACTTCTACCCAATATAGATATTCATCAGTTCGCAGGTGTTACCGAACTTACTATGATGCCAAAAAATGGGGAATCTATCTGGTTGTGGGTTATCAGAACTTATGCAGATCATAAATGGAGCCTGGAAATTGTACCGGGATGGACACATATCCACCAATTGGATAATCATCCTGACGTTGTAGTCGTATCGGGTATCAATAAATTAAGTATGGAAGGACCCAAAGCAATCATTACCGGAAAGTAAGGTTCAGTTTTGTATTATTTATGTCTTTTTTGCAGTTCTTCAACTAGTGTTTGAAGGGGTATACCTCTGTCAACTAAGAGCATCATCAAATGAAATAATAAATCAGAAGCTTCATATACCAACTCATCATTATCATTCTTTGCAGCTATAACTGTTTCCACAGCCTCCTCTCCAACTTTCTGTGCAAGCTTGTCCGTTCCTTTTATGAACATTTTCGCGGTATATGAACCTTCTGGTAGTTCTTTTTTGCGCTGTAAGAGAAGGTTTTCTAGCTCTTTTAGAAAAGGGTAGTAAGTCTTGGGCGCAGGGTATTCGGACTCATGGAAACAGGAATCATGTCCTGTGTGGCAGGTGGGACCATTTGGTTCAGCCATAATCAATAGGGCGTCATTATCACAGTCTCTTTGTAAGGCGACCAGGCGAAGGGTGTTGCCAGAACTTTCTCCTTTAGTCCAAAGTCGCTTTTTAGACCTGCTGTAGAAGGTGACTTCACCGGTTTCCAGTGTATGCTCAACGGCCTCTTTGTTCATGTAGCCAAGCATAAGCACTCTGAAATCTTCGTGGTGCTGAATTATAACAGGAACAAGTCCGTCGCTTTTGCCAAAATCAATTTCTTTAATATTCATCCTGTAAAGATAGGGTTAACCATAATGAACACAAAGTATGTATCCACAATACAACGTAATTTGTAGAGTGGTTTGTGATCATTTGCTTATTAAGGCATTTAATTTATGCTGCTTCGGTTGATTCCTCCTGTTCATCTATCAGTATTCTGGCTACTACACCAATCGGGATCAGTTTGACATATCTGTTTTTGGCAGTATCCCAGTCATTCAGGCAGTCCTCAGCAGTGATGCTGCCGGTTTTCTCATGATAATCTGTCATCAAAGCTTTTAAAGCATCGAAATCGGCATCACCCATGTCAACTTTGGTGATATACTCATCATTGATCTTGGAAAGTTGATCCTTTCGGAGATATAGTTGCCCTCCGGTCATTCCTGCCCCTACATTGTGAGAGACTTCACCAAGGATGCATACCGTCCCATTGGTCATGTACTCACAGGCATGAAGACCAGTGCCCTCCACAACGGCTGTGGCGCCACTATTTCGGACAGCAAAGCGATCTCCAGCCTGACCGTTTACATAAAGGGTTCCGGAAGTAGCTCCGTATAGGGCACAGTTACCAATGATCGCGTTCTTGGAAGCATCATATTTGGAAACATAATGTGGACGAATAACCATGGTCCCGCCAGACATTGATTTACATACCGAATCATTAGCTTCGCCCAGTAGTTCAACATCAAGACCTTCTACAAGAAAAACACCAAATCCCTGTCCGGCACTACCTTCGCATTTGATGCGGATGTTTCCGCCAAAGCGAAATTCACCTTCGGTTTCTTTACCGCTTTCAATAATCTTTTTTCTTTTACGGTGAATTCGAGTTGCTATTTCCCCGGAAAGGGTTGAAAGTGCTGCCCGGTCTACGGTTTTTATCTTGTAGGAAAGTTCAATAAATCCTTCATTTTCGAGCACATCTTTACAGTCAGTAAGGATCTGCGCATTAAAATCATTGATACCTTCGAAAAAAAGATTGCCTCTCGTATTCCGATTGGAATAGGATTCATTAAGAAAGAAGTCCAGATCTAATTTCTTATGATCGATTAAGGCAGCATGTTTCTTATTAATTTCAAGCAGGTCTGTACGTCCGATCAACTCATCAACAGAAGAAACACCCAGATCTGCCAGGGTTTGTCGTAGATCCTCGGCTAAATGGTTCATCATTTTGATGACATGATCTTTATCACCTTTATATTTCGCTTTGAATTTAGGATCGTGCGTAGCAATACCGGTAGGGCAGGTATTTTTCTCACAAATACGAGCCATTACGCATCCCTGAGATACCAGCAAAAGTTTACCAAATTCGAATTCTTCACCACCCAGAATCGCTGCTATAGCCAAATCTCTACCCGTACTGAGGCCACCATCCACACGTAATTTTACGTTTTCCCGGAGTCCGTTTTTGCACAGAGCCTGGTGGACTTCAACGAGTCCAAATTCCCAGGGTAAACCGGCATGCTTCATAGAGCTTAAAGTTGCTGCTCCTGTCCCACCGTCACCACCTGACACGTGGATGACATCGGCCCCGGCTTTTGCAACACCCACGGCTATCGTGCCGATATTGGCTCCTGCTACAAGCTTAACATTAATATTCAATGATGGTTTAAGCTGCTTCAGTTCGTAAATAAGCTGTTTAAGGTCTTCTATACTATAGATATCATGAAGTGGAGGTGGTGAAATGAGATCAAATCCCGGGTTGGCATGCCTTGCGCGGGCAATGTCTTCATTTACCTTGACCCCCATGAGCTGTCCACCTTCACCCGGTTTAGCACCCTGTGCGATCTTAATCTGAACTCCTTCACCCGAAACAATGTATTCAGCGGTAACACCAAAACGGGCTGAAGCTACTTGCTTAACTTGAGCGGTTACTCCATTTTTATAATAATATGGGTTTTCTCCACCTTCACCGCTATTACTACGGCCACCAATTTCTTTCATAGCCAGAAAAATATCCCGTTGCGATTCTGCACTTATCGCACCGAATGACATTGCCCCCGAACCGAATTTAGACTGTATTGTTTTACGGTCTTCTACCTTTTCAATAGCTAAAGGTTTGTCAGCTTTTTTAAGCGTAAACAGATGACGAATGTTTACAGGGTCATCAACATCACCTAATTTCAGGTATTGGCTGTACAACTCAGCAGCTTTATCCTTTGAATGATCTTCACGTACTAAATCATGCACAATTTTAGACCTGCTATTGGTCATAGAGTGTTTCTCACCCATCTTGCCACTATTATGTTCCTTAAATTGATACGTATGTATGGGTTTGTCCTCTTCGGACGTATCTTTGGCACGTTCCGTATTAATTAGGATCTGTTCCACTAGCTCATCAATTCCAATTCCACTAATAGGACTATATAAACCGGGGAAAAACTCTTTGGCTAATTCATCACCTATACCAACTGCCATGAATAATTTCGAACTCTGGTAACTTTTAACCACTGATATTCCGGATTTGGACATAATCTTCAATAAGCCAGATTCTAAGGCTTGAATCAGATTATTTTCCTTTAGGTCAGGATTGAAGTCTTGTAATTTTCGATGATCATCAAATCGCGCAATTTCCAGTGCCAGGTATGGACAAACCGCTGAAGCGCCAAATCCAACCAAAGCTGCAAGCTGATGAGTTGTACGCACCTCAGCTGTATCCACCAGAATGGAAGTTTTTAATCTCAATCCCGTGTCATTGAGAGCATTTACAACAGCTCTCAGCATAATCAGACTTGGAATAGGGGGTTGATTATAGGATGATTTGCGGTCAGTCAGGATAATTAATGCAGCTTTGTGATTAACTGCTTTAATAACTTGTTCTGTAATTCTTTTAATAGATGATTTGAAACCGACAGTACCGTGAGCTCGTTCGAATTGCATGTCGAATTCTGCGGCCTGAAACCGTGACTCCGTTTTTTGAGCCTTTTTCAGCTTACGCAACGTTTTCATTTGTCCCAAACTGATCACAGGGCTTTTTAAATCAAAGCCAACCGAAGGTGGCAGAAGTTCTTTTGGTGAAAATATATTTGGCCTTCTGCCCAAATAGGTTGAAAGGTTGGTAACCATTTTTTCACGGAGATAATCCAGAGGGGGATTGGTTACCTGTGCAAAGTTCTGATAAAAATAATCGAAGAAGGATCGCGGCTGATCAGAAAAAATAGCCGGTCGTGCTGTGTCACCCATAGATCCTATAGGCTCTTTACCCTCTGTAATCATAGGATAAAGATACATTTCAAGATCTTCCTTAGTGTAATTGTGCAGGGTTTTTGATGCTTTACTTAAATCGCTATCTCCGAGAGGAGTTTCATCGAGAGGAATCAGTCGATAATCAAAGTTGGCATCATGATTTTCCCTTGACTGGCTTGGATCACGGAAGTGTACTTCACCATCTGAAAGGTCTACTTTGATCCCGCTTCCGGCATGCAAAGATCCTTTAGAAATAATTTCACTTTCATCAATAGCAAATGAACCTGCTTCTGAACTTAGGTACAAATGGTTATTGGTCATTGCCCAGCGACATGGCCTGAATCCATTACGGTCAAGGCGGGCACCTAATGAAGTGCCATTGGCATAAGTAATGAAGGCAGGTCCATCCCAGGGTTCCATGGCCCTGCTCCAAAAACGATAAAAAGAATTATCCTGATCAGCAGGAGGGATCATAATAGCCAGGATATCTTCAAGGTGGGGAATACTACTACGGTTCATCAGCGCTTCCGCCATTTCGTTGAAACTACCCGAATCACTTACATTCGTGTGGGTGAGCAATTCATCTTTAGGCAAACCCAATGATCTTTCTCGTGAAAAAGCCCAGGAACGGTTTCCGGTAATGGTATTGATTTCACCATTGTGGCCTATGAGACGGAAAGGCTGTGCTTTATCCCATGAAGTTTTTGTATTGGTACTAAAACGTCTGTGGAACAGGGTGAACCGAGTTTTGAAATTAGGATTTTGAAGATCCAGATAAAACGTGCTGAGTGCGTCAGATCGTGACAGGGCTTTATATACAATGGTGCTTGTAGATAGGGATGTGAAGAAAAACTCTTTTACAATACCACTTTCTCTTTGTTTGGTACGGGTAAGTTGTTTTGCTGCGTAAAGGAGTTTCTCAAATGAAGTTTTTGTTTTGCAGTGAATGGGTCGCTTAATAAAGGCATGCATGATACAGGGCAGAGTTTCCAGTGCATCTTTTCCAAGTACAGATTTGTTGATGGGCACATCGCGATATTCAATGATATCCAGGCCCATGAATCCAAAGGTATCCTTAAAAACTTTCAATGCTATTCTCTGACGCTCCTTGTCGGTAGGAACAAAAAGAGTGGCAACAGCAACTTCACCGTGCTTATATCCAAAAAGATCAAAAGGGATGTCTGTCATGACACCCGCCCCATCGCCGGTAATTTGATCTGCACTGCACGCTCCCCTATGCTCTACACAGTTTAATGCATGCAGGGCATCTTGTAAATTTTTGTGGGAATATTCATTTTTACGACTGGCGATAAATCCAACTCCGCAGGAGGATCTTTCTTCATTGTAACAGTCAGGAATCATCTGGTGAGGTTTTGCTTGTGGGTATGGAACAGCTCTTATAAGCAGTATATAACAACTATAAGAATTTTATAGTGTCGTAATTACCCAAAAAAAATTGGCTATGTCAAATATAATTAAGGCATATAGAGGATCATGCCATAACAAAAGCGCTTTTTACTTTGATTTCCCTATATATTTTTATTTAAAATGTCGTTTGGGTAAATTTGTTTATGTGAGCAGCTAAAAGAGTGTCCGTGCCCTCTGGATTATATATGGGTTCTAACTGTAATACCGGATTGCTCAAATGCCTTTTTTAAGTCTTTAATTTCAATTTCACGGTAATGAAATATACTGGCCGCTAGAACGGCATCAGCTTTCCCATTATTAACAGCATCAATACAATGTTCAATTGATCCGGCACCCCCACTTGCGATTAAGGGTATGGGAACATTATTTGATATTTCGCTCAAAAGTTCATTATCGAAACCGGATTTTGTACCATCTCGATCCATGCTTGTAAGCATAATCTCACCGGCACCACGGCTGGCTACTTCACGACACCAGTCTAGAGTATCCAGGCCCGTGTCGAGTTGTCCTGCATTGATGAAAACATGCCATTCATCGCCAACCCGCTTTGAGTCCACAGCGGCTACGATGCATTGTGACCCAAAACGCTCAGACGCTTGAGTTATCAGGTCCGGATCTCGTACAATACTACTGTTAAGAGATACTTTATCTGCTCCTGCTTTCAATAGATCGGCAATCCCATCCAGACTGCTGATTCCTCCCCCTACAGTGAATGGGATATTTATCTGAAAAGCAATTTGCTCGACCAATGGGATCAGAGTTTTCCGCTTTTCATTTGTAGCTGTGATATCTAAAAAAACAAGCTCATCAGCGCCCTCATCAGAATACCGTTTTGCCAATTCTATAGGGTCACCGGCATCTCGCAGACCCACAAAATTGACTCCTTTAACAGTTCTTCCATTTTTTATATCCAAACAGGGTATAATTCTTTTAGCAAGCATTTATAATAATTATAGGTATTGTTAGGTTAGCTTAAGATACAAAAAGCATTAAACAGGAATAATTTATTGGTTATTTGATAAGAATTTATAACCTTAATCTCACCAACAGGCAATTACCTGCATTTAGATAACATCTTAACGATTATTTCATAATCGATTTTTGGGACGAAATCCATACAATGATCAGATTAATTTACATCAGCAAACGCAAAGATCACGTTTCTGATGAAGATATTCTGGAAATAGCTGGAGTTTTAGCAGCATATAATCAAGAGAAGAATGTCACAGGCATAATATCGTGTTGGGATATTGGTTTTATTCAGATTTTGGAAGGGAATGAAACAGAGGTTATGACCTCTTTTAAGAAAAATATCCTTAATGATTCCCGTTTGTGTAATGTCACTCTTCTAAGTCAGGAGGTAATAGTTACCCGGAATTATCCAGGTTTACCAATGAAGTTAATTGATCTTGATGATGAGAATCAGTCTGCTTTATTCCCAATGAAGGATATATTGAAACTTTTGTCTGAAAAAGTAATTGATATCTCACCAAATGGTTCAATGACCCCAGGGAACCAAAAGTCTAATGGTAAATTAGTTAGGCCATCTCAGATCATTGAAAAGATCGTGTTCTTTAGTGACATTGTAAGTTTTTCTGCTTTAAGCCAGACAATAGAGCCAACAATGGTAGTTCAATTGTTAAACAAATATATCAATTTAGTAACCAGCCAGGTATTATATAATAATGGTAAAGTATCTAAAATGCTGGGAGATGGGGTGTTGGCTTATTTTGAAGGAAATCAGGTAGATAATGCAATTGAAGCCAGCATGGGTATTCTGACGACTCTTCATCAAATTCGTGAAGACGCTGCCATAGGAAGTGCTGAAAAAATCCTGCACACAGGAATCGGCCTCGCCAGCGGACCAGTAATAGAAGGTGACATAGGTTCAGATTCAAATACAGATTTCACAATTATTGGCGACTCGGTAAACCTTGCTTCTCGTCTGGAATCTATGACCCGATCCCAAAAGCTCGCCCTGATTTTTTCCAGAGAGGTCAAGGATAAGCTTAGTCCGAAATGGAAGGTTTTTGATATGGGCAAGCATATCATCAAGGGGAAAAAAGAACCAATTGATTTGTATTCCATCAATTCATCGATTACAAAAAAGGCATTGACCGGTATAGAACTTGAATGGGAAATAGGAAATTATTTGCTCGTCAATAAAGGAAGCTAGGACCAGAATTTGCAATTTTCTTACTTCAGTCCTAACGTTACCAGTTAACTTTTTTGAAGAATCACATTCCTTAATTATTAAGGATATTCAAGATAATTTCCTTAATTCGATAAAATTTGAACTCTTGTAATATTGATGGGTTAATCATCAAATTATGTCCCCTTTAAATCCTATTTACTACTAAAAAGCAAAAGAATTTAGTCTATACCAAGTCCTAGGCTGGTCCTATTAAACTGGCTGAATAGTGCGCTGAGGATAAGACATGCCTTAGTCTAGTTTAGGATATGATTATAGAAGATTGTTATAGCGAAAGAAGAAAAAGGCGGGTTTACTTATTAAGTAAATTGTGTGAATTTGCTTTCATCTTATTAAGAGTAATCTGATGAACTGATAGATGGCCCTTGATAATTTGGATGTTATCACTATACTAGGAATAAAACGAAATAAAGTTAGTTAATGTTCGGCATGAATTTTTCAAATACAAAGCCTTGCTTAAAGAGAGCTCTAATGATTATATAATTAACCCAAAACCCAAATATATGAAACGCCACCTTATTATAATTTCAGGTTTTTTTCTAATGTTAATTTCTGCTCACGCTATCGCCCAGGATGTAGATCGTGAAGCAATGGAAATTACCCTTTATGCCAATGGTTTTGGAATTGTACATGATAAAAGGGAGATCGAACTTGAACGTGGGATCACTGAAATCAATATTGCTGGTATTCCCCGGGACATTAGACCGGAGACGGTTAACGGTAAATTTGATGGACGTATACTTGACCAAAACTTCTCTTTTCAGGAATCACATTGGCCTGAGGCTATTTATAAGCAGCTTAAAGGTGAACACATCATCCTGATCAGTGAGGGGGGGCATCTGGTGGAAGGCCGTTTACACTCCTACAAACATGGACAGATTTGGTTGGAAGATGAGGATGGCAGTTTTGTTTTCATCCCGAATACCCACAGTTATAGGCTTCAAACCGGCCTCGATCCGGAGGTACTGACATTAGAGTCAGGACTTAATTGGACAGTAGAAACTGAAAATAGTGGTATGCACGATGTATCAATTTATTACCAGGTTAATAACATACGCTGGAGTGCCGATTACAATATGATGATCAGTGAGAATGAAGAGTCCATGACCCTTGAAGCAAAAGCTACCATCAATAACCATTCAGGAATGGATTATCCTGAGGCAAGAGTCAGATTAGTTGCCGGTGATATCAATATTCTGAGACAGGACCATCCCCAATATCGTGGAGCTATGGGTGGACCTGAAATGATGATGCAGGATTCAGATATATCACCCCAGGAGCTAGGGGATTATTATGTTTTTGAACTGCCTGAAAGAATTTTGATCAGTGATCAGGCACAGAGGCAGGTTACACTTCGACGGGCTGAAGATGTTCAAGTCAAAAAACATTATAAATATCAAACGGGATCAATGGGCCAAGTAAGAAGAAACAACAATGCCGTTACTGCAGAGTACCGTATGGCCAACACCGAGGAATTCAAATTGGGAACCCCATTACCAGCCGGATTAGTTAAGGTTTATAAAAAGGCTGGCGAGCTGATGGAATTGATCGGAGAAGATCGATTGGATCATACTGCAGTGGGCCAGGATTTTACCATTGAAGTAGGGGGGGTATTCGACATTGATATTGAAGAAAAGCAGATCCGTCTGGACAACCTTTCTAATCGAGTCTGGGAGGAAGATCGTGAGATTCACATCACCAACCAGAAGGATCAGGAAGTAATGATCGAAGTTGAATTACAGCTTCAACAAAATGAAGAATTGAGAAGCTCCTCGATTGAACCCCGTGAAATCGAAGCCAGAAGGTATATATTTGAAGTTTCGGTAGGGGCTGAATCAAAAATTATACTTTCTTTTCAACTGAGAAGGTCGAATTAACGTAGTTTCTTCTATCCAACAGGTACATGAGTTTTCTTGGCTAAAATACCCCGGAATATTGTTCGGAATTAAATTTCGCTTACGTTAGCCGGACTTAAAAAAATATGCAATACAATGAAGTCATTATCTAGCATTACTAATAATTTAAAACAGAGCGATATACGTGCCGTAACGGCCATGGTGAACAAGGTTAACGGGATCAACCTGGGCCAGGGTATCTGTGATCTTCCTACCCCTCAGCCTATCAAAGATGGAGCAAAAAAAGCAATAGACGATAATAAATCTATTTATGCGCCATTTGCAGGGTTGGAAGAGCTTAAGGAAAGTGTACTGGGTAAGGTGCAACGTTTTAATCAAATCCCGGCCAACTCGGTTGATGAGATTCTTATATCCGTGGGGTCAACAGGTGGTTTTGTAACAGCTATGTTTGCCTTACTAGAGTCAGGTGATGATGTAATCCTTTTTGAACCATATTACGGGTATCATAGCAACTTGCTTAGAGTTTTACATGTAAATCAGAAGGTACTGCCTATGCGCGGAACCAACTGGGATATTGATTTTGATGAGCTTGAACGTAGTATTACACCGAAGACGAAGGCTATTGTGATCAACACACCCTCCAATCCATGTGGAAAGGTATGGAGCCGGGATGAACTTCAAACAATGCTGGATTTGCTTCAGAAGTATGATCTTTATGCAGTGACTGACGAAGTTTATGAATACATGGTCTATGACCATCATAAGCATGTCTCGCTTGCTTCTTTACCCGAAGCTTTTGAACGTACTATTACCTTATCAAGCTTTTCTAAAACTTATAATATGACAGGATGGAGGCTGGGTTTTGCGACAGGTCCCGAAAATATCATCCATAAAATGGGTCTGCTGAATGATCTGTTTTATATCTGTGCACCAACTCCCCTCCAGCATGGCCTGAATGAAGGGTTTTCAATGGGGCCGGAATATTTCGATGAGATCCTGAGTGACTATGACGTTAAAAGAACGATGATGTGTGAAGCTCTAGAACAAGCCGGTTTCGAAGTGCCATGGCCTCAGGGAGCCTATTATGCTTTTGTAAATTTTGAGGCATTATCTCAAAAACTTTCGGGTTTTGATAACGCCCGTGAAGCATGCGAAACTCTAATCAATAAAACAGGTGTAGCCTCAATACCCGGAAGCTCCTTTTTTGCAAACCCTGATAATGGGAAATATTTCCTTCGGTTTTGTTTTGCTAAAGAAATGGATGTCCTGAAAGACGCTTGTGACAGATTGAAAGAACTTCATCAAAAGTAGTTATTATAGTTCAAATGTTAATGAGTGAACTTTTATTTGCAAATCTAGCCGGTAAACTCTCTCATTTCTTCCAGGCTTATATGGCCTTCGTAATATGCTCTGCCAACAACTACGGCGTGCATATTCAACAGCACTAAATCCTCCAGGTCGGACACACCGGAAACGCCACCGGATGCAATAATATTCAATTCCGGGAACTGACTTGTAAGCGATTTATAAAGTTCCAGGTTTACACCTGTCAACATCCCATCGCGGGAAATATCCGTGCAAAGTATTTCCTGAAGTCCTTCATCAGACATACGCTGAAGGAAGTCGAAGGCATCTTCATCTATAGTTTCTTCCCACCCCGAATAGGCAATCTTGCCATTTTTTAAGTCCAGGCCCATGATGCAAGTTTCTCCACCGAAATGATGCAGGGTTCTCAGCCATTCAGGTTCATTCTTAACCGCCATGGAACCACAAACAATTTTTGTAATTCCTGCAGCCACCAGCTTTTTAGCATCCGTGAATGTACGAACGCCACCACCGCTTTGTACGGTTAATCCCGTTTCAGCGATAATATCCTGTATAATAGGCAGGTTAATAAACCGGCCTTCCCTGGCGCCATTTAAATCAACCACATGAATATGATTGAAACCTGCTTTTTTAAACTCTAGAGCCTGTTTTATAGGGTTGAGTTGATATCGCGATACGTCATCATAAGCGCCTTTTTTTAGCCTTACTACATGGCCGTCAAGCAAATCAATCGCTGGGATTACCTTCATTACTGAGTGATTTAAAGATGTGCTTTTACTGGTAATGCTGTCAGGAAATTTGCTATTAGTTTTTCGCCAATTTTACCTGATTTTTCCGGATGGAATTGTACTCCCGTAAAGTTGTTATAAGCTACTATAGAGGCAAAGGGGTTAATATAGTTGCCCGATGCAACAGTAAACTCGTTTACAGGTGCATAATAGCTGTGGACATGATAAAAATAGCTTTGTGATTTGATTCCATTCAAAATAGGGTGTTCTTTTTTGATATCGATCGAATTCCAACCCATATGAGGTACTTTACCCAAAAGGGGATTGAATTTTTTCAGGCGTCCGGGTATAATGCCCAGAGCCTCAGAGTCGCCTTCTTCTGAAGACTCAAAAAGTAGCTGCATGCCCAGGCATATTCCCAATACCGGCTTTTCGGTGGTTTTCAGGAAAATGTCCATCCCGTTTTCTCTGAGAGCTTCCATAGCAGACCAAGCGTGGCCTACGCCGGGAAACACAATTGCATCAGCCTTTTCTAACTTATCTCTATCATTGGTAACTTGAAATTTCGCGTCCAAACGTGATAAGGCATTAGACACAGAGGCAAGGTTGCCCGCTTTATAATCAATAATAGCAATCATAAGTTGATGAAATAATATAAATTAGGTTACAAACCGAATCAGGATCATAAACCTCTGACAAAAAGTAAATTTTCAGGTAGATTACAGTTAACGAATTATATTATAGTTTCCCTTTTGAACTTGGAAGAACATTTAAATATTTTTCGTTTTTATCCAGAGCCTGTCGTAGGCTTTTGGCAAGCCCTTTGAACATGGATTCTATCTTGTGGTGGTCGTTTTCTCCTTTTACTTCAATTTGCAAAGTTGCTTGTAAAGCCATAGCAAATGAATAAAAGAAATGTTTAACCATTTCAGTCGGAAAATCACCGACCATGTCGCGGGTAAATGAGGCTTCATACACTAAATACGGTCTGCCGGAGAGGTCAAGAGCAACGATAGCCTGAGATTCATCCATGGGCAAGACAAAACCATAGCGACCGATGCCACGTTTATCACCAATGGCCTCGGATAGAGTTTCACCAAAAGCCAAAGCAACATCTTCAATTGTGTGATGTTCATCTACTTGAAGATCTCCTTTACATTGAATCTCAAGATCAATAAACCCGTGTTTTGCTATCTGGTCAAGCATATGATCAAAGAATCCCAAACCGGTAGATATATTACTTTTTCCCGTACCATCGATATTTAGTTTGACCGAAATATCGGTTTCATTGGTGGTACGTTTGGTTTCTGCAGTGCGAGAAGTATTCAGAACAGTGTTGGTGACTTCATCCCAATTCTCCATTTTCTTGTAATCTTTCCAGGATCTTACTGTAAGCAACAAGTCTTCCCCATTGGTGGTTACTTTTGAATCGGCCTCCATATCTTCAAACTCATGAGCCGTGATACTTTCCTGAGCAAGCAGGGATAGCTGATCAACATTTAGCTCTTTTCCGTGAAAATTGATTTCATGACCATTATCTTTGAATCGGATCAATGCTGTCAAAGCATGTTCACGGAATATATGATCATTATTAAATGGAACGAGAGCATCTGTATCGATTCTGATTTTCATGAAAGGAGTTGCCTAAGGTTATCCAATAAGTTGTTGTTTTCTTCACGTGTCCCTACAGTAATCCTGAGTGTTTCCTGGCAATGGATCTGATCACCGCGATAGCGAACAATCACTCCGCGTTTGGCAAGATCGTTGTAGACCTTTTTTGCATTGGCTAATCTGATCAATATGAAATTCGCATCCGTTGGAAATACTTTTGTTATACCCGCCAATGTATTAAATTCTTGGATAAGTCTCTCTCTTTCATCAAGAATTTTTTTTACAGTATTTCTCATTTGACCTAATTGATCAAATGCCTGCAAACCAGCCTGAGCTGTCAATTTGTTGATATTATATGGCGCTTTGATTTTTAAGATCACGCTGATGATTTCTTTTGAGGCGATAGCGATTCCCAAACGCGCCCCAGCCATTCCGAATGCTTTAGATAAAGTTTGTAATATGATAAGGTTAGGGTAGTTTTTTAGCTCGCCTACCAAAGTACAGTCTTCGCAAAAATCAATATATGCTTCATCGACCACAACGATTCCCTTGAATTGATCGATAATCATGAGCATGTCATCTTTTTTGAGAAGGTTCGCAGTGGGATTATTGGGTGAGCATAAAAAAATGAGCTTAGTTGAGTCATCAGCTTTAGTTAGAACTTCATCCGGCCTAAGTTGGAAGTCTGTATCCAGAGGCACTGAAATTACCGCGTTATTATTGATAGAGGCTGATACCTTATACATCCCATAGGTTGGCGGGGTGATAAGGATAGAATGTTGTGAAGGTTCACAGAAAGCGCGGATGATTAAATCTATGGCCTCATCACTGCCTGACCCCATGAATACCTGATCACGGCTCACATCTCTAAATGTGGCTACGGCATCACGTAATTTGTTTTGATAAGGGTCAGGATATCGGTTTAATTCAAGATTGGAGGGGACCAGAGAGCCAAAGCTGTTTTCGTTGGCATCGAGTAAAATTCCGCTGTCAAAATCATCCCGGGCACAACGGTAGGGTTGTAAATCCCGGATATTTTGCCTGATCAGGTCATCCAGATTAAAAGTTTTCATTTACTACAGTCGTATAGTTATGGCATTTTTATGAGCATCAAGGGATTCGGCCTCTGCCATGGTAGTGACCGTCGATGCAATAGATCTTAAACCTTCCTGGGAAAGTTCCTGCATAGTGATATGCTTGAAGTAGGTATCCAACGATACACCACTGTACATACGGGCGTATCCATAAGTTGGCAAAGTATGATTTGTTCCGGAGGCATAGTCTCCTGCGCTTTCTGCTGACCAGGGGCCTATGAATACAGAACCTGCGTTTTTAACCTTTGTGGATAATTGCTTTGCATCTTCACAATTGATGATCAAATGTTCAGGAGCGTATTTATTTGAAAAGGCCATAGCTTCTTCGGGACTTGACACATGCAGGAAAAAACTATTCTCAAGAGCTATTATAGCTTTATCGGCGCGAGGAAGCTTACTACTCTGCTTCTGGATTTGCTGCTCTATAGCCTCAAAATCAATGTCACCTATACCAACCAACACAACCTGACTGTCAGTGCCATGCTCGGCCTGTGAGAGTAGATCAGCCGCTACAAAAGATGGGTTCGCTGTTGTGTCGGCAATGACCAACAGTTCAGACGGACCGGCAGGCATATCCATACTGACCATAGCGTCACTGTTCTGGAGCAACATTTTAGCCGTCGTCACGAATTGATTGCCGGGGCCCAGTATCTTATCGACTTTGGGTACGGAATTTGTGCCATAAGCCAAGGCAGCAATAGCCTGCGCTCCGCCGGCTTTAACAATAAGAGAGGCACCGATACGGGATGCGATATATTCAATCTCTGGAGCGATAGTCCCATCGACCCGTGGTGGTGTCGCTATTACGATCTCTTCACATCCAGCTATTTGTGCTGGAACACCCAGCATGAGCAGGGTAGAAGGTAAAATGGCTGTACCGCCAGGTACATAGAGTCCAACTTTCTGGATCGGCCTGGACACGCGACTGCAGAGCACGCCTGGCATGGTTTCGACAGTCAGATCTTTTGGGTACTGTGCCTGATGAAATTTAAAGATATTAGCGTAGGCCATTTCGAATGCATCCCGAACCTTGTCCTGGATTGAAATTTCAGAGGTAGCTCTTACATGACTTGTCAGGGAAGCGGGCCTTACGTCATCAAATTGTTCTGTATAATCAAGAACGGCATCATCACCCTTATGTCGTACATCCTCAATAATAGGCTTAACGATACCGAATACGGCTTCAAAGTCTATGGCAGGCCGCCGGCACAGCTTATTAACCTGTGGATTAGTTAGGGTAGAATAATCATATCTCTTCATAAGGCAGACTGGCTGAACTAAATCACACGATCATATTTTCAATGGGTAATATAACGATACCTGTTGCTCCGGCTTCTTTGAGCTTTTCCATTACTTCCCAGAATTCGTTGATGGATATAACGGAATGAATAGCTCTCATGTTTGGGTCAGCCAATGGCAATACGGTAGGGCTATTTAAAGAGGGGATCATTCGACAAACCTTATCGACATCCTCAACACGAGCATTCATCAGGATGTAACGGCTACGTTCTGCCTGCTGGCGGGCTTGTATGCGAACAAGGAATTTGTCAATCAATTGCTGTTTTTCATCAGGTATAGCCTTGTTGGTCTGGATGAGCTGGCATTCTGATTGCAACATCACCTCAAGTTCTTCCAGGCCATTGCTTTTTAAAGTACCACCGGTAGATACCAGGTCGCATATGGCATCTGCCACATCTAAACGGGGAGCTATTTCAACCGCACCTGAAATAGGGATGATTTTAACCGTATACCCGCGTTCCTCAAAATAATCTTTTGTGAGATTAGGGTAACTGGTTGCTATACGTAAATTTTGAAGTTCACTTATTGATTGGATATTAGAGCTTTTTGGCACCGCAACAGATAGCCGGCATTCTCCATAGCCAAGGTTTCGAAGGGTCGTAACATCAGCTCTTTTCTCAGCAGTTACATTTTCACCCACAAATCCAAGTTCGCATACCCCATCTTGAACATATTCAGGGATATCATCATCGCGGATAAGCAGGAGCTCAACGTCAAAATTCTTACAGGGCACCATGAGACGGTTTTTGTAACCATCAAATTCAAGACCGATATTATCGAGCAGGTCAATGGTTTTTTCGGATAATCGTCCGCCTTTTTGAATGGCGATTCGAAGTGAAGTTTTAGATTTCACAAGAGAAGATTTTATAAATAATGATTAAAAAAGAAGAGCTAAAAACTATGAATGCAATACAACATGATAACAAATATGATGCTGGCCATGAGGCTGGACCGGATGATTGTTGCGTAATATGGTAATTATCTTTTGCATGCGATAAAGATAAAGTTTTTTTTTGACAGATATGTTTAAAAATTAGCCTCCCAGAACCACATATCAGACCAATCAACAACCAAGGGATTAGTAATGGGTACTTTCTTCTTCGTTCATAGCTTTTTCCATGGCTTTGATAAACACATCAGAAGGTTGTGCTCCTGAAATAGCATATTTCCTGTTCAAAACAAAGAAAGGCACCCCTGTAACCCCGAGAGTTTTCGCTTCCTGAATATCCTGGTTAACCTGTTGTGAATAAGATGTGCCATTGAGCATATCTTCCGTTTCATTTTTATCTAAACCTATTTTTTGTGACAAACGGATCAAGGTATTCTTATCTGCAATATTTTCACCGTTGGTGAAATAAGCATGGAAAAGTGCCTCTCCAGCTTGATCACCTAATCCGTGGTCTTTTGCCATCTGGATCAGGCGATGGGCATCGAAAGAATTAGCTACAACAGCCTGATCCATATTGTAAGAAAGTCCGACTTTACCAGCCATATCCGTGACGGATTGGTTCATATTTCGAGCCTGAGCTATAGACCAGCCTTTAACCTCAGCCAAGTACTCATTAATATTTTTTTTAGGGTCTGTTACCATATCAGGATTAAGCTGAAAACTTTTCCAAATGATCTCAATATCACTTTTTGGTAACAGTTTTTTCATGGCATCTTCGAAATGGCGTTTTCCGATGTAACAAAAAGGGCACATGATATCTGACCAGATTTCTACTTTCATTTGTCTGAATCTGTAAAGTGTGTTAAGGCTAAAAAGATTGATTGCCTTCGTTGAACCATCCTACAAAGTATGACGTTCCCAATTCTCGAATAATTTAATTGAAAAATTTTAAATAAAAGATGAGTATAACGTACAATTAAGACGCTTTAATCCTATCTTGGATTTCTAATACATAAAGTAATCTTTATAAGATATCAACATGGTTGTATTACCCAACACCCTTTGGTTGCTACTGATTCTTGCTGCGTTATCAGATAAAAGTCTGGATGACAGAGAATTATCAGCTAAAATAAAGAACGGAGATCATCAGGCTTTTAAACAGTTTTTTGATGCTAATTATCAGGCTTTGTTCCGTTTCTTAATGAGCCGGGGAATGGATAAGGCTTCTAATGATGATTTGATCCAGAAAGCGTTTGTAATCATATGGGAAAAGCGTGCTGATATTGATGAGAATAAATCATTACGGGCGTATCTCTTCCGTACAGCCTATACTCGTATGCTGAATGAGATCAAATATAATGCACGATTTGATGATGAAGCAGATTTCCCAGGTTCAATGGTGAATGAAACTCCTGAAGATGATGCTAATTACTCGCAAATCATGCACACTATCCATAAAACGGTTGCAAAGATGCCTGAAAAACGTAGAATGGTGTTTGATTTTTGTTTTCTTCAACAGTTCTCCTATAAAGAAGCTGCAGAAGCTATGGGTGTAAGCATAAAGACTATAGAAAACCACATGGGACTGGCTCTTAAAGAAGTACGTAAAGCTGTTGAGAGTTTCAGAACAGAAATTGTGAGTAAAATCATATGATCTTTTATATACCTAAATTTAGTTAACTAGGGGTAAAAGCCCCCGGCGTTGTATTACAAATGTAATACTTGACATCACATACTCCGAAAATGAAAGCCATCCTCCGACTGCTTTTCCCGGCAGTTTTATTTCTTGCAGCTTGCACTGTTGATGGAATTGACGATGAGTCACGAACCATTAATGAAACCGAACAATACATAGCGGGACAGATTATTGCGGAATCACTTTCCGATCAAAGTGAAGGTATAATGGCAAGTCTCTTTGATGCCTTTGAGATTCCTACTCAGGAAGGATTCCGAAAAACAGAGTTAGCAAGTTCAGCAAAGTCACCTGTAAATTTGGGGGAAATCATGGAGATCATAGATTTTACATACTCCTACAACCAGGAGAACGGTACGCATACCACCTCATATAGCCGGATACATGATGAGGGAGTACAAAGAACTATGGAGGCTGAGCTCAAGTATATCTATTTCGACAATAATGGAGATTTTCTTGAATTCCCTACTTATGACCTGGTTTCAAGTGTAATCTATAATGCTACTCGCTCAGGAAGCACTAGTAGCCCAACAAGGAACACTACCTTTGTAAGGAAAGATCAATTTTTCATCGATGGTTTTTCTGATGATAATATCACGCTAACAATGGATGGTGAACATCTGGGTGAAGGTACCATCAGTGGTAACACACCTGGAGGTATTAATTTCGACCGGCATTATACAATTAAAATTGAGTTTCTGAACATCCAAATAACAAAATCAACCATAGTGGGTTATACCAATCTTGAACAAGGATTAAGTGGTTCTCTTGGATATACGGTTACCATGGATCATAATGGAGATCTCAAGGAGATAAAAGGAACCGTTCAAATTTCAGGAGATGGAACAGCCTTAATTAAATTCAAAGATTTAGCAGATATTCTTACTTTTAAACTTGTAGACGCAAGACAATTGGATGATGATGAATTTGATGACAGGATAAAGATCATTAACGATCAGAATGACTTCATTATCCTTGCTAACAACCAAAGGATTCAGTTCAATTCAGAAACTATATTTGACAATGCGGGGGACTTCCCAACCCTGGAGCAAGCTCAAACTGCTCTGAACCAGGGTGATAGGATCATTGCTATTGGAATAGCCACACGAATAGGCACAACCAATACCTTTATAGCATCAGAAGCTGGTTTTTGGCTTGAAAATCCTGAAGTTGATTGGACTGCGTATTTAAATATTGAAGGCCAGGTTAAAACAGTAAATCTGCAAAGGCAGACATTCAACCTTGATAAGGGTGTTAAAATCCACATCAGCGAAGCTACAGTCTTTTCTGAATCCGGTGATATTAAATCATTGGAGGTAATGCATGAAGCTATCAAAGATAAAAAGAAGGTATCAGTAAAAGGAGAAGGATCACAAGATTCCAAAAACCGTAAATTGATTTTGGCCCATAATCTTGAGGTCATTTATGACGAGGAATAATTTCTGTATTATGCATTCAACAAAAACATGAGTATGAAAAAATTAACTGATAACGACCCGGATTTGCTCCTCGCCAGAAAACTTGGGCAAGCAGGTGTTAAGGGTAAACCTCCGTTATTCCTTAAATATTTAATGACTTATAGAGAGGGCATTAAAAAGCAAGAACTAGCGGTAAAACCAAATGGTGATGAAGTTTGGGCGGGTATTGAAAAACAAACTTCACTCAGAAAGGGATATATCTATCCCATGGGCAGAAGATCCTGGATACTGGCCGCTGCAGCATCTATTCTAATTGCATCCTTTATAACGCTCTTCTTCAACCCGGGAAATGAAACAACTTTGATAGCTCAAAGCGGCACTGAAATTGAAATTATACCCCTGAATGATGGGAGCGAAGTTACGCTGAGGCCCCATTCAAGTTTGTACGAGCTAGAATCAAACGCTACTGTTAAACGCTATAGATTGGAGGGAGAGGGATATTTTGATGTCGCCAATCGCAATGATCAAACTTTCTCTGTAGAAACAACTAAGGGCATGGTCGAGGTATTGGGCACCCGGTTTGTAATAAGTGATTGGGGTGAGGTTACTGAGGTCTTTCTGGAAGAAGGCTCTGTACTATTTAAAACTACAAACCAAAGTAATTCAATTGTTCTGGAACCCGGGCAGTCTTCTTCCATAACCAAAAGCGAAAATATTTTGCCACCTCAAAGTGCCGATATAAAAGAATTTCTTGATTGGACGCGAAACGAGCTTTACTTTAATGAGAAGAAGGCACGAGATGTATTCAATGAGCTGGAACATCATTTTCAAATTTCAATTGAAGCACCCGATTCAATATCAAACGAAGTTCTAGGCGGCGCAATCTCTTTGGAAAGGCTTAAGCTTAGCCTGGAAGATTTAGGCACCGTATTGAATGGGTATTTCGTAACCTCCGATAATAAAACATATTCGTATATCCCCAACTAATGCCCGGCTCTGCCTCGCGGATTTTATCGTATCGATTCATTCTCCTAAGCCTAATCCTAATTACAGGGTTGGGCTTTTGTGCTTCCATAAAGGCTCAGTCTGTAAAAGATGTAAATTTACTTGAGGCAATTAAAAAACTTCAGGCAGATACACAGTATAGGTTTCTGTATCGGGAGAGTATGGTTCGGTCAATAGTTGTTTCTCTGGACTTTCAGGATGATAAGGTATTAAATAAACTTAAGGAACAGCTTAAAACTCACTCAATTGATCTATATATTGATGGTAACAGAAACCAGATATTGTTGCTCGGGATTTCTGAGAGGCATCCCAGACAAAGGTCAGTCCATATTCTTGGGCAGGTAGTCGATGATGACACAGGTGAGAGGCTACCCTATGCCTCCCTCACCTGGAAGGAGAATGGGATAACAAGAGGAATAGCAGCCTCAGCCAATGGATCATTTCGCCTAAGGCATGTATCCGAATTTCCTTTTGGGCAGATCAAAATTTCTCATATGGGATATGAGCCAGTTTATTTAACACTTAGCCTGCCTTTGGAAAATAATATAAAGGAATTGACTGTTCGGCTCAAACCCACAACCATCAGTGGTAGTGAGATTCTGGTAACAGGAATATATTACTATAGCTCAAAAGATACTAACCTGACAGGCTTAGTGAACTCAGGCAAGTTCAGCCCAATGGGTGAAAGTAATGCTGTTCGGTCTTTGCAAGTACTACCCTCGATAGGAAATGGTACTGCTATGAATGATGGTCTGAATGTACGTGGTAGTAGCCCAGACGGCTTTCAGGTTATATTGGATGGAATGACAATTTTTAATCAAAGCCATATGTTCGGACTGCTGGACAGCTTCAATGATGACGCCATAAGCAGGAACAACTTTTTTTATGATGTTACACCGGCTCAGTATTCCGCACCTACGGGTGGAACACTCTCATTGATCACTCGTACTGGATCACAGAATAATCATCAGTTTAAAATGGGAGTTAGCAATTCCAGTTTAAAAGCGACAGCAGAGGGACCTATACGTAACGGTGAAAGTAGTTGGCTGGCTTCTGCTCGTCACTCTTATATGAATACCTTAAGTTGGTTCAGCAGTTCGGATATTATCAAATGGGGTTTGGATATTGATCGTCCTAAAAGTCTATTAGGCGAGGATTTGACAGATTTAAATGCTGAAATCGTACAACCCGGTGATACTGAAGCCAGGTTCTTTGATCTGCATGGAAAATTTTATCATGAAGGCCGATCAGGGAGCAGGCTGATGGGCAGTCTGTACTATGGTGGAGATTTTACCCGTCAGACAGCTTTCAGGCAAGCCCGGTCTTTTTCATCTGGGATAACTTTTGAGGCTGAGAATGTTGAAACAACAAACGACTGGGGGAACTTCGTCGGGAGCTTGCATTATCAAAGTGAACTTTCGACGAATGCTACCACCCATATGATGACAGGCCTGAGTTCCTATATGACCAATTACTCAAAAGACGATTTTACCTATACAAGAACTGCTAACATAGATGGTTCTAATCAGTTGAGTATGTTTACATATCCCTTTGTAAACCAGAGTACGATCAATGAATTCAAACTTGAACAATTTATTAATGTAGTATTCCAAAAATACGGAGCTACAACAGGAGCCGCTTATTATTATTATTTAGGTGATTATAGTGAATCATCATTTGACCGCCCGGGATATTTGAAAAGATCCCGGGCCAGTCAGTTTGATGCCTTTCTGCAGGTAGACATGCTTGAAACTGACCCTGTTAATGTACAAGTTGGAAATCGATTGTACTTCTATACTGCAGGTAATTACATAAGATGGTCACCTCGTATTAAAATGATGCTGTATCCTGATTCCAGGATATCATTTGGAGCCGGATTCAGCCGCAATCATCAGTTTCTTCACCGCGTTGCTTTGGCGAATGCCGTGACAGCAGATATATGGATACTTTCCGACAAAGAACAACCACCCTCTTCTGTGAACCATTATTCAGCGGGTATTTATTTACAACCAATAAACAGTACCTATGTTCAAGTAGAGACGTACCTTAAACAACATCAAAACCTTTGGTTGCATGAGATAAATTTGCAGTCATTTGGTAATACTTTTGCCGAAACACCCTGGTTTTATGAAAACCAGGGTGTGGGAAAAGGAGTAGAGACTTTAATTAGAAATAAACTAAGTCCTAATTTGACCTTCACGCAAAGCTATACTCTTTCACAAATGATGTTGAAAAATCCTTTTTTATTTGAAGGGCAGTCTTTCTATGCCGATTGGGATCGTAAGCATAGTTATACAGCTTCTGTTGAACTTGAAGCGTCAAAAGATTTGCTCGTCAATATATCCTGGAACCTTGCTTCCGGTGTACCTAACCGAATGGTAGGGTCTGATAGCAGGGGGGAAGGACGTCTTGCAAACTATAATCGCCTGGATTTGTCCCTGCATTATATGGGACAGATTAAGCAGGGAGACTTGGAACTGAAACTTTCCTTTTTTAACCTTTTAAACCATAGAAATCCCTGGTATAGGGAATACAATCTGGCTGTGGATAGAAATAGCACTATTCCCCGCCTTACTACTGTTGCCGTAGATGTTTATGACCTTGGATTTCAGCCTTCTTTCGAGTTGTTGTTTGCTTTTTAAGATAGCTAAATTTCCTTTTTTACATAGGCCGTGGGTACTTCCACGATAATATCCTTTTGAAGCTGGTCAATTCTTATGGCTACACGTTGACCACCACGATAATTAATCCAATTACCTTTTAAGCCTTTTAGAGGTCCTTCGATGATTGAAACAGGTTCTCCTTTGGTAAAGGAAATTTCTTCAACATCAAAAAGATCCGGTCCTGATATGATCATTCTGATCGCCTTAATCTCTTCAGCGCGTATGGTAGCTGGCCGACCGTTAAAAGTGACCGGGCAGGCTACACCATTAACTTGTGATGCTAAAGGAAGTTGTTTTGGCTCAGTTTTGATGAATACATAACTACGGATCAAGGGCTCTTCAATCCACTTCTTACGGTCACTCCATTGCCTTAATTCCCTTTTTATGGGTAAGTAGGCTTCATAACCTAATTCTTCCAACTCCTTTAGTACTTTCTTTTCAAAACGTGGGCGAGTATAAAGAGCATACCAGTTCATAGATCGGATTGTGTGAAAATTGTCAATAGAGAAAATAAAAAAAATTAGGGAACTAAATCATTACTGCACAAAGAAAAACAATTTCATTAACTATATCAAACAAGGTCTGTGCGGAAAATAAGTTTATCTCCAATTACAGATAGGATGATGAGCAATATGCCTGGAAAAAGGAAACGGGGATAAAGATCTTTTACATCGGTGTAACGCAACTCTTCAACCTCGCTGGTTTCCATTTCACTGATCTCATCGTAAACTTGACGTAGTGACTCCGTATCTGTAGCTCTGAAATAACTCCCTCCTGTGCGTTCAGCTATTTGGGTCATCATTTCATCATCTATATCAACCCGGACATTATGGTATCGACGGCCAAATATAGGGTCATCAACTGGGTAGGGTGCCGTACCTTCCGTACTGGCACCAATTGTATAAACCCGAATACCATGGGCTTCCGCCAATTCTCCGGCAGTTATGGGATCTATTTCCCCAGCGTTATTCTCACCATCCGTTAATAGGATAATTACCCGACTGTCAGCCTCACTCTGGTTAAGGCGGTTCACAGCAGTAGCCAAACCCATACCTATGGCAGTGCCATCTCGTACCATACCTAAATCAACCTTATTAATATGGCTTTTAACAAGAGGGTAATCCAGGGTTAGCGGACAAACCGTAAAGCTCTCCCGGGCAAATATAACCAATCCAATTCTGTCAGATTCCCGCTGATCTATAAACCCGGAGGCCACTTCTTTAACGGCCTCCAGCCTGTTGGGCTTTAAGTCCTCGGCAAGCATAGATGAAGAGATATCAACGACCAACATGATGTCAATACCTTCTACATTTCGTTCCACAATAACATCTTCATGCTGCGGACGGGCAAGTGCCAGAATGATAAGTAATACGGAGGTCAGTTGTAGTAATGAAGTTGCCCACAAACCATGAGCCCGCCAGTTTCCCGGCAGGTTTTTCATGCTATCTACATCAGAAAAAGTGAGATTAGCATATCGTTTCTTTAGGTAATACCAAATCTGAGAACCCCCAATAAGGGGCAGAACTAATAAGGCCCAAAACCATTCAGGGTTAGCCCAAATCATTGCTTATAATATTTGTTATGGTTTAAGAAGAAGGTGTTATTACACTTGTTATATAAATGTTGCCGGGGTTTTTATCCCATGTTAATCTCCAAATGATAAAATTTATGGTTTGAAGTAAAAATCATTCATCCTTTAACTGCAGGTTGTGATGCCGTATTATCTTTTTCAGTGAGTTTAAGGATCATTTCATCATGTCTGGCTTTTAAACGATCTACTTTTGGTCCATCTATTTGCCATGCCTCTTCAAGAAAATGGTAGGCTAAATCCATAGCGTAGTGACACTCGGTAGCATCAGGAGCAAATTTAGCAAATTTAACCATATCGGCCTGCTCCAAAAGGGCTACGGTAGTCGATTGAAGTTCATTATGTATCCTACTTTTCTTTAATTCACGCTCCAGTTCACTTGTGGTTGATTCCAAAGCAGGAATGGCATAAAGTTCTTCAAAGTACGACCGGATGGCATCACTCAATTTATAATAATAAGCTTTATAATCCTCTTCAGGCTGTGGATAGTTGGCATCAATAGCCTGCAGGTCCTGCTCAAGGATGATTAGAGGATCTCGGAATGGTGGAATTTCAATAGGTTCGGTGGGTGCTGGTGTCTCTTCAATGGGTCGCCGTTTGTATTGTCTCCACAGGAACCATGCTATCAGTCCGAAAACTATAAACCCCAGAATGTAAGGAAGAAGTGATACAGAGAATTCGTACAGGGGTTTAAATGGGCGAAATGCCTGATCTTCTTCGCTCACGCGGCTTACGAAAACTAAAGGTACGGGGGCTGTTGAAATCCAAACTGTGTCTCTGCCTGACACCAAACCTACAGGCAGACCAGGTATTTCCGCATCCTGATTCCCAAAATATCGAAGGTTGTACACTACACTATCAGCATGAACTCCTGAAAATGTATTTCTTCCTTCTACATCAAAATCCTGGCTGAAGATAGTGCTGTCTGGATATACAATGTCATCAACTCCAGCAGGATTATTTACCGTAATCTTATAACTGAAAGCATCACCTACTCCAACAGAGTCACGGTCAACGCTTACTGTTGTCTGTTGGCTAAAGACAAGAACAGGTACAACTATAAATAAGATAATAACACATCCGTAACGGAACATTTTAACCATTATAAAGTTCTGGATCAGTATTGAAAAAGACTCTGAGGGAATAGATACTATCTAACTCTGCGCTCAAAGAATTGCATAACCGGTTTAATATAAGGCATGTTAGTATGAACAGTGATCGTATCGACATGCATTTTAAGAAAAAGTTTATTTAGTTCAGCCCGGTTTTGTAATCTTCGGGCTTTATAAGCAGTACGAACCTGTTTGCTTGAAGTATCAACTATGCTAACGTTGCCGGACTCTGCATCCCGGAAGGGAATTACACCAAGGTCTGGAAGATCATTCTCCAGTGGGTCATCAATTATGATAGTGACCAGATCATGCTTCTTGTTCGTAACTTTAATCTGCTTTTGATAATCAACAGATTGAAAATCACTGGCCAAAACCAGTATTGATTTTCTATTTAATATCCCATTTACGTATTGTAAAGCTTTTGCGATATCAGTGCCGGTACCCTTAGGCTTGGTTGTGAAAAGCTCCCTCATTAACCGAAGTACGTGCAGCCGTCCTTTCCGGGGTGGGATTACCTTCTCTATTTGATCAGAGAACATGACCATACCTACTTTATCATTGTTCTTGATCGCACTGAATGCTAAAAGAGCAGATAGCTCAATGGCTAAATCCATTTTACTTTGATTATGGCTGCCAAAAAACCCGCTACGGGAGATATCCACACATAGCATGAGGGTTTGTTCTCTTTCTTCCTCAAATATTTTTATATAGGGCTCATCATAACGCGCAGTCACATTCCAATCTATTTGACGGATATCGTCACCATACTGATAGGGCCGGACTTCAGAAAAAACCATCCCCCGACCTTTAAAAGCCGTTTGATATTCCCCGCTGAAGACATTATTAACCAAGCCTTTTGTTCTTATTTCAAGTTTTCTGATCTTTTTAAAGAGCTCCTGGGATATCATGATTGATCTCTGCTAGCGATAGTGCGAATTTTTTGAAGTGTAAAATTAATAAAAAGTAGAATAGTAAAGAAGATTGTTGTGGCTCGTGATGCTTAAATATCCGATTCATCCCGCCAATTGAGCAATTGCCAGCTCTCAGAAGAATCACTTCTAACCAACAGAAAACTGGCAGAACCATCGGTCCTGAGGGTTTCATTTCCTCTTACAGCCACACTTAATTCGAACCTTCTTACTACCTGACTTCGGGTCTCATCCTCGTTGGTGAGCCTTGATATGAAATTATTCCACCTTAACTGAATATCTATACTTTGGTTGAACAGATTATAGGTACTGCTCAATTCCTCAGATCGCCCCCATGATACATCCACATTACGATCCTGGTCACGGAATGTGAAAATAAAATCAGAGTGGATTAATTCACCATACATGGTTGTATCTCTGATTTCGTAGGCATTTTGGAAACGTGAATAAAACCCCTCGATGCTGGTAGGATCTCCAAGTAAACTGCCAAATGGGTCTCCGTCAAGCTCCCCCGGAGCAAATGGATTAATGCAAGTAGAAACGGCATAGGCCACCAATATATACGGGATGATATAAATGGCCGGCCTTTTCATTAGACTTTCTCGAAGGCCTTATCCAGATCTGTTATGAGGTCTTCAATGTCCTCGATACCCACTGACAATCTTATTAATGAGTCCATCAAGCCTGCTTTCTCCCGTACATCTTTAGGGATGGATCCATGGGTCATCGTGGCCGGATGGCTAATTAAGGACTCAACGCCACCCAGGCTCTCTGCCAGCGTGAAATAGTGAGTGTTCGTCATGAAAGCAATGGCTTTATCTGCAGAATCATCTTTGAGTGAAAAAGAAACCATACCTCCAAAATCTTTCATCTGTCTGGAGGCAATTTCATGACCGGGATGCTCTTTAAATCCAGGATATCGTACATGGCCAACCTTAGGATGCTTTTGCAGGTGATCAGCGATATTATGTGCATTTTCGCAGGTACGCTCCATCCGCAATGCAAGGGTTTTGATGCCTCTGAGCGTCAGATAACAATCCATAGGACCCGGTACCCCACCTGTGGTCTTTACCTGCATACGCGCATTTTCCATGATTTCCTGATTAGAGCTGCAAATCGCACCCCCAATCACGTCAGAATGCCCCCCCAGGTACTTCGTGGTTGAATGTACTACGGCATCTGCACCAAGCGTAAGAGGTTTCTGCAAGTATGGTGAGGCAAATGTATTATCTACAACGGAAAGGATGTTATGACTTTTTGCAAATTGGGTTATTTCTTCAATATCAACGATACTTAGTAGAGGATTAGTAGGAGTTTCAATCCAAATAAGTTTGGTATTCTGCTTACGGGCTTCTCTGACTTGTTCCATAGACGTCATATCAATGAAGCTGAACTCTATTCCATATCTCTGGAATACTGTGGTAAAAAGTCGGTAGGAGCCCCCGTACAGATCATTGGAAGATATGACATGATCACCCGGATTAAGCATTTTAAGCAAAGCATCCATAGCGGCACAGCCACTCGCAAAGCAGGCGCATTCATCAGCATCTTCCAAAGCAGCAAGCATATTTTCAAGGGCTGTTCGTGTTGGATTACTGACACGCGCATAATCATGCCCTTTATGTACTCCAGGTGCCTGTTGTACATAAGTTGACGTCTGGAAAATAGGTGGCATTACAGCCCCGGAAGTTTCTTCAGGAGCCTGGCGTGCGTGGATGGTTTGTGTATTAAATTTCATTGTATAAAGATTAAAAAATTATAGGCATAAAAAAAGGGTTCAGTTAGAATAACTGAACCCTTCTTTAAGAAAAAAAGTTTAATTAAAAACCTGCTTTTTCCTGAGCTGCTTCAGCCTCCTCATTCATACCGAGGGTGGTGTAAATACGGAATAATGATCTCCAGTTTTCAGGATCATCAGGATCAAGCTCTGTCGCTTTTTGATAATAAGGTATAGCGACATGTAATAATTCACGAGCTTCTTCATCTAATTGTTCTGCGAGCTCGTAGTCTTCAGTTGCATTTCTTCGCTCGAATACCGCAGCAGCCCTGTTCTGGTAGATGATCCCCAATGTTGAATAACCCACTGGATTATCGGGATCTAATTCGACGGCAACTTTCAATTCTTCTTCTGCCCGGTTTGAAAATTCATCAATTTCAGCCTGTAGCTCATCAATTTGAGAATTTAATTCGTTCAACCGTTGCTCTAGTTCCTGAACTTTTTGAGTATCGGGACTTGTTCTGCGATTCTCTGTACGAAGTTCCTGATTTATATCAAATACTTCATCATAGTACTCCGTCATTTGGTCATCCATATTCATAACCAATTGATAAACCTGGGTACCATAAACCAAGCGGTATTGAGGATTTTCCGGATCAGCATCAATCAAGCTCTGTACGGTTTCCAGTGCTTTGTCAGTATCACCTATCGTCAGGTAGAGGTTGGCCAGTTCCTGAATGATTTCTATGTTTTCAGGATTATTTTCAAGTGCCATGTCTAGAAGCTCAAGAGCTTTATCATAATCATCTTGTTCCTGATAAAAATAAGAGAGGCGATAATAGTTGTAAAGATCATCCGATCCCAACTCATAAATAAGTTTCTCGGCATTTGCTATAGCCTCATCAATATCATCCAATAGGTAATTGACTTCATATAAGATACCATATGAAAGGGAGCTGTCCGGATTAATGGTAACGGCGCTATTCAAATGATGTTCAGCCAAAACAAGCGAATCTTCTTCCGTTTGTTCAAAGTTTTCTGATATGAGGCCTATTCCAAGATTATGCTCCTGGCTCCATAATTCAAGTATATAGTCAGGCAAAGTTTCAGTTTCATCACTGCTGACTTCCTGTGCAGCGTATAGCTCCTTAGCTTGATCAAAGTATTCTTTAGCTTCAGCGTATTGTGAAGTCCGCTCTGAAGGATGCATTTGTAAAGCCTTTTGCGTAATGCCGATACCCATATAATAATAACCATCCCCATTTTCAGGATTCTCATTAATCGCCTCTTGTGCGGCTTCCATCACACCCTCATAATTTGTTAAGCCCAGATTCAGTCTTGCTTCTTCAATATTCGGATCACTTGTGCCACATCCAGCTAATACAGCAATACAAAAAGCCAGGACGAAATATTTTATCTTATGGATATTCATTATTTTCCTCTGTAGAATATTAGTTTTTTTTCGAAATATGGTAATTACCATTTAAAAAATAAACATTGAAGGTGGTTTCTGCAATTAAAAGTATATGGCACCCAATGACCATACCCAATTATCAACGTTTATCCTGCTCTAAACAGTTTTTGACGTTCAACATAATAATTTTATTAATAATAAGAACTATATGATAAGTAAAAAAATTATTCAAACATTTAAAGCACCGGAAGCTATTGGGCCATATTCTCAGGCTATAGTTTATGGTGATACTCTCTTTTGTTCAGGTCAAATAGGACTTGATCCTACCACTGGTAAAATGGTTGTTGGAGGACTTGAAGCTCAGGTTAATCAGGTTATGCAGAACCTTGAGGCCATATTACAGGAGGCTGGCATTGGATTCGATCACGTATTGAAATGCTCTCTATTTCTTGATGATATGGCTCATTTTCAGAAAGTGAATGAAATTTATAGTACTTTTTTTGTTACTAACAAACCGGCCCGCGAAACAATGGCTGTTAAATCATTGCCTAAGGGAGCTATGATTGAGATAAGCTGCATTGCTCACATGTGAAGTAATGCAGTTCGGTTTTTTTCGTCTTTATTAAAAACCGTATCTTCAACCCAATGAAATCAATCCCTCTGTTATTTTTACTTGTTCTAGCCTGGCTTTTGGCGGGATGCAGCACTACCCTGTGGATAATGCAAAACGAACCTGAGATAGATAGATCGGATGGACAGATTGTCTCCAGCGACTACATAGTAATGCTCAGTGAAATGCCCACTAGAGAGAATCCTGTTCTGGCACTTGAACTGTATGACAGGAATGAATACGAATATTCAAAAAGGCATGTAACTAAAAGATACGTTCAGCAATATCGCCCAAGATACACCTATTTGTTTTTAGGACTGGGTACAGCAGCCATGGCATTTTATTTGGCAAACAGTCAGTCAATAGAAAATGAGTCCTTGAGCCGGGAAGGTAAAATAACGCTGAATGTCGCAGGAGGGATTACCACCCTGGCTTCGTTATTAAATATGAAACCCATTGGCAGCCCTATGGATGCTGGTGAGAGAAAATATTTGGGAGATGCGGGAACAGCGACCGTTGTGGACACTATTAGGTCAACCACTGCTGCCAGCGTGGAAGTTACTATTTCAGCCTGGCATAATAATGACCTTCTGATCGCCGATATTCCCGCCACATTTGACAGGGGGATGTTGGAACTTAACTTAATCGATAAACTCAATATAACTGGGTTTGATGAGAGTGAGGCAGGATTCATACAGCTCAATGTCAATGTCGATAATCAGGATTATGCTTTTAATATAGACGTTGAATCTATCATGGAAGAATTCGTAATTGTGACAAGCCAAAATACTCCTCTAAGAAGCCAGCCTGCTGATAATGAAACCAATATTATCACGAATATTGGCATAGAGAGTCAATTCCCGCTTGTAGAGACGATAGAAAATGACTGGTTCAGAGTATTATATGGTATATCACCTGTATATGTGAGTACCATGGATGCTGAAGTAGTTTGGAGGCCGGGTAACCTTAATGTAGATGAATTGGTTTTAGCCCCAGGAGATTCAGTTTTTGGTGAAATTGATATTGAACGTTCTATTCCGGATACGGACGTTTCTAATCCTGATGGCATAGCTCTGCTCATAGGCAATGGGAATTACCAGGAACCTCTTAATCGTATACCTAATACTGATCGGAGCCTGCAACTATTAAGACGATACTTAATAAATACCTTGGGATATTCGCCAGATAATGTCATTGTGATGCAAGAGGCTTCAGAAAATGATATTCTATCCATTTTAGATCAATCGGATAATTCGAAATTTATGAACCGCCCAATTAAGCCAGATACAACAGATCTTTTTGTGTATTATGTGGGCCAGGCTGTGGCTGATCGCCGAAATGATGCTGATGCCTATCTACTGCCATCGGACTATGACTTTTCAAATCCTTCCCAAAAGCTTATCAATGCCCAACGTTTTTTATCCACTATAGGACAAATTAAAACCCGGTCTACTACTATATTATTTGAAACCGATTTTTTATTGCTAGGTGCTAATGGTCAACCACAATTCTCGCAAAATCAGCGGCAGGGAATATTACTTAGAGAACTGTCTAGTGTGGTAACTTCACAAAATCCGAATTCAGCTTTATTTTTTGCTGCAAACCGGAACCAACAAGCCGGGCAATATATAAGCAACGATGGCCGGCTGGACAACAAACATGGTATTTTCACCTACTATTTCATCAATGCGTTAAAGGAAGGCCAATTAACAACAGGACGTATCTTTAATTCCATGCAGCATAATATAACGTTTACCTCACGAAGGCTGCACGACCGTGCACAGGACCCTCAAATGTTCGGTAATTCCAACATCAGTCTGATCAAAGACAATTGATTTGATCGGTTTCTCATTCATACTTCTCAGTGTGGCATGTTCTTTACTGATCGCTCATTTCCTGAAGGTGATTGAAACACGGGGTATGGATACCCTTCATGTTCTCACTGTAAATTATCTTGTCGCTTTTCTTACAGCGTTGATGGTTACCTACATTTCCAGGGTTGAGTTCTTACCGGAATTTCCAATTTGGCTCTGGGGGTTCTCCGCCTTTATCGGTTTAATCTTCATCTCCAACTTCTTTATTTTTAGCAAATCAACCTATCAAAATGGGATAGGGGTAAGCATTGCCGCCATGAGGCTATCCTTATTGGTACCTGTATTGTTATCTGTACTTATATATCATGAAACAGTAACTCTGGTAAGAGGATTAGGTTTCCTTCTCGTTCTCGTTTCTTTTGGATTGCTTATTTTTTCGAGAAGGGGTGTCAGAGTGGGATCAATTAACAGTCATTGGTTGTTGATCGGGATATTTTTGTTTACTGGCATGGCCGATGCCTCATTAAAGATTTTTGAACGGGAAGGATTGTCAGGGGGGACTGAATTTCAATATTTGGCACTTGTATTTTTCAGCGCTCTGATTTTCGGATTAGGGGCCTCAGCATACAAAGGTGAGCTGAGGTTTACCATGGATGAGATGAAGATGGGGGTTTTTATTGGCGTCCCAAATCTATTAACCTCAGTTTTCCTGATAAATGCGCTGGTTTATGCCGATGGCGTATTTGTATATCCTGCGGTAAATGTGCTTATCATCATAGGCGGTGCATTGGTGGGAAAGTTATACTGGGATGACAAGATTTCAACCTTGGAAGCCTCAGGCATGGCAATGGCCATCCTGGCTATTATGTTTCTTTTGTGAGAATTATTACAGAATATACCTTTCATCCAAACTCATATATAAAATTCAAAACGATTTTAATACAGATCAATGAACTTACCTGATTTGAAATGAATTGTTAGAGGTCTTCAGCATTTTAAGAAATAGAAAATAACTACCTATTATGAAAAAAGAAGAAACACCATTACAGCCCCTTAAATTTGAGAAGATTACCCGTCAGGAATCACAAAAGCGTGCTTTGGCCTTTTATGATCTGCTAAAAAAGCGGAGAACAGTCCGTCATTTTTCTAAAAAGAAAATTCCGGATACGGTAATAGAAAACTCAATCAAAGCAGCTGGTACGGCACCTTCCGGTGCGCACAAGCAACCCTGGCATTTCTGTGTAGTAAAAAACCCTGAATTGAAGCATAAAATCCGCATAGCTGCTGAGAATGAAGAAAAGCAAAATTATGAATCTCGTTTCTCAGATTCCTTCAAGCAAGACCTTGCAAAATTTGAGACTAGTTTTGTCAAAGAATTTATTGATGACGCTCCCGTCATCATTGTAGTGTTTAAGGAGACCTATCAATTAAGGAACGGAGTACAATACCGGAATTATTATGTCAACGAATCTGTGGGTATAGCCTCGGGAATTCTCATTGCTGCTCTTCATAATGCGGGCCTGGCTACCTTACCTCACACACCAAACCCAATGAAGTTCCTTAACGGTATCCTTGAACGACCAGGCAATGAATCACCGATATTACTGATGCCTGTGGGCTACCCTGTTGATAATGCCAAGGTGCCAGACATAAAACGAAAACCCTTCTGGGAAATCATGCATATCTATGAGTGATAACGCATCCTTTTAACTAATTCTGGAACAAAGTAAGGTTGTAGGGTCCGTGAAGGTGGTATGCCTTTTAAGGTCGGCTTTCTTACAGTTAACCATCCAGATCTTACTTTGGTGGCTTTGGCTCCAGAACTCTCTCCAAGTAAATGCTGGATAATTATCTATGGAATTAGGTTTTAAAAGTATTTTTATTAAATTAATTTAATAAAACTTTAAAACTTAAGACCAGATTGAAATGGACAAGATTAAAGTGCTAATTAAGGGCAGTCCCCTTGTTATAGCAATGATATATCTCATCATTGGACTACTTTGGATATTTTTTTCTGACCATCTGGTATTGAGTTTTTTTGATGAAATGGAAGCGATCACACTCGCACAGTCCTTAAAAGGATTTGGCTTCGTTGGTTTGAGTTGCCTGCTTATCTTTTCACTTATATGGAAAAGCAACAGCATGTTGGAAGGAGCAATCGATGACCTGAAACGAAGCAGGGACAAATTTCAATCCACTTTTAATCAGGCTCCGGTAGGAATCGTTCACCACCGGCTGGATGAAAGGTGGTTAGAAGTCAATCAAACGCTGTGCGAATTACTGGGTTATGATAACGATGAACTCATGCAACTTGAATTCAAAGATATTATCCATCCGGAAGACCTGGATAAAGGAAGGGACCTTGATCGCCAACTTTTTGAGGGTAAAAAGGCTCAATACTCTCTGGAAAAGAGATACAAGCGAAAGAACGGTTCTTATATGTGGGGGCTGTTGAAAAAATCTGCCGTGTATAACGGAAAAGGCCGTCCGGAATATTTTGTTGGTATTATTCAGGATATCAGCCTGCTCAAGAAAACCGAGCGAGAACTACGAGCGTCACTGGAGACCTTCCGAAAATTTGTACCGGAGGAATTTCTCAATTATCTTGGCCGGGAAAATATATGGGATGTCCGGCGGGGTGATCAGGTTGAAAAAACATTAACTGTCATGTTCACTGATATCCGTTCCTATACTTCCATAAGTGAGCACATGACAGACAAGGAAAACTTTGAGTTCATCAACTCCTTCATGTATAAGCTTTCTCCCGCGATAAAGAAACATCATGGATTCATTGATAAATTTATTGGGGATGCTATAATGGCCCTATTTCCAGGGAAATCGGATCATGCCCTGCAATCAGCCATGGCCATACAAGAAGCGGTCGATAGCTTTAACGAAGATCTGATCAAAGAAGGTAAAGAACCTATTGAAGTAGGCATAGGCATAAATACCGGCAGTCTCGTTTTAGGCACCCTGGGTGACGATGAGCGCCTTCAGACCACCGTACTGTCCGACCATGTCAATATAGCATCAAGAATCGAGGATCTGACCAAAGTCTATCAAGCCCCTATTCTGATTAGTGAAAACACCTATGCTAATCTGGAAAACAAAGAAAATTATAACTTCAGGCAGATTGAAAACGTCAATCTTAAAGGCAGGTCCCGACTCACAAATTTGTACGAATTAAGATCGTCTTGAATGTTTACACTTTGGTTGTGGAATGTGGGTTCACAATTATATGTTCCGTACCTACGGCACGGTTTAGGTGGGTAAAATTTTCTACAAATATGTCGTCCCTAACGAGGCGGGTGATGTGGTGGATATCATAATTTGCAAGAATAATCCCCAATGGTTGAATTACGTTCATTACTCAAAAAACTCCAAAATACGCTCCCTATCCTCATTTTCCTTATCACCCTTAAAGTAGATCTCTACAAATACAATTTTCTCCTCTTCCTCAAACCAGGCATAAACTAAACGCAGGCCGGTATAGGAACCTTTTCCAGGCAGGGAGCGGCAGGCTATTTTTCGAACTTTGATTACACACGATTTAACTCCAAGGCCGCTGATTTCCATGCTGAATGGCGGATGTGCATCGGGGCTTACCGTCAGAACTTTTTTCAGGGTCTCCCCATCATCCGGAAGTGTCCGGAACCGCTTGGTCAGCTTTTTGAGGTCCTTTGTAAAGGGTTTAATTGATTTAAACCTCACTGCTTTCCGGCTTATCGTAATCGTAATTCTTTGCTGAAAATGGAGGATCCCGGTAAAAAGCAAGTTCATAATCGATCACATCACCTGCTTTGGTTGCTTTCCAGGGCATATCCATATGGGAATAATCATTGATCGCCGCAGCCGACCAGTCGGAATAATAATCAATCACATGATCCAGGGTCTCTTTCTCAGAACCGTTCAACATTTCGAGATCGGCTTTGATTAAAGGAAAATACCGGGTTTGAGGGAAATTATAATAGGTTGTTTTGATTTGCTGCAATTCCCTGTCTTTGATCATTTTTTCAAAAATCTGATCTAACTGCAGGGGAACCGGACCAAAAGGCAGTTTTCGGTAGATTGACCGGGTAAGAAAGGACTCGTGTTCTTCGTAGTGGTTAAAGTCGGCAAAGTAAAGCAGCTTATACAGCACCGTTTCCCCTACATTGGGTTTACCGGCACATTTTTCGAGAATATAAAGCAATACATTCTTGAATTTGGTATAATCTACTTCCTCAGGGATGGATATTCTGATGTTTGATTTTTGTTTCTTATCCCTTACCTCATCATGGGTTGCTGTAACGGGAATGTCGGAAAAAAAGTCAGCTATGCCAATATGTAATGCGGTTGAAAATTGCGCCAACTCCGATGCACTTATGTTTCGTTTGCCTTGTTCTATTTGTGTGATGGCTGTTCTTGGTAATTCTACCTGATCCGCAAGTTCTTGTTGCGTTAATTTTCTACGAGTTCTGTATTTTCCAATACGTTCCCCAATCTTAATGGAGTTTGCCATGATGTTCAAAGGCTTATTTTAAATATTCTAAATTACCAAAAGTGTTATAATTGAACAAATAATAGTTTGATATTATAACATTATGTCTTTATTACGGCCATGTTAATCATATTTTGTAAGGAAGCATTTTTGCATTATTTTAAAATCTAATACAGATTATTGCCCTGCTTATAGTTGAACAAGAATAACCTACTGTATAGTGATCAATTGCTAAATCAACCAAATTAACTATTATAATTTTATGTCTTTACTCAAGACTCTACCCTTCATTGTTCTGTTTTTATGTCAGCATGGCCCTGCATGGAGCCAGAGTTTTGGTTCTACGGAAATAAAAATTGACGGCCTTCAACAGCCTGTGGAAATATTAATAGATGCATGGGGTGTATCCCACATTTATGCAGAAACAGAAGAAGACCTGTTCTTTGCTCAAGGATACAATGCAGCTCGTGACCGATTGTTCCAGCTTGAGATATGGAGGCGTCAGGCAACCGGCACCATGGCTGAGTTGCTCGGAGAGAGAATGATTGAGCATGATATCGGAGCGAGGCTCATGAAATTCCGCGGCGACATGGATAGGGAGTTGCGGCATTACCATGAACGAGGCGATGTTATTATTCCGGCTTTCACCAAAGGTATCAATGCCTATATTGATGAGGTATTGGAAAACCCGGATCTGCTACCTCTGGAATTTCAATTGCTTGATTCTCAGCCTGAAAAATGGACACCTGAAATAGTCATATCACGGCATCAGGGACTTGCCGGCAATGTCCGCCAGGAACTGGAACTTGCACGGGCTGTTAATGCCATTGGCACTGAAAAAGTAAAAGATCTGATATGGTTCCATCCCGGCGAGCCACTCCTCGATTTTGATGAAAAGATCAATGCTTCTCTTTTTGAAGATGATATCCTGAGGCTTTATAAAGCCGCGCGAACGGGCATAAAATTCATGCCGGAAGACATCATCCCTGAATACCGTGCTCATGCTTCCACAGAACTGCTGAATAAGAGCAAGGAAGATGATTATGCAGCAAAGGGTTCATCTGTTTTAGGAGATAATTATGACATCGGAAGCAACAACTGGGTCCTTAAAGGCAGCATGACCGAAAGCGGTCATCCTATAATGGCTAACGATCCCCACCGTGTTGTTCAGGCACCATCGCTTCGCTACTTTGTGCATCTGAACGGACCGGGCTGGAACGTTTCCGGTGGAGGAGAACCGGCCTTGCCCGGCATCTCAATTGGCCATAACGGCTATGGAACATGGGGTTTGACCATATTCCGGCTCGACAGCGAAGATCTGTATGTTTACGATACCCATCCTGACAACCCGAACCGCTACAGATACCAAGGCAGATGGGAAGATATGGTGATCGAGGAGACAGAAATACAGGTTAAAGGCCAGGATCCTGTAATTGCTCAGCTTAAATATACCCGGCACGGACCGGTTGTCCATGAGCGGCCGGATGTTAATACGACTTTCGGTTTAAGGCTTGCGTGGCTTGAAGTTGGTAATGCACCCTACCTCGCCAGCTTGCGCATGAATCAGGCAAAGAGCTGGGAAGAGTTCCGTGAAGCCTGCACATACAACCGACTGCCGGGAGAAAATATGGTATGGGCCGACCGTGACGGTAATATTGGCTATCAGGCAGCCGGTATTGCTCCCTTACGCTCCAATTGGGGTGGTTTGTTACCTGTACCTGGCGATGGCAGCCATGAATGGAATGGCTATTTGCCCATAGTCGCTTTACCTAATGCTCATAATCCCGAAAAGGGGTTTTGGAATACCTCTAATGAAAACCTGGTTCCTGTCAATTACAAGTATAGAAATGCCGTTGGATGGACCTGGTCTGATCCCTACCGGGGTAATCGTGTTCGTGAAGTTTTGCTATCCGGGAAGGCCTTTAACCTTCAGGATATGGCTTTATTACAGAATGATGTACTGTCTATCCCCGCAAGCTCAGTCGTGCCTCTGTTAATGGGCTTTGAGTATGATGATCCTCAGGTGCAAGAAGCTGCCACCAGACTATTGAAATGGGATTACATGATGGAGCAGAGCTCGGTCGAAGCCGGAATCTATATGGAATGGGAAAGGCAGTTTCGTCAGCGCGTTTCAGAACTTTATGTTCCTGAGGAAGCAGAACAATGGATAGGTTGGCTTCAGATGAAACCAACAGTGGACCGTTTGCTTTCCCCGGATGGAAAGTTTGGAGATAATCCTACGGAAGAACGGAACATGCTGCTGGTAGAGTCCCTTGAGGAAGCTGTCATGAACCTTTCAGATCGGTTTGGTGATGACATGGAGCAATGGCGCTATGGCCAGCCGGATTATAAGCATGTACATCTACGTCATCCTATGAGCGATGCTGTTAACGATGAACTTAAAGAAAAACTTGAAGTGGGTCCTGCTCCCCGGCACGGATACAGCTTTACCGTTAATAATACAGGATATGACGACAACCAGACTCATGGAGGTACGTTTCGGATGCTCGTAGATACGGAGGATTTTGACCGTACACTTGCCTCAACCTCACCGGGGCAATCCGGCAATCCTGATAGCCCTTTCTATAAAAATGTTTTCGATGAGTGGGTCAATGACCGATACTTCCCTCTGTTTTACAGCAGAGAAAAGATCGAATCCGTCACAAGGGAAGCCTACCAGCTAATCCCGGCCAATTAATCCAAACATTTCGCCGCGACTGGACATAGTGGACGGGATATTAAGCCACCATTTGGTTTTAAAACAGGATGCATTCATCGAAATTGTTATTCATTGAAATTTGATAACCACTTCAATTGAAATTAAGCTCTACTTTAAAAAGTTAAGTTTTGGTATTTAGCATCAACCCCGTATTTAATTTGCCCGCCTGCTCCCAGCCTGGTCCGTACCTTCTCCCATGCCCGGAACAGTTGCATAAGCCTTGAGTAAGACTTGCCTTGGACGAGGCCTATCCAGAATTATATTAAAAAAAGCAGAACCGACAAGGCATAAATCCTAAAAAAGTTGTTGTATATTAAAAAAAGTTCTTCAAATGTCAAAAACGTGTGAAGGTTAATTGATGATATTTCTTAAATAATTAAGGAAAATCGGCTTTATTACTGTTTCCAAAAAGTGGCAGAAAAAAGGACGATCACTGTAAAAACCTCTAATCGGCCAATCATCATCAATAAAGACAGGACCCACTTGCCGGTCCAGGGCATATGGGCATAATTGCTTGCCGGCCCAAACTCTCCGATAGCAGGTCCTATATTTCCCAGACAGGCAATACTTGCGCCAATGGCCGAATCAAAATCAATGTTTACGGCGGTAAGAAATAACACTCCTAATGCAAATATGATCATATAAAGCACAAAAAAGCTGAATACGGTTCTTGAGACAGAGAAATCAATAATCTTATTGCCCATTCTAATCGGGTAAACCCCTTTTGGATGTACGGCCTGTTTTATTTCCCGAAAAGAACTTCTTAGCAGGATGATCCAGCGTGTCATCTTTATGCCTCCGCTCGTTGATCCCGTACATCCACCTGAAAAAAACAACAGAAAGAGCAGGAACATTGCAAATGAAGGCCATAGGGTATAGTCGTCTGTCCCATAACCTGTTGTTGTTAAGATAGATAAAGCCTGAAAAGAACCATATCGGAGAGCGTCCCAAAAATTATTATACTGACTTAGCCATAATGAAAAGGTGATTAGAAAAATCGCTGTCACGGTAACCAGGATATAAAAGCGAAGTTCACGATTTTGGTATACGTTAGTAAAATCACCTCTGAAGAGCCTGAAATGCAGTACGAAATTAACACCGGCGATAAACATAAAAAAAGTGATTATGATATCAATATACACGGAGTGGAAAGCAGCAATACTGGCATCTTTAGTTGAGAATCCGCCTGTTGCCATAGTTGAGAAAGCATGGTTAATGGCTTCAAACCAATCCATCGCGGGGTGTACCCATAACAATAGAAAAAGAACTGCAGTAATTCCCAGATATACGTACCAGAGTAATTTTGCCGTTTGCTGTACGCGTGGTGTCAGTTTATCAGTGCTCAGCAACGACGATTCTGCCTGGAATAATTGCATCCCGCCGGTACCTAAAAGAGGAAGAATGGCTATAGACAGAACAATAAAACCCATACCGCCCAACCAGTGTGTAGTAGATCGCCAGAAAACAATACTTTTTGGCAAGTCCTCAATAAATGGATTGATGTTTCCGGAGCTTGTTGTCCCCCCGAAAATGGTCGCCCCGGTGGTGGTAAGTCCGCTCATTGTTTCAAAAAAAGCGTCTGTATAATTTTCAATAGCACCGCTGAGGATAAAAGGAAGTGCACCGACAAGTGATAGAATAATCCAGGAAGCACACACAACAACGAAGGCTTCGCGAATGCGAAGTTCCTGCCTGGGTTTAAAAACTAAATATAAGAAAGCCCCTGTGATACTTGAAAATAAAGCGGATGCAAAAAAAGCCTGCCAGGCTTCTTCCTCGTAAATCAGTGCAGGGATGATAGGGATTAGTAAAGCTAAACCCATGCATACCAGGAATACTCCCATGATCCCAAGAATGGATTTTATATTAATAGTTGATCCTGTAACAAAATCAAGCATGGGATTATCTAAAATAGGAGGTAACCGCTTCGATGGATTGGGGTAAACAGAAGATGATAACACGGTCGTGTTCGGTAATCACAGTTTTACCGGTCGCAACTTCAACCTCTCCATTTCGAAGAATACCACCAACAATACAGCCTTTGGGAAATTTAATTTTTTGGATAGGTTTGTTAATGACTTTGGATCGGGTACTGACTTCAAGCTCTAATAGCTCGGCCTTGATCCCGTGAAGGGAAGACACGGCCAATACTTTACCCTGACGTATCTGGCGGTGAATTTCATTGGAGGCGGATAGTTTTTTGTTAACTGCCGAATCTAAGCCTATGGTCTGGCTGAGAGGGATATATTCAGCTTTGGAAACCATAGCCACAGTTTTCAGAACTCCTAAGTGCTTGGCCATCAAGCAACTTATAATATTTGATTCTTCATCATCGGTCACGGAGATAAAGGCATCGGTATCCATGACACCTTCGGTGGCCAAAAGGTTAGGATCGGTAGCCTCACCATGAAGCACAAGTACATTTCGAAGCTCGGTTGCCAATTCCATGGATCGGCCTTCGTCAGGCTCAATGAGCTTTATACTCCAGGTTTCATTTTCCTTGTCAAGGAGTCGGGCTACATGGGCACCTACTAATGTGCCACCGGCAATCATGATTCGGTTTATTGACCGTTCTACTCTTCCTGTGCTTTTGATAATATCCCGTATGGCATGTGTGGCTGCCAGTATAAATACATGATCATTACCCTTTAGGCGATCTGTGCCATCAGGTATGATGGTTCGCCCTCCCCGATAGATGGCTACGACACGAAATACAATATCCGGGTGTTCTTTGTCATACATGGCCAGAGTTTTATCAACAAGAGGAGAGTCCTTTTCGAGCTTTAGGCCAATAAGCTGCATTTTACCATCTGCTAACGTAAGCACATCGGACGCTGCGGCACGTTTTACCAGTTGTACAATTTCCTGGGCCACGCTTTCTTCCGGGTGAATCATTACGTCGATGCCCAGATCTTCAGGCTTTAGGGGAGAATGGGGATCGGTAAATTCGTTGCTTCTGATCCTGGCAATAATTTTTTTAGCACCAAGACGCTTACTCATCATGGAAGCAATCATGTTTACCTCGTCAAGGCTGGTAGCGGCAATGACAAGATCAGCATCAGAAACTCCTGCTGCCAGTAGATCTTGGGCAGAGGCAGCGTTTCCGACCACGGTCAATACATCGCAGGTTTGAGCAACACTGTTTAAGGCTTCACTGTTACGATCTAAAACAGTTACATCTTGTTTTTCTTCCGAGAGCAGGGCGCTTAAATGATATCCGATCTCACCGGCACCAATGATAACTATTTTCAATACGTAGCGGGTTAATATAAATTCACAAAAAGTTATGCCATTTGTAGATGGGCAATATTATGTATAAAATTACACTTCTTCCATTTATTTTAATTATAGCCATTCAAGGCGGCATATAACCAATCATATCTTTTGAAATCCCTTACTGCTCAACTTACTTATTTTTATCAAAACAGGGTAACTCAGCAAAACATCTGGCAGTTGTCCAAGTTCATGCTCATCCTGTTTTTTATAATTACCATCTACTCCATATTATTTCACGTAATTAAAGAGTACGAAGGGGAGCAATATAGTTGGGTAGCAGGATTATACTGGACTATGGTCACAATGTCTACCCTTGGTTTTGGTGATATCACCTTCCATAGTGATTTAGGCAGGGTGTTTTCAGTAATTGTATTGTTTTCAGGGATCGTATTTTTGTTGGTCTTGCTTCCATTTACCTTTATTCAGTTTTTCTATGCACCCTGGCTGGAAGCCCAGAATCAGGCAAGGACCCCCAGAAAACTACCGGCTACGGTAAGAGATCATGTCATCCTTACACAATATGACGATGTTGCTATTGCATTAATTCATAAACTAATCAAATTTGGTCATCCATATGTAGTTCTCATAAGCGACCTAAGCCATGCTCTTGATCTGAGTAATTTAGGCATCAATATCGTATGGGGTGATCTCGATGACCCGGAAACTTATAAAAATATTCAGTTACATCAGGCAGCAATGGTGGTCGCTACCGGAAACGATATGAGCAACACCAACATCGCCTTTACGGTGAGGGAACTCAGCGAAACCATACCCATTATTACAATGGCCAATTCCTCGGATTCAGTAGATATCCTAAAGCTGGCAGGAAGTACACAGGTCCTCCACATAAGTGAATCTATGGGCCAGTCATTTGGGCGCAGAACTCTTGGTGGCAGTGCCCGCGTACATGTGATTGCCCGTTTCGATCAAATGGTTATTAGTGAAGCTCCTGCAGTTGAAACACCTTTGGTTGGCAAAACAATACTAGAGAGCCGTTTGCGTGAGAATACCGGAATGAATGTTGTTGGTTTATGGGAGCGGGGACATTTTGAACTTACAAAGCCCGACTTAGTGATTAATGAGAAAACCGTTCTTGTGCTGGTAGGCTCGATAGATCAGATGAGAAGTTATGATACTTTGTTTGGCATTTATCATTCCACCGATGCTCCTGTGGTGATCATCGGTGGTGGCAGGGTGGGGCGGGCAACCGCACGGTCACTGAAAGACAGGCAGATTAAGTTTAAAATTATTGAAAAAGATTCAAGCCGCATCCGTAACAGCAAAGATTATGTAGTAGGTGATGCCGCCGATCTGTCAGTATTGAAAAAAGCCGGTATTCATGAAGCTCATACCGTAATCATTACCACCCATGATGATGACGTTAATATATATCTCACGATTTACTGCCGGCAGTTGAGGCCGGATATCCAGATATCAGCACGGACAACTTTGGAACGTAATCTGACTACCCTGCATCGGGCAGGTGCTGATTTCGTGATGTCATATGCCACTATGGCTGCCAACTCTATTTTTAATCTCTTGGAACGTGGAGATGTATTAATGCTTTCGGAAGGCCTTAATATTTTTAAAGTGGTGATCCCTAAGTCAATGGATGGTTTAAAGCTCAATGAAACAAAAATAAGGGAAGAAAGTCGCTGTACCGTAGTAGCTCTGCAAAAAGAAGATGAGATGATCGTCAATCCTGATCCTGATTTTTTATTGGAGGCGGGTGAGGAAATGGTTTTGATAGGTACATTGGAGGCTGAAGAATCATTTCTGAAGAAGTACAATTTGAAGACTTAAAGCTTCCTCAGATCCCGGATGTTTTTTATTTGGTTCTTTTTCATATAATGGACCAACTTCTTATTGATGTCTTTAACTAAACCCGGCCCTTCGTAAATTAAGCCGGTATAAATCTGAACCAAGTCTGCACCGCTTTCAAACTTTTCGAGAGCAGTTTGGAATGAAGTCACTCCGCCTATCCCAATAATGGGTTTATCAGGACCGATTACCCGTCTTATTTGTTTGATAACTTCACAGCTTTTTTGATGAAGTGGTTTTCCGCTCAGGCCGCCGTTACCCATGGCGTGTAATTTTTTAGATGAGGTTTTAAGGCCTTTGCGGGTTGAAGATGTATTTACCGCTGCATAACCTGCAACACTGAACTTTTCAGTGATATCAATCAATTCAGTGAGTTCTTTTGCGGTTAAATCAGGTGAGAATTTTACCAAAAGTGGTGCGCTATAAACGGTCCGTGTTTCATGGATAGCACTTAATAAGTCTTTTAAAGGTTGTTTTTGCTCGAAAGTTTTACCCTCTGCTGTATTCGGACAAGAAATATTCAACATGATGTAATCAGCTATGGGTTCAGCAATTCTGTATGAAGTAAGATAATCCTCTATAGCTTTTATTCCGGTGATAGACGTGTCATGTGTCTTGGCGATATTGATCCCCTTTGGGCCTTTTAAGATTTTAGCTGATAAGCTTTTCACAACAGCCTCAGCACCTTCATTATTTAATCCCATGCGATTAATAATTGCATAATCCTTAGGTAATCGAAACATTCTAGGCCTGTCATTCCCCTTAGATGGGTTAGCAGTAATGCTGCCGGTTTCAGTAAAGCCGAACCCAATAGTTTCCAGGGAGTGGGGGATGGACCCATTTTTATCAAAGCCTGCAGCAATACCTATGGGGTTCCTGAAAGAAAGTCCAAGAAAGGATTGGTTTAAATAATAGGACTGATAATCATATAAAAAGCGTGTAACTTTGCGTAAGCCCTCGTGTTCTTCAGCCAGCCGGGCAAGCTGGAAAATCATATTATGCGCTTTTTCAGCGTCCGACCTAAATAAAATGGGTTTAGCAATAGCTTTATAAAATTTCAAATAACCATCCTTTATGAGTTTGAATAAATCATCAACCTTGAATTTCGAAAATATAGGGGAAGTTCACAACTGGCTCAACAGTATTCCAACTTTCCAACAGGTTGGCCTGCATGCAACCAGTTTCAACCTCCAACATATTAGTCAATTCTGTGATGCTATGGGGGGGCTACATCGCAAGATAAATACCATTCATGTTGCAGGTACTAATGGAAAAGGGGCAACGTGTGCCATTTTATCTGCAGTATATACTCAGTCAGGGTATAAAACCGGGATGTTTACCTCACCCCATCTGGTTAGTTTACACGAGAGGTTTCGTATTGACGGGAAGAAAATTACAGATGAGGAGCTATTAATCTTCTTTCAAGAAAGCAAACATTTGTTGGAACAGTACCCTTTAACTTATTTTGAGATCACAGTTGCAGTTGCTTTTTGGTGGTTTCATAAGAATGATGTAGATATTGCCCTCATTGAAACAGGCTTAGGAGGAAGGTTGGATGCAACAAATATTATTATCCCTTTGGTATCAGTGATCACAACGATAAGTCTGGATCATACCAATTATCTTGGGTCTTCGTTACAAGCAATATCTAAGGAAAAAGCAGGGATTATCAAGCAAGATATACCGGTGGTAACCGGTAACCTCACTGAAGAAGCATATTCGGTGATTGAAAAGAGAGCTGTTGAACTGGATGCAAAAATATATAGTGCAACAGAATTAAAGCCTGTTTATAACGGTGACAGCAAAACATGTATCCTCCAAATATCAGGTGCTACGCAGGCCTTTGAGATGGGTTTTCGTGCACCGGTTCAATGTCATAATCTGGCAGTTGCATGGCAGGTAATACAAATTTTGAAGAACAACTTACCGGTGAACATTGAAGTATTTCGCCAAGGTTTAAAAAAAGCATACAAACTTTTACCCGGTAGGTTTGAGAAACTAATGGATGACAGAGACTGGTATTTTGACGGTGCACATAATAAGCAGGCTCTTGAAGCATTAAAGGAAACCATTGCTACAATAGGGCAACCTGGCGAAGCAGTATTAATTTTTTCGTTGATGAAAGACAAGATTAATGAAAATATGAGTAAAGTATTTTCAGGTTTTAAGAAAAACTACTATTATACAGTAGAATCTCAAAGAGCTGCAACCTATGATGACATCAGTCAGGCTGGTATTGTAGCAGAATCTTTGCCTACAGTTGATGATGGTTTATATGATCTGTTGAATTCATTAAAATCGGAATTAGTAATTTTTACAGGAAGTTTCTATTTTTACAGTACCGTTATGGAATGGATGGTACACGACCATGCAAAAAATATTTAACTTCCCGCCAGGTTTATATACCAAAAAATAGCCCGCATCTCCTGTAATTCTTTCTCTTAGGTATTTGAAACAAGTTTTTAATCCTACTATTTTATATAATAATCCTCGAATATGTCCACTATCCAACTTGTTGGATTAGATCGTAAAGATTTAGATTTCCTGCACGAAAAATCACTCAAGGAGCTTCAGGTCATTGCTAAAGACAATGGCCTAAAACCTGTTACCGGCCTCCGTAAACAAACGTTGATCGATAGAATACTGGAAATTGCCGGTATCAAAAAACAGGCTGAGCTAGAATTCGGTAAAGTTAAGGCTGACCATAATCAGCAAACAAAATCCAGTGAATTAAATAACAACCCTGATAAGGACGATTTAAAAAACAAAGGTTTGAGCAAATACAAGAAAAAGGCTTTGGATGAGGGACTAGATCACCAGAAAAATGATGCCAGGCCGGATATCACTGAAAGTAAGTTGCAAAATGACATCAATAAAAAAGTCGAACCTGTAAATTCTTCAACACCTCAGAGAACCCACACACAAGGCAAACAGGAAATACCGAATAATCAGGCAAACAAGCAATCTGCTGAAAAAGATATTCGTCAGCACCCTAATAATAAGCCTAAAGCACAAAAACCACCCATTGAGCAAGAGCCTGATGTCAATAACACAGATGTCTCCAGAAATCAGTCTAATAATAAAAAGAAAAAGGTATATGATCAGCTTCCTGATTCTGATGCTGTTACACTAGACGAGCGTCTCGCAGATATTACTCCAAAATTGGGTGGATTTCTGATCAATGAAGGGACTTTAGAAATTTTGCCAGATGGGTATGGCTTCCTTAGATCAGTGAACTATCATTATATGGCAAGCCCTGATGATATTTATGTTTCACCGTCACAAATAAAACGTTTTTGTCTGAAACAAGGTGATTGTGTAGTAGGAGTCATTCGGCCACCAAAAGTGGGTGAACGATATTTTGCATTATTGCGAGTGGATGGAGTGAATGGCTACATCCCAAAGAATATGGATGAGCGCAAAGATTTTGAAAGTCTTTTGCCCATATATCCGGAAAAACGTTATAAACTTGAAAACAACGCCTCTGAATATACTACCCGAATGATCGACCTGTTCGCCCCGGTTGGTATGGGGCAAAGAGGTTTGATCGTTGCCCAACCAAAAACGGGCAAAACGACCATCCTCAGAAACATCGCGAACGCCGTTAAACGTAATGCTCCTCATACTAAAATTATCATCATGATGGTAGATGAGCGTCCTGAAGAAGTAACTGAAATGGAACGTTCCGTTATTGAGGCAGAGGTTGTAGCATCGACCTTTGACCAGAAACCTGAAAATCATATAAACCTGGCCACCCTTGTTTTTCAAAAAGTAAAACGTCTGGTCGAAAGCGGACACGATGTGCTTTTATTATTGGATTCTCTAACCAGGCTGGCTCGATCCTATAATATAACAGCATCCAATAGCGGTCGTACAATGTCTGGTGGGATCGATACAGAAGCACTTAAGATACCGCGTCAAATGTTTAGCTCGGCCAGGAATATTGAAAATGGAGGTAGCCTGACTATTATCGCAACGGCATTAGTCGATACAGGTTCCAGAATGGACGATGTGATATTTGAGGAGTTCAAGGGCACCGGGAATATGGAAATCGTTCTTGACCGCCGATTGTCGGATAGAAGAATCTTTCCGGCTATAGATGTCTTCAAAAGCGGAACCCGGAAAGAAGAGCTTATTGTGCCTGACTCAGAACGGGAGAAAGTAGTTTTATTACGTCGCTATCTGAGCAGTATGTCACCTAATGAAGCGATGGAATTTCTTCTTAATAAGATGAAAGGTACTCGTAGTAATGAAGAATTTTTGATATCCATGAATCAATAGGTATTCATTGGTTTTGCGCCGACAAGCCTTATGCATGACGGCGCATAACAGACGTTGTTTAATTCACGCTGATCTCAAAAGGTAGTAAAGCAAGGACATGAGGTTTGCCATTAAGCATTAGCAGGCCTTGTGTGGCTTCAAAGGCTTGCTTACCTGGATAATCAAGATTAAACAAGTTCATTGCCTGTATTTGTGCAGAACCTGTAAGTAACTCTATGACGGATTTAGGTTTCGGAAAGGTTTCAATATGGTATTCAGCCAAACCTGCTTTTTCTGCTGCTGTATGAAGCGCCAGGTCGAGGCCACCCAACATGTCTACCAGGTTGTGTTCCAGTGCGTCATAGCCTGTCCAGACTCGTCCCTGAGCAACAAGATGAACTTCCTCAACGCCCATGTTTCTACCCAGTGCCACTCGGTTCAGGAAAACTTCATAAAATTCATCTCCAAAAGATTTAAATGCTCTTTCCTCTATTTCGCTTAACGAGCCGACAGGGTTCATCCAATTTGCATGATTATGAGTCTTAACTTCATCAAATGTGATGCCCAGTTTATCATTCATCAGTTCCTGAACATTAAACCGGGTGCTAATCACGCCGATTGACCCTGTTATCGTATTCGCTGAGGCAATGATCGTATCAGCAGCTGCAGATATATAATATCCACCACTTGCAGCTACTGGTCCCATAGAAGCTATAACAGGTAATTCCTGTGAAATCTCACGAACCATTTTCCATATAACGTCTGAAGTCGATGCAGAGCCACCGGGGCTGTTTATTCTAAGTACGATGGCTTTTATATTCTCGTCTTCACGTATTTCCTTTATATGCGAACGGAAATTCTCTGCTGTGATGGTAGCCTGACGCGGACCTAAACTTTGAGGCATAATAACACCATCCAGATGGATAATAGCTATCTTTTCATTACCATTGGCTCGTTCTATTCCTGCAGACCGCCTTGTAACTTTTTCATATCGGCTGCTTTTAACATGATGTACATCTGATCTCCCTAAGCTTCTTACCCGTTGATCTACTCTGTCTTTGGTCTCACTGCGGTAGATAAGCTCATCCAATAAACCTGCCTCAAAAGCAAAATTAGCAGTGAGTCGAGGAGCTTCATTCATGATATCATTAAGTTCAGCTACACTTAATCCTGTTTTTTTACTCACAGCATTTAGAAACTCATCGGCTGTCAAATCGATAATAGCCTGAAGCTGTTCGGCATTTTCCATGGAGTATTCCGAATGAGTAAAGCTTTCAAAAGCAGTTTTGTAGGCCCCCGACTCCAGCACCTGAGGTTCAACGCCAACTTTATCGAGCATGTTTTTGAAGAAAACTGTCTGGATAAAAAAACCATCTAACAAGAACATAGTCTCAGGTGGAGAAAATATAGAATCAGCTGCTGTAGCTATATAATATCCCTGCTCATTAAAGCCCATATCATCGGTGCTTGCATATACGAACTTACCTGAGTTTTCTTTAAAATCCAGTATGGCTTTATGTATTTCTTCAAGGGTAGCCCATGGAGTGGATAGCATATTGATTTCAAGCCAAATACCATCTATACGGTGATCCGATGCAGCTTTATTAAAATTTTCAGAAAGGGTTGATAATGCAGATGCATCAGGCTTGCCCATAAATAACTCGGAAAAAGGATCCTCAGCGGGCCTTTCCGGAATCAGCCCTGTCAGGGAAATATTTAAAACGGAACCCTCTCTGATATGTGGCTCCGTTTCGGATTGAGCACTTATTGCCACAAACATGACAATAAGAAAAAGAAGAAAAAAAGCGATAAAGAAACCCAGCATACTTGCTAGTAGGTTCTTGAAGAAACTCATAGTAAAATTATATTTGGTGATGAATTTAAGTCTACAAATTAAGCAATTGACTGATAATATATATCAATGAACATGATTTGAAATTTTGATGTATTTTATACTTTACCTGTTAGGCTTAACCATGTAGGGAAACATTAATAATAAGTAATTAAAGAAACGAAAGTAATCCTTATTAGATTGGGAAGAAATCAATAAAGATAGGTTGCCTGTATCCCACAGTCGAATGATTACCTTAGGTGATCAAAATAACTTTTGAAAATTCTAATAGATAAATATTTAAAAAAAATAATACCATAATTTACCCATAAAAGTCTTAAATAGATTAGATTAAGGAGTGGAAGAAAATAAAATTATTTAGAAAAGATTAAGCAAATTACCATTTACAATGGGTTTATGGTATTCCTATTTTATATAATCTTATTTCCTAAGCTGTATAATGAAGATAGGCTATTTTAAATTTACTATGGATCCGTTGCTCCCACTCGTCATTGTATTGATGGCATGGGTTCTTAGTGAACGATATTATCCTGAGCTGATCTTAAGCCATGACAAATATGTATACTGGTTGATGGGGGGGGTATCATCACTTTTTCTGACGATATCAATCTTCATTCATGAATTGGGTCATGCTTTTATGGCAAAACGTCTACGATTGCCTCTTGAACGTATCCATCTATTTCTTTTTGGGGGGATGGCTGAACTTAAACACAGGCCCAATGATTCGGTGCAGGAATTATATATAGCCATTGCCGGACCCGCAGCATCCATATTATTTGCAGGTTTTGTATACCTTATGCTGATGGTTTTGCCTGAGATTTCGGCTCCCGTTTATTTGGTCTTACAGTACATCATGTATATGAACCTGCTGCTTGGGTTATTTAACCTTCTACCAATCTTCCCTTTGGATGGAGGACGTGCTACTAGGGCTCTTATATGGAGTTATAATAACAAGTTTCACGATGCATCCAAGATTACCTATAAAATAAGCATTGCATTGATTTCAATACTATTACTCATGTCGTTAACATCCTTACTTTGGGAGGGACTCCAAACGACATTCTGGCTGGGCTTATTCTCAGTTTATTTGGGCTATACAGCTTATACGGGTAGGCAAGAGCTCACTTATCAGCCGGAACTCAGTGATCTCATCATGAGCGTTAGTTATCCCCGAAACCCTCAGTCAATTGTAGATGAGGTCAGAAGCCTGGATTTAACTGTTTTGCGAAAATGCATGATCCCGGTATTAACTGATAATGAATTGAATTTTGTAATCCATGGTAATGATATAACCATCAATGGATCAGTAGATTATACTTTTGAACAGCATTACCAAAAGGTTGAATTTGGACATTTTATAGATATTTTAAATAAAAACACCTATCAGACAGACGTTCAATTTAAGGCAGATTATCTGCCGGTCTTGCAAAATGGTTTCTTCATGGGTTTATGTGATGCCAATGAATTGCGATTCTGGCTGCTTCAAGAACCCGGGAAATGATTCGACTCATCTGATTCCACTTTGTTTATAAAACTATTGTTCCAGGTTAAACTTTGAAACATTTCATGCCATCATCCTATGCCGAGATAAACCTCGACGTTTTGCTTCAAAACTTCCTCCGCCTCCAAAGTTATCTAAAACCCGGCACTAAACAAATGTCTGTAATTAAAGCGGACGCATATGGCCATGGTGCCGTGAGAGTTGCCCATGTTTTAGAATCTTATACTGACTGGTTTGCAGTTGTCAATGTAGATGAAGCCATAGAACTTCGGGAGTCGGGAATAACAAAGGATATACTAGTTTTTGGTCCGCCCACTAAAACAACCGTTTCAGCCTATCCGGAATATAATCTTACGGCTGTAATAAGTCATATGGATCATTTTGAAATTCTGAAGGAAGAGACTGCCTATCATGTTGAATTTGATACAGGCATGGGGAGGTTAGGAATTGATTGTAATTCATGTGACGAAGTAAGAACAAAAATATCACAGCATGAGGAATTATACCTTAAAGGGGTGATGACCCATTTTGCTTCTGCAGATATACCGGGCGATCCAAAAACCGCTGAACAAATTAAGATATTTGATCAAATCAGAGAAGAATTTGCCTATTTGCCGGATATCTTGTTACATGCCGCTAATACTGCAGGGATTCTTTGTTATCCGGAATCCCATTATGATATGGTTCGTCATGGACTGGGGCTTTACGGCTATGATTCAAAATTAATAGCGGATAGTAAACTAAAACCCGTTCTTCAATGGAAATCTTGCCTTGTTCAGTGTAAGTGGATTCAGAAAGGCAGTACAGTAAGTTATGGTGCGCAGTGGACGGCCCCTGAAAATGGTTTTCTTGGGGTGGTCCCTGTTGGCTATGCTGATGGGTTTAAAAGAAACCTTGGAGGAAAAGCGAAGGTAAGCATCAACGGAAATTATTATCCAATAGTGGGGCGGGTGACTATGGATTTCATAATGGTATTCCTTGGGGACCAGTACTATGACGTGGGTACTGACGTCATAATATTGGGAACAAACGGGAATAACGCCGATGTAATGGCGCAGCAAATTGATACCATTCCTTATGAGATTTTGTGCGGATTACATAACAGGGTAAAACGTTTTTATCTGTCTACTCAGGATTAATCCCTGATGGCTACTAATTCAATCTCGAATATAAGAGTGGCATCCGGAGGGATTTGGACAAAACCAAAACTACCTCGCGGAGGTTGTGCTCCATAACCAATTGAAGGAGGGATCACCAACGTTCTGATACCACCTTCTTTCATACCCTCCATGCCTAGCAGAAAACCCTTGATCGTAGTTTGGAGGTCAAATTCTCGGGGAGTTGTACGATCATCAATCCAAGAGGAATCAAATATGCCTCCATCAGTTAACCTGCCAGTATAACGAACCAGGACTTGATCTCTGTCGGAAACCGTAAATGAGCCTTCACCTTCCTGGTGAATGTAGACCACCATCCCGTTTTCATGTACCACTTTTTCGACGCCGGTAGTATCCCTGGCTTCTGGTACTGTACTTAAATCAGGCTCATAATAGTCATCATCATTACAACTCTGGAATACAAAACCTATAAGCAACAAGGTGGTAAATAAAAAGAGGTTACTTTTATAGCAGTAAAAGTTCATTTTAAAAAATAGATTACTTTAAATTAGTGCTTCTGTCTCCAGATTAGAAGCCAAGGCCCGGGGTAATGCGGATGTTAAGATATTCTAAATCTGTGTGAATTGGAAGACTAACGTATGACTTGTTTGTTCCTTGTTCATGCTAAAAATAAATCATCCTTACGGTTATAATGATAAATGGTTCAGAAGCCAGCAACTAAATAGGGAAAAAATAACTGTATTTTATTGTTCCTAAAGTTTTCCTGTTATTCTTTATAAACTACTTTTTCCAGAATCAATCCTTTTGCTGGTGCAGTGATGGCTTTTTTAGGGATATCAGGCTGATGCAGCATGACTTCAAATTCATCCGGAAACATATTTCGACGGCCAACCTGTACCATGCTTCCCACTAAAAAACGTACCATGTGCCTGAGAAACCTATTGGCACGTATGTGAATATGTATCAATCCTGCTGCAGGTTGAACCATTTCTGCTTTGAGGATCTCGCACTTCATATGGTTAACATCCGGTGATACCTTGGCAAAATTTTCGAAACTATGGACTCCTGTAATCATATTCAGACATATTTCAATCAATTCAAGGTCCAGCTCTTGTGGAATATACCAATACTGATTTCTCAACAGGGGCTTGGGTGAAAGCATAATCTGGTAACGGTACTGTCTGAAAAGAGCATCATAACGGGCATGTAATTCATCAGCAACTTTTATGATGGAATCTATGACAATGCTATCAGGCAATATGCTATTGATGCGTCTTAACCAGGCCTTCTCACTAAGTTCACCATTATAATCAAAATGAGCTGCCTGGTGTTCAGCGTGAACACCACTGTCTGTCCTCCCGGATCCATGAATCACAACAGGGACTTGAAGTAAAGTGGATAGTCCTTTTTCGATACATCCCTGAACAGTTGATCCTTCATTTTGTTTCTGCCATCCAAAGAAATCGGCCCCGTCATATTGTATTCTAAGAAGGTATCGGCTCATGATTCGTATTAACTTCTAAATGATTACAAGCCTTTAACCTATAGAGCGAAAAGGCTTACCACCGTACTAATAAATTAGCCTGGACAGCGCCTTTTAGATAGGGGTTATGGGAAAAACTAATTTGAGGGATATTGGTATTATGATTGCGGGCCCGGCTAAAAGCGCTCAAGCCACTGATGATTCGATTAACTACCATTAAAGACAATAAGGCAGGAAGCTGTTGATTCGTTTGATTCCATTGGCTTCTGATATCACCATAATCTTGCCTTTTTTGCTGAGAATCCCATTCCCATTGATACTCAATTGTGTTCGGATAAAGCTGATCCAGGTTACGTGTTCTTTGCTGATAGTCATTATACTCAGCCAAAGAATGATAATTGCCAACTGCTAATTGATATGCCCTATCCCGGTTGGTAATATCCTGTCCCGAATGAGCACTGGCCACCGTATACATATTTTGTTCGAGTACATTTGAATGGGTACGGAATCCCAGGTAGGAAGCAATCAAAATTACATCAGCGGCTAAATGATATTGGCCCCGCCGCCAGTTATCCCGGTCAACATAATGGTGACCCCAGCCTGGCATCACAAAAGATCGAAGCAGAGCGTTTCCAGGGCTTACTTCTCTGTTGTCGGTATCCTGTGCCTGGACGACAGAAGTAAATACGAGTATACTTAAAACAAGAGCCGCTATTTTAAGCAGGCTCGCTTTCAGCGATATGGGGTTTTGATTCATTCTGTTTTTTTCTGATTTCTTTTTTCTCGCGTTTTTTCTGGTAAGTCCAGCGACGAAATATGGAGATGGAAAAGCCAAACATTAATATAAATGTTCCCAGCCAAACTACCGAAATAAAAGGTTTACGTTCAGCGGCAATGAGTATCCATTCACGCTGTGGGGTACCCTCGATACCATCAATATAAAGTTCGATCTCTTCCGATTGAGGATTTACACTCAAAAACTGTATTGAGGCATTCCATGGTTCAAGTGAAACCGGTGGTGAATAAGAAACTTGATCTTCACCGTCATCAATAATCGAAAAGAGTGGGGTAATGAACATATTCTCGCCGGAGGGTATATGTTCAACGTTTATTTTAGCCATAACCCCAATTATGGAGTTAGCTGGCAGATCGTCAGGCGGTACGTGAATGAAGTCTTCGAATTCAAATGTATAGTCACCATAGGTGATTTGTGATCCCCGCTTGATACTGATTTGATTTTCTTTCTCTTCCGATTTGCCCATATCCGTAATGGAGGGTAGGCCTTGCTGATTCTCTGCCTCCATTCGTTCAATTTCTTTCTCTACCATCGATGATCCGGCTACATACATGTAGATATCGGAAAGTATTCCAGATCGTACCTCTGGGTCTACGGTCCACTCCACAGCTCCAGGTGATGAATTGGCAATCATAGGATATACCGTAGGGCTCATGGTGAAAGTTTCATGTTTACCCTCTGTATCTTCAAATTGCAGGTAGTACATTTGCTCCCCCGGACGACGGTCATTAATAACTTCCCCGCCTTTGTAAGTAACCATATACCGGCCATCCAATAGTTTTGGCTTGTCCAGTTCAAGCTCCACATATTCAACAGTCTGATTTACCGTAAAACCATCTTCATCTTCTACCTGGCCTGCACGTACAGAGGCGTTATATTGTCGTGTACTCTGGTCAAGCATAGGCCGGTCATATGCAGCACCCAGAAAGCCAATCATCATAATTGCAAAGCCAATATGAGTTACTGTACCGCCAATTATTTTAGGGTTACGCTTGATCAGTCTGATCATGATGATCCCATTGCCAATCAGGGAAAAATACCCGGCAAACAGATAGATCATATAGGCAAGGTTATCTATATTGCTGAGAATCACTGTAGCTATAGTGGCTATAGAAGTCAGGAATGATGGCAGGATTAGCGCTGCCGAAAGCGACTCCGCGTTGTACTTCTTCCACCATAAAAATTGTCCTAATACGGATGAGATTGTGATGATCACAGCAAATGGAAGCATCCAGGCATTATAAAATTCCTGGGCAGGAGGTGTGGGGTTTGAGACAAACAAACGGCCCAAAACCGGTGAACTGGTTCCTAACATGATCACCAAACCACAGAGAAATAATAACATCGAGCCGCTGAACATCATGAACTCGCGACTGATAAATGGTGCTTCTTTATCAGGAGAGGGTAGTTCCCTATACCGGTAGATAAACATACCAATCCCAATGACAGTAGTTACAACTAAAAATAATAGTAACTGATTATATAAGCCCAGATCCACAAAACTATGGAATGATGCCTCACCCAATATGCCCGAGCGGGTCAGAAAGGTAGAGTATACTACGGCCATATAGGCAAGAATGGCAAAAAGTATCGAAGCCTTTTGTGCTATTGCACTGGTTCGCTGAATAAGCATGGCATGTATGCCGGCGAGTCCAAATATCCATGGTACGAGCGAAGCGTTTTCGACTGGGTCCCATGCCCAGTAACCACCAAAAGAAAGAGTCACGTATGCCCAGTATCCGCCAAGAAATATTGCTGTAAGCAGGCAAAGGTTGGCACCTAGTGTCCAGGGCAATGCTGGATGGATCCATTCATTATACTTTCTTTTCCAAAGGGAGGCGAAGGCGAAAGCGAAGGGAACCGTCATCATTGCGAATCCGAGAAAGAGTATAGGAGGATGGATGACGATCCATGGGCTGCGAAGCAAATCATTAAGGCCACTGCCGTCTGCTGGTACGAAATCAGGATTGGATTGGAACACAGGCGCATTAGGCATTTCAGTGGCCAATGTACGGAAAGGGGAAGCACCTATGGTCAGATCACCTATCTCTAAACCTGCAACCATGGAAATCAGAAAAATCTGACTTAATAGGAGAAAAAACATAACCGGGGCACGATATGTATCCTCCGTCCAGCGTAAAATTCCCAGACTTATGAGAAATGATAACAGGATCCAAAGCAGGAAACTGCCTTCCTGCCCACTGTAGAAAGAAGCCCAGATATAGACGTTCTGAAGGTCAAGGCTGGTGGTATTATAGACGTAAAAATATTGAAACTGATGAGTGAACAGTAAATAAACTAATATTCCAGAAGCAAGGAAAATTAAGGAACCTTTGGTGACTAAAAAGAAGGTTCCAATATGCTCATCCCGCAAAGAATTGTTCTGGGCACTTCGGAAATAAAAAACGCAGGCAAGCAGAGCGGAGAAGAAAGCTGCGATGACTGCATATTGACCGATTAATCCTATCATAAAATCAAGATTCGACTTGTGTAAATTCTCTTTCGTCGTTGTATTTGGATGGGCATTTTACGAGCATGTCATTTGAATAGAACACATCGTTTTCCATATATCCAATCACAACAATTTGGTCTGCTTGCTCAAAGTTTGCCGGTTTAGCTTTTGGATATACCACACGTCGATTGTTGCCGGCTTCATCAATCATATGGAAAGTGAATTGCATAGTTTTACTTGAAAAGCCACTTGGTTTTTCAGAATCCCAGACACCAACTACATGGATACGATCACCTTTAGCATGTGACGCTTGTTCAAAATCGACATAGGAGCCAATGTTCTGACTGAAATTGAACATTAACAGGGATGTGAAGGCTATGATGGAGATAATTCCGATAATCAGACGGGGCTTCATAATATCAGTGGATATGTATTTCGGATTCTTGTTTTTGCTCTAACCGGGAAACTTTACGGTCAATTTTATATAAAAATGCCAGCAGTGTAAACCAGATGATCAGACTTACTCCAAGTACAACTAGTATTAGATTATTGGAGGTCATCAATCCTAACAGTCCCTCTGTTTCACCGGCCCCTTCATAATGGGAATATTGATCATCTAAGAAATTAAATTCTATGGGAAGGTTAAGGAAGGAGATCAACGAGATAAATAGGTAAAACATGAGACTATCGGGTTTCCATTCTTGATTCAATTTTTTTAAATCTGTATACAACGTCCATGATCCACCAGGCTAAACCAATAAATCCGATAACGGCAGGGTAAAATATGTAACGTAGTTCCGGTGCTGTAATCTCGTCGAAAGCAGGATTTCCATCAGCCCCGGGATGCAGACTCGGCATTTGCCGGGGAATGATGTACAGCAAAAAAGGAACGGTGCTGGCAGCGAAGATATTATAAACGGCTGCCATCTTGGCTCGTCGTTCCGGATCGTTGAAAGATGACCTTAATATGAAGTAAGCAAAATAGATGAGCATGGCTACAGCTGCCAGGTTCATTTTGGGTTCGGCAAAAGTCCACCAGCTGCCCCAGGTAAAACGTGCCCATAAGGAGCCCGTCAAGAGCCCACAGATACCGAAAACTAATCCTACCATGGTTGCTGCCTCAGCTTTACGATCCATCTCAGGGTCAAAAGAGTTGAGGTAACGGATGCTGTAAACAAATCCGGCAAAGAAAACCACGAACATGGTAAACCACATCGGAACGTGAAAAAAGAGGTTTCTGGAAGTTTCAAGCAGTATCGGGATCATGGGGACATCGATCAGAAAACCAGCAATGATAACCAGAGTAAGCCAGACGGCTACAATATATTTCCAGGGTTTCAAGAAAGCAGAAATTAGGTTTACATTGAATTAAAAATAACAATTGGTTAAGATACGAACTTTGTACATCACCCACATGAAAACCGTAAGGGGAATTGCGATATTGCAGGTTTTGTTATCCTATTCTGAAAGGAATAGGATAATATTATTTCAGACATTGTTAATAAGCCAATACATAGAAAAGGTTAACAGTCATTTTATTTGTCATTCTTTAAAAGACTAAATGTACACTAATGAAATCCTACACACTTCAACCTGACTGGAAAGATCAATTACCTCAATATTTGGTGGCAGGCTTTTTGGTGCCATTTTTTGGACTTGGCCTACTCATGATGTATACACTGAGAAAGCGTCAGAATAAGATGAATTATGTCATAACGGATAATGATATTACCATCAATAACTCGGAAGGAAGGAAAGTAGTGACGTTGGCCGACATAGAAGAAGTTGAAATCCTTCAAAGCTGGCTTGAAGGTAAGTTCAACATCGGAAGAGTCTGGCTTCAGACAACAGACAATGGTTACGAACTAAGAGGTATCCAAAATCCAGGTCAACTTGAGGATATACTTCGTATTGCAATGGTGAACGAAAAAAATCGGCTACGTCAGCAAGCCAAGGTAAAAGGAGATTTTCCTGACCTGAGCGCAGGTTCTGTTGATAAGGTCAATACCCTGATCGGCTTATGGCAGCAAGGCCTGATCAATGATGAGGAATATGAACGGGAAAGAAAAAAAATCTAAGCTTTGTAGGGGTACGTTTTAGCATATTATGACCAGTATTTCATTAACTGCCCAGCTTCATATCTCATTTCAATCTTAGGATGATTAACTATTTATGGTTTCATTAAAACAAAAAAATGTATGCACTTCCTTTCTAGCTATAAGCTCCCTTATTTTTCTTTTATCATGCGGCGGTTCGAAAACTAACCCACAGTTAAATTATAGTATCCCGGAACAACCGGAAATATCTACGGGGTACACTTCTAAACCTGGATGGGCAAGTTCTGAATTTGCAGTTGCCGCTGCTAACCCTCTGGCTACAGATGCGGGATATCAGATACTTTTAAATGGTGGCTCTGCTGTAGATGCTGCCATAGCCGTTCAATTGGTACTTACTCTTGTTGAGCCTCAATCAAGTGGTATTGGCGGGGGAGCATTTTTACTCACGTGGGACGGTTCGCAAATTCAGGCTTATAATGGCAGGGAAAAGGCACCTTCCGGTGTGGATATGAACCTCTTCCTCGATAATGAAGGAGAACCCTTATCCTTTGCAAATGCTGTACATAGCGGACTCTCAGTTGGCGTTCCGGGTACATTGTATTTACTCAAGGCAGCTCATGAAAAAGAGGGCGTGTTGCCCTGGGAGAATCTTTTTCAACCAGCCATTACTTTAGCTGAAGAAGGATTCAGCCTGAGTAAGAGGTTGCACGATCAACTCGAAGAGGATTACGCACTCCGTAATGATGAAATAGCCCGACACCTTTATTACGATGAGAATGGGGAGGCTCATCCCGTAGGTTATACTTTAAAGAATCCCGCTTTGGCTGAAATTCTAAGACAAGTGGCACAAAATGGGATTGATTCATTTTATCAGGGAGAGATAGCCGCTGATATGGTAGATCGGGCACAAAGCCACCGGCGTCCGGGTTTTATGACGGAACAGGATTTAGCTGCCTATCCAAAACACGATCCTATGACCCAGGTTATATGTACGGATTGGCGAGCCTGGCGGCTCTGTGGCTTTCCTCCGCCATCATCAGGCCATATTACGATCATGCAGATGCTAGGTATGATGGAATGGCTGAAAGCTCCATCTTCCCCCTTGCAGGATGAAGTCCCCTCAGCACAATGGATGCACCAGTATTTAGAGGCCGCAAAGCTGGCATTTGCTGACCGCAACCTGTATATAGGCGATCCTGTTTTTGTTGAGCCGCCTGCGGGAAACTGGGAGAGCCTTTTAGCCACTGAATATCTCAAAGAACGAGCGACATTAATCAGTGATACCAGTATGGGTATGGCTGATCCCGGTATTCCCGGTACTTTAAGTTCAACATACGGAATGCACCCCGTACAAGCTGAAATGGGCACCAGTCATATTAGTATCATCGATGCAGATGGAAATGCCGTGGCTATGACTACCACCATTGAGCAGGGATTTGGCAGCCGTATTATGAGTGATGGCGGTACCGGTTTACCCGGTGGGTTTCATCTGAACAATGAGCTCACTGATTTTTCTCTCACCCCTGAAGATGAAGATGGTAATCTTATTGCTAACAGAGTGGAACCAAATAAGCAACCTCGGTCGAGTATGAGTCCCACACTCGTGTTTGATAAGGAAACAGATGAGTTAGTGGCCACTTTAGGGTCACCGGGAGGCGCTGCCATAATTCATTATACTGCTAAAACCATAATAGGTATGCTGGATTGGAATTTGAATGCGCAGGAAGCCATTAATCTTCCTAATTTTGTTAATTATAATGGACCATCATTACTTGAAGTCAACCGGTTTCCTGATGCGACGATAAGTGAATTAAAGGCCAGGGGACATGAAATCATCTTACAGAATATGACAAGTGGATTGCAAGCCATCCAGCGCACCGAAGATGGAGGCCTGTTTGGAGGAGCTGACCCAAGGCGCGAGGGGATTGTAATGGGAAAATAATTCCGGGCTTAATAAAGAGAGCTACTGGGTAAGTGACTAAGTATGATTAAAAATGCTTCTGAAGGTTGAGTAAACTTCAGAAGTTTCAATATTCCTACGAATCTATGCGCTTTATTTTTGCACCCACTGCATTAAGCTTCTCTTCAAGTTTTTCATAGCCTCTGTCCAGATGATACACTCGCAGCACCTCGCTCTCGCCTTTAGCGATTAAGGCGGCCATCACCAGACTTACACTGGCCCTTAGATCGGTACTCATGATGGAGGCCCCGTTTAATGTGGTCTGACCCTTAATATCAACATAATTGCCTTGAAGTTTCATATCTGCGCCAAGTCGCACTAATTCAGGAACGTAGCTAAATCGGTCAACATAGATCTTATCTTTTACCTTACTGGAGCCGTGTGCCTGGGTCAGCATGGTTGCCCATTGTGCCTGAAGGTCAGTAGGAAATCCAGGATAAATCTCCGTCTCTATAGAAATTGGCTTGAGTGATTCAGGGGCTTTAATAGTAATTTCTTCTTCACCGACTTGCATTTCGGGGTCAAGTTTGCGGAAAGTTTTGATGAATGTACCCAGATCAGAGCTTCTCAGGTTAGTGAGGGTAAGTTGGGATTCAGGATGCATTACAGCGGCTATCATATATGTTCCGGCTTCAATGCGGTCGGGACTATTATGCAGATTGGTACTCTTTAGGTTCTCCACCCCCTGAATAACTAGTTTTGATGTGCCGGATCCTGATATTTTTGCGCCCATACTGTTTAAAGCTTCACACAAATAAACCACATCAGGTTCACGGGCGGCATTATCAATAGTACTTTCACCTTTAGCCAGTACAGCACCCAAAATAATGTTCACAGTAGCCCCTACACTACTGGGTTTTAATGCAAAAGACCCTCCTTCCAGTCTGCCATTGCGGGCTTTGGCGATCACATAGCCGCCTTCCATCTGAATCTCTGCCCCCAATGCCTTTAAACCCTCCAGATGGAGATCAACAGGACGCGGACCCCAGGCACAACCTCCCGGCAAGGAAACTTTAGCTTTCCCAAACCGCCCTAATAATGCACCAAGCATATAAAACGAAGCGCGCATTTTTCTCACCAGATCGTAAGGGGCTTCCAGGAATGAAATGTTACGAGGGTCGATTTGCAGTTGATGATCGTTAAAATCTACTTTTGCACCGGTAACCCGCAAAACATTATTAAAGGTGAAGATATCGTTCAGCCTGGGTATGTTGTTAATTGTTATGGGCCCGTCAGCTAACAGAGCCGAGGCCATCAGGGGTAATGCAGCATTTTTAGAGCCACTTATGGGAATGGTGCCTTGCAGGGGAGTATTTCCCTGGATGATAAATTTATCCAATTGCTTTTATTTCTATTAAGTTTTCATTTTTATCGACAGACTTCCCAGTTGATACAAAAATGGTGGATATCATGCCTGATATGGGTGCTTTAAGCTCATTTTCCATTTTCATAGCTTCCAGGATGATTAATGGGTCGCCGAGCTTTACATGATCACCTTCGGATACTAATATGTCCAATATCTTACCCGGCATGGGGGCAGTCAAATGACCTTCTCCGGTGGAAAGGGCTTCTGTGAAGCCCATTTTTTCAAGAAGTAAAGCTTGTTCATCTTTTATATCAACACGGTGCCACCGGTTATTCAGTGTAAACTCATAGTTACTGTCTGATTTAGATAGGTTATCTATGATATAAGTTTTCCTATCCAGTCTTATAAAAAAACGCCCCTCGGAGAGTTTTAAAAAATTTAGTGGACGCGGGGTACCATTGACTTCAACGTTCGTGAACGACTTGTTAAAATCCAATGCGTAGGTATTTTCATTTATCGTAGCTTCAAACTTCATACACGGTTCATTTTCAAAGCATTTAAACCTGACCGCGTAGCTCTGTAGGAAAACAATTGCGGTTTATCAGAATCAAAATACGGAATCCTTTGCTTTTCCGTGTTAGTAACTTCGATAAAGCCATCATTAAGTAATTTTGTGATATCATCCCTCAGTTCACCAAATTGTAGGCCTGTCTCTTCAGCTACCGATTCGAAGGTCTCATCAAATATAAGCCTCTCCAGTATTCTTCTCTCCGATTCAGTTATTTTACGCATAACCTTGGTGCCCTTTCTTAAAATAATATGTCATTGAACCATTACGTCACCGTATGTTATCATATTGTTATTTCGGTCGTAGATGAACACACGTTGAAGCCCGATGGCATCCGAATAAACTCCGGTAGTGCTGAAGAGAATGGGATCAAAAGAGACGTTTACAAAACCTGATTCAAGTGTTCCGCTGCCTTCGAAGTAGAGTTGCCTGAACTGATTGCGATCATCTAATGAGAGAATCTCTAATCCATTGACCGATTCAATACCTGTGATCAATAATTCAATCCTGATATTTTGTCCATGTGTTGGATTTGGGTGGGCAGGGATATTTACCTCAACAAAGCCCTGGAACATAGGAGAAATTCGCCAGTCATCGGGGTCTTCTGAGAGAATTTTGCCTGAGAATTCTGTTTCTGTAAAACCAGATGGTGAACGGAAAGCCTCACGCTCGTACTCATCCTGATCTTCGTTGCGGCTGCAACCACCCAAAGTTAGGACCATAAGAACAGAGCAAATAGTTAATTTGACGAATAGTGAATTAAAATCCTTCATCATTCCTATTGGTAAATGGGATATAGTTTAAAATAAATAAACCCGCAGGTAAGTTTTTTCTTTCGTAATACTGTAAGTTTACAAGTTTACAAGATTACCAAATTACAAATATAAAACGAGATTCATGCTTGAAGTTATTGGTATTAAAAATTGCAATACGATCAAAAAAACTAAAACATGGCTGGAGGAGAACAATGTTGAATTTGCTTTCAGGGATGTAAAATCAAATCCTCTCAGCCCCAATGAACTGGCTGATTTTGTAAAAAAAGTAGGACTCGATGCATTGGTCAATAAACGTGGCGCTACCTGGAGAAACCTGGGCCTGGCCGATAAAAATCTAAACGCCAATGATCTATTTGAAGTGCTTCTTGAAAAACAGACTATGATTAAGCGGCCTCTGTTAAAAAGGGATGAAGCCGTTTTGGTTGGTTTTGACGAAGATGCACTCACAACTTTTTTGGAGGATGATGTTTAAGCCGCTATTGTACCTTATTATAGCGTTATGCATTCTTGTCTACACGAAAAGTTCTGATAATGCTGCATCCTATTCTCCACCTCCTGATGTACATAAACTATTAAATATATCGGAAAAGTTTACATATGAGGTGCGCTATGGATTTTTTAATTTAGGTACGGTCACAATATCCATATTGAGTGACACTACCTACAGAGGTGAGCCTGCCCACTATTTGTTTTACCATGTAAAGTCAAACCCTATCCCTCTAATCGGCCATAAAGAACGCAACTATCATACCTTCATGGCGCATAACGATACTACCTTTTATGGCCTTAAATTTTGGACGGATAGCGTCCATGATGATATGTATGGCGATCAGGTTTATGATTTTGATTATCAAAAAGGTAAAGTTTATACTTTTGAGGAAGATGATGATCATGTAATTACCAGAGATACCTTGGAATTGAATGAGTTGGCCGATAGCGGTCCCGTTATATTTTATTTTTCGCGTTTGCACGCCGGGACTAACCGCAAAGTTAATTATCCGGTTTATATAAGCCATGAAAAAGGGAATGTAATGCTGCAGAATTACGATGAAATAATCTCTTACAGTTCCGGAGCCTTTCCCGGAGGTGATGTAGATGCTTACAAGACTATAGGTAATGCTGACGTAGACGGACCATTTGGCTTCAGTGGCCGCATTGAAGCAATTTATAAAGCCGATGAATTACGAATACCTTTAGAGGCACGAATTAAGGTCTGGCTGGGAAATGTAAGAGTAAGACTCACCGATTATGAAATCGAAAATGAGAGAACAGAAACCATGCCGTAATCGGAGACCGCTATTACCTTCCATCTCAAATTATTAAAAGGGAACCTATCCATGTTTATTGAATTTAAAAAATTGCCTCATGGGGCTAATCTTCAGCTTCCAACTTACGAATCCGCCTATGCTTCGGGCATGGATATTAGGGCGGCTACTGAAAAAACGGTCACATTAGAACCCGGTGAACGAAAACTAATTCCAACCGGATTCCAAATGGCGTTGCCGCCTGGTTACGAAGCCCAAATTCGCCCTCGAAGCGGGTTGGCCTATAAACATGGTATCACCATGCTTAATTCTCCGGGAACTATTGATGCCGATTATCGAGGCGAAGTTAAGGTTCTGGCGATCAATCACGGTTTAGAAACGTTCACGATTCATCATGGTGACCGCATCGCTCAGATGGTCATCGCACCGGTTACACAGCTTCAGATCAAGATAGTAGACGAGTTAACTGAAACCGTACGGGGAGAGGGGGGCTTCGGGAGCACAGGGAATCTATAATCAGTAATTCTCAATGAATAATTTTCGCCCTTATTTTAACTTATTACGTAATAACCACAGCTTTCGGGGTCTGTGGTTAAGCCAGATTATCTCTAACTTTGGAGACTGGTTTGGTATCCTTGCTGTCTATAGCCTGATCCTTCAATATTCAGAATCTGAATTTCTGCTAGGGCTGGTTATCGTAATAAAATTTTTATCCTATGCCTTTTTCTCCCCTCTGGGGGGATTCATTGCTGACCGATTTGATAGGCGCACCCTTTTGATATTGTGTGATTTCGGTCGTGGCTTCATTGTATTAGGATTTCTATTGGTCAACAGTGAAGATCTTCTTTGGCTGGTTTATATGCTTACAGCCTTACAAATGATGCTAAGTGCAGTTTTTGAACCTGCCAAACAAGCTTCCATACCCAATATCACTAAAGGAGATGAACTCATGCTAGCCAATGTGATCTCCACCATGTCATGGAGTGTCATCTTCACTACGGGTATGGGAATAGGTGGGATGGCCACTGCTTATTTAGGAACTGACGCCGTATTTGTCATCAATGCTTTCAGTTACATTGGTTCTACCTGGTTCGTCTTCAAGGCTGATATTCCGCACGTCAGAGATAAACAATTACTTGATTCGTTGAAGAATCCTTTCAATGGTATAATGGATGGATACCGATATATGTTCAGTACCGGAGCTATCCTCCGTCCGGCTCTTGCAAAAGGCACTATTTCTTTCATTTTGGGTGGTTTGGTATATATGCTGATCCTTATATCCGAAGAGGTATTGTTGATGGGAACTATTGGGTTGGGCATTCTTTATGCAGGGCGGGGAGTTGGCACAGCTGTCGGACCTGTCCTGGTCAGGAGGTTTATTAAAGATGATGCTAAATGGGTTCATACTATGGGGCTTGCCATGGTCACTACCGGTTTATGCTACTTAATCGTAGGGCAGACCGATGCTCTTTGGCTGATGGTGATTTTTGTCATCCTTGCTCATTGCGGATCCGGGGCCAATTGGGTGATGAGTACCGTAATTCTTCAAAAACGTTCACCTGATAGGCTTAGAGGCAGGATATTCAGTTCAGAATGGCTGTTATTTACAGTTACCCAATCTATATCAGTACTAACTGCGTCACTGATACTTGATTATAATCTACTGACACTCCAAGAACTAATGTTTATCTTCTCCATGTTATTGGTTGTCACAGGTGTGGTGTGGCTTTTAACGGTCTCCAGAAATGAAGAGCATTGGCAAAAAAACAGGGTAGAACCCGATTCGCGCATATCATGATATTTATCAACCTACTTAACTTACATTCATGAAACTGACCTCTTACACCGTTAATCCATTTCAGGAAAATACTTATGTAATGGCTCGGGATGGCAAGGCAATACTATTTGATCCTGGGTTTTTCAATTCAACTGAAGTCAATCTTCTCGTGCAGACCTTGAAGGAATGGGATGCCACCCTAATCGCAATTGTGCTTACCCATGCGCACACCGATCACGTTCTGGGCCTGACCCGGGTACTTGATCGTTATGAGGTGCCCGTTTACCTAAATCATGAAGATCTTTATTTGTGGGAAAATTTTGTAGTCTCTTCAGCCATGTTTGGACTGGAAGTCAAACCTTTTGATTTTACTCCCATCGACCTGCAAGCCCAAAAAGATTGGAAACAGGGTCCATTCACTTTTGATGTTTTGTTTACACCCGGACATGCCCCAGGCCATCTCTCTTTTTATGATAAAGAACAAAAAATTCTGATTGCCGGAGATACTTTGTTCCAAAATAGTATCGGTCGAACTGATCTTTATAAAGGAGATTTCGACACTTTAAAGAAATCTATCCGGGAGAATATATATACACTGCCTGATGAAACCAGAGTGCTCCCAGGTCATGGGCCGGAAACTACAGTTGGCTATGAAAAGAAGAATAATCAATTTGTGAAGGAAGTTAAATAAATCATTCACTCCCCAAAAAAACTACTTTTTCTTTTCTTTATCTTCTTCTCCCATTTTACTCAAGTTCTCTAAGCGTATAATATCATCCTGGTATTTTCCCGCCTGTTTGGGCCTGACTTTCTGTAATATCTGCAAAGCCTCTATGGCTTCATTAAATTTACCCTGTTTTTCATAAATCAATGCCAATGTTTCTGAAGCAATATCGCCTACCATTTGTGCTGGTAAGCTCAGATCGGTATGCACATCTGTTAAATGAGATGGCAATTGGACCTTAAGCGTATCTGCTGCTGATAATTTAGATATCAAAGAGTCAAGGTTAATATCAAAATCATTTTTTTGATTGGGTATTGTAGAGGAATAAGTGTGCTGAGCCGGAACTTTTGCATCGAATTTCTGAGGGTGCAAAAGAAAATAATGCAGATTAGAAAACAAAGGACTGCCGGGAGCATAGCATTTTGCTTTTAATGCATTTTGATTGGCAAGCATGGTATTACCCGTTTTATGATACATTAAAGCAAGCACGAAATAACCAACAGCATCCATTCCTAACTTCTTCAAATGCAATTCGAGCCGCTCGATGTTTTTGTCGGGATCTGACTCAAATTGCTCCACAAAAGTAGAAAGTGAAGGGGGGATTTTGAATGGAATTTCCTTCAAAGGGTGGTGGGGCTTGTTTAGATTATTATTGGCTTAGGACGATAATATAGAAAAAAATCTCTAGTCTTTCACAAAAGGCTGCTTGGGACCGAGATATTCTTTCAGTTGTCCAAGTTAAATGAAATTCACAATTGTAACTTGCTATAGCAACAGACCCTGAACTAAGGATAAAAAATAGTTTTCTGATATCACAATGCAATCACTGTTAAATCATTTTCAACCCATAAAATTTCTCTAGATCTTCTGTTTTGAACCCCATATGAGCATGAGCGGTAAGCTCATCTTTTAATTTAGCTGCTAGCTTAATATCACACTCCAGGGTAATTTCAACTTCTTCCATATATTGACGATTTGTCACAGTCAGCCCATAGTTATGCGTAATCTGATCAACACACTTCTGTTCAGAATATGGATAAGTGAGACGAATGCGTTGTGTCAGAAAGAGCTTGCCGATTGCTGCACTTTCAATGCATTGTTCCACTGTTGTACGATAGGCATGGATCAGCCCGGGTTTCCCTAATTTTGTGCCCCCATAGTATCTGACCGCAACAGCCATTACATTAATCAGTTCATGGGATTTTAGAACATTTAGAATAGGTAGTCCTGCAGTGCCCCCTGGCTCTCCGTCATCATGAGCGAATTCATGAAGATTTTCAGGATTGAATCGGTAAGCATAACAATGGTGGGTTGCATCCGGGTATTGCTTTTTAAGAGAACCCAGCTTTTCTTCAATATTATCTATAGTGGCCACATGATAAACGTAGCCCAGAAACCGGGAGCCTCGTTCAGTGAAGGTAATGGATACAGGATTGATTATAGTATTCAACAGGGTATCCTTAAGGCAGAAATGAATGATGAAAATTAACGCAAGAGGGTACATAATCCAATGGATTGGTTATAAATGCCCGAAAAGCATCTATGGTCCTTGAGCTGAAAATACCTCTCCACAGATAGTTGAGTTTCATATTAAGACACCATTGAATAAGAATATCGTGACCATACTTCAAATTTCGGTTATATTGGGTATTTTAGGCTAGTAAACTTATCAACCTAAGATATAAATGGAAAAAAAGTACATCATCAAAAATATAACGATTCACCAGAAAGACCAAAGGCTTTCAATAGTTTGGCAGGATGGTCATGAAAGCATGTATCCATTGGAAGGGTTGCGCCGTTCATGTCCTTGTGTTTTCTGCCAGGGCGGACATGAAAATATGGGGAAGCCGGTTGATCCTAAAATATTCCAAAAGCCACCCACTCGCATCTGGACTATAAAGAATCTGGAGATTATAGGGAATTATGCTATACAGATTTTCTGGGATGACGGGCATCAAACCGGGATTTACCGGTTTGATAAGCTTAGAGATATGTGTCCGGTAGAAAACGAGATTTCAATTTAAGATATAAAGAGTAAAAATCATGGAACTTAAGCCCTAAACTTCCAACTAAATATTAAAAACTTTTGTAAATTCCTGTGGATTATCCCATTCGTTCTGTTATTATTATTTTTTAAAAATCTACAATTATTATTCAATGTCAAAAGTAACTGATATTTTTAAGTCACCGGTAGGCAGAAAGCTCCTAACCGGTATTACCGGCCTTGCACTGACCCTTTTCGTTATAGGCCATTTAATGGGAAACCTTACCTTATTTTTGGGTGCGGATGCCTTTAATCAGTATGCCAGTTTTTTACATGAACTGGGTTGGTTAATATATTTAGTCGAAGCCGGTTTAATCATCTTCTTTGGTTTCCATATTTATATGGGTATATCAATCTGGTTAAGAAAACGCACAGCAAGGCCAGTGAAATATGAGAAGTATGCATCCAGGGGCGGGAAGAGCAAACAGACTTTCAGCTCTCAAACAATGATTATTACCGGACTGGTTCTGTTGGTTTTCACAGTTGTGCATGTTAATACATTTAAATTTGGAGCGGGTTGGGCTGGTGAGCCGGAATATACTACGGTAGTAGATGGGCAGGAAATGAGAGATTTGAATAAACTGGTATTTGAGGTATTTCAAAATGAATTTTACGTGATTGGATATGTCGGGGTTATGATATTGCTGGGTTTTCACCTGCGTCATGGAATCTGGAGCGCTTTTCAATCTCTGGGTACTATCAATAACAAACTATCACTTATGATCTACACGGCAGGGAGTATTCTAGCCATTCTCATTGCCCTTGGATTTCTAGTATTACCTATTTGGGTCTATTTTACAGGAGGAGCACAATGAGTACAGTATCTGAAAAAATTCTAGATTCAAAAATTCCCGATGGTAAGCTTGAGGAAAAATGGAGCAATCATAAGAATACCGTAAAGCTGCTGAGCCCTGCCAATAAGCGCAAACATACCATATTGGTTGTAGGTTCTGGCCTTGCCGGAGCATCGGCCGCTGCATCTCTTGCTGAATTAGGCTACAATGTAAAATGCTTTTGTATACAGGATTCACCCCGTAGAGCGCATAGCATTGCTGCTCAAGGAGGTATCAACGCAGCTAAAAATTATCCTAATGACGGTGATAATGTTTGGCGTCTTTTCCACGATACGGTAAAAGGCGGTGATTACCGCGCCCGTGAAGCTAACGTATATCGTTTAGCTGAAGTTAGCAATAATATCATTGATCAATGTGTGGCACAGGGCGTACCATTCGCACGTGATTATGGTGGTTTGCTGGATAACCGATCGTTTGGTGGTGCTCAGGTTTCAAGAACTTTCTATGCCCGAGGCCAAACTGGCCAACAGCTGCTTCTCGGAGCATATCAAGCTTTAATGCGGCAGGTTGATGCTGGTAAAGTTGAGATGTTATCTCGTCAGGAAATGCTTGATCTTGTCCTTGTAAATGGCAAAGCCCGTGGAATTATTACACGTAATTTGGTAACAGGATCTTTAGAACGACATGCCGGTCATTCTGTATTGCTTTGTACAGGGGGGTATGGGAATGCCTACTATCTTTCAACGAATGCTAAGAATTCCAATGCCACTGCAGCATGGCGTTGCTATAAACGGGGTGCATTATTCGCCAATCCTTGTTTCACTCAAATTCATCCCACCTGTATTCCGGTCTCCGGTGATTATCAGTCTAAGCTGACTCTCATGAGCGAAAGCCTTCGGAACGATGGCCGGGTATGGGTTCCTATTAAACAAGGAGACAAGCGACATCCCAGTGAGATACCTGATGATGAACGTGATTACTTTTTGGAGAGAAAGTATCCCAGCTTTGGAAATCTGGTACCCCGTGACGTAGCTTCAAGAAATGCTAAGGCAGTTTGTGATGAAGGTCGTGGTGTGGGCAGAACAGGTCTGGCCGTGTACCTTGATTTTCGGGAAGCCATAAAACGTTTCGGCGAAGATGGCATCCGTGAGAAATATGGTAACCTGTTCAGCATGTATGAAAAAATCACGGGAGAAAATCCTTATGAAGTACCCATGAGGATATTCCCAGCAGTGCATTATACGATGGGTGGACTATGGGTAGACTATAATCTGATGAGCAATGTTCCGGGACTCCATGTTCTGGGCGAAGCCAACTTCTCTGATCACGGAGCTAACAGACTTGGAGCAAGTGCATTAATGCAAGGCCTGGCCGATGGTTATTTTGTGATCCCTTATACCCTGGGTGAGTATCTTGTAAATACAGAGCTTGAAGATGTTGATATTTCTCACGAGGCTTTTGCTGAAGCAGAAAGTTCATCATTTCAGGGTATCCAGAGGCTACTAAATATCAATGGCAGCAAAACGCCCATTGAATATCACCGTGAACTCGGCCTTATAATGTGGGATCATGTGGGTATGGCAAGAACCAAAGAAGGTTTAACAACAGCCATGGGAAAAATATCCGCTTTGCGAGAAGACTATTGGGAAAATGTGAAAGTTCCCGGTGAGAATGCTACCTATAACAAATACCTGGAATACGCCTGTCGTATTGGTGACTTCCTTGAACTTGGTGAACTGATGGCTCGTGATGCCTTGAATAGAGAAGAATCATGTGGAGGGCATTTCAGAGAAGAGCATCAAACAGAAGAAAATGAAGCTTTGAGAAACGATGATGACTTTAGTTATGTGGCTGCCTGGGAATATAAAGGAAAAGGTCTGCCTGCTGAACTCCACAAAGAAGAATTGACTTTTGAAAATGTTGAGTTAACTCAACGTAGTTACAAATAAATTTAAGTCTGATTGTTTTTAATTTCCAAAACTAGAATTCCATGAGTAATAACGAAAACATGACTATTCACCTCAAGGTTTGGCGTCAGGATGATGCTCAATCAAAAGGTAAACTGGTTGATTACACCGTTGATGACGTCAATCCGGATATGTCTTTCCTTGAAATGTTTGACTGGCTTAACGAGAAACTGATTCTGAATGGTGAAAATCCAATTGAGTTTGACCATGACTGCCGGGAAGGGATTTGCGGTTCCTGCAATATGATTATAGATGGTATGGCTCATGGGCCTGAAAAAGCTACTGCAGCCTGCCAGCTACATATGCGCCACTATAAAGATGGTGATACCATTGTAGTTGAACCCTGGCGAGCTAAAGCGTTTCCAGCTATCAAGGATCTCGTCGTTGATCGTTCTGCACTTGACCGTATCATTTCAGCAGGTGGCTATGTTTCAGTAAATACTGGCTCAGCTGTGGAAGCCAATACGCACATGATTCCTAAAGATGAATCAGACTTATCGTTTGATTATGCCACATGTATTGGGTGCGGTGCCTGTGTGGCAGCTTGTCCTAATTCTTCAGCATCACTGTTCACCGGAGCGAAAATTGCCCAGCTTGCCCATCTTCCTCAGGGGGATCCCGAACGGGGTAAACGTGCCGTAAATATGGTTGATCAGATGCATAAGGAAGGTTTTGGGGATTGCTCTAATTTTGGAGAATGCGAAGCAGTCTGTCCGGTTGAAATATCAATATCCGCAATAGCAGAAATGCGCAGGGAATATATAAAAGGGCAGTTTTAGGATTTCTCGCCATCATTTCTAAAGTATTACGTGATCATTTACCTATTGCTAATTGTGGTGGGTGGTTACCTCTTGAAAAGAAACTGATTCCGCTGATATGGCTGAAATGAGAGATTTATATAGCCAATCATTGGCTAACCTGAAGAAATATTGGGGCTTTTCTGCATTTCGCCCCGGACAGGAGGAAGTAATAAGAAGCCTTTCTGAAGACAAAGCTATTTTAGTCCTTTTCCCTACTGGTGGTGGGAAATCGCTTTGTTACCAGGTACCTGCAACTGTAATAGATGGGTTGACGATTGTTATCTCACCGCTCGTGGCACTCATGCAAGACCAGGTGAGCCAACTTAAATCAGCAGGCATATCAGCCACCTTCATCAATAGTACGCTTACCAGGGATGAAATAGAACAACGAATTGTGAATGCCCGCAACGGCATGTATAAAATTCTATACTGTTCTCCAGAACGCCTTAAAACACCGATTTGGCAAAAAGATCTGATGAACATGCCTATTAGAATGGTCGCCATTGATGAAGCGCATTGCATTTCGGAGTGGGGACATGATTTTCGCCCTACGTATCGAGAAATAAAGGCAAATTTTGAACCAATTGCCGATAGAATTAAATGGATGGCCTTAACGGCTACGGCAACCCCTGAGGTGCGTGACGATATCATCAGGAACCTTGGATTTAGTAAACCTATAATTATTTCAAAAGGTTTTGAACGGCCAAACCTGAAATGGTGGGTAATCAGGGAAGAGCAAAAAGAAAAACGTTTATTGCAGATCGTGCTCAAAGCCAGTGGAAATGGTTTGGTGTATGCAGGAACAAGAAAAGCCTGTGATGTTCTCTCACAAAACCTCAGAGATCATAAAATTAAAGCAAAAGCTTACCATGCCGGACTCGACAGTGATCAGCGGAAAAGCATTCAGGAAGATTGGATCCGTGGTAAAACGACTGTGGTGGTAGCCACGAATGCTTTTGGAATGGGAATAGATAAATCTGACTGCCGATATGTGGTTCATTATGATATGCCCTATTCACTTGAAGCTTATTATCAGGAAGCCGGCCGTGCCGGCCGTGATGGGAAAGAAAGTTATCCTATCTTGCTGGCTAAGAAATCGGATTATACCAATGCCAAAAGTAATATTGAACAATCATATCCTACACGCGATGAGTTAAAATTGATTTATACCGCTCTGTGTGACCACTGGAATCTCGCATCTGGTTCGGAAATGGAAGAGGCAGAGAGAATCATCATCGAAAGTCTGGTTACACGCAGTAAACTTCCCAAAAGAAAGCAATTAGCAGGGATCAGGATACTAGAACAACTAGGAATATTACAGATGCAGGATTATGTTAAGTCACAATTAGGCGTAAAAATCCTGATAAGCAGAAATGATTTTCAGGATGCATTATCCTCCATAAAAAAAAAGCAAAAAAGGGAATTTATAGATGGCCTCGTCAGGCTTTTCGGTCCGGGCTGTTTTCAGAAGGTACATTATATGGATACTGAATACGTTCAAAAGAAACTTAACATAGGTATTAACAGCCTGACAAAAGCCATGAACGTATTGGCAGGTGAGCACTTTCTACAATTTGACATCATTACCGATCAACCGATAGCCAGGCTTATCGATGCGCGTTCCAGTCATTTCCCCTTTTCAAAAAAAGAATTGGAGGCGCACCGAAACAGGCTGTTCCAAAAACTTGAATTCATGATGGGATACGTTGAAACTAAAGCATGCCGAAGTACCTATATGCGCCACTATTTCGGTGAGGTGGATGTGTCTGATTGTGGTTATTGTGATATCTGCCTTGCAAAAAAGGGAGAAACAGATATTTTAACAGATGCGAATATAAAAGCAATCTGTAATTTTCTTAAGGAGAAGCCGAGGAGCTTAAAAGAGATTAGCCGTGCTACAAAATTGAATCCATCTAGCCTAAAGCCACTTCTTGCCAGACTAACAAGGGAAAATATAATTGACACTCAATATGGGGTTAAAGGAATTGTGTATTTGATCAATAAGTAGGATGAATTCAAGCTTCTTCAACCTTCTTATCAGGCAATTATGAATTTTCCTTCATTTCCCTTTCTTCTTTTTGAGCTTGCCTTCGCTCTTCCTGAACTTTGAAGGTTACATCATTAATGCGTTCGTGCTCATCTTCGAGGCGCCGATTAGCCTCATCCAACCTCGCTCTTTGTGCCTCTTCGTCCTGGAGGTAGTGCTCATGACTTTCCTCAAAAGTCTCCACGGTAATATTGTAATAGTTTAAAATGCTATCAAGCCCATCCTCTCTTAGAGTGGAATCCGGATAAGTGTCCTCAATGGCACTCAAAAGGTGTAATTCAGTCAAAAGGTCGATGTAGATATCTTCCTCAATCAATTTCCCGGTATTCTCTTCTGGTGTGGAACAGGCTATACCAAATAATAATATAAACGGCAAAAAATGTAATTTAATGAGAGACAAAACCTTACTTTGGAGGTGGTTTGGGGTTAAGGGGACGCATTACAATTTCGTCAATAAGGAAATTATCGGGTGTTTCCAGAACATTGGCCATCACCTTTGCAACGTCTTTACCTTGCATCATATTGGAGTGAGTTGTGCCTCCATCCTTACTGAAAAACTCTGTAGCTATCGAGCCAGGATAAAAACAAGTTACTTTGATACCGAAGTTCCGAAGTTCTTTCATCAAGGCATTGCTAAAGCCTCTCACCCCATGTTTAGTTGCATTGTAACCTGATAAATCTGGATTACTAATCAAACCAGCAATGGATGCAATGTTCACAATATGATTCACATTTTTATTAGCCTTCATAAAGGGTACGATTAATCGGGTGATGTAAAAGATGCCTGAAAGGTTTACGTTCACCATATTTTCCCAATCTTCAATGGAAAGTTCATCTACAGGAGCGAATTTAGCCATACCAGCATTATTAATGAGAATATCCGGACTATGATTTTCCGAAAAGGTGTTCTCTACAAACTGCGTGAGCATCTCTTTATGGGTAATGTCTGCTACAATAGGAATGAATAGACCCCCCAATTCATTTTTTACCTGGGCAAGCTTTGATTCTCTACGGGCCAGGCCATAAACGGTACATCCCTTGGCAACCAAAATCTTGCTAAACTCAGCGCCTATTCCACTGCTTGCGCCGGTTACTACTGCTATTTTGTCTTGTAATATCATAAATTGTCCTGATCAGTATAAGAAAAGGTTTATATTTCCTGAATCAATCAGGATACAGAACATTCAAAACCTAAACTACATTCCTTTGAACTTCCTTTATTTAGATGTCGGCAATTCACGTACCAAGATAGCAGTTTTTGAAGAATCGCATTGGAAGGTAATTAAAGTATTTGACCGCAGACAAAAAAAGGAGCTAATCCAGATGATTAAGGACAGCAACTCTATATACGATAAAATACTCGTATCCTGTGTGGTTAAATCTGTAAAAGATGAACTGGTTGAAGTTTGCCCTAATAATAAGCTTTTTTTATTCAGTAACAGTGACATACCTCCTAATCTTATCTCATATGAAAGTGCCTCGACAATGGGTGTTGATCGTTTTATTGCTTCTTATGGGGCATGGAGTCTGCAAGGTAAATCAGCCTGTATCGTAGTTGATGCGGGAACGGCATGTACCATTGATTATATGGATGCCAATGGAATATATCAGGGCGGGGTGATCATGCCCGGTTTAAAAACCCTTGAAGATGGTTTACTGTTATCAGCCCAAGCCTTGCCTCCAGCAGAACGATTTGTTCCTGATGAGTGGCCACCAAAAACCACCATGACAGCTTTACAATGGGGCATATTAGGATCTTTTCTGGCAGCAATTGAGGCTCACGTGTGGAGGTTTCTTGATATCAACAAAAAGGCCGGGATATGGGTTACCGGTGGAGATGCCTCACTGATACATCCCCTTTTAAAATTGAAAACAGAGATAAACGAGAAGTTGGTATTCCAGGGACTCCATTCTCTTTATCTTAGAAGAAATTCGTCTCGTTAGATAACAGGAACTAAAGTGGATAAGAGACCGTCAAGAATGGAGTCGACAAGGTAATTTAGCAGGGAATCATTCATCCTATCCATTTCATTATCTACTTCACCCTCACGAAGGGAAGATTCATTATCCTCATCACTGGATCGTAGAAGCAGGTCATCGGCGACAAAAGTTGTTATTTGCTCACCCAAATCACGGGCATAGTCGACTTTGTCGAGAGTTTCAATTTCCAGGTTTCTATAGGCCGACCGAACAGTACCGGTTGCATGGTCATCCAAAGACTGGATATCGAACATCAGGCTATCAATAACGCCGCTAATAATATTCACGCCTTCCAAATCAATAAGAATATCGTTAAATGCCTGGGCGTTTATTTGTCCCAGTTTACCAGAAAAGTAAATAGGGTTATCAGGTGCAAGGAGAGCCAGTTCAATGTCCGTATTTAGTTCACCTTCACCATACACCTTGGTATTGACAGTTATTCTGGTGGGTTTATCTGTCGTTGTAAACTCTATGTCGTTTGTAAGGTTATAGATTTGTACACTGGTATCATCAAGCGTTATGGTACCCGGCCTGGCTCCATCCTCAGCACGTTCTGCATAAATAATTTGGCCGCTGTTGAGATTTATTTCTCTAATATTCAGATACATTTCCAATTCTCGCACCATCTCGTGTGGGAGTTGAGTGGGTGTTATCCTTGGAAGGTTTATATCCGTAAAGGCATCATATAAAAAGTCGTCAACCGTCACATGTCCGATTATTATATCCTGATAGTCTAATAATCTTCGGTAATCAATATCCCGGATAGAGATGCTATCTGCATCAAAGATCATACGGCTTGTACGAACTTCCATATACTCTACAAATTCCTCATCAGAAATCGTGGGTGTAGCACTAATATCTCTGATATTAAAAGTACCCTCTTTAGTAGAGGCAGTAATGGGTCCGAATTCATAATAATATACCCCTTTCTCTGAATAACCTTCATACTCATCTATTGAAAGGCGTACATCATCACTGAACAGTACTCTGCTATGGTCACTAACCGATATCGAATCAACCTTAATATTATCAAAAGCCAGATTTATTCCTTTAATTTCATGCTCCGCAGGCTCGCCATTTTCCAACATTGAAAAAGAAACGGCTAATGCAGCATTTATGAATTGAAGATTCTGAATATCAATATCAGGTAGTTGTTGTGCCAGGCTAGCGTGTAATGAGATATCATCCTTCTGCTCCTGACCATTATTACTTGGCTGTACATTCTTTTCCATCATCAAACCAATCTCAGGGTTCTCTATTACCAGAGAATTCATTTTTATTTTATCATTCCTTATAAACTCAAGAAGGTTAATTCCATCAAGTGTAAAACCGGCCATATCGAACTCATATCGAACAGAAGGCAGGTTCATACCATTATGCTGTTGTTGATAATTCGGACGGTGTAATACTAATTTGACATTTTTAGCCTGCAATGACCATTCCCTAAGTGAGAAATTTATATTCTCAATCTGAACATAGTTATGGCCATTCGAGACTTTCTGAAGTTTTTTATTTATTTGGGCTTCAATAAATTCAGCATCGAAAACATGAATAAAAGTGATATAAATGATGAACAAACAACCAAGAAGACTTGAGTTAGTATGGATCACCCTGGTATATGACATATGGGTCCTTTTTACTAATTAAGTTTAGCAATTCTGTATTCATGATGATCTCCGATGCACCATATCAAACAATTTTAAAGTTACTCCATAAGGTGCTGTTAAATAAAGAACATAATAGACTTATCCTGCTATAATCGTGCCCCCATTTGGGTGCAATACTTGACCGGCTATATATGAAGCTTCATCTGAAGCAAGGAATACATAACAGGGAGCTACTTCTTCGGGTTGCCCTACTCGTCCCATTGGAGTATTCTTACCAAATTTCTCTACCTTATCTTCAGAAAAAGTAGCAGGGATCAGTGGGGTCCAAATTGGACCTGGTGCCACTGCATTTACACGGATATTCTTTTTAATTAAAGCCTGAGATAACGATCTTGTAAAAGACAATACAGCACCCTTTGCAGCGGAATAGTCAAGTAGGGTCGGATTACCTTTATAAGCGGTTATAGAAGTTGTATTGATAATGCTGCTACCCTCTTTCATATGAGGTAGAGCGGCTTTGGTAATAAAAAAAAGAGAATAAACATCTGTCCGAAATGTTTTATCCAATTGTTCCGCAGTAATATTTTCTATCGATTCCTGAGCATAATGCTCAGCTGCATTATTAATTAAGACATCAATTTTTCCATATTCCTGAACAGTGGCTTCAATTAGCTTTTTACAGTGCTCTTCCTGGCTGATGTCACCAGGTATCAATATGCATTCACGTTGAAGCTCCTTGACCTTTTGCATGGTGTGATTAGCATCTTCATGTTCATCAAGGTAAGAGATAGCAATATTAGCTCCCTCTTTCGCAAAAGCAATGGCAATAGCCCTGCCTATACCACTGTCGCCTCCAGTAATTAAGGCTATTTTATCCATTAATTTCTTACTGCCTTGTGACTCATTTTCCGAGCGTGGTTGTGGATCCATTTCACGTTCAATGCCCGGCTTCCTATCCTGATGTTGGGGAGGTTTTTCCATATACATTAAATCTCTTAGTTGTTCAGTTGTTGAGAAGAACTAAACAGACGCCAACTTCTCGAAGTTCATTTTTATTCTGAGAAATCTATAAAGACTATTGGTTTATTCTTTATCCTTTGAGCTGTTATGTATTAGAGCTGTATTGATAAATATTAATGCCAATAAGTCATTAAAAAACACAAAGATAATGGATTATATAAAAGGTCTGTGTTACATTGTAGTCGATGATTATTATGTAATGATAAAAGCTAAAAGCTAAAAGCTAAAAACTATAATAAATTCTAATTAATAAGTAAGAGGTAATGAATTATGGCAGATTTAAAGATGAAAGGTAATTGGAATGAGATTAAGGGAAAATTAAAGCAACAGTATTCAGAACTTACAGACGATGATCTTCAGTATACAGAGGGTAAAACTGATGAATTAGTAGGTAGAATTCAAAAGAAAACAGGTAAATCAAAAGAAGAAGTAGAGAGGATGTTATCAGATGAAAGTTAATTTTTATTTATATGTAGATATTAATGATATCAATGCAAGATCATGTTTTTAAATGCGTTATTTTATAAAACATATATAGGGTTTATATAAAAGAACATTAACATTATAAATTAAAAGTTATGAGTAAAATTGAATCAATTAAAGATCTATTCATGCATGAATTAAAAGATATTTATCATGCAGAAAAACAATTGGTTGATGAACTGCCAAAGATCAGTAAAAAAGTCTCTTCTTCAGAATTAAAATCTGCTTTAGAAGAGCATTTAAAAGAAACAGAAGAGCAGGTAAAGCGGGTTGAGGAGGTTTTTGATAAGCTTGGTGAATCTCCGAAGGCCGAAGTGTGTCAGGCTATGAAAGGCCTTTTGGAAGAATGTAAAGAAATACTGAAAGAAGATGTCAGTTCAGAGGTAATTGATGCCGCAATAATAGCATCCCAGCAAAAAATCGAACACTACGAAATTGCCTCTTACGGAACGTTGGCTACATGGGCTAACGAAATGGAAAACAAAGAAATAGCTAAGCTCCTTGGCATTACACTGGATGAAGAAAAGCAGGCAGATGAAAAACTGAATCAAATTGCCATGCACGGTGCCAACGAAAGAGCCATGAAATAACCTTTAGGGGATAATTAAAAATAAGAGAGTAATTATGGATAATGCATCAATAGTATCAATAATAAGTAGACTTATTGAAACCTGTAAAGATGGTCAGGAGGGCTTTAGAACAGCCTCTGAAGATGTGGAGGATTCGAATCTAAAATCTTTATTTAGTTCTTATTCGCTGCAGCGATCTGAATTCGCAGGTGAACTTCAGGATGTCCTTTTGAATATGGGTGAAAAAAATCCGGAAGACAAAAGTAGTTATACGGGAGCATTACATAGAGGATGGATAAATTTAAAACAAGCATTAGCTGGCAAAGAGCGTCAGGCTATACTCGCTGAATGTGAACGTGGTGAAAAAGCAGCTGTAAGTGAGTATGAAAGTGCATTGCAAGAGGATTTGCCAGCTACAGTACGTGCAACTGTCGAGAAACAACATTCGGAAGTTAAGACTTCACTTAATAGGATTCGGGAATTGAGAGAAATCGCTCAAGCTGCCGAATAAAACAAAAATTTATAGAGATAAAAATAAAATGTTCATCCATCAAGTTCCCCAAATTTATAATGAATTTGGGGAACTTATGGTAATCGTAAAGTAATCCAGAATATTGGATTACTAAATTTGAAATACAACACATCAAGAGGAGTATATTATGGCAGATGTTGATTATAGTACTAGAAAGAGCGAGCCGTTTGGAAGACGGTCGATTTTTAAAAGTAAAATTTCATGGAGTGCAGTGTTTGCAGGGGCATTGGTTGCAATTACCTTACAGCTAGTGTTGAGTCTACTTGGCTTAGCCATTGGAGCATCTGCATTTGAACCAACTCAACAAGGTGGCGCTTCAGGTATTGGAATTGGAGCAGCCTTATGGTGGGTGGTTACAGCACTTGTATCACTATTTGCCGGTGCCTGGACAGCCTCCAGAATGGCTTCAACCGTTAATTCATTTGAAGGAATGATGCATGGTATCATCGTTTGGTGTGTTGCAACCTTTATTGGCTTTATGATGATTACAACTACAGTTGGTCAGATCATGACCGGAGCCTTTGGGGTAGTAGGTCAGGCTATTGCTACTGCAGGAGAAGTTGCACCTCAGGCAGCGATGGCAATGCAGAATCAACAAGGCCAACAGAATCAACAGGGCCAGCAGCAACAAGAAAACGCACTTGAAGGCATAATGGCGGAAATGCGGCAACTCATCCAGGATGATGAAGGCAATAATCCTCAACAAACCCAGCAACGTCAACAAGAGGGTGGTCCGATTGTACTGCAACAGCAGCAGCAACGCCAGCAACAACAGCAGCCTCAACAACAAGCTCAACAGCTAGAACAAGCCATTAACAACCTATTGAGTGAGGGAGAAAATGTTAGCCCTCAACAACGTCAGGGAGTAGTTAATATGCTTGTTCAAAATACAGAAATGGGTCGGCAACAGGCTGAGCAGACAGTAGATAACTGGATTAATACCTATCAGGAAGCCACAAGCAGCAATGGTATGAATGTTGATTCTGAGGAGATTAAACAACAAGCTGCACAAGTTGGAGATGATGTTGCTGATACGTTATCGACGGCCGCTTTCTGGTCATTCATTGCATTGGTATTGGGTGCCATAGTGGCAGGTGTCGGTGGAAGTATGGCTGCGCCTAAAGAAGAAGAAAGAGATCGCCGACTACGTGACGATGATTCAGGTGACGATGATGATAGATATACAACCACTACCAGACCCAGAAACCGTGACTATGATGAGGGTTTGGCTACTAGAAAGCCAGGTAGCGAAGGTAATGTAGGTAGTAGAGATAAATCCCGAGAGGAAGGAAATACTTCCGGAGTTATGGGGGAAAAGTTCGAACGAGATCCTGCTGACCCTACCTATCGTGGAGATCGTGGTAGCAATGAAGGAAAAACTCCCGGTTCAACAGGATCTACATTCCCACCCACCAATGATCCCAATGATACTCACAAACCAGGAAAGGATCCTAGAGATCCAAGTGGCAGGCGATAACAAGCGGAGGTCAACTAGTTATGAGAATTATATCAACCCGAACCCATGGTATATTAGATTATATCATGGGTGTTATTTTAATTATTGCACCTTGGTTATTAGGCTTTGCGGCTGGTGGTGCTGAAACATGGGTTCCCGTTATCATAGGTACTGGTGTCCTACTTTATAGTATGTTCACTAATTATGAAATGGGTGTATCACGCCAAATATCAATGGATACGCATTTAACAATGGATGCAATCGGTGGTATTATACTTGCTTTATCACCTTGGCTGTTTGGCTTTGCAGCGATTATTTGGTTGCCACACCTTGTTTTTGGTTGTGCTGAGTTACTGGCTTCCCTCATGACCCAAAGAGTGGCTTCGGCTGAACGTAGAGCCAAGCCACTTTAAGTGATAGAGAATATAATACGGTGGCAAATTCTGCCACCGTATTTATTTACCTTACCCAATGTCATTCGGTTTGAAAACCATATACTGTCAAAGCTGCCCCTCCTAAAATAAAAATAATGCCAACGATAGGTTGAATAGGTACGGTTTCTTCATCGTCTCTTGTAATTTCAACATCCCCGGCATCTAGAACAGTTTCTTCTTGAGAGAAAGAAAAGTCCTCGATAAATAAAAATGCAATTCCAAGTATTATTAAGATGATACCGACTATTTTTTTCATAATTACTCCTGATTAAGTCATATTACTTTAATTAGATACTAATTTATATAAAATTATTTAAATAACAACTGATTAGTAAATTTTATAGGTTAACCAATAGTTTAACACCTCAGAAATAAGAAATTTAGGGAACCTTCAACTTAATTTTAGTAAACTTATCTATGCCTTATAATAAAGACATCTTCAGCACGCCCCATTACAAAGAACCAGGACCGGTTCTGGATAAAGAAAGTCCTTTTGAGTCTATGATGGAAAGATTCCGTTTCGCTGCGGAATTGCTTAACCTGGATGAAGGTATGTTTAAGTATTTATCAAGCCCTGTACAGCAAGTAACGGTGTCTATACCGATAATAATGGATGATGGAGAAATAGAAGTATTTGAGGGCTATAGAGTTATTCATGATAATGTGTTGGGTCCATCAAAAGGGGGGTTGCGTTACGCCCCGGATGTAACTCTTGAAGAAGTTAAAGCACTGGCGGCCTGGATGACCTGGAAATGTGCTGTGGTTAATGTTCCGTTTGGTGGAGCTAAGGGTGCCGTAAAATGTGATACTCGTAAATTGTCATTGCGGGAACTCGAGCATATAACCAGACGGTACACGGCTAATATGCTTGATGTATTTGGCCCTGAACGTGATATTCCAGCCCCTGATATGAATACTAATGAGCAGATCATGGCATGGATTAT
>JBBDQY010000064.1:0-25485 GCA_040905745.1 Balneolales bacterium
CAATGATTTAAATGGCCTTTTCCCGCAAATTATTAATCGAACTCAGGTTATTAATAAAATAAGAACTCATATAAAATCCTGATCTTGTTAAATCCTAGGTGGTAGACTTGCCAAATAGTGTTCATCATAAAAAAACAGTAAACTAAATCCAATAACAGACTACACCCTACTTCTAAACAGAGCCAGATGCTGAATCACCTTTCTACTTTCCAAACCACCTGCCAGGGCGCCGGTGGTTACACCAATTGTACTGATAAATACGGCAAGTCGGATCCTGTCCTGCAATAATATTTCTGGTTTACTCAAAGTGGGCCAGGTCTGCATCAGATCTTCTGGAAATACATAAAATTCAATAATCAGGATAAGTCCGCAAACCATAAAGAATAAACCTATACAGGCAAAAAATAAGCTGAAATAAATTACGCTGTTGGTTACGGCCAAATGCTCTGTGAGCACTTTTTTATTTTTTCGTGGCAAAAAAAGTGACTGAACATTGACCAGGTAAAAACTTCCAAACATAATGCTGGCTACTGCAAAAAATCCCGCTGTCAGATTCGTCATTCCCAATCCTACATCCCATATTTCAGCATTGAATATCAAGATAATTGCGGGTGCAAATGCAGCCGTTGCCAGGCCTGGTAAAGATAATGGTAAAAAAACTGCCCAATTCTTTAATAAGGGCGAGAAGAAATCCTTAGGATTTCGGAGTGTCATCAGGATATGAAATACAAATACTTCCAATAGGTTTCCATTTTTCAACTCTCGCTCAGGAGCATGTTTAATATTTCTGGATAAAACTTTCCTTTCTTTATCAGAAAAAGATGGAAGCGTATTAAAATCTCTTGTAAAATCATCCGTGCCCATAATTCTACTGGTTCCTAAAGGAGTATGCTCCAGGCCTAGTAAATGACCTGTAAGATGCAGGAATAATAAGGCGCTGTTATTTTGTATACGGGTATCTTCTAGCCTAAGTTCTGTGTTGTTTCTGCCTGACACCATCAGCTCCCGGGTTGAGATAACCATTATTCTGGAAACCAGTGATACTAAACCAGGTTCCATTCTTTGCCGGAGGGATCTAAGTGGCACATCGGTTATTACACACATTAAATCATAGGGTTTCTCAACCATTTCAAGGCTTGCTTTATCTAAAAAATCTGCTGGACTCCTGGAATTGTCACTTTTTAATTCCACGGAATCGGTTATATCGAAATACCATGGGAGGCCGGTACTTTCTTCTATTTCACCCTTTACATCCTCAATAAGTTGCTTGGTGAAGGATACATAAGCTTCTTTATTGTCCGGTTTCCCAATGGCGACTAATATCCCAACATTCATTTCATGAGTGGGTTGTGGACCCTGGGCTTCTTTTAAAGCGCTTAAAAACCTTTTCCCTGATGTTAAAGCTCTTATAATTCGAGTTGAATTAATGACTCTAACCGACCTTAAGATCCTAAGTGCGTAAAACAATCTGAATGCTCTGAAGGCAGGAATGATCAGTGAGATTACGGTAATCCAGTTGTACTTTATATAGCTTAGTTTTCTGGGTGCCAAATATAATTTAAGCAGGTATTCTACAATGAACAGTATCCAAATACCGTATAGAAAACCTTCCTGGGTATTACCTAACCCATAAAACAGTTCTACGATGAACAGGTAAAGCCAGCAGAATGCAAGCAAGAACATAGGAATCTCAAGATGCTCTTCCAGTTGATAGAATACCCTGTACTTTTTTCTTTTATTCTGCAAAATTGAAGTTTTAACATATCATTGATACCCTGAAGATAATCAAACGTATAAAGGGCGAGAAAACAATATATTGTTTTTTATATATAACAATAACACCCAATACCCTATTTATCTTTAACTTCTATAAGAAAATCCCCATCCTTAACGTATCTTAATATAATCAATATGAGATGTCAGCTAGTAGAAACAGAGAATGATGGAACGCATTGCAATAATTTTTAATAACATTGTTTTATTTCTGCTGGAGTACTTTCTAAAAGTATCATCGGGAATTGCGGGTTTAATTGTGCTTGGCGCAGATGGTTCGTTTTTTACCAAATTAGTCACGGGATACCATTCACTTTTGCCTGTCATAGGAGAGATTATCAAATTTCCTGAAAGGATGACTTACACATGGACTGTAGTAGATGATTATAATACGCTTACAGCAGCTTCATTTAATCAACGTTATGGTGCCCAGGCCGTGAACCATGTAATGGTATCAATGAATGATGGTGTAGCTTATTTTCAGTCTGTATATCAAAACCTGGCATTTCAGCCGATTGGTACGGTTTTCGCTTTCCTTGTTGCCTTTTTATCGCTTTACCTGTTGGGGCGAGGAATATGCTTCATTCGACAAAAAGGACAAGGTTCCTATCTTGCTCAGATGGAGCGAAAAATGGGAAACCGGGTTTTTAATATAAGATAGATATTCATCAATGGAGATGTTTTAGGGCATAACTATGAGATATATTCAATATTTTAAGTCATAAACTGAATTCTATACACAGAATAATTTACAGTTATGATTTTGGAGCTATCTATTAAGTTAATGGGGGTTTTGATGGTCGCTTTTACCATTTTACCTCTTGTTCGTACGAATGCCTGGTGGATACGAGTTCTGGATTTTCCCCGGCTACAAATATTTTTAGCTTCTATTATTACATTAGTTGCTTTTTTTATTTTAATGAAGAACACTATTGATAGTTATAGTCTATTACTGGCTTTAGGGTTATGTACAGCATATCAGGGAGCCAGAATATTTCCCTACACACCCCTTGCTGGCCTGCAAGTACCTTCAGGAATCAGAGCTGGTGAAAATTCCTTCACCTTGTTTTTTGCCAATGTATTAATGGAAAACCGGGAATCAGATCGGTTGAAAGCAATCATTCATGATATTGACCCTGATATCATTCTTGTAGTTGAAACTGATCTCTGGTGGCAGGAATCCTTGAAAGATTTTGAAAATAGCTACCCGTATACCGTAAAACAACCACAGGATGACACATACGGTATGCATTTATATTCCAGGTTTGAACTTATCGACCCTAAAATACGATTTTTAGTACATGACTCTGTTCCCTCAATTAGCGGGCGTATAAAATTACCAGCAGGAAAACTGGTGAAATTCCATTGTTTGCATCCTCCACCACCATTTCCTACGGAATCGGAATCTTCGGAGGAAAGGGATACTGAATTATCGATCATTGCCAGGGAAATTGATGATAAACCGGTCATTGTTCTGGGTGATTTGAATGATGTTGCCTGGTCACGCACAAATAATGAATTTCAACAAAGCAGTGGTCTAAAAGATCCGCGTGTGGGTAGAGGGTTTTACAATACTTTTCATGCAAAAATACCTATTCTCAGGTTTCCTTTAGACCATTTTTTTGTCTCCCATCATTTCAGCATCCGTAATTTTCGACGTCTCCCTCCTTTTGGATCTGATCATTTTCCTGTTTGTATTGATCTGGATATCCAATAATTATTAAACGAATTTCATAATCATTCGTCTAATTATTACAACACCAATGAATTAATTGAAAACTATTTGAGGTGATAAAAATGAGATTATGGCTCTTAAATCAATCCTAAAGCTTCAACTGTTTTGCTAACCTTGAGGAATCCGGCAATATTAGCACCGCAAACATAATTGCCCGGGCTGCCGTATTCTTCTGCGGTTTGGTAGCAACGTTCATGGATCAGTGCCATGATCTCAGTCAGGCGACGGTCTGTATATTTGAAATCCCATACATCACGGCTGGCGTTCTGTTGCATCTCTAGCGCTGAAGTAGCTACTCCACCTGCGTTTGCTGCTTTTCCGGGTCCGAAGGCAACACCAGCTTTTTGAAATACTTCAATGCCCTTAGGGGTCGTTGGCATATTCGCGCCTTCCGCCACTATAATACAACCGTTTTTAGTCAACATACGAGCATCGTCTTCATTCAGTTCATTCTGTGTGGCACAGGGCAAGGCCACCTCGCAAGGAACCTCCCATAAATTACCTCCTTCAGAATAACTCGCCTGCTTGCGTTCTTTTACGTATTCGCTGATACGTCCACGTTCTACGAGTTTTATTTTTTTAACGAGATCAAGATCAATGCCATCTTTATCGTATATATACCCTTGTGAATCCGAACAACCTACCACAGTGCCACCTAAATTAGCTACTTTCTCCATAGCGAATATAGCCACATTTCCTGAACCAGATACCACACAGGTTTTTCCATCTGTACTTTCGCCTTTAAATTTGAGCATTTCCTCCACGAAATAGGCTAATCCATAGCCTGTGGCTTCTGTTCGTACGGGTGTTCCACCCCAATCTATACCCTTACCTGTTAGCGTTGCAGATTCATATCGGTTTGTGATACGTTTGTATTGGCCGAAAAGATATCCAAGCTCCCGTTGTCCAACACCCATATCTCCGGCTGGCACATCAGTATATTCACCAAGATGGCGATACAATTCTGTCATGAAGCTTTGACAAAATCGCATAATCTCGGAATCTGAACGTCCGCGAGGATTGAAGGTGGATCCACCTTTTGCACCGCCAATAGGTAAACCGGTCAGACTATTCTTGAATATTTGTTCGAAACCCAGAAACTTGATTACCCCCAGGTTCACCGTATCCTGAAATCTTAACCCACCTTTATACGGTCCTAATGCACTATTAAACTCAACCCTGTACCCTCTGTTGATATGAACCACACCAGCGTCATCTTGCCAAGGCACCCTGAAAATAATTTGACGCTCAGGTTCACATAATCGTTCAAGGATTTTATTTTCTAATATACTGGGGTCTTTATCTACAACCGGTTTTAGAGAACTAAATACTTCCAGTACAGCCTGATGAAATTCTTTTTCTCCCTGACTATATTTTATGACGTTTTGATAAATTCTATTTAAAGCAGCGTGAGGTATAGACATAATAAATAAATTAAAGGGTATTTTTAATAATAATTATAAGAAGAACCTTACCAATAAATTATCAGCGAATAATCAGTTCGCCGGTTAGTTGTTAGTTGAGTTTGCCACTAAATAGAGAATGGGGCTACAAACCAAAGTTTGCATTAAACTAACATTAACAAAGGTTACTTATTTAAGTAATATAGTTATTTCACCTTTATAACTCATCTTTTTCGGTCAATTAAATGTCCAATTGACGTATAGAGTAACTGGTAGCGATTTTTCGGATACCATAGCGTCATCTTTATTTATCCGATAGGAAATGCCCAATATCAAGATATCCGTTTCCAGCAACCAAACTGAGACTCAACGTTTGGAAAAGTAGATTTGCGTGATACTTTATTTTCCTGCAGTAAATTTATAACTAAAGGATACAAAGCTGCCTATCGAATATAATTTTACATTGCCCCTTCCGACTTCGCTAATGGGGACTTTAATGAAAGGCTCCGCGCGCAGGCTCCAATTAGGGTGGATGTCAAATTCAAATCCAACAGAAAATCCTGCATTGCTCATCAGGTGAGTAGTTCCTGTTCTTCCACTCCATCCCTTTGATAAATCCGGATCATAGGATTCATAACTGAATCGGTATACTTCATTCAACATAATATAAGAAGAAAGACCTGTAGTAGCATAAAACCTTGAGCGGGAAAAGTTCAGAAATTGATATTTTAGAGTTAAAGGAATATCAATCAGTAAACATTCACCCAGAGTTTCATCTGGAATTTGGCCATATGTCAGATACGATGATGGATTGTAATCTTCACCATTTACTAAATACCGGACTTTTGATTGTATAACTCCAGCTGATATACCAAGATTACGGCTCAGGTTGTATTCAAGGGTCACTCCTATCTTATACCCTGGGTCATAAAAGTTAGATATTGAACCTACGGTGCTAAGATCCGGCGCTATTACCAGCCCCGCAGAGAATAGAGAAATCTTAGGGGTGTAAATTTCTTTATTTATTGGCTTACTCTGTTTTCGTTCATCATAGCCGGCCATAACAAAAGTGGGAGAACCCGTTTCATATGATGGCTGTGTAACGCTGGAAATAAGTGGTGGATCCACTTTGGTAATTTGTCCTGCCTCATCTTTAATCCATAAATGCTGGTTACTGCTACTTGCCGTTTCTGAGCTTATATCATTCTCAGCAGTTACCAAGGTTGATGGAGATGAGCCTTGATCATCAGATGATAAATACGGGGATGCATTTTCTTCCCTTTCAGGCGTTTGACCTACACTTGGTATTTGGATATCATCCTGATATGTTTGATTATCAGGAATTGATTGGATTTCCTGGGTTTCCTCCCTGTTCATCTGTTGGCCTATCTGTTTGATCCGATTATGATTATCATAAGTAAAATAACCCAAAAGAGATGCGATCAACACCGAGGCCGCCACCATCCACTGCATCCTCCGCTGATAAATTTGCCGCATATCCCGAACATCAAGCTTCTTTTCCAGCTTCAGCCAATCTTCTTCCCTATAGGAGATCTCATACTCACTGGCTTTCTTCTGAAAAAATCTTTCGAGATTATCGTGGCTATTATTTTGATCGGACATAAGTCAAGTCGATAAGTTTTTCTCTAGTCTGACACGCAGGTTACGTTTTGCTTTGGCCAGATTGGATTTTGAGGTACCTACGGATATCTTAAGCATTTCAGCTATTTCTTCGTGCTTGAACCCATCAATTACAAATAAATTAAAAACCGTTCTATAAGCCGGTGTTAGCTGCTGTACCATCTTTGTTATTTCCTGATAAGATATGCCGCTAATAATGGTTTCATCAGTTCCCATATCATTTCCATTCAAGTTGAAATCCATCAACTCCATATTCCTTTTATCTTTATGATATTGATCGATTGCTGAATTGACAACGATTTGGCGCAGCCAGGGCTTGAATGGCCGGCTAGTATCAAATTTTTTTATATTGTCTAATACTTTCATAAAGGCGTCATTAAATGTTGATGCAGCCTGTTCTCTGGATTCGGCATATCTTAATGTTATGCTCATACCGTATGCATAGAACATTTCATAGAGTTCTTTCTGGCTTTCGCGTTGCCGCTTTAGGCATCCATTTAAAATATCTTCAAGCAAGGTTTTCTGTTTACTTCACCTTATTGTTAAACTCCAAAGGGACATAATGCAGGAGAATCCAGCATTAAAGGCATTATGCCCTTTGGGGTCTATATATATGCTCCTTTATCATTATACATGTTTTTTTGTAAAAGGGTTGCCTCACTTTTAATTGTTATGCAGTATGTTTATCACTTCCACTTCTTTTCCAAATATCCAATTCATTTTCTGCCGAGACCAAATACTCTGTGAATATTGAATCCAAAACGAAAATCTCCTTCCCAGAACCTGTCATTATTGTTAGCCATAATAAACTGTTCATTATGCCACTGTGAACTTGACAGAAATACTTGAAATACATGGCCACCCGTATCAATATTTAAAGCGATGGCCAAAGCATCGCTGCTTTCCTGATTTCGCTCACCCAATACCGGAAGGTACTCGGCGCTTAATGCAAGGCGATCCGTTAATTCATAGTTGGATAGGATACCTAATCCAAAAAGCTGACTGGGGTTTGCTCCAGAGGTGGTATTGAAATGGGCCATCATCGGTGACAACTGAACGCTTAACCTATTGAATTTCCGTGCCAGCATAATTGAGGTGAAATAACTAACCCTGTCACTAAATTCCAGGCCTATTCCTGATACCGTGCTGATGCCTACCGAGACTTTTCCAGCCACATCTATTGGCATACTTCCGGTGACTGTTTGGCGAAGAATATTATACTTTCCCCTGATATCAACCAGCTTATTAAAGGTCATCCTGCCTATTCCCAAAGAAAGCCTGTCATTTATACCGTAATCAAGCCCTAGCCGTGTATTGGCCCCATCATCCAGGCCATAAAATCGATCAATGCCTCCATCCACTAAACCAAAGATATGCGCTACTGATGAATTCAGGTTATTTGCAGATAAGTTCTTCACCGTACTGATCCCAACATTCGTTGTTGCCCAAAAAACATCATTAACCTCCCGGTCTTGAACCGCCCGTTCACGTGGCAATTGGGCATCTGCATTTTGTGGGAGAAGAGTTGTGAGCAAGAAGCTCAAAAGAAACACTGTTTTCAGAATTGATGGAATTTTCATCATAATTTATTTATTATTTTTCTGTTTGTTGGAGTGTCGCTTCAATTTTAACTTCCATCTCATCCCTTACCCGATAAAAAAGAATGCCAGGAGGCTCGATATTATGATCGGTTATGTCCTGTATCCATACTGCTTCCAGTAACAGATCATCTCCCTGCTTTTGCAGACTGCCTTCTACTACTTTATTACGGGTGACGCCATTCATCGTTAATTCTCCGCTCGTAGTAACAAGTTGTTTTTCTCTGGAATCTTGATCAAATGGAGATGTAAGGGAACCGGTAAACTCTGCAAAAGGATAATCATCAACATTAAGCGTACGATACATATCCCTGTCGCGGCGTTCATTTCCGGTATAAAGCGTGGTCAGGTCCAGATAGAAATCGATGAGATTTTTCTCGAAATCTATCATGCCTGTAAGCTTTTCAGATCTCCCTGTAAATTCATGTAACGGAACACTGGAAGTAAACTCTACCTTGCCTGTATCTGTGTAATAAATTACCTCTTGCAGGGATACAAAAAAAGTTATCAGCATTAAGGTGGTAAGTGAGAGTTTATACATTACCATGACTCCTATTTTAAATGAGTATTAGTCAGATTATTTAATAAATGATCAGCCATTACTTATTCGGCATTCACAGTTACGATGCCGCTCATTCCCACATGTGGAATGCAGAAGTAATCATAAGTACCCGGTTCGTTGAATGTATATTCATATTCCTCACCTGGTTCGATATTACCACTGTTAAATACTCCATCCTGCTCGCGATCGGAACCACTGGTAGCCGTGTGGATTTCGTTATCCTGGTTAATCCACGTTACCGTAGTACCCTGTTCGATTTCAAGGTTTGACGGATTGAAGGTGAAGTTTGAAATATTTATCTGGGCTGTTGTGGGATCTTCATTATCTTCATCATCATTTTCTGATCCGGTAGTATTATCTGAACAGCCTATTACGATTATGACAATGAAAATCATAAAAGTATGGACCGGTAAAAGCTTATACAAGCTTTCTGGAGTTTTGGCAGAAGGTAATTTGAAATCCATAGAAATTATAAATATGATGATTATGGCCATATTGCTCCCATGCTAATTGTGCATGAGACGAAAGTATATCCTCTGTTCTCTAGACCATACTTACCTTACTGCAAAAAGGTTGCCTCCAGATCAATGTGAGGTTTCTTGCCTTCTGGATAGGTTATAAATGATGAGCCTGAAGTCTTAGGTTATTAGATATACCTAAAACTTCCCAAACCTAAGTGTGGCAAACGAAGTAATACCGGAAAGCTCTGAATCACTGGTACCGTTTAAGTTTACACCACTGGCATATCGATACAACAGTCCACCGCTTATTCGGAACCAGGTGGTAACATTCAGATTTAGGTTGACTCCAGGTTTCATAACAAAATACGAATCTGATGTTCTGCCAGTGATTAATTCACTTGCATTCCTGTAATTAACCGTTCCTGTTCCAATTAAAGCTTGAATTCCGACGTGTAACAGCCTGTATGTCCGGTTAAGGTATTCAATTTCTAAACCACCGTACCTGGATCGCATGTCAAGAGGATTTTCGCCGATATCGTTTTGCAATACTGGTTCAAAATCACTCCTTGTCCGGTAACTGCCTAATCCGACATTTACGGTGTGCTGGTCTGAAATATTAATGATCCATGCTCCACGGGTACCTCTGAGGTATGCAGATTGTCCGTTTATAGAGGTTATTCCAAATACTGGTGCGCCATATACCCCATGTTTAACACCACTTCCAAAAAGGGTCTGGGTCTTTTGGCCAGAAGCAGATATAACAAAAAAGAGGATATAAATAAGTAGCGGTAATAAACGTTTCATCATAAAAATTTACCAAACTTAAAGGAAAGTTTTCCATTGATGCCTGAATAGTCCTCGTCAGTGAACCCAGCTCTGTTAATGCCGCTTGTGATTCTATAACTAGCGCCCAAGCCTATCCTGAAGAAGTCTGTAATATTCAACTCAAGAGTGGCCGTAGGCTCAAAAACAAAATATTGATCAGGAGAGGTGTTAATATCTTCTATTTCCTCAAAATCACGGTCTCTTATCATTAATCCACCTCCCCCTATAAGTACCGATACGGTTGGATGTATTAGTTTATAAGAGTTATTTGTGTACTCAAGTATAAAACCTCCATAGCCGGTCATAGCGTAATAGTTCATACCGCCTTCCTCATATTCAGGATCAGGTACCTCATGCTCTGTAGTTAACCCAAATCCTCCCCCACCAATAGATAAAGCGTGGACGGCATCAAAATTAATAATCCAGCCTCCCCGGCCACCTACCCATACACCCAAGTCGCCGTTAATATTGTCAAATTTGATCTCCGGTCCGCCGAAACCACCATGGCTTACCTCGCCATCAAAAAGAGTTTGGATCTCTTGAGCATGGGTATATGAAGCTAACGAGAGCAGTAGTACAAGGAAGAATGCCAGTATTCTCATGAATATAAAAACTTTTTGTGTCTAAAATGTCCAAGAATAATTGCTTATACGGTGAAGGGGACATCTTGTTACAACAATAGTTAAAATTAACCTAAAAAAGGTTAGCCAGAGTAATTTTTTCGAAGATAACATTTCCGGATAGGGTACAGTATTTCACCCTAAATTTTTAAAGAGAAACATCAAAGGCAATCCAATTAGTCATCTCCCAACCTGGTTTTATACATGTCCCATACCCGGGAGATTTGCATAAGGCTTGAGTAAGACTTGCCTGGGACGAGGTCCCCAAAAACAGGGATAAATTTAGAGCAAAAACCATCGGTTTTAAGACCAAAATTGCACTCTAAAAGTCACTTAATTTTTTAAGTGAACAAATTGACTATTTTCAATTTCAATGTCTGCTTAATAACCAAATTTTATTAATGCCCAGGCTTCAGTGGTATACTTTTTTTCACATTTCTGGCTACCCAAATATTAACACCCCCACCAACCAGACACACAAAGCCCGTAACCTGTCCCACAAAACCTGCAAAATCTCCCTGCCCCCAGTAGGTGACCAGATTCTGAAGCCCAACCAAAATGATTAGTATGCCAGTAAAAAGCAGCACATAGTAAATAATTCTCTTTTGCATAAACAACTCCGTTTGGGTTCACAAGGTTGATGATATGAATATGCAACCTAATATAATGTCTGGTAATTATATAGAAACTAATGATTAATGAGACAAGTTTTAAATTTTATCTTTTTAGCTAATAATTCTTCATTATTGTTAATTTTCAAACAAAAGACTCTATTATCTTATTTTTATTTTTCTTATTTTTTGAGGTGTTGAATTTCTTTCCCCCAATAATTTTCAGGATCATGAGACCTGTTTTCTCCGCTTTTTTATTATCATTTTTTGTGTTTTCCTTTACAGCATGTTCAGATAATTCAGTTGATGAGTACAATTATGAACTGTACAAGATCGGCGATTATAGCGAAGGTAATTACACACTTATTGCTTTCGCCGATCGTCCGCTGGCTGTAGGGCATAATATCCTGTATTTCGAATTATTAAAGGATGGAATAAAATTTGATCATTCAAATATTAGTTTCTTGCCTATGATGATGATGGGGCATCAACCACACTCTTCCCCATTTGTAGATATTTCCGGCATACGGGGTGAAAGCGGGTTATATGATGCATCGGTAATTTTTACCATGCCGGGAAATGATTTGGAGTATTGGGAATTTCGCGTTTCTGTAGGTGATGATCAAAATGGGTTATTGGCAACGGGTGCAATTCCGGTAGATGTAGAATCTTCAAATAAAGTCAAAATGTTTACGGGCAACGGAGAAACACGTTACTTCGTCACCCTGATAGAGCCAAGGGTACCAAAAGTAGGGATTAACGATCTGACAGTGGCGGTTCATAAACGATCAAATCCTGAAATACATCCTCCGGTATCAACATCACAAATTACTTTCAACCCCTGGATGCCAGCCATGGACCATGGATCATCCAATAACAAAGATCCTGAGTATGCCGGCGACGGAATGTACGAAGGCAATGTAAACTTTAGCATGACAGGAGACTGGGAACTTCGTTTCCAAATTGAGATTGAAGGTGATGTACACCCTTTAACCTTTGAAATTACCCTATAAAGGTTATATATAATGAAGATATTAATCTTACTTACATTGCTGGTCAACCTGGTGGATGACAAACCTAAATTACTTAAAGGTATTATAACCGATATGCAAACCGGAGAGGCTATTAAGGGTGTGCATATATATTCTCCTGAGTCCAATGAGGGTGCCGTGAGCAACCATGCAGGAGAATTTGAGCTTTTTTTGATGGCTGATGAAGTTATACTGATCATCAGCCATATTGGTTATGAACACGACTATCGGACAATTGAACCTGGAACTGAACAGGTTTTAAAAATATCATTAAAACCATCTATTGTTCAATCGTTGAATACCGTATATATATCATCAGATAAAGTCATGGCATGCTGCACAGGTTCACACAGCCATATTAACACACCTACGGTAGATGAATATTTGAAAAATTTGTCAGGTGTGGACATGATTAATCGGGCAAACTATGCCAGAGAACCTGTGATTCGTGGTATGCAGGGCAATCGGGTAGATGTTCTAATAGATGGGATGCGCCTAACCCCCGCATGTGTTGATAAAATGGATCCACAGACCGCTTATATTGAAACAGAAAATCTTAAGTCTGTATCTATCCAAAAATCCGCAGGTACAGGTCCTGCAACAGGCACAGGTGGTGGATCCATCAATTTTGAGATGGTCAAGCCTCAGCTTAATTCTGGGTGGGCCAATGGACTGGAAAGCAGTTATCAATCTGTTTCCAACCAACGGTATCTCCAGGGATTTACTGCATATGGTGCAGAAAAATGGGCACTCCGAGTATCAAGTACCTTTCGAGAAGCTGAAGATTACAAGGCAGGTGATCAATATAAAATATCCAATTCAGGATTCCGAAAAAATAATGTGCACACATCCCTCATATATGCCGCCCATCCACAACATGATTTATCCCTCCGTTATATTGGTGATTTTGCTGTAGATATTGGCTATCCAGGCCTGATCATGGATACCCGATCTGCAAATGCCCATATTGCGGGGCTGGACCACGTGTGGAGGATTCAAGGAAAATACTTGTATGACCTGTCATCGACCGTGTATTATAATCAGGTGGATCATTGGATGGATGATTATGAAAGAGATGTAACGGCCAGGAATGTCATGCCTAATATGAATATGCCCATGTATGGCCAAACACAGACGTATGGAGTAAATTCGACTGCACGTTTCTTCCTGGACCGTAATATTCTTAGCCTGACCCTGGAATCATACGCTCGGGAAGCCTTTGCCGAGATGCATATGGATCCGGTTGATCCATCAGTTTCCGTCATGCATTTAATTAATCTGGGAGATGTACTAAACTGGAATACCTCCCTTAGTACCAAATATAATTCAATCCTGGCTGAGACCTGGGAAATGACCCTCACTGGGAAAACCGAGGCTGGAATAAATGGATTAAGGCATTCAGGTGCTAAAGACATTTTTAGAGGCCAAAATCCAGAGATAAATCAGGTGGAACCCTCGAATATAGCCTATCAAGTAGAAGGTATTTTAAGTAAGAACTTCACTTCTAACCTTCAAATGACGATGCGTATATCAGATGGCACCAGACTGCCCGATCATCAGGAAATGTATGGTTATTATATTTACCAGCCTCTCGATAATTATTTCTACCTGGGAAACCCTTTACTGAAACCTGAAAGAAGTACTCAGGCTGAAATCGCTTTGACTAAAGCTTTTTCAGCTGTCGGTCTGGAATCCAGCCTGGCCTTATGGATCAATAATCTTGATCATTATATTACCGGAATCAGACTTGATGATTTGTTCAAGCAGTATAAAAATTCAGGATCTGCTCTTTTATCGGGCTTTGAAGCAAACATCAATTATAGAATTAACACCCTATTCAATTTTCAAAACAGCCTTTCTTATACCCTTGGTCAGCATTTGGATTTTGAAGAACCCCTACCCATGATGCCCCCCTTAAAAGGTTTTCATCTGATTAATATCAGCTTTGAGAAATTTACCCTGAATACAGAGGTACGTTGGGCTGCTGCCCAGAATCGTATCGCCCACACATCGACCATAGAAACAACTACAGGTGCGTATGCAACCTGGAACATAAGTACAGATTTCCAATTATCCACTTGGTTGAACCTGAGGCTGGGTGTAGAGAATATTTTTGACCATTATTACACAGAACATCTTAGTGTAAATAAGATGCCCCAGCCGGGCAGAAATATTGCCCTCAGCCTGGGATTCAGGTTATAGCCATTCAATTGATATTATCCTGTACTTTGCATTGCAGCAGCAATCCCGTTGATGCTTGAAAAAAGAGCATGTCTCAACTTTTCTTTTTCTTCAGGGCTGGCTTTTTTGGCACGTTTTAACAGTTCAATCTGAAGCAGGTTGAGTACATCGGTGTAAGGGTTACGCAAAGCAATAGATTTTTGAATAACCGGACTATTATCCAGCAAACTACTCTGACCGGTGATAGAGAGGATGGCTTTTTCGGCCAATCTGAATTCTTCCTCAATCTGTTTATGGTATTTATTATTGTCATCTTTGCTATAGTGTTTGGCGATTACAAGGTGAGCACGAGCCATTTCACGCTGGGCATTGTCAAGAACAGCTCGGAAAAAATCCCATTCCTTATAAAATCCTTGCATCTCTTTTAAATCTTCCGGGTTTTCTCTAATGATGCTATCCAGAGCCTCTCCAATTCCAAACCAACCGGGTAGATTATAACGAACCTGGGTCCATGCAAAAACCCATGGGATAGCACGTATAGAGCTGAAGTCAACTTCATTGGATGATTTCCTGGAAACAGGCCTTGAGGCTATCGGCAAGCGGCTAATCTGCTCAATAGGGGTAATCTCAGTATACCATTTCCAAAGTTTTGGATCACCGGAAAAGTCCGTATAACGTTTCATGGAACGTCGGGATATAGCCTCCATTATAGAATACGGCTTGTCCTTTTCATTGAGGTGTTCGATGTTTTGCATGGTAGCCTCAGCAGTTGAATTTATCATTGCATGAACAATCTGCTCAAGGTGCCTTTTTGCAATGGTCGGTAAGGCGTAACGGAAGGATATGACTTCACCTTGTTCCGTCATGCGAATTTTACCATTATGGCACGCAGGTGGTAAAGCTTTTACAGCCTGTGAGGAGCGCCCGCCTCCTCTCCCTACGGTTCCACCACGGCCATGAAACAGACGAAATTCAACGTTGTGCTTCAGATTAACATCTGCGAGTTTTTCCTGGGCTTTATGAAGAGCCCAATTGGCCATCCAGTAGCCACCATCTTTATTGCTGTCTGAGTAACCAAGCATGATTTCCTGAAAATTACCTCGTTCTTTCAGGTGTAGTTGATAAATAGGATCACTGTATAAAGCGTCCATCAGGGTACTGCTTCTTTCCAGATCATCTATTGTCTCAAAAAGAGGTACAACATCGAGGCTGAAATGAACACGGCCTTTTTCCATTCGCCATAAACCTGCTTCCTTGGCAATAATCATTACTTCAAGTAAATCACTTACTTCATGCGTCATACTCACAATCAGGCTGCCAATTGATGTTTTATCTTCAGCGACAGCATTGCGAATGACCTCAAAGGTGTCCATCGTCTCCTGGGCTTTATCTCCAAGCGGTCTGTTGGACTGAATAAGAGGACGGGGATTTGCCAGTTCGGCACGTAATACTTTCAGCTTCTGTGCTTCATCAAGTTTAGCATAATCATCAACCACATCGGCAGCAGCAAACAATTCAGTAACCGTCTGTTCATAAACCATGCTATGTTGTCGGATATCCATAGCGGCAATGGAAAAACCAAAGGTTTGAATCTGATAGATAATATCCTGTAATCGGCCTCTGCTGGCCAGATCAGCAAAACCAGACTCATTGAGGCATTCTTGAAGAAGTAACATTTCAGCGGTAAAGTCATCTACTGAATAAGCTGCCTGCGCTTTGCGTTCTTTATCGTTACTATTGGTGATCCTTGCCAGTTCCAGATTCAATTTTTGCTGTATAAAGCTGATCTTGACTCTATAAGGTTCATGACCGTGCTGTTCCGTTTCGGAAACTCTCAGCTTATAGTTGCTTTTATCGGCTTCAATAGATTTTTTAAGCTTTTCAGGTGTAGATATTTGTCTGGATGATATACTTAGTTCTTTCCAGAGATAGTCCAATTCTTTCTGATATAGTTCGAAAGCTACCTTTTTATGAGTGGCCAGTGTTGTTTGCGTCACTTCAGGTGTAACGAATGGATTCCCGTCCCGGTCTCCACCAATCCAGGTTCGATATTTCAGGAAAGCAGGGAGCTTAAGGCGTTCTCCATAATATTTCTCAATGGCATCACTTAAATCTTTGTATATGCGGGGTATTGTAATCCAAATGGATGATTTCAGAAAGTATAACCCATTGCGAACCTCATCTTCTACCGATAAGCGGGATGGCCTGACATCATCAGTAGATAATAGAATCCCAATTTGGTGATACATCTTTGAGATCATGTCTTCGCTTTCTGAAGGGGTCATATCGGTACTGTTGACCTTGGCAAGAAGTTCTGATATGTATTCCTGTATATGGAGTATGCTGCGCCGCCGGGCTTCTGTTGGGTGTGCCGTTAAAGTTGGTTGGATATCCAGACGATCAATAAGAGCTGTAACATCATCCAATGATAGCCCATCTTTCTTGAGCTGATAAATAGATTGGCCTATCGATTCAGCCCGGGGATTTTGATCGTCAGCTTCTTTTTCCCTCTCACGGTTTATACGGGTAATTTCATCCTGTTCAGCTTTATTGATCAGGTGAAAAAACGAGGTAAAAGAACGTAATATCCAGTCTATTTCTACATCATTAAGTTTCGAAGCTTCTTCGGATACCTGTTTACGAAGGTATTCATTACCCGGCTCATACGCTTTTTTGCACCTTGTACGGAATGATTCGACCATTTCAAATTGCCGATCACCGGCCAGCACCCTGATTGAATGTCCTAATAGGGTACCAAGAAGGTTCACTTCCCTGCTCAATGGTTTTGATATTCCTTCACCTTCAGCCTCTATATCCAGCCCTTTCCAGCGTTGCATAGCCATATATTTCTATATTTAATGATTACATAATGTGGGCTTAAAATACAGAATCTCAATCTCTTTCTCACCCATTCTTTTAGTTTAAACTCACTTTCTGATTAACTCAGTATTCTTTGAGCTATAATTTTGCAACTCGTAAGTTAGCTATCTCCGATTAGTCTGAAATTCTTTTATACTATTCACATCTTCAATAACCCTATAGCGGGTATTTCCATACAAATCAGATTATTTCTTTATTTCCACCATGGTTTCTTTGTGGATTACTTTGCTTTCTCCCAAACTACAGATATATTCTGTTTGCTAAAAAACCTAATTCCAAAAATATTTGCGTTAATAACCATATCAAATTTAAAATCCATTCTATCAAATTATCAACAATACCCAGTCTTCTTGATATGACAAGACTCTTACTGACTATTTAGCATCATTCTAAGGTAATTTATACCTCCTTAAATGATGATACAAAGTATAATAAATTTCTCTAATAAAACGTTCATACGTCGCTCAAATGGTCGAATCGTTTGTTGATCATATCCCCTATATTATAATGCTTAAATTCTATTATTTATGAAGTTACAAGTTTCGTCAGTCGTTTTGCATTTATTTGTTATTGCCCTGATAACATCCTGTTCAATATTTAAATCCGGAGAGAAACAACAAGCAGATATTGTTGTGGGAGAGGTCGCAGGTGAATCAATAACCCTTACAGAGTTGAATTCTAATTTCTATCGGTCGGATAATAGCGATGCTGCAGATGAGGAAGGACTAGCTGAATTTCTTGATCTTTACCTTGATTATAAAGCAAAATTGGCTGCAGCCAGGGATGCAGGTTATTATAACGATGATGAAATTTTAGTTGAACACAACGATTATGAAAAGCAATCTGTCTACCCCTATTGGCTTGAAAAAAAGGTAACTGAAGACCTCCTTGATGAATTGGTCGAGCGGTATATGGAACAAGTTCACGCTTCTCATATTCTAATCAGCCTGAAACCAGATGCATCACCAGAAGATACATTAGAAGCATATAGCAAACTTTTGGAAGCTCGAAACCGATTCTTAAATGGCGAAGACTTTGATGAACTTAGTAAGGAATATTCATCCACTCAAAATGGTCAGAGCATGGGGGGCGACTTAGGGTTTTTCAGTGGTGGCTGGTCTGTGAAGCCTTTTGAAGATGTAGCTTATAACACCAAGCCGGGTGACGTATCTTTGCCTTTTCGAACGTCTTTCGGATTTCATGTAGTTTATGTAAAAGACAGAATACCCAGACAATCTGAACGTAAGATTTCCCATATTTTTTTTCAGACACATGGTGAGGGAGACTCTGAGGAATCCGCTATGGCAACAGCAAATGAGGTTTATGATAAGATTAAACAGGGTGAGGATTGGGCTGATCTTGTAATGGAATATACTCAGGACCCCTCATCACAGTCGAATGAAGGCAATATAGGTTGGATCGGAACAGGCCGGTATAACCATAATTTCACTCAAAGTATCATGTCAATGGAGGAGATAGGCTCTTACTCTGAACCTTTCTTCAGTGGTTATGGCGTACATATTTTGAGGCTTGATTCTATAAAAAGTCAGAAAGACCCTGTGGTTATTCGGGAAGAGCAATTTGAAAGGCTCAAGCAATTACCAAGATATCGAGAAAACCGTGAACCGGTTTTGCGTGCTGCCAGAAAAGCAGGTAACGATCATATTTATAAGGAATCTCTGGCTGAATTCGAAAAACATGAATCTAATTACAGGGATTTGGAATTTAATCAGATTAAATGGCCGGAAGACCTAAGGTCTAAACCACTTTATGAGGTTAATAATCAAATATACAATGTGGGCGACTATATCAACTGGTTAAACCAATTTACTCTGGAAAAATATCAACATTACAAACTGGATGATTTTCTTAATGAAATGACAGATGAGCAAATAGTTGACATTACTAAAAATGAATACCCTGAGTATAAAGACCTAAGTGATAATTATATTCACGGTCTTGTGGTTTTCCGAATTAGTGAAGACTCTGTCTGGAATTATGCTAAAAATGATACAATGGAATTGAGGGCTTTATATGAATCCAATCAAGGGGCCTATGAATTCGGTGAAAGATTTGAATACGTGCACATGTCAGCATCAAAATCCGAAACCCTGGATCAGGCTTTGTCCGCTTATGAATCAGGAGTTTTAATCGATAGTATGAAAAATACCTTCTCTGGACTCGTGGTACGGAATAATATTATTAATAACCTTGATGATGAACCCTTCACCCATCTTGCGGGACTCGGAGATGGTGAGGCTTCAGCATATTTTGATTATCAAAACAGACAAAATGTTCTGATCCTTGTAAAAAAACACCAGCCGAGGCCTATGACATTTGATGAAGCCTACAATAAACTGGTTGCCGAATATCAACCGATTAGGGAGCAAAACTGGTTACAACAGTTACGAGATCAATATAGCGTAAAAGCATTCTATGATCAGTTAGCCAGAATTAATGAATAAAACCTTAGAATGAGCCGTATAAGAAATGTTTGATAAAGCCTGAATCTAATTCTTTTCCCCTATTTTAGTGATGGCTTTATATTTTCTTATTGAGCATAGGCTTTAGCGACTCCATAATTATCTCATAACCTATTTCACGTGCGTCACCTGTTATTCTTTTCCATCTTTGTTTTACTCCAGATTTCCTGTACTGTTCAGAAAACTGAAGATAATAACAGGGTAATTGCAGAGGTTAGTGGTAATGAGCTTACCCTTGAACAGGCACGTCAAATTATTCCGGTTTACATATATGAACGTGACAGCATCGCAGCCATTAGGGATTACAGACGAAATTGGGTAAAACGACAGGTACTATTGCAGGAGGCAAATCGCCTGGGCCTGGAGAATAATGAAGACGTCCGTAAAAAGATAAGACTTGCCAAAGAAGATATTATTGCAACGGCATTGCTTGATCTGGTTCAGAAAGAGGTTAAAGAAGAAGGAGTATCAATGCAAGAAGCTCAGGCTTATTACCAGGCCCATAGAGAGCAGTTTGTTTTAAATGAAAGACATGTACGTTACCGCCACATTATAACGGAGACACTAAATGCTAGCCAAAATGCGAGAAATGCCCTACATCGGGGTGATCAATGGGAGGATGTAGCCAGGCGGTATTCCATTAATCCTGAGGAGGCTATTCAAAATTCAAATATGTTCTGGCCATTATCAAATGCAGCCAAGGATTATGATACCATGAACCAGTATCTGAAAGTAATCGGGATCACAGAGATTTCACCAGTTAGTGAAGAAAATGGGCAGTACCATTTCGTTCAGCTTCGGGAAGATAAAAGTAAAGGTGATCATCCCGATCTGGATTGGGTGCTAGGTCATATCAGTGAATGGCTGCTCGTGGAAAAACAAAGGCGTATTATTAGCACATATGAAAGGAATTTATTTTTAAAGGCTGAATCAAACAATGAAATCAAGCTTTATGACGTACATACCCTTGACGAAGCTAAAGAAATACTCATAAATACAGAACCTGACACACTCATTTCAAACTAATTTAATGCATCAATTACTTAAGTTCTTTACCATTTCAATAATTTTACTTCTATCAAGTTTCACAGTAAAAGCACAGCAGAGTGAGATTGTGGATCAGATAGTTGCCGTAGTTAATGATCATATCATCCTAAAATCCGAAGTAGACCAAAGGGTTGCTGAGTATGTTCAAGGCAACAATATGGATAACTTTCAGGAGGATCTATGGTATCAGGTTCTTGAATCATTAATTGATAATTATGTTCTGGTTGAAAAAGCCACTATTGATTCTGTTGTTGTTGCTGATGATGAGGTTAACCGAATATTGGATCAACGGATAAATCAGTTGGTTCAGCGTGCAGGTAGTGAACAAGAGCTTGAGGAAGCTTTCGGAAGTTCTATTTTGGAAATTAAGGCTGAATACAGAGATGTTTTTCGTGAAGATATGTTAGTTGAGCGGGTACGACAGAATAGAATAGGTACAATTAATATCACCAGACCTGAGGTTGTTGAGTTCTTTGAATCAATCCCTCAGGATTCCTTACCCTTAATACCAGAATCCGTTTCATTATCGCAGATTGTGGTTATACCGCCGCCAAAGTCTGATGCAACACAGAGTGCCCTCCAGTTAGCTGAACAATTACGTGATTCTATCCTCAATCACGGCAAAGATCTCGAAGAACTGGCACGAAGGCACAGCGATGGTCCAACAGCCTCTGGTGGAGGACGTTTACCCATGGTTCCTACTAGTGATCTGGTTACAGAATATGCTGCTGCTGCATCTGCTCTTGAGCCTGGAGAAATATCTGAGGTAGTTGAAACATCTCAGGGATATCATATTATAAGGCTAAACGAACGATCAGGAGATAATATCTCAACCCATCATATTCTGATCCAAGTTAAAGATGATCAACTTGATGAGGAATTTGCCATTCAAAGGCTTGAGGCTTTACGTGATAGTGTGGTTAATCATGGAAAATCATTTAGCGCTATGGCTCGTTCGCATTCTCAGGATAAAATCACAGCCCCGACAGGTGGTCGCCTTATTGACCCACAGTCAGGTCAGCAAAGAATAGAAGTCAATCGGCTTGATCCCAGTTTAAGATCTATCGTTCGTCAACTTAGAACCGAAGGAGAAGGTGCCATCTCCGAGCCTCAGGCTTTCCAAACAGAAAATAACAGTAGAGCATACAGGATAGTCCAGCTTCGTGAATTTGTGTCAGAACATATTGCAAATATTGATACCGATTATGAGATGATTAAAAATTTTGCAATGCAGCAGAAGCAACAGCTAGAATTGATGAGTTGGATGAATAAGGTCCGTGACGAAGTTTATGTTGAGTATAAAATTCCCATGTCGGATGTTGATCGTCTGACACCCAATATACCGGTAGATCAGGAAAATCAGGGTGGGCAACAAACAGCACCTCAACCAGAACAGACTTACTAATTAATGAAGACTATTCCTGAAGATCCGGCGAAGGCCGCTGAAACATTTGAACAATCCTTTAAAGATTTGCGCAAGGAAATTAGCAAAGTTGTGGTAGGCCAGGATGAGATTGTTGAACAACTACTCATCAGCCTATTTTCCCGAGGTCATTGTCTGCTTGTAGGAGTGCCAGGACTAGCTAAAACACTATTAATCAGTACACTGGCCCAGACACTTAACCTGACATTTAATCGCATCCAATTTACTCCAGATTTAATGCCTGGCGACATTAGCGGTACAGATGTGATTGAAGAAGATTACGAATCAGGCCATAAGAAATTCAAGTTTATTAAAGGTCCGCTGTTTGCCAATATTGTATTAGCAGATGAAATAAACCGAACGCCCCCGAAAACTCAGGCGGCACTGCTCGAGGCTATGCAGGAACATCATATCACGGCGGGTGGCACAACCTATAAGCTCGATGAGCCTTTTTTCGTACTAGCCACACAAAACCCCATTGAACAAGAAGGAACCTATCCCCTACCTGAAGCACAACTTGACCGCTTCATGTTTAATCTATGGCTTGATTATCCTTCATTTGAGGAAGAGCTTGATATTGTAAGCCGGACCACTAGCAGCGATAGGGTAAAACTTGACCCGATATTAGACGCCAACCAGATCATTGGATATCAGGATTTGATAAGAGAAGTGGCCGTTCCAGAAAGTGTGCTTAACTATGCGGTGAAGATGGTGTCAATGACACGTCCTAATAATGGACATTCACCAGAATTCATCCATAAATACATGAGTTGGGGTGCTGGCCCACGTGCATCGCAATATCTGATACTAGGGGGTAAAACACGTGCTTTATCGCGAGGTCGATTCAATGTTACGGAAGAAGATATTGAAGCATTGGCTATTCCGGTACTCAGACATCGCATCGTTAATAATTATGCCGCCGAGGCAGAGGGAATATCCACGGTAGACCTCATAAAGCGGCTGATGTAAAGGTGTAAAAAATTGAACTTCACTTTTGAAGGCTTCAGTGCCGCATATAATATTCTATTTCTGATTGCTCTGCTTGTCTTCACATTAGGAGTAGCATACTGGACCTATAGGAATGTCAGTGGGGTTTCCAAACCGATACGTGGTGTCCTTATCACTCTTCGGGCATCAGTATTTTTAATTCTGATTCTTTTACTATTGAATCCTGTATTTACGATTCTGCAGGAGAACCGGGTTAAGCCTGAGATTGCTGTATTGCTTGATAATAGCCAAAGTACAATCATTGAAAAAGGCATTTATTCAGGTGAAACAGACTATAAGAAAGCAATCGGTGACCTGGGTTTGGCTGATACCAGTAATATCCTGTTTAAAACATGGGCATTCAGCAACGAAAGCAGGGAAATGCCAGTAGATAGCCTCAACTTTTCCGGTACTGAGACGGATATAAATACAGCTCTTACAACCTTCAGGGAACAAATGACAGATGAAATAGCTGTAATACTGATAAGCGATGGAATTATTAATAAAGGGCGTGATCCATCTTATGCTGCATCACGTTTTCCATTGCCAATTTTTACCATTGCCCTGGGTGATACTTCGCGCCTTGATGATATCGTGGTTCAGAATGTCACCAGCAATAGTACTGGCTATAAAAATACCAGTACTCCGGTTGAGGTTTCTGTTTTCACCAATGGATTTCCAAATACCAACATCACTGTGCAATTGATGCGTGATGGCAAAGTTATTGATGAACAAATTTTTCAAAGCGATCAATCAATGCTGTCAGTTCAAGATATCTCTTTTGAAGTTGAACTGGAAAGTGTTGGCTTACAGCAGTATGAAATTAATATCCCCGAAGTCGAGGGCGAATGGACGACAGCCAATAACCAGGAAGTATTTAATATTGATGTGCTTGATGATAAAGTGAGAATCATGCACCTTGCATTTGATATTCACCCTGATGTTAAAACAGTCCGATCCATTTTAAGGAGTGACGACAGTATTGATCTGGATTATCGGACGTGGATTGCAGGTGAGAGATTTGTGGAAGGTGATTTTCCGCAAAATCAGGATACTCTGGATCTGATAATTCTGCATGGTTTCCCATCGGGTAATCAGCCGGAGACACTGATTCAACAGGTTAGAGAATATACTCAGGGAAAGCCTATTGTATTTCTATCAGGAGTCAACATGGACTATAATTTATTTACATCCTTATATGGTGATCTTTCACCGGTAACGGTTTCCTCTGATAGTGAGAAAAGAGATGTTCGGCCTTTAATAAATTCAGGACAAAAAAATCATCCCGTATTGGAACTTCCCGAGGCAAACCTTGACAGAGCCCCTCCTTTATACGGACCTGTAGATAATATCAACTCAGTTTCAGGAAGCCAAATCCTTATGATTACCAACTTTCGGGGTACTGATTTGGAAACACCCATGCTTACTACCCGTACTATTGGTAACATCAGGACTGCCTTATTAAGCGCTCATGGATTCTATCGATGGTTTCTAAGTCCTGATGTTCAGTTGCGTGAATATACTATTGAATTATTCAACAACATCGTCAAATGGACAGCTTCCCCCCCTGATAACCGACTACTGGATATTCAGCCTACCAAAACGATGTTCAATGAAACAGAGAATGTACTGATTGATGCTTTTCTAAGAAATGAAGCTGGGCAGGAAGAGAATAATGCCATCATTGAAGTTGAAATAAGCGGAGATGGTTATGAAGATAGATTATACAAAATGTCTAATCAAGGACGTGGACAGTACAGGTTAAGGTTGGGTAACCTTCCCGAGGGTATGTATCAATTTGATGCTTCAGCAATGAAGGGCAATCATATCATTGAAGAAAGAACAGGAGAGTTTTCTGTGGGTAGTACTAATTTGGAATTTGTGAATACAAAACGTAATGATGCATTACTCACCTATATCGCAGAGCAGTCAGGTGGTGCTTATTACCGTTATGACTCCGTTGATGATCTAAAAGAAAGACTCCACCAAGATGGCTTTTTTAATATTCAGACCCATATCACTAACCGTGAGGTTCTGGGCTATCAAAACCCATTCTGGTTTATATTAGTAGTTCTACTGCTCTCAGCTGAATGGGTTATCCGCAAAGTTGTTTCCTTACCATAAGAGAAGTTTATCATGCTTCTTCTAATTTTGCTGTTTCTTTCATCACTCCTGTTTTCCGCAAGGGTTAAAAATATTGATGTAAGTTACTGATAATTAGTGG
>JBBDQY010000065.1:0-101151 GCA_040905745.1 Balneolales bacterium
CTAATTATCAGTAACTTACATCAATATTTTTAACCCTTGCGGAAAACAGGAAAAAGATCAAATTTGCTCACGTGTAATTATTGTGATGTTGTAAGGTAGTAATGTGGTCTCTAACAGAAAATTTTTAGCTCAAAATCTACCCCCGTTTTCGGGGACCTCGTCCTAGGCATGTCTTACTAAAGCCTTATGCAAAACCCCCGGGTATGGGACTTGTATAAAGCCAGGGTAAGGGGTGATTAATGGAGCTGGCAGGCTGTATAGTTTTGCAAAATTCAGGCTTAGAACGGTCAAACCATACAGCCACATTTAACTATTCAAGTCATTTTTTACCGTTAACATTTTTTACATGATCCAAAGGATATTGTAAACTCTAATTAAGAAATTTGGTTCAAAAGCTAATGGTGTATTTGGAATGGCTTCCTAAAGCCTATTTGTTATCAAATTGATAAAACCCACCAATGATTATTTCATTAGCATCATTTTCTTTGAATCCATAAAGGTACCGGCTTTTAACCTGTAGAAATATATCCCGCTCGGCAGTTCCGAGGCATCAAATGTTATTCTGTGAACTCCCGCCGCCTGACGCTGATTGACCAAATTGGCTACTCTTTGGCCGAGCATATTGAAAACCTCAAAGTTAACATCACTGTCTGTCGATAATTGATAGCTGATTTCTGTACTGGGATTGAAAGGATTGGGAAAATTTTGATGCAACTTATAATTTTCCGGGAGTTCAGTGTTTTTACCAGTTTCTTCCATAGAAGTAAGAGTTATATTATCAAAAGTTAACATAGTCAGGGATAAAGGTTGGGCCACAAAAGAAATTCCATCAGCCCCATGTTCTAGTAAATCAATTGAATTAACTTCATGTTGATCACCACCGTCCGTTAGTATATAGGCCTGTGCACTTTGAAGGATAGCATCGCCTATTTGCATAGCATTCATGGTAGCTTTGACTCCATGGGTATTTTTATTAAGAAAAGCAATTCTGAGTACATTCTCTTGTTGGTCTTTAGCTGCAAATTGCAAAATGTTCGGTGATGATTTTGTCACATGGTCTTTTACGACTTCCCCGCCCTGAAATTGGCCAAAGAACCTGAACAGATTCAAGTTGGGTTGAGCCTCATTATTGTTGTATCGGTCGATTAAGGTCCGACGAGTCACATTACCGCTAGGCCATTGAATTGGCCAAAAAGTTGCAAAATCCATGCCTCCCATGAGAAACTCCATCATCATTTCCGATTGCATTAACGCGACCTGGTGTGGATTGAGCTGCTGATTATTTATGGGACCGACATTCCACTCCAGAGCTGCCAACTGAGTATCCGGATGACCAAAATCGGTCATCATTTCATGGAAATAGGCTATTTCCTCAATATAGGTTTTGCCTGTAAATACTCTCATAGGAGTGTGTTGCAACCAGTTCTCCATAGATGGACCACTAAACGACCAATAATGATGGGTATCAATGATATCTATATTATCTCCGGCAATATTCATGAGCGTTTGATAGTCAGATCGTATATGACTTCTCGTCATACCGGATATCCAATTGGCAACGACTTTGATATCAGGATCAATTTCACGCATTGCATTGGCGTAAGTATTAATCAGATTGGCATACTGCTGGGCTGTTTTTTCTCCACCATTGCTAGTGTTATGATAGGCTTCATTGCCTAAATACCAGTATGTGACATCAAAATCATTGTCTTTACAATATTGCATTAAGGCTAGCGCTTCATCTATTCCATCCTGTTCCCGATCCCACCTGCGTCCGGAATCCACATTGATGCCTAACAAAGGGGTAGCTCCCGTACTTTTAATTAGTGAAATATATTCATCGAGATCCATAAACTCTGATTCAGCGGCAACGGACACATTATTATCAGGATCCCAGTTATCCCTCCAGGGTGGCCTTTTACCCGTCAAATCATTCCAATGGTAAAAGGTAGAAATTGTACCACCAGGCCAGCGCAGTAAGCTGGTATTAACATCTTTTAAATATCCTTCTACTTTCCCATCCTGCCATATCTGATCACTTTCCTGAGAATATACAAGGTTAAAACCCATTAAGTGATTGCTTATGGGCCGTAGAGTTTCGCCGGTCAGGGTAACGGTATATTCCGCCTCATACTCACCTGATTCTTGTGCAATAACTTCATGGAGTGAGCAGATCAAAAGCAATAAAACTAGCTGTATTGTGATTTTCATGTTTGATTGATGTAATTAATACTTCTTTAATAACTGTGATTTATGTTTATCTACCGGTCCAAATTGGTGCTGAATAGGTTGATCCATGTTCATTGAACCCGCCGGCATCATTCATATCGCTGTTGTGATATACTCGTAGAAAATAATATTTAGCCCCATTGTCTTCGATTACCGGCGCCCATTCTATCCTTTCTTCGTTGCCGTCAAATTCTACTTCTGCAGCAACTTCAACCTGATCAAGATCTCCATTTGGATGATCCCTTATGATTTGAATCTTTTTGACGTTCTGGGCTTTATCTGTTGGGTGAGTATTTATTTCGATCTGAAAATTATAAGCCTCTGGTGTATCCAGCGTAGACCCCATGATATAACCGTTGACCGAATACTTCAGATCAACCTGAGTGTCTCTTTGTCCGGCCCATGAGGTGTAGGTTCGACGTTGCCGCATGGCATTGGTTATAGCCGTTTTTGTAAGCTCAGGAGCCAGTACCCAGGTAAGAGGCTGAATCGTATCCACATGCCAATAACCATGGCTGTCCGTTACTGATATCGGGGATACTTTCCAGCCTTTGTTAAGCGCTCTGATAAATCCCGCCCAACGAGGACCAGAACCTCTAAAAACAGTTCTTAATTCAAACATCGTAATGATATCTCTTATTTCATTATCCAGATAATCCCAATCATTATACTGAGTTCGTCCCGGATGATTGAAGCTGGCTACAACATACCCTTCACCACCCGCAGGTTCCGCTGTTTTAAGCCAGTCGTATAATTGAGGAATGCTCCAGTCAGCCTCAGGCCAGGGGGCAGCTCCCTCTCTTTGATCCCCATTTACGTATTCTGCAATATTAATGGGATTAAGGTGACCTATCCCCAAAGAATCCACGCCATTACGGCCATATTCGACTCCATTCAATGCCACAAAATCAGGATCATCGTTATATCTCACGGAAGCATCCCTTGAGGCTTTCCATGCGCGATTGTCAATTGAAACAGGTTGTAGGGGCTCATCATGTGAATGATCGGTGGTAATAAAAAAATCAAAGCCTTTCTCTTTAGCCTTTGAATAATAATTGGCGGGTAATCCTTGAACATTAGGGTAATCGTCCGGATTTAAAGTGATCGTAGTGTGATCATCAAATTTAATCGCCTCAGGTTTATCCCATTCAGGATTTAATGGGCCGTCGAAAGATTCACGATGGTTGCCATGAGACCAGGTAAAGACAGTATGTGCATGAGTCTCTCCCTTATAAATATTGTAATCAGAAAGGGGAAGTTGTTGTTCCTTGAGGCTGTCAGCATTTACGTTATTTTGAAAGTCAGTATTTGATTGACAGGAGACAAAACTTAAAGTCAAAATGAGTGTATAGAACAGGCTTTTAATGAAAGGCATCGTTTTTCCTTTGAATATGGGTATTATTTGTTATCGATAACATCGTTAAGTTATTCTAAAGTCGAATAAATTGAAAGCCCTTTTATTTAGATTTAAAATATCAGCAATTCTTTGCATGGACCTTTGAGCTCCGTTCATGATTTAAAAAGGCTGCCAAAAAGAGGGCTTAGTACTGCAATTACAAAATATTATCTAACTCATCCAAAGAACCCTATCCCGATGTTTTAAAACTTTCGGAATAGGGCTTGGGGGGAAGCCGTAATTTTAAGGAGTTGTAAAAAATTTTGATTATAAGCTATAATTGCGTTAACGCTATCATTCCTAATAAAAGTTAAAAAAAACTAAATGTCAATCATTAGATTAGACTTTTATAGCTGGACTACCTAGGTAAATTGTAACTTTTTCAGATTATTACCCTCAAGATCAGTCATATTTATAGTCAAAGTTTTTTTATCAGCGTGTCCTGTGATACAGGTTGCCTGATCCGGCTGCGGACCACCACCTATTAGCTGACCATAGGGCCTTTCCTTATTAGGAGGAAAATAAGCATGATGATGTGTATGCCCTGAAATGACCAATTTGATTCCGGATTTTACTAAAAGGTCATGCCATTTGTTATAGCCATCTTCACATTTCCATCCTTGAATGCCTGCACCCCAAACACCAGGCCATCGTTCAGGCACCTCGGCCTCCCATACCAATGGAATATGAAGAAAAGCAACTTTAAATGGGGCTGATGTAAACCAGGGCTGTTCGATTAAATCTGCAAGCCAATCGGCTTGCCTGGTACGTAATTGGCTAAACCCGGTTAGGCCAGCATAGTCGCTGTGATTGTCTGGTTTGTCCTCACCTGTATCCATAACAATACAAGCCAAAGGCCCCTGTCGGAATCCATAATAATCCTGCTCTTCGGGGCCTGATAGATAATTTCGTACATACCGGGCATCCCTGCCGCGTACATCATGATTACCACGGTTAATCATTAAAGGTGTAGAGGTTGCAAAAGCCTGCCCTGCGGGATTAAGAAATTGTCCAACTATCTGTTCCTCTTGGTGAATATCATTGGTCACATCTCCATTCCATAACAGAAAATCAGATGACTGTTTTTTAAGTAATGCATTTAATTTTACTACAGTATCAGCGTTTTCGTGTGTGTCATTCCAACAGGTAAAACTAGCTGTGGCTGCATTTGGATCTAAAGTTCGGAAAGTTTGAGTTTCACTAGCCGCCTCATCAATTTGATCATGTTTCCATTTGTTATGATAAACAATACGACGAAGTTGAACCCTGTAGCTGTATAATTTTCCAGGTTCTAAATCCGAAATAGTAAATCGCATTACACGATTAGACGTAGGCATAAGACCATGTGTGCTTCCATTTGCATGGAGATTGAGTGATTTACCCTCTCCATATTCAACCCAAGCTGTAGCATAGTCATTGGGGGCCACTATAATTTCAATCTGGTTCTCACCAATATTAGCCAAAACTGGTTGAGCTGCAAATCCAAAAGCTTCCTTCTTTGATACAAGTTTTTCAGTTTCATTAAAAAAACCCCCGCCCTGCAAACTAAAACCCGAGGCTACACCGATAGCAGTTTGTTTTATAAAGTCTCTGCGGCCATTATTTAAATTATTTTTCATTTTCCGGCACCTTCCCAAATTTTTTGCTCACTGATTTTCTATACCCTGTAATGACCATACTTGCATCATCAAAAACTTCAACGATTGCATACGAATTATTCTCCTCCCCTGAGCCTTCTACCATGCCTTTAAGTGTATAGTAATGGATTCCGTTAACTATGTTGTATTGACCGGTATGCTTATGGCCTTGAAATACTGCTAACACCTTCGAATTTTGTTCCAGAATACTCCTTACTTCAGCCGCATTATTCACAGAATAATCACCTTCCAGATCAAGTAGTTGATGATTGCATACAATTACGTTTTTTGAAGTGGAATTTAGGTCATTTTCCAGCCATCGTAATTGATCGTCAGGTATATTAGCATCAGTCCAATGATGATTACCTGAGTCATAATGCGTTCCATCCTTAATGTAATTTGAATCCAGGTTGATAAAATGAACCTCTTTATGATCGAAGGAATAATAGTTGGCATTTTTATCCACTCCTGTATTAGTGATTTCCTCAAGAAACTGTGATTTTGATATTTTATCCATATCATGGTTGCCGAGTACATGATAACGAGGTCCCTGATACCGGGATAAAATAGATTCCACTTTCTGCAAATGTTCTCTGTTATTGGAAGGTGCGCCATTGATTAAATCGCCCAGGTGGATTAATAAATCCACCTTCTTGTCATTCATTAGATCAACGCATTCTGTCATCTTCGATAAAGACTCCCTGTAATACCGGGTGTTACTGGGTTCAATTTCTGCATAATGCGAATCGGTTACTACACCAAATCGAATCATAGCTCCTTTACCTGCATTGGCTAAAAAAGGATGTAAGCAAAATCCTCCAAGGGCTAAAGCAGATGATTTCAGAAATACCCTGCGTGTAATAACCCAATTATCTTTCTCAGCACGGTTTACAGGATAGGTCGTATGATTCAAAGCAGTTTTTTTAATCAAAGTTAAAAATTGTTGTCATTGTTCTAAATGAACCATCATTTCGCTTTTTGAAGGTAGCCTCCACAATATTCTTTCCAGGTTTTGGCTGAACTATTGAATATAAATAATAACTATCCACTTGTTGCCCTCGTCTGCTTTTTTCATCTATTGACTCAGGATGAACCATTCTACCATTCACTTTTAATTCGGTCAGATCTACTATAGGCTGACCTACGTTTTGCCTGGCCCCATCCATCCATAGCCTTATCCTGACATTAACACCTTCATTAGGATGACCAACTTCAAATGAATCATCCGGGTGAAGTATTGTGATGGCAGCCCAGGGGTGATTCATGGCATGAGTACCATCCTCCCACCATTTCCATTCCTCTACTTTCGAGGTTACGTATTCTCGCACTCCCGGTGCTCCACCAATCATCCGCGTGAGGTTATTAGTAACTTCATCATGCCTGACTGTAATAACCTCCCGATTTTTTAAGGCTTCAATCATTGATTCATAAGATGCCTCTTTTGCAAGAAAAAGATTGCGGTAATGGGTCATTTCATTACCCCACCACCATGATTCCGTTCCGTGAAAATCCTGTAGGGATATGATAGCTAATTGGTGTCGGTACTGATTTAAAAAGGGTAACCAGAATAAAAAGTTCTGATCAAAATGAATACTGCTAATTGCGGCATATCCTCCATTATTCACCGATTCATCAAGTAACAACCTTGAAGCCGGTTCATTATGGTTTACCTGCCACAACAATACTCCGTTATCATCAAGCAATGGTTTGACATAATCATCCTGAAAGGATTGCCATGGGTAATAATAGCTTTGACGAAAATTCCAACCTACATCTTTTGTACTGCTCCCCGCTGGGAAAACAGGGTCGAATAGATGATTGTAACTGCCCATTCCGATAACTTCGACATGCTTACCATACTCTTCATCAGCATGAAAGAAGGTTACTTCAACACCCTGATCATTTGCAATCTGTTGAGCCGTAGACAGCCATTCTGCTGTGGCATTTTTAGCCCCCCATAGGTGAATACGCAGACTATCAGCCATCATCACTGCTTCATATGGGCTCCCGCTTCCGGCAAGTTGAAATTGAACCGTATAGATTTTATAATCAGAATAATCTTTTGATTGATACTGTGGTTCAATATTCTGATCCAGTGTTATCGATTCGAGTGCTCCAAGTACGCCTAAAGTGGCCAGAGCGTCAATGGCATAAAATGTAGACATAGGGGTGGAAGGCAGTCCGGGACGGTTGCCAAACCCTCCGTCACTATTCTGAAGAGACATCAGATAACGGATTGCCCACTCCTGGTCGTAGGGTTGAGAAGAAAGTTTATCCAGTGCTTTAATAGCTGCCCAGGTATATGCAACTTCATCATTCACTGCCATTATTGGATTGGGTTGATGAGTAAATCCTCCATTATCCAATTGGCAGTTTTGCAGCCAGTCTATTACCTCCTCATTCAGTTGTTCCTTACTGAGAAGGCTCCGCGCATATACTCCCCAAAAGGTGTTCAGGATATTACCATTTCCACCCTCACTGACCGGTACATTATTGAAACTTCCATTGTCTCTTTCTCTTTCATTTATATAATCAATTATACTCTCATCCTGCGGTAACTCCAGTAGATTCCGGACAACAGGTGTCATCATTTCCTGCATAAATGCCGGATGGCCATTTTTTTCGAAATTAGCATGTTTCCCGGCTTGAGTTTCCCAGTTACTGACTAAATTTTTATACTCAGTTACATCACCCCCCAACCATTGGAGACTTTTAATTTGCTGGTATACCAGGTCACGCAGCTCTGTTCCGCTGTTGCCTGCCTCATTATTATTCGGATTACGTTGCGGATGCAGGTTTTGTATATGTTTAATAAGCGTCTGGCGGTCAGTAGGCAACTCTCCAAAGTGATGTAAAACACCGATAGCAGCAAACGTTGGAGTAAGATGGCTGTCATACTGGTCTTCCCATCCATAGCCTCCATCCTCTTTAGCTAAATTATTTATGTAGTTCAGAACCGCGGATTTGCCATCAATCTGAGCATTGCTTTGTTCATTAAGCTGAAGCAACAGCACCAGCCCGATTATTAATTTAATCATCATGATATGAGGTTAAGGCCTGTAGGGAAAATGGGGGTTGGGATTATAATTAGCGATCAAATAAGCTTCGATTTTTTGAACTATTTGAATGTTTTGGTCAGCTACGTTCGTAGTTTCACCTAAATCATTTTCAAGATCATACAACTCTATTTCGTCACTTCGGGTGGAGTATATATCAGGTATGACTGCCTTCCATTTACCATAGCGAACTGCACGGTGTTCGAGCCAATTTCGAGGTTTTGTGTTGTCTTCATTGCTCCATCCATAATTATAGCCATATAACTCCCAATACAGAAATTCATGCTGGGGCTGTTCCTGTCCCAAAAGTTCCGGCAATAACGATATACCGTCAATATCAGTTGGTGGCTCCAGCCCTGCAAGCTCAGCAATGGTAGGCAAAAAATCCCAGGCAGCGGAGATGTGTCCACTAGTTTGACCGGAATTAATTGTACCGGGCCACCAGGCAATCATAGGTACCCTGATTCCGCCTTCGTATAAATCACTTTTAACACCGCGCAAAGGACCATTACTGTCAAAATAACGATTTGAGGAACCCGTAGGCCCGTTGTCACTGGTAAAGAAAACGACCGTATTCTCATCTATTCCTTTATCTTCAAGTAAATTAAGTATGCGGCCAATATCTGTATCCAGCAAGGTGATCATGGCTGCAATATTTTTTTGCTGCTGGTTCCAGTCATTGTCTGTGTATGGGGCATCACTGGGAATTTCAAATCTACCATGAGGCAAGGTATAGGGTAAATACAAGAAGAATGGTTCTTCAGCATCACTTTCTTCTATAAATTCAAGTGTCTTATTAACAAACAAGTCATGACTGTAAGAACCCTTTTTATCATCATTATTATTTTTCAGGAAAACCTGTTCCTCATTTTCCCAAAGAAAGGGGGGGAAATAATTATGGGCGTTAATCTGGCTTAAGTATGCCAAAGAGTAATCAAATCCCCTGGAATTGGGTCCGCTGCCACTTCCAGCACCACCTAAACCCCATTTCCCCATCATTGCAGTTTTATATCCAGCTTTTTTAGCGTATTCCCCAATAGTTCGTTTATCAATTTTATCAAACGGGGTTGCAAAATCTCCCTCAGACTGGCTCAGGTAATTACCGCGAACATAGGTATTGCCTGTATGCATACCGGTCATAATGGCTTCCCGTGAAGGCTTGCAAATACTTGCTCCCGAATAATGATCGGTGAACCTCATACCTTCATTTGCCATAGCATCCAGGTTAGGTGTTTGGATGATTTTCTGTCCGTAACTACCTAATTCTGAGTAACCCATATCGTCCACCATAATAAGGATAATATTTGGTTTTGAGCCTGTTTCATCTTGAGCATACACAAGTGAAGGTAACAGTAGAAGTAATAGGATTTTCATAATGATTTTTTTTCGTGTAGTTAGATCAAGATTATTAATTAGTATCTGCCATTGTTTTCTTTATTGCAACGTTATATTTATGAGTTAAATCATTCTACCTTTAATAGTGGTGTATAATCAAAAATCTTTCAACTTGATAGTTCTAGGATCGCCCATTAACTGATGAAACATTTCGAGGCGCTTCCCTTGTAGCAACCATGAACCATTGGGTGAGTTTTGACCGGAATCAAATGCACTTAATCCAATTACCCTGGCTCCCTGACCATCTTTATGGGAGTTAATGGCATGTTCGTACCATTCTAATACAATTTGAGCAGATTGATCATCATCGCCTCTTACCCCCCATTCACCAACAGCTAACTCAACTCCACGCTCTTCGGCAACTTTACGGATATATGACCATCGTGGTCCTCCTTCAATGGATTCTCCTGTTTGCAATACAGAAGTACCAACCGTAGGAGCATAAATATCAACGCCCATAAAGTCATAGATATCGGGTTCCCACCATTCGTCTGGATTACGTCCTGATTTAACATCAAAAGACCAGGACATAAAAACGGGAGCCAGAGCAATATTATCGATTTCTAAAGCTGTCATACGTTCACGGACCCGTTTATTCATACTGATATGTGCAGCAGGTCCACCAACCGTGTCATTAGGTTCTGTTTCACCCCCCCGCCTTCCGGCTCATGGTGTATGGTCAGCCATATTGGCTTTTTTAGAGCAGCCAGTGCATATAACATTTCATCAATTTCATCATCAAATTTACCTTTAGCCATACCTAACCATTGCCAGCTGGAGCAATCCGGATCAGGATTCTCACATGGGGGCGGTTTAACAGACACCCATGGTAAACGGCCATTTGCAATGTCATCAGTCGCTACGTTAAGCATATTCCCTGTACGCTGATCCCAGCGCCAAAAACTACGGTGTAGGGCTAAAGTTTCACCGGATGGTTCTTCATGACGCTCTTCAGGGCCATGAAGGGTTAATTGCATAGAGGCTCCCCAAAATATTTTTCCCGTATCGGGTTGAGCCGGATAATCCCATTCGGGAAGCGGTTCATTATCAATTTGATCCGAAACAGGAATCAAAGTACCGGTATCCGTTGAATTTTCACAATATACCAATCCAAAACAAAGTATAATTGCAAAAAAAACAGATGTTTTCATATCGTAATCAGCCATTGCTCTACCGGTTTCTTATAGGTTCAAAATAATAGTAAGGGAAATCAGCCTCAACTGCTCCTTCCTTACTTCTCCTTGCATTTCTTAATGGATTATCATCACGAGGCTCCCTCAAGGGTATAGCACCTGCTCCCTTTTCTTCCAGCATGGTGAAAAGTTTGCTACGTAGATCTGAAGCAATCTCCCACGATTCCACATCCCGGCGAATGATATTGTGTTTTTCATCAGGGTCTTCCAGGAGGTCATACAATTCGTGAGTATCCCACAATCCGTAGTAGTGAATGTATTTGTATCTATCACCTCGGAGAGCTAATATGGTTGGGGTCTGTGGAAATTTCTCCTCCCAATAATAAGTATAAAGCATATAATCACGGTCCCAGTTTTCGACATCTTCCTGCTTGGCCAGTGAAAGAAAGCTGCGGCCTTGCATGGTTTCTGGTGCTTTTAAACCGGCAATATCCAGTATGGTGGGTGCGATATCTATGTTAGCCACTACCTGATTCACCGTAGTGCCAGCATTAAATATTTTAGGGGCTTCCAGTAAAAGGGGTATTCGTATCGATGGTTCATAGGCTACCCGCTTATCTATCAGACCTTGCTCACCAAAATGAAAACCCTGGTCACTTGAATAAATAATGACTGTATTCTCATACATATCATTCTTTTTCAAATAATCGATAACGGATCCAATGCTCTCATCAACCGACAATATAGTTTCGTTATATCGTTTATACCAATGGTCCAGATCCAGGTTACTATGATATGGATAGTCGACACCATGCCAGCTATTACGTTGATCCTTCAGCCACATTGGCTTCTCAGCCATTTGCTCATCATCCAAAAACATCGTTTCAGGCCAGACAACTTGTTCATCAGCATATTTGTCAAGGTGCCTTTCAGCAGGTTGAAAGTTAGAATGAACACCTTTATGGGATAAATATAACATAAATGGGGTATCAGACTCCTTCTGTGTTTCCAGCCAATCGACCGCATAGTCAGTGAGCTCATCGGTGATGTAGTCTGTGCGGTCAACATGTTTACCGTTTACATTCAATCGTTGCCCTTGATGGGGATATCTGCCCTGCCCCTGAAAACTAACCCAATGCTCCCAACCCGGACGAGGGTCATCGGTATGTGCTCCCATATGCCATTTACCAATAAACGCTGTATTGTAACCTGCTTCCTGAAGGTATTCTGAGAAGTAGGTTGCGCCTTCAGGATCTGGAGAGTTGTTATCGATAACACCATGAGTAAAAGCATATTGACCCGTATGTATGGATGCCCTGCTTGGTGAGCAGAGGGAGGTGGTAACGATGGCATTTGACATATACACTCCATTGGCAGCCATAGCATCCATATTTGGGGTTTCTACAAAGTCATGGCCCATGAAACCCATATTCTTATATGAATGGTCATCACTGAATACAAACACGATATTCATCGGCTGACGATTTTCAAGCCGTTCCAGTTTTAGAGAATTATCTTCATCTTGCTGTGGAGCGCAAGATGATAAATAAAAGGTAATCGGTAAAATAACTAGCAGGTATTTAATTTTATTCATTTCAAGGAGTTAATTTATTTATGGTTTAAAAAAACTGGCTATACTATAAAACTCACAGGCTTATGAAAAAGCCCAGGCATTACCTACATCTTCGAGTGGAACACATCCCTCATATTTTCCGGGTACCTGGAGATACTGCAGAACCTGGGTTGCCCCAATTTCGGAAGTACAAAAGCCCCGCAAAGTTAGTTGTTTCATCAAGAGAAAGGATGAACCACTATTATTCTGCAATGCCTCTGTATTAAATTGCTGAACCAGATCAAATTGTTGTTGAGGGTTGCACTGAACAAATATTTTACCATTTGCCACTCTGGCTGATTCGTCGTAATATTTCAGGCCATTCATAAATCTAGTTCTCTGACTTTCAGAAAAGACCTGGCTAACCATATCTTCAATATATTCAGGTACCCTGGCATCTTTTGCTCCGGGAGTTCCATCCGATGGTATGATTATTTCAGCAATTACTGACACTAAGAGTGCCTGACCATGTGTAAAAAAGGTGGGTGACCAATCCAATTGCTGAGAGGACTGACATCCGTTTATATTTATCAGAACACTCGGGGCGACGATAGCCCCTCCCATCAATAGAGCTGCTCTTTGTATGGCTTCTTTTCTATTCATGCTATTAACTTTAGAGGTTATTCTTTTTCATTTCATTCACCGAAAAATCACATGCCCTTGCAGTAAGGGCCATATAGGTGAGAGAAGGATTTTGACAAGCTGATGAAGTCATACATGCTCCATCTGTTACAAATACATTAGGTACAGCATGGATTTGGTTATTACGGTTTAATACTGACGTTTTCGGATCTCTGCCCATTCTTGCTGTTCCCATTTCATGAATTCCATTTCCTGGATTAGCATCATTATCAAAAGTGGATACGTCTTTTAAACCAGCCGCTTCCAACATTTCTGCGGCATCATTAGCCATGTCAATTCTCATTTTCTTTTCATTTTCTTTGAACTCGCAATCAACAACCAGCGTAGGCTGCCCCCATTTATCGGTCTTATCATGATTTAACCATACTTTATTTTCATGATAGGGGAGGCATTCACCAAAACCGGTCATACCCATGGTCCAATTTCCGGGGCTGGATATGAATTCCTTAAGCTCAGAACCAATGGCCATTTCTCTAATCCCTTTTGCCCAGCTTTCCCTGCTGGCCCTGCCCTGATATCCGAACCCTCGAATATAATCTCGTTTCTCATTACCTAAATTCCTGAAGCGTGGAATATAGAACCCATTCGGTCGCCGCCCTTTGTAATAACGGTCTTGAAAACCATCATATCGTCCGTCAGCTCCCGCCTTAAAATGATGATCCATCAGATTATGGCCTAGTTCTCCTGAGTCATTACCCAGCCCATTAGGAAACCTTTCTGAAGTAGAGTTTAATAGGATTAAGGTTGTGTTCAAAGTCGAAGCATTCAGGAAAATGATCTTTGCATAATACTCGATCATCTCTCCGGTTTCGGAATCTATTACCTGAACTCCGGAGGCTTTTTTCGTTTCATGATCATAAATAACCGAGTTTACTATAGAATTCGGCCTGAGTGTCATATTTTCTGTTTTTTCAGCTGCCGGTATTGTAGAGGCATTACTGCTGAAATAGCCACCAAAAGGACATCCCTGACGGCACATATTACGGTTCTGACAGGTCCCCCGCCCATTGTGTGCCTGTGTCAGGTTTGCGGCACGACCAATCGTTAACAGCCTGTTTGTAAAATTCTCTGAAATTGAATCCTTCAAATGCTTTTCCAGACAGTTCAGTTCCATGGGTGGCAAGAAATTTCCATCAGGAAGCTGGGGTAACCCTTCATTTTGCCCGCTCACCCCTATAAATGATTCTACGTGATCGTACCATTTCTCAAGATCTTTATACCGTATTGGCCAATCTACGCCTACGCCATCATTTGCATTGGCCTCAAAATCCATTTCGCTTAACCTGTATGATTGTCTGCCCCATAAAAGGGATCTGCCACCAACATGGTATCCTCTGATCCAATCGAAGGGCTTTTCTTCAGCATAAGGCTGTTCTTTATCTTTCACCCACCAGTGTTTTGTCGATTGCTTGAGGATGTAACCTGTCCTTTTTTGGACCGGATATTCCTTTATCTCCTCGGCTGTCAATTCATCACCGTAAGGAAATTCCCACGGTTGCTTATTCATCGTAGGATAGTCAATAATATGCCTTACGTTTCGGCCTCTTTCCAATACCAGGGTATTCAAACCCTTCTCTGTAAGTTCTTTTGCAGCGAAGCCGCCACTGATGCCGGTTCCCACAACAATAGCATCAAAGGTTGCTTTTTGTTTTGCTTTAAGGTTGATATTCATCAAAAGGGGTTTATATCGTGACTCTGAATTTAGTTGAGCAAGTTTCCTTGCTAAAATTATAAATAAAACTGAATGGTATTACCTTTTAAAAGGCTTTTAAGATAACACCTACTTCAGCATTTCCTTTTTAAAAAAAGTAAATTATTAGTTTACATCAAAATCGCCTTCTGTTTCTTCGCTTTCAGCGTAGCCATAGCGAATTGCCCGGGCTCGTATCTTCACGGGATTTGTAATATTTATCCGGCTTGTGTAAAGCTTCCAGTGTGGATTATCACCCTCATCAGTTGTATAGACTATGGATGCTCCATCAGTGGTTGATATGAGGCTAACTGTGTAGGGTATAGTAAATTTACCTCCCTCATCAAGCCATTCCCTTTCACGTTCTTCTTCTGAATTAACTACAAAAAAAGGAGAATTGGTTTGCGGCTGAATATTTCCCGGCCAAAAAGTTTCAGCCATCTGATCTTCGGGTATGAACCCCATATCATCAATCTCAGTCATCCATTGGTCAAGGGCTTTACTCATACGAGTCCGGGTATCCTTGTATTCCTTCTTTTTTGCGAGGTTGTTTATTTCGTGCGGATCTTCAATCAGATCATATAGTTCGTGAACCGGACGAGCATCATCAATCCAACTGCTTTGAACGCTATCTAATTTACCTTCAGCATGCAGCCTCAGCATTTCTTTTTTAATTGGCATCAAGTTTTCATAAGATACCCAACCGGAATAAGGCTCATTAGGAAAATAGTTACGGATGTATTTGTATCGTTTATCCCGTACTGCTCTAACCATATCATGATCTTCATCATGGCGGTCTCTTGCAGCAAATATGTATTCAGGTGGATCCTGCTTTTGAGATCCGTACAAGGCCCTCCCTTGCATATGTGCAGGCACATCAACGCCCGCAATTGAGAGAACGGTGGGAGCTAAATCCACAAAACTCATCATTTCATCATCTACTGACCCCGGTTCAATAACACCCGGCCATCGGATGATAACAGGTACATGTATTCCCGAGTCATACATCGCACGTTTTTGACGTGGAAGCGCACCTCCATGATCGCTCCAAAAGAATACTACCGTATTTTCAGCTAAGCCATCTTTTTCCAACTGATTAAGAATTCGGCCCACTTGGGCATCCATTCGTTCAATATTCGAATACTGTTGAGCTATATCTCTTCGAACAATAGGCGTGTCTGCATAATACGGTGGAACTTCAACAAGATCAGGATCGACGGTAACCGGCCTTTTCGGATTAGGCCACACTTGTGACTCATGGGTCGTCATGAAATTGAATACAGAAAAGAATGGCTGCCCTTCAGGTGCATTGCGCCAGTGTGCATTAGCCCCCGTTTCGTCCCAGGCTGAAATAGGTTGATTGTTATCTGAATGTGGGGCGAATTGGTAGTCGGTTTTCCCCTTGTTTGTCGTGTAATAACCGGCAGCTCTCAGGTATTCTGTAAAAGCTTTTACATGAGTTGGTGGTACGGTTAAATAAGGCTTCATACCCGGACCTTCGCTAGTTGTACGGTGCTGGTGAGCACCAATCGACGACTGATGCATACCCGTAATAATGGCCGCCCTGCTTGGTGCGCACACCCCTGCAGTTGAAAAAGCCTTCGTAAACCTTACTCCATCTGAAGCTAATTGATCAAGGACCGGGGTGTTTACAACTGTATCACCATAAGCACCCAATAAAGGTGATATATCCTCAGTGGATATCCAAACTATATTAGGTCTTTCCGGATAGTCGGTTTCCTGTGAGGTTACAGTATTTCCGCCCACCGGGTTGCATGCCTGAACAGTAACTATGCCCATACAGGCGATAGTGCAGATAGCTTTTTCTACCCGGGAAAGTATTTTTTTTTTGACACTCTGAGACAAAATTACCCTATTATATTTTTGATGATAATCATAATTACCGATATGGTCGCCCGGCAATTCTTTCCGGTTCAATTTGGGGAGGCGGTGGCGTATGGGCTTCGTCCATAAATTTTTCTAGCTCTCTTACTTTATCCGGATATTCATCAGCCAGATTATGCCCTTCGCTAATGTCATCTGCCAAATTGAATAACTGCAATGGCGCGCTTGGGGCCGGCCTTATTGCTTTCCAATCACCGGAACGAACGGCTTGTCGCAGAGTCTCGTCCATATAGCGCACTTTATTCCAATCTACATCAGCATATTCCCAATAAAGATATTCATGAACTTCCTGTTTTAGGCCTGTTGCCTTCGACCCTTTTAATTCAGGAAGAATAGATATGCCATCAACCACTTCAGGTACACGGTCCGGTACACCAGCCATTTCAGCCAGGGTGGGAAACATGTCAGGAAAGTATGTTATATGATCACTTAATTTATTTGTTTCTATTACCCCGGGCCATCGTACAATCAAAGGTACTCGTAAACCACCTTCATACAACGAAGTTTTTCCCCCGCGAAACGGAGCATTACTTTGAAGTGGACCTCTGTTCATCCCTCCATTTGCTCCATTATCTGAGGTAAAAATAACGATAGTATTGTCATCAATACCTAATTCCTCCAATAATGACATAAGTTCACCAATGTTGCGGTCAACCATGTTATTCATGGCAGCATGAGCTTTTAAACTTACTGGCCATTGTTTATCTTCGTATAGTTTCCAGGACGGATCATCTTCAGGCATTTCAAAACGGGAATGAGGGGGAGTCCAGGCTCCATATGCAAAAAATGGTACATCTTTATTTTTTCGAATAAATTTAACCATTTCGTCAAAAATCAAATAATGACTGTATTGTCGTTCCTGTCCAGTCTCCGGATCAATGGCAGGTATGGGTCCGACTCCTTTGCCCTCCCCTAATGGTCCGTCATAAAAACCATTGTTACCGGGAAGGTCAACCCGTTCACTGTTCCTATACAGATAATCCGGATAAAATTTATGAGCATGAATCTGGTGGTAATATCCAAAAAATTCATCAAATCCCTTCTTCTCGGGAACACCGGGCTGACCAATTTCAGCGATTCCCCATTTACCAAACCCTCCTGTAGCATAACCTGCATCCTTAAGGATTTGTGCAACAGTTATATCTTGCTCTCTTAACGATACCCCGCCACTATTGGATCGAACCGGAGTATTCCCCATATGAGTACCTGTCATGAGGGTACTTCGGGCAGGAGCACAAACAGTGTTCCCTGAATAGGCCTGTGTAAACCGAATCCCTTCAGCAGCTAACTTATCAATATTAGGTGTATGAATTTGTTCACCACCATTGGGACCAATATCAGCATAGCCCATATCATCTGCCATTATGAAAATGATATTGGGTTTAGGTTCGCTTGTATCAGCTGCACACTGAACGGATATAAAAACAGTCAGCAGTAATGATGATAATTTTAACAGAAATTTTATCATTTTAAAATTTTTAGACATTTCTATTGATCAAGCAAGATCATGAATTTGAAGCTACTTTCCAGTCCACACCGGACCTGAAAAGGTTGAACCACGCCTGTTAAATTCTTCATCCGTAATATCATTATTGTGATGAATGCGTAACAGAAAGTATTTTGCTGTTGAATCTACAACAGTTGGGTTCCAAACGATTTTATCCACATATCCATTAAACATTGCTTCAGCTACTACTTCAACATCATCTTCTTCTTCCGGGTGATCACGAAGTATCTGGATACGCCTGACTCTCTTATCTGGTTCACCGGCAGGAGTTTTAACTTCTATCTGGAAGTTAAAAGAATCGGTTCCGTCAAGTGTTGATCCCATGATATGATCATTGACCGAATATTTAAGTTCTGTTCCTTCATTCCAGCTAACATAGGTTCTGCGTTCGCTCATTGCCCGGGTAATGGCCTCTTTTGTGAGCTCAGGAGCCAGTACGAGTGTTGGAGGCGGATCTTCTGCACTTACAATATTATCATAAGAATGGTTATCGTGGGAACCAACAGGTGATACTTTCCAACCTTTATTCAAAGCTCTTAGGTAAGGTTTTAATCTGAAACCTCTGTAATTAGTGTGTAACTCAAACAATGTGATTTTCTCGACGATCTCATCATCAATATGATCCCAGTCTCCATACTGATTTTCACCAGGGTGATTGAAACTGGCAACTACTGTACCCTCACCCCCAGCTGGTTTAGCTGTTTTCAGCCAGTCATAAAATTGAGGAATGCTCCAATTGGCTTCTGGCCAGGCCGGACGACCGCCCCTGTGATCTGCATTGACATATTCGGCCATATTGATTGGATTGATATGCCCTCTACTCCCATCCTCATCCGTATTACGGCTAAATTCAAACCCCGTTAACGCAACAAATTCCGGATCGTCATCGTATGCAGCAGCAGCTTCTAATGTATTAATCCAAAATGGATTATCAGCAACGGCCGGTTGCAAGGTAGGTTCCTGGGAATGATCGGTGGTTACATAGAAATCATAACCATTTTCTTTTGCCAGTTTGAAATGATTAGCTGGTAAGCCCTGCTGATCATTATAATCATCAGGATCCATACTGAGTGTAGTGTGATCTTCCAGATTTGTTCCCGGAGGCGCTTGCCAGTCCATGTTAAAAGGACCCTCAAATTTTTCACGCTGAGGTCCGTGGGTCCAGGTTATAATGGTATGAGCGTGCGTATTGCCCCTGTATACATTAAAAGCAGATAGAGGGAGTTTCTGTTCGTCCACTGTTTCTGTACGGTTATCATTCGAAGCAGTGCCGGAGGTATTCTGGCAATTAATAATGCCGAAAATTAATATCAGGGTGTATAGCAGATTTTTCACAGTAAGCATTTCCTTTATTTTATATTAATGTAACATGGGTTTTGATTTAAGACCATTATCTTGACGCTCAGAATTTGGATATTAAATTAACCATCAATTCTATTTTCCTGTCCAGACAGGACCGGAATAGGTCGATGCACGGTTGTTATATTCGCCATCTGTTATATCAGTGCCGTGATGAACACTCAACAGAAAGTATTTTGCTGTGGGATCTTCAATTGTTGGAGACCATTTTACCTCATCCATATCTCCGTCAAACTCAGCCTCTGCCACTACCACTACATCATCTTCACCATCAGGATGATTGCGAAGAATCTGAATACGGCGGATTCTGTTTCCGGTATCACTCTTAGGTGTTTTAATTTCTATTTGAAATTTGTAGGTATCAGCCCTATCAAGTGTAGAACCCATGATGAAATCATTTACTGAATACCTAAGTTCTGTACCTTCAATCCACGAAACATAGGTTCGACGCTGGCTCATTGCTCTTGTTATGGCAACTTTGGTAAGTTCAGGTGCTAATAATAATGTTGGAGGCGGCTGATCTGCGCCATCGATAGGACCAAATCCATGATTGTCGTGAGCGCCTACGGGAGACACTTTCCAGCCTTTGTTCAGAGCTCTAATAAATGGTTTAAATCGGAACCCTCTGTAATTTGTATGTAATTCGAACATGGTAATCTTATCAACAATATCCTCATCTAAATTTGCCCAGTCATCATATTGATTTATTCCCGGGTGATTGAAACTTGCCGCAACATAACCTTCTCCATTTGGTTCAACTGTTTTCAACCAATCATAGAATTGGGGTATGCTCCAGTTAGCCTCCGGCCATGCAGGTGTGCCATCTCTATGATCCGCGTTTACATATTCGGCAATATTGATAGGGTTTATATGCCCGTTTCCTCCATTATCAGGTGTGTTTCGGCTAAATTCTATTCCTGCTAAAGCAACAAAATCTGGGTCATTGTCATAAGTGCGTGCATGCTTAAGGGTAGTTTGCCAAAATGTATTGTCTATTGAAACAGGCTGGAGTGTCGGTTCCTGAGAGTGGTCTGTTGTGACGTAAAAATCATATCCATTAGCTTTTGCTCTTTCGTAATGATTAGCCGGCAACCCTTGCTGATTTGTGTAGTCAGCCGGATTCATGCTTATTGTTGTATGGTCGGCAGCATCCATTCCTTCAGGAACATTATAATTTGGATCAAAGGTTGTTTCTGAACCCCGGTGCCATCCATGGCCCCAAGTGAATATGGTATGCCCATGAGTATTGCCCCTATAAACTTTGAACTCAGACAACTCTCTTTTCTGCTCATTAACAGCAACATTTTCAAAATCTCCTTCAGCTTGTTCTGCTCTTCCTGAACAGTTAAATAAAACTAATGACAGTAGAAAAGTTTTAAATATAGACAATGATTTTAGTTTCATGGCTAGATGGGAAAGTAAATTACATTAATTTTTCAGCCAGTCTCCTTGGCCTTCTGCTGATTTGAACAAATCAAAATCCATTGAGGGGACATGGGCTTGCTTTAAGATTTGCTCCATTTCTTCGATTATATCCGGGTGGCTATCAGCAATATTATTTTGCTCTGACAGATCCTCTTCCAGATTATAAAGTTCAATAGGAGAGAATTTATCCTCCCTTACACCCAGGCGCACAGCTTTCCATTTACCTTTTCTTACTGCTTGCTTTCCACCTTCTTCATGAAATTCCCAATACATATAATCATGTGCGGTTTGATTACCCATCCCTAATAGTTCAGGCACTATCGAAATTCCATCATTATTGGGTGGTGGTTTGGTTCCTGCCAATTCGCTAAAGGTTGCCATCATATCAACTGCGCCGGTAATATGATCGCTGGTCGTTCCGGCACTTATTTTCCCAGGCCATTTTATGATAGCGGGTACGCGAATACCACCTTCATAAAGATCACGTTTCCCACCTCTTAGGTTAGCATTAGAGTTAAGCATTGTGTAGTGATAACCACCTTCGGAATAAGACCCATTATCACTGGTAAAAATAACTATGGTATTATCTGATAAGCCTTCCTCGTCCAGCTTATCTAGTATTTCGCCTACATGACGGTCTAACCTGCTAACCATTGCAGCATAAGTTGCTTTGGGGAAAGGCTGTGGCGAATAATGCTCACCTTCCGGAAAAGGTGTTTCTTCAAAAATACTGTTACCCTCATCCAAATAAGGAGCCATTTCATTTTCAGGAACCTCAAGAGAGGCATGAGGAATAAGACTTGGAACGTATAAAAAGAAAGGACCATCTTTGTTATCTTCTATAAACTTCAAAGCCTCCGAGTTAATAACATCAGGGGCAAATTGTGCAGCAACTATGGGCTGTCCGGAACCAGGGTGCCTGTCAGGATCATCAATTACCTCGTTTCCTTCAAGGATCACTTCTTCTAATTCTTTTCCCTTAACATCACGAAATATAAATTCAGGGTAATAGAAATGTGATCTGCGTTGACCTAAGTATCCGAAGAAATGATCGAAACCCTGCAAAGAAGGTAATCCTTCGGAACCGGGAAATCCAAGGCCCCATTTTCCAAATCCACCGGTTGTATAGCCTGCTTGTTGCAAAATTTCGCCTACAGTAACTATGCCATAAGGCAAGGGATGTTGCCCTATTGGGAAATACTCAAGATTACCTCTGATGGGAGTGTGGCCGGTATGTAAACCCGTCATTAACACAGATCTGGATGGAGCACACACGGTACTGCCTGAGTAATGCTGTGTAAACCGCATTCCCTCATCTGCCAAACGGTCAAGGTTAGGAGTATGGATAGGAGTATCATTATAACTGCTTAGATCACCATAGCCGAGGTCATCTGCCATAATATAAACTATATTTGGCCTGCCATTCTCTAATGAAGTTATACGTTCATTGTTTTCAACTGCGCATCCCTGAAATAATAATGCCAGAGTTACTAAACTTAATATTAATAAGGGTGTTTGTTTCTTGCCCTTAAGGCATATATATAATGGGTTCATATCTTTTTGTTTATAAATTCATCCACCTTAGCTCTACGTTCATGTTAAAAGAAAAATGTAAAGCCTGCCGGAATGATCAAATCAATCTCTCAAAGAAATTTGAGAGATTGTTATCAGAATAATTTATCCTAAAGTATTGCATTCGAATGTTTAATCTCTAACCGGTTCAATACGGAATAAATATCGCATAGGCTCATTGTTTACACGATATTCCGGTACTGGAAAAGCCCTGGGGCTCCAGCTGTTATATCCACCGACTCCCATTTGTTTATAATCGATATTAAGGAAAACCCTTTCCTGAGCTTCCATCTCAAATGAGTACCGGCTGTTTTCCAGTTCCTGACGCGTATAATGGCTGGCTCCAAAGTCAATGAGGGGATCACCTGTAAACTTAATACCTAAGCCATTAGAGTTAGTCATTTTGACCCAACGCACATCGGTTTTATAACCATTTTCCTGTGGCCTGGAGTATTCAACCCACTCATCAGCAACGGTTGAACTAAAGATGCCTACTCGTTCCAGCTTCTGATCTTCATAAGTTGGATTAGGTCCGCGTCCATACCATTGCATTTTATCGAAACCGGGCGCCAATTGCATTAGGTTTCCAAACCTTGGCATAAAATCGGGCAAACCTTCTACACTTCCAGGTTCATAGTCGGAAATTACATCAACCACCCCATTTTGATATATATTATAGGTCATTTTTAACTTACCATCGACATTAGGCAGATCTAAATCAAACACTAGTTCTACATTTTCCATCGGATCAACGCGATTAAAATCTCTGTGATTACCCGATTCACCATTTATAGTAAATCTGCGTAAAACGGTTTGACTCCCTCCACGCCAGCGCATCTGTTCGATATTTCGGCCGGAACGTATGGCTCCCCGGTCATTGTCGGTCATAGCCCTCCAAAAATCAACTTCGGGACCCGCTGTAATAATCTGCTGATCCTCCAGATTATAGGATGCCATTTTACCCTGCAAGACATCGAAAATGACATAAAATCCATCACCTGCCACAACAAGGTCATAGTTGTTCAAGCCAAGGTTTAATTTCTCAGCCTTTCCGGGCACTTCAAGTTGCTGATAGGCACTTGATGGCAGCCGGTATTGCTCCCATCCCATTTCAGCTCCGGAATCAGCATAAAAAGTCCTAACCCGGTTAGTGAAAATGAAGTTAATATGATATTCCCGCCCTTCTTGAAAATCAACATCAGAAAACGAGAGGGCCACATTCTCCTGGCCACGCGGGGGGATATCAAGATTGCTGAGGGTATTCTTATAGATTACATTGCCATCTTCTACTATTTCCCACCTTCCATTCAACTTTTCATTTAGTGGTACAAAATCGAACCGGTTGCTAATGCTGAAAATTCCACTTTCCAAATCAACAGGCTCAACTTTCACATTTTGATGATAGTATTTAAGAGCTTTTAGGCCTGGGCTGGGTGTCATATCCGCTTTGACCAATCCATTCATATTAAAATTACCATCATGCTGAATTCCATGCGGATTTTCAAACCATCCGCCATAGGCAATAAAAGTATCCATTCCTGATGTCTCCCGGTATTGTTCCGGAACGGGTTGGCGTATTCCCTGATCCATCCAATCCCAGACAAAAGCCCCCTGAAAACTATTGTCTTCATATATAAGGTCCCAGTATGCATCCATATTCCCGTTACTGTTTCCCATGGCATGAGTGTATTCACATAAGATCAGGGGGATATCAGGATTTTCTTCAATCCATTTTTCACAATCTTCGGGTGTAGCGTACATCTCTGAAGCAAAATCTGCATGAAATGCTGGTTTAGAGCCATAACTTGCAGTGGTTCCCTCATAATGAAATAGTCGGGAAGGATCATTTTCTTTAACCCAATTGTAAACGGCTTCCATATTTGGACCGTCACCTGATTCATTACCCAATGACCAAATAATAACGGAGGGATGATTACGGTCTCTTACAACCATACGTTTCACACGATCAATCATAGGATCTTTCCAATCGGAATCATTAGCCAACAAATTATTCGGCCTGGTACCGAATTCATGGGTTTCAATATTTCCTTCATTGAGTACATACAATCCGTATATATCACATAATTCATACCATAATGGGTGATTTGGATAGTGAGAGGTCCTTACAGCATTAATATTATTTTGCTTCATCAGGATGATGTCATCAATCATAGCCTGTTTCCTCACATACTGTCCGGTATATTGATTGTGTTCGTGCCTATTGACTCCTTTTAACCGAATATCTTGTCCGTTTACACGAATACGTCCATCGGCAATTTCAATCCGGCGAAAGCCTACTTTTTGTGGTACCACAGCCAGTATATTATTCTGTTCATCAAACAAAGTAATGAACAAATCATACAAATAAGGTGTTTCAGCCGTCCATTGATTTGGACTTGAGATTTCGGCCTCTCCCAAATCAAAAGAGGACAGATCATCACCGGCATTTATTGAGACATTCTGTTGGTGTACCAATTCATTATTGGCATTAAATAGCTCTACACCTACGGAAACTGTATTATTTGTGCTGTTATTAAACTTAGAAATCTCACCTGACAGGTTGAATATTCCATTTTGATAGTTATCGTCTAAAGTGGATGTTACAACATAATCCCGCAGATGAACATCATCTGTACTATAAAGATAAACATCCCTGAAAATACCGCTCAGGCGCCAGAAATCCTGGTCTTCCAGATAGGAACCATCGCTCCAGCGATAAACCTCAACAGCAATTTGATTGTCACCTTCTTTTAGGTATTCTGAGATTTCAAATTCTGCAGGAGTTCTGCTACCCTGACTATATCCCACACGCTCACCATTAATCCAAATATAGAAAGCGGATGAAACTCCGTCAAAATTTATAAAAACCTGACGGTGCTCCCAATCGTCCGGAACATTAAACACTCTTCGATAGGAACCTACCGGATTCCAATCATGAGGCGCTCTTAAATCAGCTATTTCAAATGGATAACGGATATTGCTGTATATAGCCACTCCATGACCTTCAACTTCCCAGTTGGAAGGAACTTGAATCATATCCCAATTACTGTCATCAAAACCTACTTCAAAAAACTCAGCCGGACGATCTTCTGGCTTTTGCACCAGATTAAACTTCCATTGCCCGTTAAGAGACTTAAACCAATTTGAATGTTCCCGTTCAAATAGTCGGGCTTGTTCCATAGAAGGATATACCATCATTGTGGTGTGGGGTGCTTCCCTGTTAAGCTGCAAAATACTAACATCATCCCATTCCGGGCGATCCTGAGTAGAAGCGCTTTTTGTGAAACTACATAAGATTACCAATAATAAAAATCCGGCTTTGATACCAGGAAAATACATTCGTTTAATATTCATGATAAAATAATTTAATCTGAGGCAAAACATCGCTTAAGCGATGAATGGGTAATGTTATCGATAACAATACAGTTAAAAACTTAATAAATCAAGTCTTAATTCTTCGAATTACAACCACAAGACTCTCTAATTCGGTTCTGTGTGATAACCTCTATGTTTTCTATAGGCTCATTTACATGATCAATGATTTTAAGAAGCTTTTCAGCCGCTTTTTTCCCAACCTCGTAAGCCGGCTGAAATACAGTAGTAAGCGGGCATGGCATAAGTTTGGCACGAATATCGTCACTAAACCCTACTATGGCGATATCATCCGGAATAGATAATCCATAATCCCTGATAGCTTCCATGGCTCCAAATGCAACCGGGTCATTTACAGCCACAACAGCCCGGGGGTGTTCATCCGCAGGCAGATCGAGAATTTTCTTCATAGCCTCATATCCCCCTTTTTCATTAAAACCATTTTCGACTATCCATTTTGGATTTACAGGCAACCCATTTTTTGATAGTGCTTCTTTGTAACCTTCAGAACGTTCATAACCGATGGTTACTTTTTGAGGACCACTTAGGTGAGCAATTTTTTCATAACCATGATCAATTAGATGTTGAGTAATCCTTCGGGAGCTGGTCCTATCATTTACGCTTACACAACTTGCGCCAATATCTTCCACACAACGGTCAAAAAACACAAAGGGTAAACCCGCATTAATAACTCTCTTATAATATTTATAGTCTACGATGGTTTGTGCTGATGATACTAAAATACCATCTACCCTTTTTGATCTGAGCGTTTCAATATTTTTTACTTCTTTTTCAAAACTTTCTGCCGATTGAGTGAGTAATAGCTGATAATTTCCATCATAGGCAATTTCTTCTATACCCCGAACAATCTCCGGAAAAAATGAATGGGATATTTGCGGTATTATAACTCCTAGGGTAAACGTTTTTCGTGAAACCAGACTTTTAGCAATATGGTTAGGTGAATAGCCCATGCTCTTTGCTGCTTCGAGTACTTTTTGTCTTGTTGATTTACCTACCATAGAAGGGTTATTTAACGCCCGTGAAACCGTCATGGTAGATAAATCGAGTTTCAAGGCAATCTGCTTCAACGTTACATTCGAACTCACATTCAACCTCTTCCTATTTTTAAAAAATTAATATAAACTTACAAACCCCTCTTGACGTGAGATTTCTCAGATAATAAGTAATAATTAACAACAAAGCTCAACTTTTAGAAAGATTTTATTAAATCCAGAAAACAAATGAAATAACTTTGGTATTCAAGATACTTTTCATCAAAAAAAAGAACTCACCTACTAAAAAAGTATTGCTTGACAATTAATCAAAACTTAATAACATTCTTCTAATGTTAACGATAACTGTTCTGTATAAGAAAATCAACTCTGAGCTGTAGAATCAGCTTATTTAATAAATAAATGAGAAAAAACATGAAAAAAAATCAATATTCGATCCTAGCATTTATAGTACTATTTCTCATGTTAGGCTATTTTATGATGGCTTCACTAAACAAAAGTAATGATCTCCATGTTTTTGATATTGATTCTCCTTCTGAACTAAAAAATTTCTTCAAATACCAGGAAGGCCAAGGCCCATTGATAAGTTCCCATAGGGGAGGTATGAGAGAGGGGTTTCCTGAGAATGTGTTGGAAACATTTGAAAATACTATACGCCATACCTGGTCGCTCATGGAAGTAGACCCGCGGTATTCGAAAGATAGCAGTATCGTTTTATTTCATGATAACACTTTGAACCGAACCTCTACAGGTACCGGCCGAGTATCCGATTATACTCTTGAGGAATTGAAAAACTTTAACCTAACCGATCCATTGGGTAATGTGACCGATTTTACTATGCCTACATTAGACGAGGCATTAAAATGGGCAAAAGGGAAAACTATTCTCTTTCTCGACAGTAAGGATGTGCCCGTCGAGGCACGTGTTAGGAAAATCCAGGAGCATAACGCCCAATCCTATGCCGTAATTATGGCGTATAGCCTGGAAGATGCTAAACGATGCTATGAGATGGATCCTGATATTATGATGCAAATCTTCATGTCTGATAAGGCAGCCGTAGCCAGGTTCGAGGAAACAGGTATTCCATGGGAAAATGTCATTGGTTTTGTGACCCATATGCAACCTAAAGAAAGTGATATCTTCCAAGTCATCAATAATAATGGTGCCATGGCCGTCATGGGCTCATCAAGAACCATTGACAGGGCTTTTACTAATGGCGAGATAGATGAATATGAAATGAAAAATAGATATGAGGCACTGGTTAAAACGGGTGCCAATATTATTGAAGCCGATCTTAGTTTAGAAGCTAGCAAGGCCCTTGAAAACCTAAGAAATCAAGCAACAGCCAAGCAACACTATTTTATTTATGATTAGTTAAGTTCACCATAGGAAATCCCAAAACCACCACTTCCCACAAAGATCCGGCCGAAGACATTTCTATCACCCGCAAGAGCTTTTGCGCCCGCTGGAAACTGATAATCATCATTATTAATCCGGGTCCAGCTACCCCCCATATTTACGGAACGATATAAGCCCCATTTGCCTCCTTGAGTGCCATAAGCATAAGCACTTGGATTACTTGCTCCAGGAGCTGCTGCTCCCCAGGTAATCAGGCTTACCGATCCCAATGAAGATACCTTAGTAAAATTTTTCCCACCATTTGAAGATTTCCATAGTCCATTTTTATCCAGGCTAACCCAGACTTCACCAAGCATACCCGGGGCAGATACCACGTTTAGATAACCTGACTGATCCGGAAGATCCGTTTCATTTTGTGCCTCCCAGGTGGCTCCACCATCAGTGGATGCAAATAACTTGCCCTCATGAAACAGATAGAATCGTTCACCGTCAACTAGATCAGCCGACAGTGCAAAGTCTTTGTTCCATATATCCGTTAACCTGACGGCGTTTTCGGGAGCCCCTTCTGCCTGTTTCCATGTTGCACCCCGGTTAGTGGTGTAATAAACCGAACCAGCAGCAGCAACATACACTATCCTATCGGGATCGGTGGATGAAATTGCAATCTTACCGAGGGTAGTCCCGCTGGGAAGGCTCCGGTCTTCCCAGGTTTCACCATAATCAGATGAGATAGCAAGACGAGATTGTTCGCCACCCCAGGTGCGGGCACCAAGAATGGCAATATTAGACGGAGATTCTTCACAGACAGCAATACTGAACCCCTCGTTAATTGAATACAATGCCTTTGCCGGGTATTCGTCTATAGCATCATGACGGAATCCAAATACATCAGCCATTCCTGAATAGACAAGAGCGCCTTCCGGTGGCGCTACCAGTGTCAGAATTACCGTTTCTTCGTGGCCTTTGACCTTCGTGTACCAATCGGTATTTGATGCCCATACATTAGGGGTTTGCCAAACGCCAAACCAGTCAGTATAAAAAAGCTCACCGCTTCCACCGGGAACAAATTCCATCCCTGCCGTGGCAGATGAAAACCGGCTTTTGTTCCACCATGGGATATTTACATGCAGAGTTGCAGGGGCAGCATTAGTATTTATTTGTTCCCAGGATTCCCCTTTATCTGACGACCGATATATCGGGTTATAAAATGAGCCATATCGTTCGGCTACGACAAGTTTATTATTATCTGTTTCATCAACGGCCAGGGCAACATAATTTCTATTGTTCCCTTTTGGAGGGGTGATGTTTTTCCATATTCCATCTGCCAGGAACATTACACCGGTTGAATGAGTCACAAATAATTCATTGTCTACTACTTGCATCCGGGCAGGGTACTGAGGTGAGCCTTCCATTAAAGCAAAAGAATCTCCACCGTCTGAACTCAAAAATATGCCTATACTGGGTACCCCTACGTAAATGGTAGATGAACGGCCATCACTTTTATCTGCAGGATCAAAAACTATGCTGCGAACACCGGTTGGATTGCCGCCTATATGGCCCCTGGATACACTGGAGACTCTTGACCAATTTGCGCCGTCATCTACACTTCGCCATAATCCATCTTTACGTGTACCGGCGTAGATCACATTGCTGTTATTAGGATCTACTGCAAGGTTTTCACCAACCCAACGTCCCTCTCTGCCATTTGCTTCAAAATTTGCAGAGAATAAATTTGTCCATGATTCTCCTCGATCCTCTGATCGGAACACTCCGCCTTCCTGATCCACTTTCGTGCCTAAGGCCAGGTATATTCGATCTGGTTTGTTTTTATCCAGAGCCATACCATCAGCACCAAACAGATTCCCATTTTCAGGGCCAACCCAATCCAGCATTTGTTCCCATTTTTCATCCGCAGAGTTCCATCTGTAAGCTCCACCAACATCAGTCCGGATATAAATATTATCGGTTTCAACTGGATGAATTGCAATACCGGTGACATAGCCTCCACCACCAATGGGAAGGGACCCCCAATGATAATCACTTGAAGGGGTCGGAATGGTGTCACCAATTTCACCTGAATTTCCGGAATCTATTAAGTTACCTCCAGGTTCTTCACTGCAGTTAAATAATATTATAGAGAGTGACACTACCATGATCAGGGTCATCGATGGTATGTTATAGAAATATTTCATTACACTTGAGGTTTTATTAAATATTAAAGAATAGACTGACTACTATTTTTTCAGCAGTGAGCTAAAATCATTATTCGGAATATTTATTTTTTAAACGTTAGCATGGTTATAGACAATTTAGGAGCTACAAATGAAGCATTTTCACCTTCCTGTATTGGAAGTGTTAAGGCCTTCATCTCACCATTTCCGGAGTCGCCGGGTGTAAAGGTATATGAATCCACAAGAACCCTTTCATTAAAGAGTTTAGATGTCAAATTAACACCGACGTTATAATCGTTTTTATTTAGAAAACATATGCTAACCGCATCTTCATTTGCGTCTATAGCTATCAAATTCAGGGTATTGGGTACCCCTTCAGTAATATCTTCCTCAATTACAGCTCCATCCTGAAGCTGGCCTAATACCTGAAAGATATGTGAGTTAGGCTGTGCCTGGCCGTTAAGGGGATCTACAAAACTTCTGGTGATGATGTTTTCACTGGGCCAATGCAAAGGCCAGAAAGTAGCCATATCCAATCCGCCGAGGATATACTGCATCATCATCTCAGATTGTATCATGGCCATTTGGCCGGAAGTAAGCTTAAATTCATCATCCCCGCCCAATCCAACATTCCACTCAAGGGATGCCAGCTTAATATCAGGGTATCCAAAATCGGATACCATATCACGGAAATAGGCAATTTCATCTATATAGGAAACTCCAGTATGTAATTTCATAGGGGTTGACGATAACCATTTATCCATATTAGGGTCCCCCCAACTCCAATACCAATGCACATCTATGACATCTATGTTATCACCGGCTATTTCAAGCAATTTTTGGTAATCCAATCGTCTGTCATTAAAAGCCTGTCTCCAGTTAACAACAATTTTTATTCCCGGGTCAAATTCTCTCATCTCTGTAGCGTACATATTGATAAGCTCCGCATATTCTTCTATCGTTTTATCACCACCATTGCTATCGTGCATATAGGGTTCATTATCCAGATACCAGTATTGAATATCAAAATTATGGCCTTTACTATATTGCATTAAGGAGAGGGCTTCATTGATACCTTCTTCGCTACGATTCCATCTTCTGCCGGAGCTAACATTGATCCCAACCAAAGGGGTTACTCCGGTTGTTCTGACCAACTCCATGTATTCATCAAAATCCATAAACTCTGAACCATCTTCAGGGACAGATGAATTTTCCGGATTCCAGCTGTCTTCCCATCCACGCCCTGTTAAAGAATCCCAATGATAATATGAGGTGACCGTTCCGCCAGGCCAGCGAATGATGCTCGTATTGACATTTTTTAAATGCTCTGTCACTTTCCCATCCTGCCAAATCGACTGTTTCTCCTGGGGATAAACCAGGTTAAATCCCATCAGATGACCGCTAACAGGTAACCGTGAATCATCTTTTAATACTACTGAATATACAGCATCATAGGTTTGACTGTTATTTTCATTATCTCCGTTTTTTGCACAACCACTAAAAATAACCAGAAGTATCAGGGCCATCACAAATGCTCGATATGAACTAAAAATGTATTTCATCTTATGAGTTAAAGGAAAATTATAATTAGATTGATACGCAGGTTAATTCGATTTCTTAAAGGTTAGCATCGTAAGTGATGAACCCCTGGCGATATAAGAAACCTCATCATCTTCATGGTGTATTAATTCAGCTGAATTCAGTTCATGACTATTGTCTTCAATAAGGACATAGGAATTTCCATTTAAAAGAACCCCATCTTCTAAAAGTTCTGATGCTACATTCACCCGTATATTAAATTCATTTTTATTTAAAAAAGCCATTCGGATGACTTCGTCATCCATCGCAGCCAGACTTACGACATGGGGTAAATCGTTAGATACTTCCTCATTGATCAGAGTGCTGCCTTGCAGTTGACCGAGAAACTTAAATATGGGATAAACAGGTTTCAATGTTTTATCATCCTCTTCTACAAAAGTCCGGTTTTTGGAGGCGGAACTATGATGATGCATGGGCCAGAAGGTAGCCATATCCAGTCCGCCAATCATGAACTGCATTAATATTTCGGCCTGGATCAAAGCAGCTTGGTCGGGGGTGATCTGCCCCTCTCTAATGGGACCAACATTCCATTCAAGGGAGGCCAGCCTTATATCGGGATAGCCCAATTCGGTGACCATTTGTTTGAAGTAAGTCAGTTCCTCGATATAAGATTTGCCGGTATGCATCCTGGTTGGGGTATGAGACAGCCAAAATTCCATCGTTGGCTTATTCCAGCTCCAATAATAATGAACATCAATGATATCAATATAATCACCTGCTATAGCCAGTAATTCTTCATATTCATTTCGGCGAAGTTCAAAAGCATTATTCCAGTTGGCTATAATTTTAATATCCGGATCAAATTCTTTCATCGGACCGGCATAGGCATTGATCAGTTCAGCATATTCTTTGGGGGTTTTGATACCACCGTTTGCCGTTCGGTGATAGGGCTCGTTATCGAGATACCAGTACTCAACATCAAAATTATTGTCTTTACAATACTGCATCAAACCAATGGCTTCCTGAATCCCATCCTCCATACGATCATGCAGCCATCCTGAAGTGATATTGATACCAACCAATGGGGTTGCCCCTGTGGTACGGATCAACTCCATGTATTGATCCACATCCATGAAATTTGATTCAGGTTCAGGTATTGAAGATTGTCCGGGATTCCAGCTGTCTTCCCAACCCCGGCCGGTAAGGGCATCCCAATGATAGAAAGAGGTAACGGTGCCCCCGGGATAACGAAGCATAGCGGCGCCAACATCCTGAAGTTGCTTTGCTATTTTACCATCCTGCCAGATATCATCATTTTCGTAGGGATAAATCAAATTGAATCCTAAAAGATAATCACTCACGGGTTGTTTATTACCTTCTGTCAGAATCATCGTATACTCCTGTTCATATGCGATGTTCTGATTATTATTTCCGTCACATCCAGTTACAGACACTATAAATGATAACGCTATCATTAAAAAAAAGAAAAATATTAGTCTATTATGCATCTTTGGAAATCAATAGGGTTAAGTACATGATCAATGACTGCACGATTGCCAATGGTTGTCGATTGGTTTTTCCAGAGGTCACGGTACTCCATAAGATAAAAGATTATCTTCACATTGCACATGAAAAATGACCAAACCCGTTTTTCAATATGCTTATTCAACAAATCTGCTGGTAAAAGTCACCCATTAATTGAAATTGTTCTCAAATTTTATACTTCTAAAAAAATAAAACTTGACAATTGAATTAAGATTCTTAATTTTCCTAGTGTTATCGGTAACATTATTTAATTTTATGTTATTGTTTACCAGAAAAAAAGCGGTACCATGAAGAAATGGCGTTTTTTTTTATTAAAACAGTGTTTAAACACGCTGTAAATTATCACATAAATCTAAAATAGTTATGAAAAGCAAAATACAATTAATGGCATTGTTGCTAATGTCATCGTTTTTATTATCCCAGGCGGCCTTTGGCCAAAACAGCAATCCTGATTCTACAGACTTCGAACCAAGAGAAATCACACCCGGCCATTGGGGTTCGGGACAAAATGGTGAAGGTCAGGTCGGAACTGGAGTTGAGGGTGATCCCCGTAACCCTACGGGTGTACAGGTAGACAGCCTCGTACTGGTGAATGAAAGCACGGTTATGATGGCAGCCGGTGAAAACCACCATTACTTCATTGATGGTGACGGCGTTTTATGGGGAACTGGCAGGAACAACGCTGGGCAACTTGGGGATACCCTCGTAACTGGGGATAACGCTCTAAATCCTGTTGAAATAGCCCAGGATGTTATATATGTGAATGCGGGGAGAAACAATGGCATGTATATCACATCTGATAATTCTCTTTATTTACTTGGCCAATATTACACCGAAGAAAATCATTATGAACCACTCCTTCTTGCTGACAATGCGGTTGCCGTTGACGGTGGTTTAAAACATGTTCTTTACCTTACTGAAGACGGAACGCTTTATGGTGTTGGTGGTAATCAGTGGGGAGAACTTGGTATTGGCAGTGAAGAAGATCAGGAAGAACCCGTGCAAGTTGATACTGAAGTTGCCAGTATACATGCTGGGTGGGAACACAGTCTCTATCTTAAAGAAGATGGAACCCTCTGGGCTATGGGCTTTAATGAAAGAGGCAAACTGGGGATTGGCAGTGAAGAAGATACCGGCCATAATACACCTACTCAAGTAGAAGTAGAAGGTGGAACTGGTGTAATTCATGCTTCCGCTAAAGCCCATAACTCTTTTATGGTTACAGATGATGGAACCCTTTGGGGTTTTGGTAGTTCCTTCCGTGGCACTTTTGGTGATGGAACATCCGTGAGTGGGGCAGGTGCTGATGAAGTAAGGAATGTATCACCTGTACGGGTTGATGAACAAGGTGATGTCATTAAAGTTGCTGCCGGGGCCCGACATGTTCTCTTTATCAGGGAAGATAATACACTTTGGGTAGCTGGCCACAATAATGCCCACCAACTGGGTTTTCCCGGCGAATCATTATCCGAATACAGACATATCGCTAATAATGTAGAAGACATCTCAGCTGGTGGAAGTTTCAGCCTGGCATTAGGTCTCGGTTCTACCGAAGTTAGCGTTGATCCAAGAGATAATGCACAACTACCGCGTCAGGCTTCTTTGGATCAAAACTACCCTAATCCTTTCAACCCAACAACCAACATCACCTATACATTGCCTGAAAATTCAACGGTGACTCTGGAAGTGTTTAACATGCTGGGCCAGAAAGTTGCTACCTTATACAATGGAAGGCAAAGTGCAGGGGTTCAAACTGTGACCTTTGATGCCACAAATCTTTCAAGCGGCATGTACATGTACAGACTACAAACCGGTTCATTTGTGGAAACCAAATCAATGATGCTCGTGAAGTAAGCATCGAAAAATATGGGTTATTAAAATACCTGTAGTACTTAAGCCGGAATCCGCCAAGCGGGTTCCGGCTTTTTTTATGCAATGAATGCCTGCGGTGAAGTGGGTTGTAGATATCTTTCTGATTATGGTTTTTCTCTCGGAAAGAAATGCAATAGTCTAATAAATCCCTCTCCTACCTGATCTTAACTCTGATAGTTTACATGCATTTAATGAATAGCCTTTCCGTACTTGCCATTACTTGTTTTACGATCCAATCCAATATTTTATCAGTAATTGCACGGAGATATCTTACCTCCTTTCTCCTATGAAGCTTCCAGAGGGATCTTCCGGCTGACTTATGATGACTCTGAATCCATTATTTCGCCTATAGCCATCCAATTGTAGTCTTTTCGAGGATGATATAATAATTAAAGTTAGGTTTGTCACCTACTCCCATAACAAAACCTCAAGAAGAGGGTGATTAGGGATCCAGTCATTATGTTATCAGTGTTCATTTAAGGAAGTAAGCAAACTCACCGGTATGATGGTTCACCCAATCTATGGTGTCCCAGACACCCATTTCTGGGAATCATCCCTCTCCAAAACCAATGCTTTCATAAACTCTGTTGATGGCCCTGGTCATCCATTTTATCAGCACCTGACCAAAGTAAATGAGTAACTGCCTGTTTATATCCGAATACAGAACCGTTCATCGCAATCTGATTACGGATTATTTTATCAAAGTAAACTTCTTGGATTGAATGAATTCATTGGCCTGTATACGATAGATATACATACCACTTGCAAGATCAGACCCATCAAATGTAATATGATGAGAACCGGCACTTTTATTGCCATCAACCAAAGTAGCAATTTTACTTCCAAGCATATTATAAACTTCCAATCGAACATGACTGTTCACAGGTAACTGATAACTAATTACAGTACTTGGATTAAAAGGATTTTGGATAATTCTGATTTAGTGCAAAATCAACAGGTTGCTCACTTTCATTCCCATGATCGTCAATTGATGTGATGGTAATATCTTCGAAAGTTAGCATAGTCATTGAAAGAGTTGGGGCTACAAAGGATATGCCCTCAGTACCCTTTTCCAATAAATTGATAGATGCTGTTTCGTATGTGTAGGTCTGAGCACTTTGCAATCGCGCACCATCAAATTGATCCGATCCCAAATTGACACGAATATTCTCATCATTTTTATTCAAAAAGCTGACCCTGAGTGTATTATCCTCTTTATCCATAGCAACAAGGTTTAATACATTGGACTGTGATTGGGTCACTTGTTTAGATATTAGTGAACCACCCTGGAATTTCCCCAGGAATTTAAAAATATTGTATACGGGATGTGCATTATTGTTGTTATACCGATCTACAAAACTGCGGGGATTGTTGGGTATATTCTGCCATTGGAGTGGCCAGAAAGTAGCCATATCAAGCCCGCCCAGGATAAACTGCATCATCAGTTCCGATTGCATCAATGCAAGCTGGTCAGGGGTAAGTTGACCGTCGCTTATGCCCCCGGTATTCCATTCCAGTGCGGCAAGCTGTACATGTTCTAAATCATAATCTTCATGTGTGCTCCAAAAAGCCATTTGTTCTTTAAACATGGCGATTTCTTCTATATAGGTTTCTCCCGTATGCAACTTCATAGGGGTATCCTCGAGCCATAATTCCATAGTAGGACCACCGTATTTCCAATACCAGTGAACATCAACAATATCGATATTATGTCCGGCGATGGTCATAATGTCCAGGTACTCATGATAGCGGTTTTCAAAACCCTGCCCAAAACCCTGCCCCCAATTGGCAACTATTTTGATATCCGGATCAAACTCACGCATGGCATCAGCAAAAACATTAACCAAATTAGCGTAATCTTTAGGTGATTTTATTCCGCCGTTACTACCCTCTAAATAGGGTTCATTTCCTAGGTACCAATATTTAACCTTGATACCTTTGTCTTTAACGTATTGCATCAAAGCCAGGGCTTCATTGATGCCATCTTCCATGCGATCCCACCTTCTTCCGGAATCTATATTAATACCCATCAATGGAGTAGCACCCGTACCGGCTATAAGGTCCAGGTATTCATCAATATCCATGAACTCAGAATCAGGCTGTGCCGTTACCGATTGATTCGGATCCCAGTTGTCTCTCCATGGGGGTTTACGTCCGGTAAGGTTGTCCCAATGATAATAGGTTGATACGGTACCACCTGGCCAGCGTAGTACGCTGGTATTAACATCTTTTAGATGTTGTTCGACTTTACCATCCTCCCAAACAGCATCGCTTTCCTGTGGATATACCAGATTGAAACCCATGATATGATCGCTGATCGGAGTTTTTGAGGCACCCTTCAAAGTAACCGAATATTCCTTTTCATACTCCATATTTTGCTGAGTATGGCTGATCTTCTGGGCACTGCCTTCTGATACATGTATAAAAAGGAAAAGAAATAAAAAAGAAGTTAGTAATCTATTCTGCATATAATCTACTATATAAAAAGTAATTAATTATGAATAAGCCCGCAAGGATCTAAAATTTATAGAATTTCCAACAATTCTATTTCATACAAAACGGGGGTATAGGGTAAGACGGTCATTAACAGATTACCCGTATTTACCCAATCCTTACGCAGGGTTTGAGGGATAACCTGAAAGCTTTTTCCAAAAGCAAGTTCGGAAGGTATAAGTATTCTGGCTTCTCCCCCTGTATTCATCTGTTTAATACCCTGCTCGAGCCCTTCCGGAAGGCGTTCCTGGCCCAGTGTCTCAACCACTGGGTTTGAATCAGTTGAGCTTGCAATAACGGTACCGTCTAAATAAGATATGGTAAAATGATATCTGACCGATGAATGAGTTCCGGGTTTTTCACCTGAGCCTTCCTTAATCGTTTCTATAAATAACCCGTTCGAAAAAGATTCCGTTGTTATATCATGATTAACAAGGTAATTCTCTATCTGATCTATTTCTTCTTTATGAGAATCATCTTCTGTCTTAAAGCTGACTATCTCCAAATCCAATATAAAATTAGAGTTTACGCTAAAGAGATTTGGGTGGGAATATTCACCAAAAGCTCTGTAAGAGGGTATGAAGAATCTATATTGCTCTCCTTCACGCATTAGTCCTATTAAGCGCGTTAGTACCTTGGGTTCAATAGATTCGGTGGAGTTACTGAATCTCACGGGTAGTAGTGTATCGGCGTAGGTTTCAATTACTTCTACATCGTGAAGAAGCTTCATTGCATAACGCACAGTAACTACATCATTCTCTACAGCCTGATTACCATGCTCATTTTCAACTATTGGCTCATAATAAACACCTGATTCTGTTTTTTGCGCAGCTATATTATGATCAGATATATAATTATTAATTACCTCATCATCAGTTTTTACCTGTTTATCATAATCACTTTCCTGATTACAGGCCACAGCAAACATGGTGATGATGCTTAGTACTGCTATATTTTTCTGCATGCTCATTTGAATTGTTAAGCTAAGCTAAGACAACTTGCTGGTACTTTTGCCTTGTAGGGGTAATACGCTCTTCCTTATTTTACCAGCATCATTTTTCTGGTTTCCAGGAATGAACCTGCTTGTATCCTGTATAGATACATACCGCTTGAAAGGCCTGAGGCATCAAAAGTTGCAGAGTGCAAACCGGCATTCTGTTGCTCATCTACGAGTGTTGCAACCTTTTGCCCAAGCATATTGAAAACTTCTAAACTAACATGTTCTGCATTAGGCAAGATATATTCCAGTTGGGTAACCGGGTTAAATGGGTTAGGATAATTTTGATGCAAAATAGCCTCTTGCGGTTGGTCACTTGATGAATCATCATCCTCGATACTGGTAACGGTAGCATCTGTTTTCAATGCTATGGTATGACCGCTTCCCGCAGCAACGTTTTCTACATGGGTAGCTACCTTAATGGGGGTTGATATCGAGTTGACTTCATAAGTGATCTTATGAATTCCATTGCCTTTTGACCCTCTTCCTGTCCATATGGGTGCTGAGAAAGTAGAACCAATAGGATTATATTCCGTAAAATTATTCGTCATATCGCTATAATGAAAAACCTGCAATAAGAAATATTTTGCAGTTGCGTCTTCAACGGTGGGTTTCCATACTATATTGGCTGATTGTCCGTCAAATTCCTTCTCTGCCACAACCTGAACCTCATCAAGGTCACCATTAGGATGATCACGAAGGATTTGTATTTTTTTTACCCTCTGGAAGATTCGGGTAGGTTGTGTTTTAATTTCAATATGGAAGTCAAATATGTCAGGGCTGTCTAGCGTCGAGCCCATGAAGTAATCATTCACAGAATAGCGAAGATCTACCTCTGTATGATCATCTTCCGCCCATGAGGTAAACGTTCGTCTCTGACGCATGGCACGCGTTATAGCTTCACGAGTAAGTTCTAATGCATAAAGATTAGTCAGAGGTATTTTTTGACCTATATTCCAATAGCCATGTGAATCGTGTACCGAAGTAGGAGAGGTTTTCCACCCTTTGTTAAGGGATCGGTAATAAGCCGTCAATCTCGGAGAACTACGAAATACAGTTCGAAGTTCGAACATGGTAACTATATCGACAATTTCGTCATCCCAATGAGCCCAATCATTATACTGGGTTCTTCCCGGATGGTTGAAACTCATAGCAATATGGCCCACATCATCTAATGGGCGAGCAGTTTTTAACCATTCATAAAGCTCAGGAATTGAAGTATTATCATCCCCCATGGCATTTCTATAGTCATGAATATTAATAGGATTCAAATGTCCCTGCCCTGTATTGTTGGGATCACTGTTCCTGCTGAATTCAATTCCGGTCATTCCCACGAAACTTGGATCATCATTATAATTTCGAACAGCTTCCCTGGTATCTTCCCAGTATTCATTTTCAGAATCTACAGGCTGAAAAGGATTCTCCTGTGAATGGTCTGTACTTACAGCAAAGTCGTAATTATTATTTTTAGCTGTGTTAAACTGGAAAGCCGGTGGCCCCGTGTTTTTTGAATAGTAATCTTGATTTACAATCCCTTTGGGTTCAAGTATTGAAGGAAACTCCTGCTCACCAGACCCGGTTCCAGGTGGTGGATCCCAACCTTCTGTAAGTTCACTATAATTACCGCCTGAACGATGTGATCCATGAGACCAGCTGTAAACCGAGTGTACATGAGTATCACCTTTATAAAGATTGAACGCCCAAATGGGTAACTTCTGTTCGTCAGAACCATCAAATGCCAGTTGTCCCTTTTGAGTATCACCCATAGCCCACATGGTACTGTCTTGTCTTACAAACACGCCGTAATTTTCTCCTGCCGCGACAGCTATAACATTTGAACCATTTTTTACCTGCACAGGTGAATCTCTGTCTGTTTTGGTACCGTCACCCAGTTGTCCATGTTCATTTTTACCCACTGACCATAGACTTCCATCGTTTTTGACAAAGTATGAATTTTCGGCTTTTAATGAAGCAAATGATACATTGTCACCATTATCTACTTGAGCAGGAGTACTGATAAAAGCTGTGGTTCCGGAATCATCACCTATGCCTAATTTCCCATGAGCATTATCACCCATTGCCCATAATGTACCATCATTCTTGATATAATAACTGTGTTGCCAGCCTGCAGACACCTTCATTACATCGTCATCAATTTGTACGGGTTCCATTCGGTCTGTTGTTGAACCATCACCAAGCTGCCCTAGATTATTTCGTCCAACACCCCATAAGGTATGATCGCTTTTTAAAAATAAAGTATGGAATTCACCTCCGGCCGCATCAATAACATCCGTTGCTATTTGTTTTGCCTCTGCTTGATCATTTTCAGTATCGTCACCTAGTTGACCATAATCATTACGGCCCACGCCCCATAATGATCCATCTTCTTTTATAAATAATCCATGATTTCTGCCTGCACTAACTTTGACTACATTTAATCCATTCACCACTTCTACCGGCTGGGAACGTGTTTCTGTCGTTCCATCCCCTAACTGACCGTAGTCATTGGCTCCTGATGACCACAATTTGCCATCCTTCGTGATAAAGTAAGTCTGATGTTCCCCTGCCGCAACATAAGTAGCCTCATCATTTATTTTTAAAAGTGTAGTTGCCTGCGTTCCAATCGCATCGGTTCCAAGCTGGCCTTCACTATTCCGGCCTGTCACCCATATTCCTGAATCATCCTGGCTTATGGTCTGTGCATAAATAGATTGACTTAATAATAGAACTGACCATATAAAAAAGGTCTTTAAATGTAGACGGTTTATCATGAGATAATAAATTAGGTGTGTTTGGAAAAGTAGGTGCTTTGATGGAATAATACAGCCGTTGAACATTTTAATTGACAATGCTATCGCTAACATTATGAGCCCGGTTCAGGACAGTTATTAAAGTCATAAAAGATATTGCTAACAACCAGGTTCACCGAAACAGAAAAGATAAATTTATTTCTAACTATTTCTATTCCGGTGAAGATAGTCATTAGAGTATACCAAATTGAATACTTTACTACCACCCTGGGTTTTGTTTCAAGTCAGGGTTCTTCCGAAGTTCAATTTCCATAATAGGAAACAGATTGTACTTATCGTGCCATGGCCGGCGTATCAGACGTTCGACATCATATCTAATATCTTCATAGCTTGTAGCACCTGATTTCAGATATACCAGCTGTGAATAGATATCCTGGGTTACATCTTCGGCAATTTGCCAGCGCCTTACATCAAAATAGCGATGCTCTTCCCATGAAAGTTCAATTCTTCGCTCATTGCGTATTCTCTGGCGCATTTGATCCTGCGATAACCCTGTAGGAAGCGGAGGCAGGGACTGGCCCATAGCATTTACAGGCATTCCCGGCGGGATCACCCTTGGTACATCCAGTGGGGGATAAACGGCTCTATCCCGGATCTCGTTAATCGCTTCCCTTGCCGACATAGGATAACCTGCCGGCGCAACATCAGGGTTGCCAAAGGCTTCATTGACAGCTTCCGCATAGTTCAACAGAATTTCAGCATAACGAAAAATAGGCCAGGTACGGGTCTGATTACCGAAGGAATTAAACCCGGTCATGTCCATATAAGGATTGACAAATTTTCTGTGAAAAAACCCTGTGTTATACCACCCATCCAGATAACTTTCCGCCGTGAATGATGGATCATCCTCGTCTACCCATACCTGAAAGGATTCATTTGCCCGGGCAGGCCAGTTGACACCCTGATACCAAATGGATTGATAAAATCTTGGATCCCGGTTCGCATATGGATTTTGAGGATCAAAACCTGTTTCAGGATCAACTTCACCGCTTTCATAGATCTCTAGCAAACGGTCGATACCCAGGTAATGAGAACCTGTGGTATTGCCCAGTAAATCGACATCCACTACTTCATAGTCTGCCACCAAATTCAAGACAGGCAGGTTATTGATCACTCCATGACCGTAGCCAAAAAAGTGGCCGGGAAGAGATACCCGTTCCACATGCATAAAGTCACCACCCCTTTCCATCGGCTCGTATTGGTAATGGAATATAATCTCCGGACTATACCTTCTATTAAAGAGGTCTTCATAGTGGCCCATAGAAGAATGAGAAGAACTCATATGAAGACTGTACTGGTTATTGGTATTAAGGATAAAGTCTCTGGCTGCTTCCGCCGCGATTTCCCATTTCTGCGGATCATACGCTCCTGCCCAGGGACTTTCCTGTTGTGAAGGATCATTAAATAAGGAACTGGCGGCATGCAGCCTAACTCTGGAGATTAAAGCCCAGGCCGCGCCTTTGGTCGCCCTTCCGAACTCAGAAGAAGAAGAATATTCATGAGGAAGCATTTCTGCAGCTTTTTGAGCTTCACTGACGATAAAATCTACAAGCTCATCGTAATTAGCACGCTCTTTAAACAGTTCGCCCTCATCAGTAGGAATCAATGCTCTGTCAATAATGGGAACACCACCATAGTACTTGATCAGTTCGGCATAGTATAAAGCTCTTAAAAAAGTAGCCTCGCCTTTCATTCGTTGACGCACATTCTCGTCAACAAAAGGTTCACCGGAATCGGGGATATTATCCGCATTTTCCAGGAACAGATTGGCAGCCCGTATAGCTCCATAGTATTTGTTCCATGGATTTTCATTCAATGGCATACGTGTAGGCCCCCAGTCACCGAGCCCCATGCGATAAGCATTATCCCAGTTTGCCTTTGGATTACCTTCGTCTACCGCATTACCCAGAAAACCGGCTTCACTAAAAACAAAGAAACCTTGTGGCATGTCTTTATATAAGGAGGTCAGAAACCAATTGGCATGTTCTGCATTATTGAACACATCCTCGTGGTAAATATCATCCAGATCTTCTTTATCCAGCAAGTTATCGGCATCCTGCAAGCAACCCCCTAATGTAACCAATAGAGAGCATATTAGAATATATTTTAGTCTTTTCATGACAGATGGTTTATTATTTCTTTTATACATGATTATTAAAATCTAAGGTTCATACCAAAGCTCATCAGCCTCATCTGAGGATAAGCTATCCCTGATGATTGTCCCACTTCAGGATCGAAGTTTTCAATGTAAGAGAAGGTCAACAAATTAGTTCCAGTTGCATAAACCCGAAGACTGGATATCCCCCAATTACTTAACGTCGTTGATGGAATGGCATAGCCAATTTCAAGGTTTTTCAAACGGAGGTAATCGCCTTTTTCCATAAAGAATGAATTGTTCTGATGGTTATGTTGGCTTTGTACACTGGATAATCTTGGATACAGAATTTCCTCCCCATTTTCCCAGCGCTCCTCTGTCCATCGGTAAAGGTGCCTTTCCATAAACCGGTCTTTTTCACGAACAGGTTCCCAGGCACCGGATCCGGTTATGAACTTATGATGACCTGCTGCGCCTTGCCACATCATGCTGAAATCCCAGCCTTTGTAATTTAATCCTGTTGAGAGACTGAATATATACTGCGGCAGTCTTGAGTTCCCTATCACTCCATGATCAAACGTATTAATAACACCGTCATCATTTCTATCCAGGTAAAGGAAATCGCCGGGTTGAACAGGGCCCCAGCTTGGTAGTGATAAGCCTTCATTTAAAACATACGCATCTCCATCATCGATAATGAGGTTTCCTTCAGCATCTTTTTGGAAATCATCAGGTGTATAGTAACCTACAACTTCCAGTCCGAAGTTTTGACCCACTGACTGGCCGGTCCTTGCCATATAATCTTCTTCCGGTGGTAATTCATCCGTGTTGATAATTTTATTTTTAGAATATGACACCAAGCCGCCTATGAAATATCCGAAATTACCCACCTGGTCCTGAAACTCGGTCTCAATTTCATAACCTCGGTTCTGAACTTCACCAATATTTTCCTGTGGTAGCGATACCCCAAGTAGGGTTGGTGAGGTTGTTCTTTGTATAAAGATCTTTTCCCTGTTCTCATTAAAGACATCAACTTCAAGAGATAATTTATCCTCAAACACCATCAGTTCAAGGCCAAGGTTAGACTTTTTACCTACTTCCCAGGTTACATTTTCATTACCGAGGCCACCCTCGAATAAGGTGTTTACTGGACCGGCATTCTCGTCGGTTCCAAACCAGTAGGTTGGTGATTCGTAACGGTCACCAACTAAAGGAGAATAGGTTTGAAGAAACAGAAATCTATCAGTTCCAATTTTATCATTTCCAACCAATCCGTAGGAGCCTCTAAGCTTTAGAAAAGAGATCGCGGGAAGATTATCTTTGATGAATGACCGCTGAGACATAACCCATCCAAGTGACAAAGATGGGAAGAAACCAAAACGTTTGCTGGCTTCGAACTGGTCAGAACCGTTGTATCCAAAATTGAATTCAGCCAGATACTCTCCTCTGTAACCATAAGTAGTCCGGCCAACATATCCAAGAAAAGCCTGAGGTATATTATGGTTAGTATAGCCTTGAGTTTGGGTGTAGAGTGCCATTGCAGAAAGGTCGTGGTCACCATACTCCCTCATCCAGTTCAAAGAGACTTCCATCTGATTTCGCCTTCTATGCGTATTTCCCAGTCCGCTTGTCCAGGGAACAGTTTCTTCACTCATTAATGTATACTCTTCCGTATCCGGATTATATACATAGGCTTCAGGACGGTATCCAAGTTTTGTTCCTGAGTCATAGTAACTGTTAAAACTTGCCATACCCTTGAACTCGAGTCCCGGTGTGATGAAATCAAGTTTCTGATTTAATCTACCTGTACCTTCCAGAATATTTTCATTCATTCTATTGTGGCCATATTCATTTAACAGAGCGTATAGGTTTACTGCATTTCCGTCATCCGCATTGGTACCGTATGTGTCGTTCGGCAATTTGTATACATAATAATTGGGCGGAGTTCTAAATGCTTCAGCAAATATAGAGGTTGAGCCGATATCGCCGGGGGATGTATTTTGTTCTCGTTCAAGCCTGGAATTTAAATCAATACTCATGGTAGTGGTATTGGTTATATCATAATCCAGATTAGATCGGAGGTTCAGGTGCTTATAATGAGCATTTGACGGATATCTTGCATCATCGAATTGCTCGTAAATACCATCCTGAAAAGTAGCATTGGTTCCCACAAAATATCTCAGCCGGTCCGTACCGCCACTTACATTCACATTGGCCGTATGCATGGGCGTTGATGCCCGAAGGAAATCACCCAGATAATCATTATCGGGATGAGTATACGGTGAGCTTTGGTTCTGGTATAACTCCAAATCCTCTTCCGTATATCGCGCAGATTCATTATCATTAATCAGAGCCTCATTACGTAAACGGGCATGATCATAAGACCCTAAAAACGTAGGAAGACGTACGGGCTGCTGCATGGTAGTGTTGTAACGTACACTAACCTCCGGCTTGCCTACCTTGCCACGCTTGGTCGTTACTAAGATAACTCCATTTGCACCACGAACCCCATATACGGCAGTAGCTGAAGCATCTTTAAGAACCGAAAATGATTCAATATCTTCGGGATGAACACGAGAAATATCTCTTTCCACACCGTCAACCAGGATCAGGGGAGCTGAGTTTCTGTAATCATCATCGGAAGTACCCAAAGAGGCCCTTCCCCTGATAAACAGCTCAGCATCGTCACCACCCGGCCGGCCACTTCCGGTCAGGGATACAACTCCCGATACTCTCCCGGCGAGTGCATTGCTCAAATTTGGGGTTCCCATTTTTTGCAGTTCAACTGAGGTAGTTGTTGAAATAGAACCTACTACACTAGCCTTTCTTTGAGAACTATACCCCACAATAACCAGCTCTTCCAAATCACCACTGGTAGGGACCATCTGGACATTGATTTCAGAGGTTTCCGGTGATAGCTCAATCCTTTCATACCCAATATAGGAGAAAATCAAAGGGGTACCGGGTATATTGAGGGTCAGTGAAAATTCACCGTCTATATTCGTGGCTGTACCGTTGGTAGTGCCTTTTTCAAGAATATTTACCCCTATCAATGTCTCGCCTGAACTGGCGTCCGTCACGGTGCCGGTTATGGTTGAGACCTGAGCTGCAAGCGGCATGCAGCTTAGAAGCAAAATGCTAAAAGTAAATGTTATGATTTTTTTCATCTTCATAGGATTATATGGGTTTCTATTTTACCAGAGTGGATTTTGATCCATAGCATTATTTCTACTCATCTCATTGATAGGTATTGGATATAAATACATTCTCGTTGGAAAGGATCTGGTCGTTGCATTGGGTAATACATTGTACTCCAGATCACTACCATTTTGGGTGATCTGAATACCCTTTATATTTTCCCCAAAAGCCTCATCAGCAATCATCCACCTTCTTGCGTCAATTTGACGATGATCTTCGAAAGCCAGTTCTACTCTTCTTTCAGCCCGGATCACATCACGCATTGCATTTTTATCTGTTGCAGCAACCTGAGCATCAGATGGGCGCAATACTCTTGACCTAACCTCTTCAATTGCTTGTTTGGCGGTCAATCCTGTTCCGTACGGATCAGCATCCGGGCCAAAGGCTTCATTCACGGCTTCCGCATAGTTCAGTAATACTTCAGCATACCTGAATAATGTGAAGCTGTGATTGGTAGAACCTTCACTACCCGATATATTCACGCTAGGGTTCATAAACTTAGACAGATAGTATCCTGTTCTGGTTGAATTACTTGCAACTTCATCCAAGCCTCCTTCAAACGTTTCTACATCCCGGCCTAACCAGGTTTTGCCATTATAAAGAATACTGGCCTCGAAACGGGGGTCTCTGTTCGTATAAGGATCCGATGCATCATAACCGGAAGTTGGATCATCTATGCTTTTTCCATTCAGCATGCCGTATGCATCTACCATTTGCTGTGATGGATTTGTTGTTCCTTCTCCGTTTGTATAGCCTACAGGCGCATTTTTCTTTTCAACCATATTGCCTTGTGGGGATGTTCTTGACAAGATCAATTCACGGTTTCCATTCAGTGAATAGAATAATTCCCTATAATTTGCCTCTCCCATGGTTTTTACCTGATCATCATCATGGGCATCGGTAATTTCAGACTTTTCATACAGGGAATAATAACCCAGCTTGATCACATCGGCTGCCGCTTCAGCGGCGGCTTCCCAACGGTCTGCGGAACTTGTGCCATAACTGACCAATTCATTCCCATCACCATTATACCCGGATCCATTAAACAAATCACTTGCTGCATAGAGCAGTACTCTGGCTTTCAATGCGCCGGCCGCACCTGTTGATATCCTGCCGAAATTAGTATCAGCGGTTTCCTGAGGTGGCAACAAGTATGGAATTGCTTCATCAAGTTCCTCTACAATAAAGTTAACCGTTTCTTCAAAGGTATCTCTCGGAATGTCCATGTCATCACCAAGGGCAAGAGATTCTGTAAGAATAGGAATACCTCCGAACCTTTTCAGCAGTTCAAAGTGCGCAAACGCTCTGAGAAACTTCAACTCCGCCCGCCATTGTTCTTTTAGATTATTATCTGCCTCAGGCATCAAATCTATATTTTCCAAACCTATGTTTACATTTCGGATGTATTCATAGTTATGGTTCCAGGTGTTATCAGGATTAGACGACGATGGTGATAAAGAACCGTCATATAAAACTTGTACTGACAGGCCTGGAATATTGGGGGTTGCTTCATCAGTTACCGAAGCAATCATAGCCGTTCCTGAACCTATTCTGTTATAACCATTATTATCCGTTGCGGGGTATGGTAATACATTATAGGCATTATGTACGTAATCCCTTGTCTTTTTTGTAACTGAAAAGATGAACTCCGCATCAAAGGTATCATGAGGAACCGCATCCAGGGGGCTGTCACCACAGGATGTGGTGAAGCCGATCAGGGCTATTAGAACCAGAAATATTGATTTATTCATTTTATTATTTTTTTATTGATTAAAACTGGGCGTTGATTCCAAAATTCATCATACGCTGAATAGGATAGACGGCACCATTTCCTACTTCAGGATCTACTACATCTATTTTATCAAAAGTGAAAGCATTGTAAACGGTAGCAAATACTCTCAACCCTGACAGGCTGATTAAACTGGTTGCACTGCCTGGCAGGCTATAACCTAATTCAATAGATTTAACTCTTAAATAAGAAGCATCTCGTAACCAGAATGTGGAGTTTGGTTGTTTGCTGTTGGTATTGTCTCCTTCAAGACTTAGGCGAGGATATTTTGCAGTATCCCTTGTGTCAATGTCATTGGTCGGATCATATGCCCACCTGTCAAGATGATGCTCCATTAAGTTCCCATTAGTATTGGGGTAAAAATCATAATACGCATAGTTGCCAAGCATCCTGTCAGCATTGCCAATTCCCTCTAAGAGCGCGCTGAAATCCACGCCTTTAAACTCAAGATTCAAATTGACACCATAAACAATTTCAGGCATCCAGCTTTTTCCAATTTTAGAGAAATCATCGATATCAATGGTTCCATCGTCATTAAGATCTCGATATTTGAGGTCACCGGGTCCATATGATCCAAAAGCTGATTGATCAGGACTATTATTGACCTCAGCATCATCATAGAAAAATCCTATAGACTCTAGACCATAGATGGATCCAAGAGGTTGTCCGGTTCTATAATTATAGTCGTAAGGATAATCCTGCTCTTGCATGTCAATAACTTTATTCTTTGCATAAGAGAAGTTACCTGTCAGAGAGTATTTAAAATCATTACCGTTATTTCCATAGCCCAGAGATAATTCAAAACCCCGATTTTCAACAATACCGGCATTACCTGTTGTCGGTATTCTTGTACCAAGTAATGATGGTATTTGATTCAACTCGGTAATAATGTCTGTAGTTTTTTCAAAAAATACATCACCTGAAAAACTAATGCGATCACCAAATAAAGTAGCATCTACCCCAAGGTTAGACTTTCTTGTGGTTTCGGGCCGGATATTTGGAGTTCCCAGTATACCTTCCCTGTAACCTCCCTGAGAACTTAGATTCGTGCCAAACAAGTAACTGCCTCCACGTTCAAAGAACGAGAATTTTTGGAAGTATCCAATCCCTCTGTCATCTCCTGTAAGGCCGTGTGAACCTCTTATCTTCAGAAAATTAATGGAGTTGCTTTCGTTCAAAAATGACTCTTCAGAGATTATCCAACCCAATGATACGGCGGGGTAAAAGATGTACCGGTTATTATCACCGGTTTGTTCACTACCCTGATACGCAAAGGAAAAACCAGCCAGGTACCGGTTGTTGTAGGCGTAGTTCATCCGGCCCATTACTCCCTGATATACATGGGCTAATTGGTTGCCATCCGTAGAGAAAGTATTCTGATTGAAGAAAGCGGTACCGTCAAGGGCACTTGACCCAAATGTTCGTTCATAGTCAAAACCTGCTTTAACATCAATCACCCTTTGGTTGCCAGAAAAATTAGATGCATTTCGCTGGTTGGGCTGATTATTATCTCCTCTTATATTATCCTCGCCAAGACTACCCTCATACACATAGAATTCCTTATTTCGCTCAATATTATGTGTAAAGTAGCCATCAAATCCAACTGATCCACGGGCAGACAAACCTTCCGTTAGAGCGCTCCAGTCATGGATCAAATTGAAGGAAGCATCAGTTGATCGGGTTGTAGCTGAAGTGTAGCCACTATTATTGATCAATCCATATGGGTTTTGGGTGTATTGAGTCGTTCCAGCCAGGGATCCGTCTTCATTAAAAACCGGATGGGCATTGGGAGGAAGCTGGTACAAAGAGGTCATTATATTGCTCATGCTTCCACTTGGACCCGGATAATTGAATTCTTGTTGCTGAATCCCAATATCCATTTTAACCATCACCCTGGGATGTACTTGCATGTCTACATTTGTTCTCAGGTTATAGGAATCAAAATCCTGATTTGTACTGTAAAGATTGGCATCATTGTCTACATCATAGATTCCATTATTATTGGCATAACCAAATGATGCAAAATACCTGATAATTTCTGAACCGCCCCGGGCACTGAGATTATATCGTTGGGTGCTTGTGTAATCTCTAAGGAATTCATCACGCCAATTCACATTGGGATGGCCATAGATATCAGTCCCATCAGCATACGAAGCTAAATCAGATGAACTATAAAGATTTGTCCCTCCATCGTTTCTACTAGCTTCATTGTACAAATACGCATAATCATGTGATCCCAGGTAATTAGGAGTCCGTGTGGCCTCCTGAAAACCGTAATGAGAATCAAAGTTAACGCTTAACGGCTCATCTTTACCACGCTTAGTAGTAATCTCAACCACTCCGGCACCACCACGCATACCATAAATAGCTGTAGCAGCGGCATCTTTGTGAACCGTTACGCTTTCTATATCATGAGCACCCAGATAATCGGCATTGGGGCGGACGTATCCGTCTACAATAACCAAAGCTGTATTATTTGATAAAGACTTTAATCCACGTACATATAAACTGCTGTTCTCCAATCCCGGCGTACCATTGCTTTGCTGTACGGTCAGTCCTGTTAAGCGGCCTCCGAGAACGTTATTGCGATTGTAACCGGGAAGATTGATCAACTCATCTCCAGAAATGCGGGAAACAGAAGCGCTTACATTCTCAGCCTGTTGTTTGCCCCAGATTAGATTTACATAATCAATAGGCTCTAAAACCACATTGATTTCATCATCACCGGATCCTGCATCAATTTCACGCCCATGGTACTCGTCCTTTTGAAAAACCAGAACGGGTTGCGCAGCATCAGCTTCTAAAGTAAATAATCCGTTTTCATCACTCTTTGTGGCATAGGCAGTTCCTTTTACAGAAATATTGACATTTGGGACAGGAATCCCTTCTGAAGTCAATACTCGCCCTGTAATGCCATTTTCGTTATTAGCTGCTTCTTGTAAATTAGATGCATTTAGAAGTACTGTTCCGCTAAACAGAATCAACAAAGTAAAAAGAACGGTCTTATATCCTCTGATGCAGATTTGATAAGTCCTTTTCATATTATATCAGGTTATATGGTGGATTAATGGAAATTAACACTAGCAGGCAACGCTATTGCAAAATGTCAAATGTATTCCAGATAATATTGTTCGTATAAATGTTTTTTAACGTGCTTTGTTAACGATAACATAATTTACTAGAAAACTCAAGATTATATTTATAAAAAAAGGGCTTTTTCTGATATTTCCTGTTCACAGGACTTAATCTCCTTTATACCCGAGAATTCTTCAATCTAATCCATCATTTTGCAAATGGCTGTTTTTACTGAATATGCTGTATTTCTTATTGAGACACAATGAATATTCGGTTTAGCCAATTATCTTTCTTTATTAAAAATAATAAATGGTTATCCTTAACATTTGAGAAGATAATAAGAAATACTCTAACAATACCCAAAAACTATGCTTTTTATGTTTATTTCTTTTAAAACTTATTGCTATTAAATAGTTTAACTATAAAATTTTTATTTAAAAGAATCAGACAGTTTATTTTATCATTAATATCTTTAATTATTCAAAATCCAATTTGACACATGTATGATCGAACTTTTCTTAGCAGACTGGCACAAGCCCGCATGCCCTTTGGCATGTATAAGGATTGGTATATTAAAAGCCTGCCCGTTCATTATCTTGAATGGTTTAACCGTGAAGGCTTCCCTCCGGGTCAGCTTGGTCAGTACCTTTCGACCATGTATGAAATCAAAACCAATGGATTGGATGACATTTTAAAACCTTTTAAGAAGTAGTTTCCTAATTAATAATTCTATGGCTCATAGTCAGGGTTTTCGATTGGCAATTTCGCATGGGTATCTTCCAACATCTCTGACAATAATATATTTAACTCATCTACCATTTCAGGCATTTCATCAGCTAGATTGTCAATTTAATTTATTCTGTTCCAAATTGGTTGCAGCAAACTACACATCGCAGATGTTCACACCCTGTTCAAGGGAAGCCAGCTTATCGTCCCAGGTTGGTATGAATTCCTGGCCGATATAACCTGTGAAGCCCGTGTCACCAATAGCCCGGACAATGGCCGGATAATTGAGTTCCTGAGTGTCATCAATTTCATTTCTCCCCGGAACACCACCGGTATGATAGTGGGAGATATAGGAATGATAATCCTGTATGGTGCGAATAATGTCACCTTCCATAATTTGCATATGATAGATATCATACAGTAGCTTGAAATGATCTGAGCCAATCCGGTCACAAAGCTCAACACCCCATTTGGTGTAATCACATTGATAGCCCGGATGATTTATTTTGCTGTTAAGCAATTCCATACTTAGAATGACATCATGATCTTCTGCCGTTTTCATGATTCGCTTTAGGCCTTTTTCACAATTGATAAGCCCTTGTTCATCATCAAGTCCGTTTCTGTTTCCAGAGAAACATATAAGTTGTTTGTGCCCTGCATCAGCAACCAGAGGTATGATTTCCTCATATTTTTCAACCAATTCATCATGAAGTTCCGTGTCGTTAAAACCCTTTTTTGTACCCAAATCTGCTCCCCAGGGCATGGCACATTCCAGTCCGTATTTTTTTAGAATGGGCCATTCTTTAGGGCCGACAAGCTCAATTGAGTGTATACCAATTTCATTGGCAGCCTTACAAAGATCTTCGAAACCAATATCATTATAAGGCCATCTGCACACCGAATGTTTTACTCTACCTTGAAGACTTTTATTAAGTGTCTTGTCAGTCTCATTGAGAGAAGCTAGCAATCCTGAAAAAGCTGTTGTTCCTGCCAATACACCCATGCTTTCTATAGCGGTTCTACGGGATATTTTCATAATTTTAAGTTTATTCTATTAGGATAAAAGTGTTACTTTATGAGAAAATTGATTTGCTAATGCATTGTAGGCTGGGCTTGCAATAGTTTATAAGCCGACGCATCAATATGTTGAATGAAAAAGATAAATTCATCTATTTTTTTCATTTTTATTTAATGTCTTGATTATCAAGCTTTATGCCATCAAGTTACTTAGGATATCCCACAACTGATCCTTAATTTATCTGCTATACACCGATTTATCCGATCAAGGCTTATGAGATTTCTGAAAATTATCCTGATAATTATTCCTGTATTGACTGTTGCTGCATGGCTAGGAATTCAACGGTATACATCTGATAGCGGGAGCCTTCCTCCCCTTCATACGGTTACAGTTGAACGGGGAGATGTTTCCCAAAGGGTTATAGCTCATGGGTCACTCCAACCTGTTGAAAAAGTCACTGTCGGAAGCCAGGTTTCGGGTATTGTAGACGAACTTTTTGTAGATTTTAATAGCCTCGTCAAAAAAGGCCAGATCATTGCCCAGATCGATCCCTCCGCTTTTGCTGCTGAAGTTAACTCAGCGGAAGCTGAACTGGAATCTGCTGAAGCCGGGCTTGAGCTTGCCCGCCATCAATGGAAACGTGTGCAGGAGTTGCGTGAGAATCGTTTTATTGCACCCTCAGAGGTTGACCAGGCAAATTCTAATCTTAAACAAGCTGAGGCACAGGTCAGTGTGAGGCGCCATGCCCTCGATCGTGCCCAACTCGAGCTCAATCGATCTACAATATATTCTCCTACCGATGGCATAGTCATTTCGCGTAATGTTGATGTAGGGCAAACCGTAGCCGCCAGCCTTAGCGCGCCTGACCTTTTTGAGATTGCAACAGATTTAAGTAAAATGCACATTCATGCAAATGTGTCAGAAGCAGATATTGGCCTTGTCAATGACCAACAGCAAGTACGTTTCAAAGTAGACGGGTATCGTGACCGGGAATTTGAAGGTGAGGTTATTCAGGTCAGGAATGCTCCAATAATTGAAGATAATGTTGTTCATTACGAGACGATTATTACTGTTAATAATGAAGAAAATCTGCTTAAACCGGGTATGACTGCTGAGGTTTCGATTATCACCAATGAGAGGCATGATGTATTGCGATTAAGAAACACCGCTCTTCGTGCGCGCCTTCCCGAAAACCTGCAGCCTCCTGATCCTGTTGAAGAGGTTGAAGATGATTCCAATGCAAGGGTTTATTTGTTCCATGATGATGAGATCGTGTCAACGAGTGTACACACAGGTTTAAATGATGGAGTATATACTGAGATTCTAAGTGGAATTGAAGAAGGTGACGTATTGGTTGTTGGCTTATCTTTGAGATCTCAGGGAGACAATGACAGGGGAAACATTATAGGCGGTAGTCAGGCCCAATATTGATGATAAAGTAACTACTATGTTTACTGTACAGATGAAAGGCATCACCAGAATCTATAAAACAGAAACCGTAGCGGTCGAAGCTTTACGTGGAATAGACTTGGACATTCACAAGGGTGAATTCACTGCTATAATGGGGTCCAGTGGGTCGGGTAAATCAACACTGATGAATATTCTGGGATGCCTTGATCGTCCTAATGACGGCCAATACCTGCTGAATGATGAAGATGTTTCTACTTTATCCAGAGACAGACTTGCAAGTATACGAAATCATACCCTCGGATTTGTTTTTCAAGCTTTTCATCTCCTCCCAAGAACTTCCGCTCTTGAGAATGTAGAACTACCCCTGCTATATAGTAAAGAAAATTTAAGCTGGAAAGATATTCATCAACAGGCAAATGAAGCCCTGGAAACAGTTGGCCTTGGTGATCGGATTCATCATACACCCAATGAATTATCGGGTGGGCAGAAACAGCGTGTGGCTATAGCCCGGGCATTAGTAACAAGGCCGAACGTATTGCTTGCCGATGAACCTACCGGAAACCTTGACAGCCGTACCAGCCTGGAGATCATTGAACTCTTCCAGAGGCTTAACAAAAATGGCCTCACCATCCTGATGGTAACCCATGAACCGGAAATCGCTCGTTTCGCCAGCCGGACTATTACTCTACGTGATGGCCTGATTCGCAGTGACCGTAAAACGTCACCTATTCAGGCTGCAGATATACTATCTGAATTGAAAGATGATGAATTTATTGAATCAGATAATGAGGCAACCTCATGAAATGGAGTGCCGTTCCCTATGTGGCTATTCGGGCATTAACCCGAAATACGATGCGAACCCTGCTTACAGCTCTTGGCATTATAATTGGCGTTGGTGCAGTAATCACCATGGTTGGACTTGGTCAGGGGGCCAGCTCTGAAGTACAGGAACAGGTTAACCGCCTTGGCCAAAATGTGGTTCTCATTTTCCCGGGTGCGCGTTCCCTGGGCGGTGTCAGCATCGGTGGTGGGAGTGCTAATACCTTAACTGTTGAAGATGCACGCGCCCTGAGGGATGAAATACCTGAAGTCATCGCTGCCAGCCCCGAAGTTCGCTCACAACGCGTTGTGGTATATGGCAATCAAAATTGGCATACCCGGATATATGGACAATCAGCCGATTATCTGCAAATCCGCCAATGGCCTCTGGATAGCGGAGATATGTTTACTGAGGATGATGTAGAGCGTGCATCCCTGGTTGCTGTGGTAGGCCAGACCATCGTGGATGAACTTTTTGAAGGGGCTGATCCAATCGGGGAAACCATAAGGGTGCGCGGACTTCCACTTACGGTGATCGGAGTTCTGGCAACAAAAGGCATGTCGCTTATGGGATCAGTCCAGGATGATATTATCATCGTACCCTATACAACAGGTTTTCAAAGAATTTCAGGGCGTTCTCATGCTATGGTTATCAATGTACAGGTTTATGATGAAGAATATATGGAGATTGCCCGAGCGAAGATGATTGACCTGCTGAGAGAACGGCATCGACTTTCACCCGACCAGGAGAATGATTTCACTGTTCAAACACAGGAAGAAGTGGCTCAGGCTGCTACTGAAACCTCACGTGTGATGACCTGGCTGTTGGCATCCATTGCCGGAATATCTTTATTTGTTGGTGGTATAGGCATTATGAACGTGATGCTGGTAAGCGTAACCGAGCGCACCCGTGAAATAGGGCTTCGGCTCGCTGTTGGAGCTCGTGGGCCGGATATTCTAATGCAATTCCTTATTGAATCTGTGATCCTTTGCCTACTCGGCGGATTTGGAGGTATCATAATTGGCCTCCTCGCAACGGAAATCATAGCCAGTTATGCAGGATGGCCTGCTCTGTTCTCTAAAGAGGCCATGGCCATAGCTGTCAGTGTCTCTGCGACTGTCGGACTCTTCTTTGGCTTTTATCCGGCCTGGAAAGCATCCCGTTTAGACCCAATTGAAGCTTTACGACGTGAATAATGGACAATCCACCTATTGTTAGGCTCCAGCCCACTTACCCACAAATGCCATTTATTATTTTCATAAATATCAGCTTTGTTATAGTTTAAATGGGCGTTTTGACTTGTATTTATTTGATTTTAGCGATTCAAACATTACCTTGACAATTTCTTGTTAACTGTCAGGCTAATAGTATATCGTTATGGTAAAATCCTTCTTTCCCTTTTTTATAATTGCATTATCTATCTTCAGCGCCTGTAACAATACATCAAGTGAAACTAATTACACACCTGATGAAGAGGAATGGGTCGAGCTTTTCAATCAGGAAGATTTTGACGGATGGGACCTTAAGATCAGAGGATATGAACTTAATGATAACTATGGTGAAACCTTCCGTGTTGAAGATGGACTTTTGAAAGTTCGTTATGATCAATACGACGAATATAATGAACGATTTGGCCATATTTTTTATAATGAACCCTTTTCTCATTATCGCCTGATTGTCGAGTATCGTTTTGTGGGTGACCAGGCACCGGGGGGGCCGGGTTGGGCCGTCCGTAATAATGGTATAATGTTCCACTCTCAATCGGCTGAATCAATGGAGCTGGATCAGGATTTCCCTGTTTCTATTGAATACCAATTACTCGGAGGCGACGGTGAAAATGAACGTTCCAATGGGAATATCTGCACTCCCGAAACTCGGGTGGTTGTAGATGGTGAACTTAAGACAAGCCATTGCATCAGTTCAGATGGTCCTACCAACCATGGTGATGATTGGGTCACGGCAGAACTTATCGCCCTCGGTGATTCACTAATTCAACATCGAATTAATGACGAACTCGTAATGGAATACACCGGCACCCAACTTGATGATGGTACCCCCCGTGATCATGGCTATATTGCCCTCCAAAGCGAAAGTCACCCTACTGACATTCGCTCAGTTCGTATCCTCAATCTGGAAGGCTGCATGGATGAAAAGGCACGCAACTACAAGTCCTATTTCGTAAAATCCAATCCTGATGTCTGTAAATACTAGCCTGTAATAAAATGGCTTCAATCCTTTTGTGATGCTTTCTTAGGCCTGTAACTAATCCGGTCATTATTTTTTATCGCATTAATGAACGATACGCAACATAATTCTTTTATATACTGATGACATATTTTAAAAACCCTGTACAACGATCTTTTGAACTTTTAGTCCCTTTCATTTTATTCAGCCTTATCGTCATTATCTTTTCTGGCTGTTCTGAGAATCAACCTGAACCTGAAATTAAAAAAGTATCTGATCAGGAAATGGAGCAGGATGCTGTGACGATCAGAGAAAATTTATCAGCTACCCTGGCTGATGACCTGGAGCTATCACTTTGGGCTTCTGAGAAACTGTTGGGTGATATGGTTGCCATTAATATGGACGATCACGGGAAAGCCTGGGTAACAACAACGAACAGAAGCAGGAATTCAGAATTTGATATCCGCGATGTTGACAGTAGCTGGCTTATTGAATCGATGACCTGGGAAACTGTGGAAGATCGAAGAGATTTTTTACATACAGAATTGGCCCCTGAACGCAGCCATGAAAATACCTGGCTCACTGACCATAATGGAGACGGTTCACACGACTGGCGCGACCTTACTGTCATGCAGGAAGAAGTGCACATTGTTGAAGACCTGACAGGCAACGGCCTGGCTAACCAATCCCAATTATTCATTAGAGACTTCAATGATGAGGTAAATGACGTTGCAGGAGCCTTAGAGCTTCATAAAGGTGACGTATTTCTTGGTGTGGGTCCCGATATTTGGAGGATCACAGATACCAACAATGATGGCATAGCCGACTCAAAAGAATCCATTAGTCACGGGTATAATGTTCACATTGGCTTTAGCGGACATGGGATGTCTGGGGCTACGGTTGGTCCTGACGGAAGAATATATTGGGGTATTGGTGATATGGGATCTAATATTGTCGATCAGGATGGAAAACGATGGTATAATCCAAATCAGGGAGCCATATTCCGTTCTGAACCCGATGGAAGCAATTTTGAAGTATATGCTTCAGGACTACGCAACACACATGAATTCACCTTTGATAAACATGGAAATCTGATCACCGTAGATAATGACGGCGATCACGCCGGAGAGGATGAGCGTCTTGTGTACCTGGTCAATGGCTCAGACAGCGGATGGAGAATCAACTGGCAATTTGGTAAATATACGGATCCAAAAAATAACGGATATAAAGTCTGGATGGATGAAGAATATTTTAAACCTCGTTTTGATGATCAGGCGGCCCATATCCTCCCTCCATTAGCCCCATACCATGCCGGCCCATCAGGTATGGCTTATAATCCGGGAACCGCATTAAATGAAAACTGGAAAGACCACTTTTTTGTCATGTCATTCAGGGGTGCTCCCGAACGATCAGCAATACACGGATTCACACTTAAAGAAAGTGGTGCCTCATTTAAACTAGATACCGATCGGTTAGCTATTGGCGGCTTGTTGGCTGTGGGGCTGGACTTTGGCCCGGATGGAGCATTATATATGAACGACTGGATCAGGGGATGGGGGACCAAAGGTGAAGGGCGCATATGGAAACTTGATACTCCCGGTCATACCGATTCAGAACTACGAATTGAAACTAAGAACCTGTTAGCGGAAGATTTTACCGGAAGAAATACACAGGATCTAGTCAGCCTTCTTGAGCACCCGGATATGCGTGTACGACAGAAAGCACAATTTGAACTTGCCGACCGTGATGATACCTCATCGCTGCTTTCTGCAATTAATAACAGTGATCAACAACTCGCCCGTATTCATGGGATATGGGGCCTTGCACAAATCGGACGCAGAAATATTGAAGCCATTGAACCATTAATCCAATTATTGAATGATGAGGATTTGGAAATCAGATCTCAGGCAATTAAAATGCTGGGTGATGTTCGTTATGAACCCGCCGCTGAACACATCATCCCGCTTTTAAGGGATGATCAGCCTAGAGTAAGGTTCTTTGCCACTGAAGCATTAGGCCGGATTGGATACCGGCCAGCCCTTCAACCTGTGGTTGAAATGCTGGAAGATAACAACGATGAGGATGTATACCTTCGTCATGCCGGCGCCATTGCATTATCACGGTTCAACGACCCCGAAGCCGTAGCTGCACTAGCCGATCACCCTTCTCTGGCTGTGCGAATTGCTGCTGTTGTAGCCCTAAAAAGAATGACGCATCCTGGAATAGCTCGTTTCCTTCAGGATGAAGATGAGTACATTGTAACGAATGCCGCAAGGGCAATCGGGGATGATGCATTTATTGAAGAAGCTTTCTCTGACCTAGCTCGTATCCTCGATCAGGAAAAATTTATGAATGAGCCTTTGATCCGGCGTGCTATTAATGCCAATTTATATAACGGTACGGAAGCTGATGCTAACAGGCTGGCAACATTCGCTCTCCGGTCTGATGTTCCTGAAGTTTTACGTACCGAAGCCGTCAATACACTGGCATCATGGCCGGATCCCTCCATATTTGATCGGGTAACCGGCCGTCATCGGGGTGAATTAAATAATAATCCCGAATATGCCAGAAAAGCTTTTGGGCCTCTGGTTGACCAGCTTCAGACGGGAAATGAAATCACCCTCAGAATTGCGGTACTGGAAGCCATAGCAGCATTAAATTATAGGCAGGCTCTTCCCATCGTTTTTGAACTTCTGCAAAACGATCCAAATGAAGACATAAGAATTGCCTCACTTAATTCTCTGCGGGCACTTGATTACGAGCAAATTGCCGATGCCGTTACTCTGGCTATCGAAGATAATGATTCCCGGGTTCGTATGAACGCCCTTTCCATGATAACAGATATTGGCCTTCCGGATGAACAAATTGTTAACCACTTGAATTCTGTATTGGAAGGGGGCTCTGATACTGAAAAACAAACAGCCCTGAAGACCCTTGGGTCTGTTCAGAGTGATGCAGCTAATGAGGTTCTGTATAAACAACTGGAACGCTTAGAAGCGGGTGAGTTACCTCTTGAAATCCAGCTTGAATTATATGAAGCTGTTGAGGCAGCGGATGATGACCGGCTCACTACCAAACTTGAGCAATACAGGGCTTCCATAGATGATGATATGCTCAAAGTCTATCAGGCAGCTCTAAAAGGGGGGAATGCGACTTCGGGTAGAGGAATATTTTATCGTCATGATGGCGCTCAGTGTATCCGTTGCCATGTTGTAGATGACGAGGGCGGAAACGTCGGGCCAGACTTAACCCATACAGCGTCCAGATTATCACGAGAGCAATTGTTGTTGGCTCTGGTCGAACCTGGTGCTGAGTTATCACCAGGTTATGGATCGGTGTCCTTAGTTTTGAATAATGATGAAACCATTCGTGGTATTCTTCAGGAAGAAACTTCTACAACCATTACCGTAACCACTAGTGGAGGGGAAAATATTACAGTTCAAAAAAACCAAATAGCCGAACGCACGAACTCCCCTTCAGCCATGCCCTCAATGAATACCATACTTAACCAAAGAGAAATCCGCGATCTTGTAGAATATCTGACAACTTTACGTTAGTAAATGCATCTTCTTAGAACACTTTTTAATCGCCAAATATCTTTCCTATAGGGAAACCAAGTAAACCTTTCCTGGTTTACAGGTTTTGATGATTTTTGCAGTTGGCTCTATGAATGGTAGTAAATCTTGATAGCGATTTGACATAGCCTGAAGGCCAATTAAAGCTATAGAGAAATTGACTATAGCCTGCTGATAAGGTATACCCTGATCGATAGTTATGAGTATGTCAAAATTATGTTGTGCTCTTTCAAGCAATTTCCCATATTAAATCCCATTCCATTTTAGGGTGGCAACAGTAGAAACCAAGAATGACTCATCGAAGTCTTGAAAACGATAGCAAAGTTTGTCAGGAATACACTCATCGAGAAGAATCTTAATCATGGAAACCCGGTAAGGCGTTTTTGAGCACGATCGATGAGTTCTATAGCTTGTTCTCGTTTAACTGATGGAAAGTCATCCAAAAAGACTTCTAAAGAATCTCCGGATTTAAGATAATCCCAAAGTGTTTTAATAGGCACACGCGTACCTTTAAAGACAGGAGTACCTCCCAGAATGTCTTTATTTCGAGAAATGACTTTATTTGGCCTGGAAGAGATCATTGTAGAATGTACTTAGTAAATTGGAGAAAATAAAGAACCTAACGAATCAGCAAATTAGAGAGTGTGATAAAACGTGTATAAAAACGGTAATGTTCTGTTCAGTAAAAATCATTGATAGATCAGAATTAAATGACATGTTTCTCAACTTTCTGGATTTCTTGCTATTTATTTCATATTCAGCCTCTTTTCTTATAATTCATTAAGTTAACTTTACGTTGATTATCCACTCTTTAGTTATATATTATGGCACCGTTATAACGATTGAACGAGATTCCTTGATTATGAAAATATTAAGTTTGCTAGTCATTTTTCTACTCAGCTGTAATGTGGCTTTCTGTACAAATATGCCTCAAGAAGATTCTGAAGCTGAATACCATATCCTGATCTTTTCAAAAACGGATGGTTTCCGTCATGATTCCATAGAACCAGGGATAGAGGCTATTAAAAAACTGGCTGAAGAAAATAATGTAAATACCGTCGCTACAGAAGATGCCACGGATTTCTCCCCTGAAAATCTTGACCGGTTTGATACCATCATCTTCCTTAATACCACTGAAACGGTATTTAATGATGAGCAACGAGCAGCCTTCAAAGCTTATATACAAAACGGTGGTGGATTTGCCGGCATCCATTCAGCTACCGATACAGAATACGATTGGGAATGGTACAACAAACTGGCGGGAGCCTATTTTGACGGACATCCACCCGTCCAGCCGGCCATATTGGATGTTGTTCATAAAGGCCACCCGGCTACCCGGATGCTTCCTGAAGAATGGGGGAAAACAGATGAATGGTATAATTTTCGTGATTTTAATGAAGATGTTACCCTCTTGATGACGATCAGGGATGATAGCTACCAGGGTAGTGGCCATACTGACTTCCACCCTATGTCGTGGTTCCACGAATATGATGGCGGCCGGGCTTTTTATACTGGTTTAGGCCATACGATCGAATCGTATTCTGATGAGCTTTTTTTACAGCACATCTGGGGTGGAATCGAATATTCAATGGGCATTTCGAATTAGGATATCCTTATTTATTTAGAAAAACTATCTTTTTTCCCTTTTATGCACATTGCATAAAAATACTTAATCTCTAAATATAACTTTATTGATTATCCCCAATTTTATCTTTTTGATGACCCCAAATCAATAGGTTCTAGTCTGGACTTTGTCCAAGGCAAGTCTTACAAAACTGGCAGGGAACTCCCCTGTGCATAAGACATGCCATGGATGAGGTATGGACTTGTTTGGCTCTGTCACCTAGATATCAGAAGAGAAATGCATAACTTAAATTATTTAGTATTTTGGGCTTATTTGCCTTTCTATCTAGTAATGTATCAGGGAAAATTAAGAGGTAAATATTCCATGTAATAACTTATTGAGTCATTAACAAAGATCACCGGAGTGTTAAACACCACCGATGATTTTATATTCCCGGAAAGTATATCGTCGTTAAGAGATAGACTTCTAAACTGATGCGCCTCTTTTGTCCAACACCATTGAATCAACAGAGTACTTACCACTTCCTAGTATAATCAAGGCTGATGCCGTTAAAAGCAGCATTAGATCAAGACGTGCCGCACTAAATTCTCCACCAAGTTTTGTGGTTAACAAGGCCGTTAACATCACAAATGCCAGAAAAGGAGCTGCGTATCGAGTATATGTACCCGTCAATACCATCAAGCCTCCAAAAAATTCAACACAAGCTACTACCCAGGCCATGATTCCGGGAAGAGGAATTCCAAGACCTCCAAAGAACCCTGCAACGCCTTCTATTCCGTTAAGCTTACCCCATCCGGCAACTACAAATATCAGGCCAACTCCAATACGTAGTAATAATAAAGCTAGATCATAATTCTTTTTTAGGTCTGTTTGATTCATTGTAACTCCGTTTATTAATTATGGTTAGTCATACATGAAGATTTATTAACTTAACGAAGTAACTAATAATTTTTCAATATTACAAGTTACTGATCACATGAGACTGTCAAAGGATACGGGATCTATAGAACAACTAGGTACATCAACTTTTTACATTCTATCATGTTTGATCTATAAAAACGCCCGGAAATAAATCTCCGGGCGTCTTATAAATCTTAAAGGTATGTAAAGGGTTGCTATTAGCCTTCAGCAACCACTTGAACATTGATCAGCAGGCGTACATCATCGCTGACCATGAGTCCACCTGCTTCAGTTACTGTATTCCAGGTAAGGCCAAAATCTTTACGGTTGATTTTACCTTCGATCTCAAAACCGGCCCTGTTATTTCCCCATGGATCCTTGACGGTTCCACCATAATCAACATCGAGAGTAACCTCTTTTGTTTCTTCTTTTATAGTAAGGTTCCCTGTTAATTTGTAATCACCGTCAGATACTTTTTTCAGTTCCCCGTCAGTAAACTTGATTTCAGGGTATTTTTCTACTCCAAAGAAATCATCTGATCTTAGGTGAGCGTCACGGTCAGGATTATTGGTGTCTATGCTTGCAGCATCAATGGTGAAATTTATTTCAGCACCATCAAAATCATCTTCCTGAGATTGAACATCTCCGCTAAATTCTTTGAAAGATCCTGTCACTGTAGATATAACAAGGTGCTTTACCTTAATTTGTACTTCGGTATGTGTGGGGTCTATTGCCCATTTTTGGAGGGTTTCTGTATTTGACATAATGTGTATTTTTATTTGTTCAAAAAAATGTTGAAGGTATATTAAAATTATGCCTCTTTAACCTTCAACCATGCCCTGAAGTTTCCCCATCATGCTAAATAGCAAATTTCTTATACTAGTTTAAGAAAATTTACCTGCTAGCAAGCTCCCGGCGAATTTTACTTAGAAATTCAGGCGTAATTCCAAGGTAGGAAGCGATATATTTTTGTGGAACCATCTGTTCAACTTCCGGGTAATTTTCCCTGAACTTAAGGTAGTTCTGTTCGGCTGTCTCGGATATGTTCTGAATAATGCGTTTCTGATGTGCTATTAACGCATTTTGAAAAATTAATCTGAAGTATCGTTCAAACTGGGGAATTACATCATTCAATTCATCCCAGGTGTTCCTGGTTAATTGCAATACCGTACTATCACCTACAGCCCTTATATTATATTTGGATGGTTTATTATTCATGAGACTATTGAGATCTGCTGTCCACCACATTTTAGTAGCAAACTGCAGTACGTGATCAATATCATGATCGTCTGTGAAGTAATTACACAGACATCCTGAGGTAACCATATTGAACGAAGTGCAAAGCTCGCCCTGTTTTAGCAGGAATTGCCGGTTTGGAATCTTACTACTATCAAGTCGGGAGAAGATGTATCCGCTTTCTTCTTCAGATATTTTTATATATCTGCCCAGATTGGCATGGAAATCTTCTAATTTTAAGTGGTCATCCATAGTTCAATCATAGTTCAATTTTTCGAACTATATGATAAGGATTTTCACGGTAATTAGAAGTTCAACATAATCGTATTATGTACGGATTTCATATACTCCCACATTATTATGGGTTCTATGCATTTAGGTTTTAGAAAAAAATCAGGAGGCCACCATTTCAGAACTGGGATCCTTCAGGATAAAACCTTTTTTTCGTACGGTTTGTATATAATCCTTAGGAGTGATGGCCTTGATTTTTTTTCTTACATAATTAATATAAACATTCAAGAAATTGGTTTGGGTGTCAAAATTCACACCAAACACCTTTTGAGTGAGCTCATCTTTTCCGATTACCCTTTCCGGATTCTGCATGAAGTATGCCAGCAAATTAAACTCATTATTGGTAAGCGGTGTTTTATTTCCTTTTACAGATACTTCCCGTTTAATTAAATCCATACTTAGGTCGCCATATTTGAGGAAGCGCTGTGATCCTCTGGCCTGTTCTCTTGATCTGCGGGTTATGGCTTCTATTCGTGCCAGTAACTCCTGATTTTCAAAAGGCTTGGTAAGATAATCATCGGCTCCTGTAGTCAAACCCGTAACTTTTGAATCCGTGGTTTTATGAGCTGAGACAATGAGTACGGGGGTTTGTACCTGATGCGCCCTTATACTCCGGCAAACCTCAATTCCATTTTTATCGGGCAGGGCCAAGTCTAATATGATACAATCGTATCCATTCTGTATTGACATGTCTTCCCCTTCCTGCCCATATTCTACAGATTCGACTTCATGACCCTGTTTTCCCAGTACATGCTCAATTAACGATCTGACAACCGAATCATCTTCGATTACTAAAATTTTCATTTCCTGCTGCCCCATTTTTTTATAATTGCATGAATTGGTGGTTTATGCTCGCTGAACAAACTCACCACTTTAATATAAACAAATATTCTTTTTTATATATTAAAATTCACATAACAAATAAGTGCTCTAAAATCATAGCATTAGAATCTTTTTCTTACCTTATTTTTCAATCCATAATTGTCCATTTTGACCCAAGTATCTTGAATTCTTACTTTGTATTCTCAAAATTAAAACCTGTTTATCATTAAAGGTTACATTTTGTCGGTTTTGTAATTCTAAAAGATCAACCTCCCTTGTGGATAAGAAACTTCCAATACTGGTTTAATGAAAATAGTTTTAATAATGCTGCCTCATATCGAATAAAAGTTCACGGCTGACCCCACAAAGATTAAATTCTATACTATCTGGTTTTCCCTCTAGATTGGTTAAGGTCATATCAAATGAGATTGCGGACTAATACATAACTTCATAACGCAGGCAAAAGAGTTTGCACCCATTAGAATATTTTTAAGTAGACATGAACTTAAGATATGATGAAGGGCATATTAGACTTATGATACCCACTAATGATTTTCCTTTTCCCCAAAGGCAAAAGGGTGATCAATCACATACCTACATCATGGAGAGATTAAATTATACGGTAGCTATCTCTTCCTGCATACCACAGATTATTGCAGAAACAACATCCCCGCCATATTTTTGCTTACAACTTTCCGCCCATTGGGAATGGACACCAAGAATACACACTGGTATTTTTTCAATATTCAGCATTCGTGCTATTGCCAAACGATGATGTCCGTCACCCTTCTGCTTTTGTAGCACACCATTACGGTCTATATATACCATAATCTCGTGCAAAGGGGTGTCAGTGCCAAGTTCTGACTGACTCTTATACCCCTCTTTACTAATAGTGAGATAAACATTATGCAAGTTCTCGAAATAGTCATCAATATTTTGGTAACTCGTGCAATTCCTCTGAGGAGAACCACTATGCATATTTTCTACCATCTCCCGGTATTGGGCTGTTTCCTTATAGTTTTTTCCTTCGATATATATTTCCCGAATTGAACGGCAAAATACATTCGTGTCCATGAAAGTTTCAATAGGCACTTTGGAGCATACATCCCACGCCCCGTCAAGGACCATGAAGCCACTTTTACGATGAGCAATGGGTGGCCAGCCACCATATCGTATATCTGTGGTCTTCACCGTAAAAACCTGAGGTACTAAATCTCCAATATCATCAGGTAAAGCTTTAATTTGCCATGCACCATGGAACTGCAAGTAATGAAGCAACAGATCAAGCCTTAATGATCGAACAATACGGGTATTCTTGCCTATTGATAAAACTCTTCTCATACGTCGAACAAAACTCTGAGTTTGATGTTGTGAGGATATGAACATTCATCTATCTCCTAATTGGCTCTTATTGATTAATGAATGGTTAGGAACTATTAAATCATTTAGAAATTGTATTATTTATATATAAATTATCTCATCCTAAACAAAAACTAAAGATTCATTTCATAACAGAAATTAATAAAATCAATTTTGCTGATTAAGAAAAGGAAAATAAAGGTTGGTATCATTGCAAATGAATTTATGGATGAGAACCTTGGCCGGCTTGGCGGGTTTGGATGGGCGGCCAAAAGGGCCGCAGAAGTGTTTAGTCAGTCTCAAGAGTTTGAACCTATCTTTCTGACACCTTTGCCTTATCCTGATGTTAATAGATCAACCGGAGTCTCAAATGGCACCAGGATCATATTCCGTTCGGGCAGAAAGTATTTGGATATGCTTCGATTACTCCCGGAACGAATTGATATTTTACTTACCATTGATTATCGGACGGATTATGACGTAGTCTTCGACTGTCTTCCCATGACTCCAATCATAACATGGGTTCGCGATCCAAGATCGCCTGATGACATAGATAAGATGATGACGCTTAGGTTTCCGGGTTCGAATAGTACGGATATACCTGGTTTGCATAGAAATGATTCCACCGCTTTATCGGCTTATGTCCAGCCAAACCGATTTTTTAATCGTCGCGTCATACTGGCTAGCAAAATGCACTATCTCATAGCCAAGCATACTTCTACTTATAATATGCCTTCTTCAAATTTTGTGCTTCCTAATCCTGATGTGATCAATTATGAAGATTTCAGGCACAAACCATCTCCACACCCAAGAGTTATCTATCTGGGAAGATTGGATCCTATAAAGCGACCCTGGCTGTTTATTGAACTTGCTCGCTATTTCCCCGATGTTGAATTTCTGATGCTGGGCCGGGATCACTTTGAAGGTAATGGTGGCTGGCAACTGGAAAATTTACCCGAAAATGTGAAAATGCTGGGGCATGTTAGCGGAACAGAAAAATATGAACTGTGCTCATCAGCCTGGGTATTGGTAAATACTTCACTTCATGAAGAATCCCCTGTTTCCGTATTCGAAGCTTTGGCATCAGAAACACCTGTACTCAGCTACGAAGACTGGGGTGACATTGTCAAAAGCTTTGGCATTTCCATTGGGCAGCATACAGGTAATGGACTTGAAGGAATAACTCACTTGGTAGATGGGCTTGATCAGCTATTAAGCAATCACAATCGAAGACAGGCATTGGCTAAAGCCGGACACCATTATGTTAAAAATGAGCATAATAATCAGCGTTTCCTTTCCAACTTTAAAAATATTTACGATGCAGCCTATTCAAAATTATTGACAAGAGAACCTACTGTTAAGTTAAGAAATGCTATAAAAACAGGTTCTTTTTAGTACAACTTCTGGCCTAATTACATAACCTTCAGAAGACTGGTATATGTAATTCACACGGTATCTATTTGGGCATGCATTGCATTTTTCAGTATGCTTTGTAAATTGTTTATACGGTTTAGTCAGAAGTTCAATATATACTGTAATTGATCTTTTAAATAAATCAGTATTCAGTTTAAAAAGGATCTTTGAAAGTAAATACCGGCATGCAACATCAGCAGGCTAAAAATACCATAGAATTCTACCTGTTAGGACAGTTCCACATCCGCTTATCAGGGTATGATGTACCTCACTCTAATATACAGGGACGAAAAGCACGTGCCCTTTTAAAACTTCTGGCTCTGAGTCCCCATCATCAAATCATTCGTGACAGGGCTATGGATTTATTATGGCCTGACCTTAATTCTTCAGCAGCTGCTGCCCAATTATATAAGGCTATTCATAATGTCCGAAAAGGATTAGGAAAAGACGAATGGCTAGAGATAACGGATGAACTCATCCGGATATCTGTTCCCGGAGTGATTACAACCGATATAAAGCTATTTGAGCAGTCTGCTCGCCAGGGTTTAAAAAACAATCGACCCCGCGAATTGGAAGATGCCGTATCCCTTTATGCCGGTGACCTTCTGCCCATGGATCTTTACGAGGAGTGGACACAGCAATCCCGGGAACATTACCGACAGCTGTATATTGACGTGATGCTAACCTTAGCGGAAATTTATGAACGTCATGGTGAGCTATCAGAAGCAGCTGAGTTGCTGCGACTAACTCTTGAAAAAGATCCCGCTCTTGAATCAGCTCACCGGGGTCTTATGCGCATATTTGCCATCCAGGGACAGGTAAATCGAGCACTTCGTCAATACCAACTTTGCCATGAGGTATTTGAAAAGGAACTGGGTATATCACCATCTGCGGAAATGGAAATTATGCAGAAGGAAATCCGGGAAGGACGGTTTAAAACCGAGATTATGCCCTCCATGTTCAATGAAAATTCTCCAGGCCCCGTTTCTCCGATTATTGGCAGAGAGACAGATTGTATAAAGATAGAACAGGCACTCCATCAACTAGAGACAGGGATAGGCAAAATAATTGCTATCTCTGGACCCATGGGTATTGGAAAGACACGAATTGCACAGGAGGTAGCCTTAAGAGCTCGTCGGTGTAAATTTTCAGTATTCTCCATTAATGTCCAGGAGACAGAATCTGCAACTTCCTACGGACCTTTTGCAGGCCTAATGGAGAAAGCATATCTGGAGGATCATAGCCTTAAAGATCTTATACCTTATGAAATAGGCAGGCTAATGCCTGAATATACATCTTCAAATGAACCTATACCAAATGCTGACCGGTTAGCAGCCCGAGGAATCCTCTTTGCTCAGATTTATCAATTTTTCAAGTACCTATCAACAAAAAAGCCTCTTGTCTTAATTTTAGAGGATTTGCATACAGCTGACCAAGGATCAATAGACCTTTTCCAATACCTAAGCCGTCAAATAGAAAAGATACCCGTATTATTGGTTGCGACCATACGAACTCATGGGTCGTTAAAACCTATGGACCTGAACATGCAATCCACTCAGGATGCTAACCCATGGATACTTTTGGAGCCTAAACCTTTAACTAAAGACCAACATTATAATCTTTTGCTACAAGAGAGAGGTTCCAACGTTTCCAAAGAAACGGCTGACCGGATATTTAACCAAACTGAAGGCAATCCTCTTTTTGCGAAGGAACTGCACCGTTTTTATTCAGATCAATCTTCAAATATTCCTAACGGACAAAATGCTACATATTCACCAAGTCATCACCCAGGCGTTATACCTTCTTCCCTGCAATACCTTATAGAAAAAAAACTTCAGGAAAGTTCACCATCTGTAAGGCATCTGCTTTATTTGGCGGCCGTGATTGGACGTCAAATACCCTATAACCTGATAGTAGCAGCCTGGAATGATCCACATGGAGACCGACCTGCCACTGACGAAAACCTATTCGATCTTCTGGATGCAGCATTTAAAGGAGATTTACTTGAGGAACGTGGACTCGTCTATTATTTTCGACATGCCTTATTCCGTGAAGCTATATATCAATCTATTTCTGAGCCAAGGCGCCGGGCGTTACATGCTCTCATCGCTAGGCAGCTTATAGAAAGCTCGCTGGAAACTAATAGTAAACCTGTTGAAAAAATTGGTTACCACTATATCCATGCTGGAGATACCAAACAAGCTGTACATTATCTTCTCCTTGCCGGTGAGCATGCCGAAGGAATATATGCACATGAAGATGCCTTGAGGCTCTACGGAAAAGCAATAGGATTACTGGAAGGTGAAGACAATAAGGTACGACGTACGAAAATGAATTTATATGAGCGTGTGGGTGATGTTTATCGGTCATGCGGTCGACTTGAGCAAAGCTATGAGGCATACGAAAAAGCTGTGAAACTAATCATGGATATCCCTATGAATAAACCAGATTTGGTTGAGTTATATCGTAAAATTGCCCTCGTCGCTATATTTCGAACGGAAATGGATAAGTCAGAGAAATATCTGGTTCAAGCATTTGATTTAGTTGCTGATGAAACATCCAAAGCACGGCTTCTTATTATTAAAGCGCTTCAACAATGGCATTTCAACAAGCTGGAAGAAGCTTGCGACATTGCACATAAAGCACTCGCCCTGGCTGAAGCACATGATTCAAAATCTATTGCTTCACAGGCCTGTGAAATACTAGCTATGACCTACCTCCCCCTCGGCCAATGGGAAAAAGGTCTGGATTATGAAATGAGGCGTCAGTTATATGGATGGTCGCCCGAAATAGTCGTTGCTACAGATGCTCATCTATGTTTGTGGGAATATCATGTAGGGGGTAATCAGCCTTTTCACCATGCTCGTGATTTTTTAAATGGCGTGGCTGAGAAAGCCGGAGAGATGGGGGATTTGCGTTGTGTGGCTGTCTGCCATTATGCTCTTGGGACTATGCATCTTTGGCGGGGCGAAAAGGATCGTGCCGTTGAGCAGCTTAATGCCAGCCTTAGACTTCATGAAAGTGTGGGTTCTCCTGCAGGAATGGCTTATGCATTAGCCCGCATGGGGGTGATGCATACTATGAGTGGCGCTTTAGAATTGGGTTGGCAAGCCATTCAGGAGGGGATTGATTATTCAAACCAGGCTTCTGTACGTGATCATTGCCTGCAACGGTTGTATGGTGTTGGAATATGGAACCGGATTGAAGCGGATGATCCTGAGGGTGTGTTACAACTTGTGACACAAAGTGAAAATCTGCTTGCAGAAACTCCAGCTTGTGCAGTATGCGCACTCGAACTATACCCCTGGCTCTCTTATTATTATTTAAAATCCGGGGCCATACAGCAAGCGCAAGAATATGCCAGTATGGTTGACGGAATTTCATCGATAAGCGGTAATCCTCTGGGCCAGGCTATTGTGTCAATGATCGAATCCAATATCCAGGCAGCCCAAGCTAATAAAAATGCAGCACGTCAATTACAGGGTGAAGCATTCCAGCATATAGAACCTCTGATTTCTCAATCATCTAAAGCACCTATTGTCCGTTTTCTTGATCTTATGGCAGGTCAGCAAGACGGGCTTTAGCATTTTTTTTTTAAAAAATTGCCTATGGAAGAAAAACGGAAGATTACCGGAAGAGCCTGATTGTATACTACAGATGAGTTGAGTCAAAACAGTTGAAGATTTATTTATTCAGCTAATCTATTAATCTAAAAATACATGATTATGACACCAACAACATTGACCCAAAAAGTAGACACGATAGATTTGGAACAAAAAGTAAAAAAAATGTATCGTGATGTAGCTCTGGATCCTCATGGTGAATATCATTTTGAAATGGGACGTCACCTTGCGGAAAGATTAGGCTATAAAAAAGATGATCTTGACCGAATTCCTGCGGCATCAATAGAATCTTATGCCGGAGTTGGCTTCTTTTGTGATCTTGCTAACTTTAAAACTGGAGATAAAGTGCTTGACCTGGGCAGCGGCTCTGGAATGGATACGTTTATAACAGCTTTAAAAGTTGGGAAAGAAGGTCAGGTTACAGGGATTGACATGACTGACGAGCAAGTAGAAAAAGCAGCCAGGTTGGCCAGGGAAAATAATTTTGATAACGTCAACTTTGTCAAAGGGAAAATTGACCAACTACCTTTTGATGATGAAAGTTTTGATGTAGTGATAAGCAACGGTGTTATAAACCTTTGCACAAACAAGGAGCAGGTTTTCACAGAAATAGCCCGTGTACTGAAGCCTCAGGGAAGAATGGCTATAGCGGATATTGTTTCAGCTCAGCAGCTACCTGAAAATATTGTATGCGATGCTTCACTTTGGGCGTCCTGCATTGGAGGTGCATCTCAGGAGGATGCCTATAAAAGCAGCATTGAAAACCCTGGAATGAAGGTACAGGAGGTTAGAGACAATTCAAATTACTCCTTTAAATCTAAATCTGCGCTTGGTGCATCTGATAAGTATGGTGTTAAAAGTGTTTCTGTCCTTGCAGAAAAGAAATAATATATAGCAAAGATTAAACTTGCTAATAAACGGCAGAATAGTCACTCACTAATCCCCACCCGGTTTGTAATAAACAGATGACCGGGCGGGGAATTCAGTGATAATCAATAAAAAATATCTTTGGATACTGATTAATTTGTTGACTGTAAAAGATGGAACAAGTAATATAAAAACAATTACTTGTTCATTGAATAGATTCTATTCCTGCCTTTCAATAACTCAAAAATTAACATCAAATTCACAAGAGAGATGAACAGATACCTGATAATTTCAAATCACACGCCTGAGGATTGCCGAAAGGCATTCAAATACTTCCGGGAACATTATCCTTCTTTTTTAACCTGTTTTGAATGGGGTTGTTATGATAATGATCATCATGCCTATGCTATTCTGGAGGCTGAAAATCATGAAATAGCAAAAATGGCGGTGCCACCACTTTTTCGTCATAAAGCTCAAGTAATTAAACTGACGAAATATGATCTCAATAATACAGCTGACCCTGTTCATGAGTTGATCAATAAAGACAAATTAAAAGAATCTTTCTAGATATTTCTTATGCTATTTGTTTTTTTGACATCATCTCAAATTACCTTGGGAACAATTGATTCTTCAGATATGTTACATTGTCAGATCTACTAATGACGAGATTCAATCGTCCTGGAAAATGTTTTCTAGAATTTTAAGTAGGATAAAAAGTTACGTTTTTATCTGACAGCATGCTTCTATCTACTTTATTTGTCGTGTTACTTGCCTGTGTTCATGTATTCGCAAATAAAATCACCCTTTTGCATACTCTATCTAAATCAAAGTGGATTTCTCTGGCTGGAGGGATATCAATAGCATTTGTTTTCGTTCATATTTTGCCAGAAATCCACAACATGCAAATCACTGTCAAAGAAAAAGAGGAAGTATCAATTTTTATTGAGCGCTATTTATATATTGTTGCTTTAGCGGGAGTTATGATTTTTTATGGTCTTGAACGAATGATGATACATTTCCGCACAAATATAACCTCCGGCAAGATAAAATCCGTTGAGGACAGTATATTCTGGTGGCATATCTGCATATTCGCAACATTCAATTTACTAATAGGCTACTATATTCATCATGAAGAGAAGTCTGAGATTGGTACACTTCTCACATACATCGCCATAGGTTTCCATTTCCTGATTAATGATTATTCCCTTCTACAACATCATGAAAAAAACTATCGGCAGATCGGCCGTTGGATTATGGCTGGGGCGGTGGTTGCCGGGTGGTTCTTAGGAATTTTATATACAATTCCAGATATTACTTCATACGCCCTTTTTTCTTTTGTAGCCGGAGCTATTGTGGTTAATTCTTTTAAAGAAGAGCTTCCGGAGGATAAAGAAAATAATTTTGTCTGGTTTTTGGCTGGAGCAACAGTATATACTGTATTATTGCTTATATAAGACTTTAGGCTTTCTTATGGTTTTTTTATTTTCTTCTGTCAACATTATCCTTTTTCCCCTTAATTAGCTTATATCATTATATCTTATTACGAATAAGATTGCAAAATACCTTTTTATATATCACTTATTATGAAAACCAATTTTATGATTTTAGTTGTATTTCTTTTCTCACTCTCAAAATTTGCCACAGGCCAGAATCAGGAACTTCCTAATATCCTTTGGATAGTTAGTGAAGATAATAGCCCTTTAATTGGAGCCTATGGTGATGATTTTGCAACTACACCGAACATAGATAAGATGAGCACAGAAGGTTTTCTATACACTCATGCCTATGCCAATGCTCCAGTCTGTGCCCCTGCACGCAATACGATCATCACGGGTGTTTATGCTAATTCCAATGGACATCAGCACATGAGAAGTAATTATAATGTGTCAGAGATAATTGATTTCTTCCCTCAATATTTACGTAAAGCTGGCTACTACGCTACGAATAATGCAAAAAGGGATTATAATATTAATGACGAACAGACCAATAATATTTGGGATGAATCCAGTAGAGACGCTCATTATAAAAACCGTAAGCCCGGTCAACCCTTTTTTGCAGTCTTTAATACCGGTACTTCTCATGAAAGTTCAATTCATACTAGAAAACCAGTAAATGAACTGCGGCATAATCCTAAAGATGTAACTTTACCTCCATATCACCCTGATACTCCTGACATTCGCCGAGATTGGGCTCACTATTACGATAATATAGAGGATATGGATAACTGGGTCGGTGAAAAGCTGCAGGAACTTGAAGAAAGTGGCGAAGCTGATAATACCATAGTCTTTTATTATGGAGATCACGGTGGTGTTCTGCCCAGGAGTAAGCGTTTTGTTTATGAAACAGGAACCCGTGTTCCATTCATCGTAAGAATTCCTGAAAAATTTAACCATTTATGGCCCGCCGACGAACCAGGAAGTCAGGTTGATAGACTTATCAGTTTTGTGGATCTAGCCCCAACACTTCTTAGTATTTCAGGTATACCAATACCTGACTTTATGCAAGGGGATGCTTTCATCGGTGATCAAAAAACCAGTGATCCTGAACATGTTTTTATGTTTCGAGGACGTATGGATGAACGGTACGATATGAGTCGGGCTGTACGTGACCAAAGGTACAGGTACATTCGAAATTTTATGCCTTATCGGATTTATGGACAACGGATAGATTACCTTTGGCGTGCTGCCTCGACTAGATCATGGGAAGAAACCTGCAAAGCAGGAGATTGTAATGAAGTTCAGAATATCTTTTGGAATCCTAAACCGGTTGAAGAATTATACGATACAAAGAATGATCCATGGGAAATTAATAATTTAGCTGATGACCCTGCCTATGAGGAGGTGCTGAAAAGGCTGCGGTCCGCTAATCAACAATGGATGGTGGATATTAAAGATAGTGGTTTTATCCCCGAAGCAGAACTTTCTAGACGCTCGGGTGATACACCACCCTATGATTATGTGCGCAGCAATGATGTTTCTATTGAAGCAATCATTGATGCCGCAGAACTGGCAACATTGGCAACCGAAAACGATATTCCAAAACTGAAGTCATTTCTGAAGTCTGATGATAGTGCCATACGGTATTGGGGAGCCACAGGTTTGTTAATTCTCGGGGAAAAAGCAAAGCCGACAATGGCTGAGCTCAAAGTAGCTTTAGATGATCCCTCACCTAATGTGGTCATTGTGGCTTCAGAAGCTCTTTATCTATTAGGTGAGAAAAATGCGGCACGGGCAGGTTTTAGTAAAGCTTTAAAATCGCCGAGCTCTTTTGCCCGCACTCATGCCATGAATGCTATAGGAAATGTAGAAGATGATTCAAAAGAAGTCAGGGACGCTGTTATCCTTATGGCTCAGGAAGCGGGTGAGCTTAATCGTTTGCAATACGATCATCGGTCCGCAAAAGAACTTTTGAATAAGTGGGGTGTTGATGAAACAGCACATGGGATTCACTTTGGTTGGTGACATTAAATCTAATCATAGAAAACCAGCTTAACCCTAAAAAATAAAATCATGAAGCTAAAAGAATTTAGTGAAACTGCATTTCCCGCAAGGGTAAGTTTGATTATGGTGATCCTTGTGTGTTTAGTTATTTCGGCATCTGCTCAAAATGAACAACCGAATATCCTTATTGTTATCAGTGATGACCAATCGTATCCTCATGCCTCGGCATATGGCTCAAAGTTCGTGGAAACTCCGGCATTTGACCGTATCGCTGAGGAAGGTGTCCTTTTCAACAACGGATGGGCTGCCTCACCGGGTTGCAGTCCCTCAAGGGCAGCCATGCTTACCGGTCGTTATCCCTGGCAAATTGAAGAGGCAGGAACACATGCCAGTTCATTTCCAAAAAAATATACCGTACTGCCTGATTTACTTGAAGATGCTGGATACTTTGTGGGTTTCACAGGTAAAGGATGGGGACCTGGCGACTGGGAAGTTAGCGGCAGAATTCGGAACCCTGCGGGAACAGCCTTTCAGGATATTAAATTAAATCCTCCCCATCAATTTATTTCTAGTATTGACTATGCCGGTAATTTTAAGAGTTTTCTTGATCAACGGCCAGATGATTCACCTTTCTATTTTTGGTTAGGCACCTCAGAACCTCATCGCATCTATGAAAAAGGCATAGGTTCTGCTTCAGGTAAAAGACTGAAAGATGTGGATGTACCTGCATATCTTCCCGACACACCTGGCGTCAGAAGTGACCTTCTCGATTATGCAATAGAAATAGAATGGTTCGATCACCATCTTGAGCAGGCTATTCAGATTCTTGAGGAAACCGGGGAACTTGATAATACCATCATCATAGTCACATCTGATAACGGAATGTCTTTCCCACGTGCCAAAGCAAATTTATATCGTGACGGGGTTCATGTACCTCTAGCGATACGTTGGGGAAATGGAGCCGAACCGGGTAGGGTAGTAGATGATCTTGTGAACCTTATTGATTTAATGCCTACAATTCTTGATGCCAGCGGTATTAGTTTTAATGGTGATTTTGCAATGAGTGGCCGAAGCATTCTTGATATCCTGACTTCAGACAAAGAAGGTATCGTAGATCAATCACATAGTGCAACTTATGCCGGACGTGAACGGCATTCCTATTCGCGATGGGATAACCTTGGGTATCCTCAACGTGCTATTCGCACTCAGCAATATCTGTACATACGAAATTTTGCCCCGGAAAGATGGCCTGCCGGTACTCCCAGGAGAATCGAAGATGGTGATTTGACACCGATGCATATTGGCTATCACGATATTGACGCAGCACCAAGCCTGGATATCATGACCGAAAATGCGGATGATCCTTACTTTAATAAGTACCTTTATTTATCAGTTGGTAAACGTCCTGCGGAAGAATTATATGATATCCTTAAGGATCCGGAGTGCATTAATAATTTGGCCCTGAATGAACAGTATGAACAGCTCACAAGTAATTTTCGAACACAATTACATGATTTTCTAAAGCAGACAGATGATCCCCGGGTTACCGGTAATGGTGATATTTGGGAAAGTTATCCACGCCTGAAGGGGCCAATGAGGGAATTCCCGACACCAGAATGGGCATTGCCTGCAATGGATAAATGATTTAAAGTGAGAGTGAAAACAGACAACACATAATTCTCATTATTTTACTTATAGATAAATTATCTAATGAGCAAGCAAGCTCATTATACCGCAACGGATATACATCTCAACCCTGCCCACATTGTATCCAACTCTGTTATGGAAAACACTAAGACGGTGAAAGAATCGGAACCGGATGCCTAGAAATTCTCGGTGGGTGTGAGTACTTCAAATTGATTACTATCCCTTGATCTGTACAGGGTATTACCATGTTTTTATTGATTGCATCGCTAACTCGGCTCTACAGTCACCTGATCAATCATACATCACATTATCCTCTGAATGATGAATGATCCTTAACAGAACATTAGATGGGAAAATCAGTTTATTAAATATGGGATGTTTCGATCACTTCCATCAATTTTTTCACTGACAGTGTAAGGTATTGATGGCTTTTTTCACTTTAACAATATTTATCGTGAATACACATAATGAAAACTCTGATAATGATCACAGCGCTGAAAAACCCTCGCAGATCACAAAAAAAGGTTGGAAAGATATTGCCATGCGAGTTAAGGATCAGATTGCTGTTGATCATATCTCAATTGTATCAGCAGGAGTAGCATATTATTTTTTCCTGGCATTATTCCCATCTTTAATCGCAGCAATTTCCATCTATGGATTGATTATGGATCCTGCTCAAGTCGAACAACAAATGAACCAGGTTGCAAATATTCTTCCAGATCAGGCCGCACAAATGATATCAGGTATTCTCCAGGATGTAGCAGGCCAATCAGGACAAACTTTGGGTTGGGGGCTTCTATTAAGTCTCCTTTTCAGTTTATGGAGTGCCCACCAAGGGACCAGCGCCGTGTTCGAGGGTGTAAATGTAGCCTATGATGAAATAGACGAAAGAGGATTTTTCAAACAGAAAGGTATAACTATTCTCTTCACATTAGGAGTCATCGTTGCTGGCATCCTCTGTACAGCCCTTGTTGTTGTTTTTCCTGCTCTGGTTAAAAGCATAAATCTACCATCTATTTTACAGACACTTATTATGTGGTTTCGCTGGCCTATATTGGCTTTATTCATCATAGGAGCGCTGGGATTAACCTATAAAATTGCCCCTGACCGTAATAATCCAGAGTTCAGTTGGGTGAATCCAGGAGCCATTACCGCAACTATATTATGGTTGGTGGGATCCCTCCTGTTTAGTTTTTATATGAATAACTTTGGAAATTATGATGAAACCTATGGAAGCTTTGCCGCAGTGATCATTCTAATGCTCTGGTTTTATCTGACAGCGTTTATCATATTATTAGGTGCTGAAATTAATTCAGAAATGGAACACCAAACCTATGCTGACACTACTGTGGGGGATGATAAACCTATGGGTGAACGGGGAGGATATCATGCTGATCATGTAGCCAAAAAAGATGTGCCTAACCCAGATGTTAAAAATGAATAATTTCACCCAGCGAACGACTAAAAGTCTAACCTAATATTTTTAGGTAAACTTGCAATTTTTCCTTTTTCTACTTTGATCACTCAAACCGGTAATTTGTGACTTTTTCATCAAACATTTCCCGCTCATTAACTTTTATAATTGTTAATTACAGACACAAATTTGAGGACCTTCGCCCGTACCTTGTCCTATACAAGTCTTACCATCAGGTTATGTTGCCGTTCCTAGCATAAGACATGTATAAAGCTAGGTGTAGACATGGTGAATTACTTTTTTAAAGGAAATACAAAAGTAGACGATACTTAATTTATTTAGGTTTTTTTATTAATTTAGGAACTAAGGCTTACCTTGAATTATCATTATTTGTGAAACATCTGATGTTTGAATCATCCCTTCAGGTTTAAGAGCTCCAACATCACCATAGCCTGGTTTGTAACAGAATTACTATGCTAAATATGATCTTGCGAAAATGATTGATTATTCACAGCATGCAGTTGCTTTATAGAAAGATCATTACCCCCTAATTAGTTTTCTGTTATTTGGCTTCAAACACGAACCCGACCACCGTTACTACATTGAGTAAACGGCAGTGTGGCGCTTATACAAATGTCATAGAGGCCAGTCCAGCTTGTTTTATGAATGAGCTTCAGTTATGATTCTTTTTTTATGTTTTGAACATGCCTGCTTTTCTCAAAAACATTAATACCCGTGAAATTGGTTTATCTATGATTTACCACGGATGAATAACAATAATGGGGCTCAGGATATTTCAGAATTTGAATTAGAAGTATCTCATAATACATGGGATAAACTGGACTCATCACTCTTTTATAGATACTAGGATTGCGATATCAATAAAAATTCAATCGATATGTTTTACCCAGACCGCCCAGAAAGATCTTAATTTTTAATGCATTGGCGTCAGATAATCTAGAAAGTAAGAATGTTGTGAATGCATCTTAATTCACATTTGTTGTATTTATGTATATACTTAGTACTTATAACTAATGTTTATTTGGGTCAAAGACAACCCTATTACGTCCAGATTGATAAACTGAATAATGCAGTTATGAAAAGAATAGAAATAATTGGTACTGCTTATGTTGGAAAATCGACCTTATTTCAAGAAATTTGCCGAAATAAAGATGAGAATAATATTTGGACGACTGAAAAAGAACTATATCTAAATGCAAGAAAAGATGTAGGATATTTCAATGATTTCAACAAGCGATTTGCAGGCAGGTTCCTGAAGAATACTGAAATAGGAAAGAAGTACAAATATTTTGGTTTATCTGATATGAATAAGCTTGACGATGAATACTTAGAAAAGTTTAGTGAACTTTTGGATTTGTGCTTTATTAAAACAAAGGATATTAACGATATCAGGCTGGCATTCCGGGTTTACCATAAAATGATGGAGAGAATCACAAAACTCAAGTATTATCAAAATGATAAAGATCAGATATTATTAGTTGAAGAGTTCATCTTACATTGGCACATCATTCTAATAAAATATATTGGAGAAAAGAATATTGATTACACCCAATGGATTTACGATGAAGGGCTATCGCCAACCGGGGTCATTTATTGCAGAGCAGAAGAAGATGTTCTCAAAAGCAGGATGAAAATAAGAATGCAAGCAAATACGATTAATAAAAATCATTTAAATAAAAATGAAGATGAGATTACCAGGGATATCATCAACAAACAAAGGTCTTTTGAGATTTTAACTTCTTGTTTAAGAAAGAATAATATTCCTGTTATAACTTTAAATACAGGTCTGGATCTAAATTACAATAGTATAAAAGCTCTGAAATTTATTGAATCCGTTGGTATTTCAGTTCCTGCCTGACATTTTTTGCTGTGTTGTTAACAATCAGGGGAGATAATTATTAAAGACATATAATATATAATACTTACTATATATTATATATTGTAGATACGAATTCTGATCTGTCTTTACAGATGAGAAAGTATGACGAAAATATTCTTTGTTGACCAATAATAGAACCTATCATGGGGTGATCTGAATAATAAAACGATAAGGATGAAGACAGAAAAAAAACCTACCGTCACAATAGGAATTTCAACTTATAATCGAGCAAACCAATATCTAAAGGATGCCCTCGATTCTGCAGTCGCGCAATTATGGCCTAATTTAGAGATCATAGTTTCTGATAATTGTTCAGAAGATCATACGGAAGAGTTGGTCAGTAGATATTCTGATTCCAGAATAAAGTATATCAGACAAAAGAAAAACATCGGGGCAAAAAATAATTTTAATTTTTGCTTGAATCAGGCCAAGGGCAAGTATTTCTTACTGCTCCACGATGATGACCTAATAGACCAGGATTTTATTAAAACTTGCATGCAAGAAATAATCAATCACGGTGATAAAGGGATTATCTGTACAGGTACCCGGCTGATTGATAAGGAAGGAATTATCTTAGTGGAGAAACCTAATCTTAGCGGACCCACTAATTCAGATTTCCTTTTAAGTTGGTTCTCCGGAAAAACAGCTTTGTATTTGTGCAGTACCTTATATAATACCAAAGAACTACGAGAAGTAGGAGGATTTACTTCAGAAACAAATCTTTTTAATGATGTGGCACCCATTTTAAAACTTGCCGAAAAGTATGGAAGACTTGATGTAAAGGAAGTAAAAGCAAGCTTTAGACGCCATGACGAAAATAGAGGCTCTTCAGTTAAAGTTGAAGAATGGGTGCGCGATTCATTGCATATAATAAATATTATTAAAAATATGAATCTAGAAAATAAGGATGTGATTGTTAGACGCGCCCAATATTTTTTATGCAGGAAATGCTATCGGTATGTCCATGCCATTCCATCGCTTTCACAGCGCCTAGCCGCTTACAAAATGGTTTATCAAACTTTCAATTACACTTATTCACCATTAAGGTACTTTTACAGGGCAAATATAAAACCAAGATTGAGCCTGTTGAAACAAAAGGTATCTGGACCAAATTATATGCCAATTAAGGTGGGGAGATGAATTCTACAGGAACAAAAAGGTTAAGATCCCGGGCAATCAGAGCCAAGAAGATGAAGGTTAAATATCAAGAGGGTCAAATAATGAAAAAAAAACAATTAAGAATTGCTTTTTTTGTAGGCAGCTTTCCTCATGTTTCAGAGACATTCATAATGAACCAAATTACGGGGTTGATTGATCGAGGTCATATCGTAGATATTTTTGCATCAAGATACGTGAATGGAATACCCTTACATGATGATGTTCATAAATATGGTCTGATCGATAAGACACACTATTTGAATTTGCCCAGGAATTTTATCATTAGATTACTCAAGCTAATTTATATGATCATTTTTTTTGGAGGCTGGAAAAAACCACTTACTCTTGCAAAAACTTTAAATATACGTAAATATGGGCGTTCTGCTTTATCCTTGGCCCTTGCATCATCTGCGGTACCACTAATAAATAAAAAACCATATGATATACTTCATTGCCAATTCGGCTGGTTAGGGCCTCGGGTTCTGACGCTAAAAGAAATTAACGCCGTTTCAGGTAAATTAATAGTTGCTTTTCGCGGAGCTGATATTACGAGAAGCTTAAATAGTAACCATGGGATATACGATCAGGTTTTTAAAAAGGCCGATAGCATACTACCGGTAAGTAATAGTCTCAAACAGAAGTTATTATCAGAAGGTTGCTCAGCTGATAAAATCATAATTCATCACTCGGGAATAGATTGTTCTAGGTTTAAATTTAAGGAATGCATTAAAGATAAAGATAGTGTCACCAACCTTATAACTATTGGCCGTCTTGTAGAAAAAAAAGGCATTGCCTATGCTATCCGGGCTATTTCAGAAATTGTGAACTTGGGTTACCAATTAAAATATACCATCATAGGTGATGGTATATTGATGGGTGAGCTTAAAAAGCTTATCCAGGTTTTAGACCTGAATAAACATGTTACTTTAGTAGGCTCCAAATCAAGCGATGATGTAATCTCCTATCTTGAGAAAGCACACATTTTCATAGCCCCAAGTATTCAAAGTAAATCCGGTGACTGTGAAGGAATACCAAATAGTTCAAAAGAGGCTATGGCTATGGGTGTACCTGTCCTTACTACCTTTCATAGCGGAAATCCAGAGTTAATTGAGGATGGTGTGTCCGGTTTTATGGTCCCGGAAGGTGATGTTAATGCTTTAGCTGATCGTTTAAAATTCTTAATCGATCATCCTGAAATATGGCCAGAAACGGGACGTGCAGGACGCGAAGTTATTGAAACAAAATTCGACATGAACAAATTGAATGATGAGCTTATTCATGTTTACTATGAAATTGCAGAAAGCAAGCATGTATATAGCAGTCAATCAATTACACAATTCTCTCTTACTTGAGGGCAGATATAAGGTTTTTTTATCACAACTTTTAGAATCTAATCTGCTTCAATTCTAAACAGAGAACAGGGGATTGCCAAATCCTTCCGGAACAATAAATAAGAATATTTAAACATCCGCCCACCTAATTTTAGAAATTTTTAATTGCAAAAAATCAATAAATAAATACTATACTTAGTTAGAAACTTAGATTCATTTATATAAACTTCTATAATAATCACTAGCTTTATGAAAATGCGACTTCTAATCTTGTTCTCTCTATTTCTTTTCCTATCCATAAGTGACGCTCATTCTCAGGCAACTCGCGAGGTTCCACAGAGCCAGCAATTTCGTTTAGGAGAGGGGCTCGTCCGAATTGCTGAACCAGGTCAGCTTTCGGATACTTTGAATATCTGGGGTGATATCAACAATCCAGGTCGATACTTAATTCCTAGAGGAATGAGTCTGCCTACCGTTGTTTCTTTCGCCCGCGGACCATCACGCTATACAACAGGTGAAACTACATTAGACTGGTCAAAAATCAGACTTGAAATCTCAGTATCACAATATAATGGAAACGGCCTTGATGAGATTACGAATTTCAAATACAAATATAATGAACCGGTTCCTCAAGGTATGAGAGATTTCAGATTGAAGAACGACGATGTTGTCTCCATTCAGGTGCGTCGTCGTCCTGCATTTATCGATTACGTACGAGTCATAGCACCAGTTGTTTCAACCGTAGCCACAAGCTTTTTAATCATTGAAAGATTGAGATAGCCATACTTGAAGCTTGTCTTTAGCCTATTAAATAGTCACCACAAAAATATATCACCATGTCTACTCAAGATTTAAATAGTTCCGGTTTAAACGGAACCAATAACTCAGCAGGTTCTTCATCTAATAATGCCTCATCTGCAACCGAGGCTACTGTAATTGACGCAAAAAAGCTGTTTAGACTTATCTTCGGCTATAAATGGATGTTTATTTTTATAATTATAGCCAGTATAGTCGGAATGTACTTTTACACTGATTCAATAATTCCAAAATATCAGGGTGAGGGAACTATGGTTATATTGCAAGGTCAGGAAACCTACGTCAACACAGGAAATGATATAAATAGCATGCTTACCAGCAGCTTTGGAGTTGGCCAGGGAAGTACCATTGCAAGTGAACTTAGCCTATTGCAATCCAATAAATTTACAGGGGTAATTGCAGACAAGATAATTGCTTCACCACATGACCCAGACGGTCAATTAATCCCTATTCTCTGGAACAAATATCCTGAAGACAGTACCAAGGTTAGTCGAGGAGTCCTTACCGATCGCATTCAAAAAAAACTTATATTAGAACGTGATGAGAATCTGGATGAAAATTTGGTATTTCTAAAATTTAAAAGTCCTTCTCCATACGAGGCAGCAACCGTCACCAATCTTATTCTGGATTCATACACTCAATTTTCAAGTGATCAGAACCGGGAACAAGTGAGATCGGCTCTGGCCTACCTTAATCAGGAAATGTCTGATGTTCACAGCACCTTGAATAACAAAGAGGAAATGCTTAGAGATTTCATGCATAAAGAAAAATTAGTTGAAATAGATAGTCAAACCGGTGAAATAATATCAGCTTTGTCTACACTTGAAAATGAACGTCATGCTGTTGAGATTCAGAAAGTAGGAGTACTGTCCTCAATAGAAAATCTACAGAAAGAGCTTGATAATATAAAACCAGGTTTTGCAGAAAAATATTCACAAGGATTGTCCACCAAATTAATTCGATTCCAATATAAGTTAGCGGAACTTGAAACTGAAAAAATGTTAATGCTCCAAAAAAATCCTGAACTCAAGGAGAACCCTGAGCAAGAACATTCGTTTCAAGAATTGACAAGAGAAATCAACTACTTGAGGGCAGAGATTACACAAATGGCAGAAGACTTTATTGGGAATGACAACTATTCCCTAAGCTTTCTTGGAAGTCCCGATGGGGATCTTGCCGGTAGGGTCACTGAATTAACCCTGCAATTATTGGCACTAGAAGTTGATGCGCAGTTATATCAGGCACAAACTGATGTTTTGGATGAGCGAATCGCAAAATATCAGGAAACTTTTAACAGATTACCTGATAATATAATTGATTATGCTCAAATCACACGTGATATAGAAACCAATGAACAATTGTATCGTACCATATCCAACCAGGTTGGAGAACTTAAGGTGTGGGAGCAAACTCAAGCCAGTAATGGCCGCATAATTGATTATTCAGCTATCCCTGATGTTCCTGTAGAACCAAATAAACAACTGATGTTAATTTGGAGCTTATTGATTGGGTTCATACTCTCGTTTGCCATGGTTTACATTCGTGAAATGAGTAGTACAAGGATAAACAGCATAGAAAAATTGAATCAGAAAAAACTCACTCTACTATCTATTATTCCAGATACTACATCACAAAAGAAGAAGTTATTCGGCAAGAAAAAATATATAACAACGGGAGATTATTCTATTTCTACTGATCTGATGACCATTCTTGATCCTTTGTCTTATGCTAGTGAAGCTTACCGGCGAATGCTTAGTAATATTATGTTCTCCCACACAGACAGATCTATAAGATCTATACTTGTTACATCACCGAACAAATCTGAAGGAAAAAGTTCAACGATCGCGAATTTAGCTGCTGTTTTTGCTGAGACCGGAAAGAAAGTTGTGGTACTTGACTGTGATTTCCGGCATCCCAGTCAGCAAAAACTATGGGGTTTGACAGAAGATAAAGGAATTGTAGATGTTTTGGTTAAAAAAGTTAAACTTGACCGTGTTATACAACCAACAGTTGTAGACAATATTCATGTTATAACAACTGGTACCATACCTCACAACCCTGCAGAGGTGGTACAAAGTGAGAATTTGAAGAATATGATAAGTACACTGAAGGAAACTTACGACATTGTATTAATCGACTCACCTCCATTCGGATTTATAACCGATGCAGGCCCACTTATGCAGTATGTTGACGGAGTAATTTTAGTGACCCGCTTTAATCAATCGAAAGAAGCAGAATTAAATCAGTGCTTAGGCAACCTGAAAAATGTGAATGCCAATGTCCTTGGCTTGACGATGATGAGCTTCAATTATAAGAAAGCAAATGGGTATGAACTAGAAACATATCAATTCAGAAATGCTTTAAAGAACTACAACAATTACAACCATACAACACCCAAAAAAGTGACAAAAAAAAGAAGCTAAACTAACATTTAACAGTAATTAAAATGAGCAGGGGGAATACAAACCATCCCCCTGCTTTTACTTTTAATTTATTTTGCTTGTACTGTCAAATTTGACCATTCCACCACCGGTGTTACTGGTAGATACTTTTGTAAAATCACAACCAATGACATCTACGGTAGAGCCTGGATCCACTCGAATTCCAACCGGTCCGATAAATTCGATATTAGTCAGTTTAAAATAGCTTTCACTGCCTCTGGCATGCACCATATCTCCATCAATTCTATCAATAACGCCGCCGTTGACATTTAAATGATTACCTCCATGTTTGCCCTGAATTCCACTACCTGAAGCACCGTTGATAACTATATGCTCGATTATTGCGCCATGAGTGAATACTCGTAATGCCATTCCTTTAGCGTCATATATTTCCAAAGAATCAGCATGGAATTTTCTTACATTGTTGTTAACCAGGATAGCTGCATTGTCTGCATTACCATCGTTTCTTGAAATAAAAGTTCCTATTGATAAGCTTTTCATATCATCAAATCTATTTCCACCAGGATTGTTTTGTGAAATAACATTATCAATTCTTAGGGTGTAGCCCGAGTTAGGAACTGATGTTTGCTGAAGACCTCTTCCCCAGTTATCCCGAAATATACCGTTAGTTATCTCCACAGATTTTATGTTGACTGATGTTTTGAACCCTGCCCAGCAATCATAAATTTCAAAGTTTGTTAACTTTAGATTCTCACCACTGGAAAAATCAACTCCATATCCGGTATTTGTGATTTTATTACCACACTTCCATGCGATTAATCCATCTACTAATACATCTTTAGCGTCATTATGGGTTTCAACTCCATGTTGGAAATGACCCCAGGTACGACAATCTTTAACAACAGTATTAGAAGTCCGGATAGATAAGCCTGAAGTATTATGATTACAGGTATGAACCCGCTCAATTCTAATATTTTTACTTTCTTCACCTTTTGGAAGATTTGGTTGGCCATTTACCCATAAAGCATAACCTGTATTACCACCTTCCATGGGTATTTTATGACCTTGCCTGTTTCCATTAAACTTCAAGTCATGTATATACATATCCTCCAATGGTAGCCCGGTAGTCTTTTTGGTTGCCCAGCTAATCATCCATAAGCAAGCTGGATTATCCCTATTAATACGATCTGAAAATTTTAATTCAGACGTTTCACCATCACCATAGAGCTCAAGGCCATTGTGTTTAGAATCAATCTGGGTGTACAATCCATGCTCAAGTATATATAACCCTTCTGGGACATATATTTTCTTGACTTTATTTTTTGATATCCAGTCCAGGCATTTATCAAAAACATGCACTTCATTATCAATTCCAGATTTAAAAACACCATCACCTCTTGCACCAAACCATTTAACGTTAATATATCCGACCTCAGGTCTCCTCCATCGGCCTTTTGTGACGCCATCTACCTTGAATACCATACCATCGTCTGCAGTATCTGTACATTCGCTATCCCAGTATATTTCGGATCCGCCACCATCATCAGCTTTGCGATAGCCAGCCAAAAAAGCTGTTTCACCATCTACTCCGGGAGTACAACATAATACAGAGACACTATCTATAACCATTAAATCAGACATTGAATCTATAATAGAACCTCGACGACTCATACTGCCACGATTGCCAGGTGTGCAACCCGTAAAAACAGACAATGCTCCCGGAACGAAGGCTAATCCTCCCATTGTCATTGCTGTCCGTTTTATTGCTTCTCTTCTGTTCATATACTTCTTATTCCTCGGTTTGTTATTCTTCAGCATAGAGCCTGGACACCGGAGGTCATAAGGAAAGCGGCGGAGCTTTTTTTCCTGCTGCTTACCTTATGATCTGTCGCTGTTATCTTTTTTATACCAGGGGCGATTTTTTCACTTTTTCAATGCTGATATTTAGGGGTAATCAATTGTTAATATTCTATAATATTAAACTTTTATAACAAACCAATGGATTAAAATTAAAGAAGTTTAGTTAAATTGTTTTAATATTTCCCAATACAAAGTTAAGTGCTTTGCTCCAAGAGGAATCAGGGAGTGTAAAATCAATTATAAAAAATGTAAACTTAGACTGACTATTTTATTCAGAGATGTCGACACATAAATTTACGGTGGAGTGAATAATGTCAGGCTCTGATAAACCTCCGGTGGAACCTGTAAGAGAGGTATAAGGAATGCCGTTCACAGAAATTAGCTGTATGAACAAGCTGATATTGTTTAGTCTTATTTTAGGGTAATTAGGCTATAACGTGTGCAAAACCATCTTTAAAAGGGAGCCCTAATGAGCAGACATATTAGAATACATATATTATGCTTTAATGATTATATTTTATTCTATATATTCTTGTATGCAATATTAGCAAATAGGGAGAGTGCCTGAGTATAGCATCTTAGTGAGGGCTCTCTATTGAATTACAAGAACCTAGAATATAACCATGTAGGTTACATGGCGTAGCTTTGGATAGACTACAACATTAATGGTTAATTCAATCCATATTAAGTTCATAGGATACAATAAGTTGTAAATGTTAGTTTCAGTCATAATTCCTACTTATAATCGGGCTCATCTTGTTAAAGATGCCATTGATTCTGTATTGAAACAAACCTATCAGAATTTTGAATTGCTAATCGTAGATGATTACTCGGAAGATAACACGAAAGAGGTCGTTAAGAGTTTTAAACATCAGAATATAAAATATCTCCTTAATAATAGATCAAAAGGTGCACAGGGAGCTAGAAATACAGGCCTTTTAGCCTCGCGTGGGCAATGGATAGCCATGCTGGATTCTGATGATATATGGTTACCAACCAAATTGGAAAAGCAGGTTGCTTATATAAAAATTACCAAAAATAACGTGGCTGGCTTATCCACCGGAAATGCGAAGTACGATTTTAAAAATCACAAAGTAATTAAATATAAAATCCCTCAGAAAAGGATACATACAGCTAAGGACTTACTGTATAAGAATTATTTAAGTGGATTCTCAACATTCATTTTCAATAAGGAGAAAGCACTAATTACCGGTGGGTTCGATGAGCGTTTCCCAGCTATGCAGGATGTTGATTTTTACATCTCGATGTCTAAACAGGGAGAAATTCATAGTTTGTTCGAAGTATTAGCCTATATCAGAGAAGAAAATAAGGATAGGATTACGACAAATTATCAGTTGAAATTATTAGCATCTACTATTTTTCATGAAAAATATAAAGACATGATCAAAGATCATTTACGTCTAAAAAATAAAGCTGTTTCACGATTAATGGTGTATGGGTGGAAGCAAAATAAACTTAGGCAATTGCGATACTTGCATTGGATTTTCCTTGGTATGTTTATAGATCCATTAAATCTTAAATGGGTTATCGGCCATATTATTAGGCCGTAGTCAAAAAAAATTTAAAAACTAATATTAAATCAGATTTGATCTATTAAGTATGAATTCTAATCTAAAATACAGCCAGGTTGCATTATTTTTATATTCATTCGCCTTAGTGGTTTTTTCAGGTATCGTAGAGACTACATTATTAGAAAATATTATTGGTGCTGCACTCGTAGGTGTTTTCTTTTTGGAAAGTTCTATCAACAATAATTTTAAATTGAGATGGCACTGGTCAATTCTTTTTCTATTACTCTTTATTGCCGGAGCTTTCGCAACTCTGGTACTCAATCCAGAGGCCATTAGAAGATTTATTACCCTGGCACTTGTAATGATTTTGTTCTACGTTGTGTACAATATCATTGTAGAAAGTAAATCCATTTTACCTGTAGCGATCGGACTAACCGTGGGGCTTTTCTACACGATTATATTACAATACGATCAAATACTGTTATCCATAGATGGAGAGTCACAGGAAAGGCTTTCGGGCCTTATTGGAAACGCAAATGATTATTCATTCTACTTATTTGCAACCTCACTCTTATTAATGTTGCCAATCATTGGAAAGTATAAATTATCACTTTTGATCAAGTGCTGTGTAGTTATAAGCATACTCATATTCTCGGTTTTAATACTGACTACTACAGGTTCACGTAAAGGAATCATATTACTTGGTTTTATCATAATCTGCATTTTCTTTTTAATGAGTAAAAGAGAAAATGCCATAGTTAAGCTTCAGTATATGACAGTCTTTTCAACTGTTTCTGTATTTTTATACACCATATTTTCTCAATCTTCCTTTTTTGCCCGTATGGAAAATATATTTTTATATACCCAGGGTAAAGCGGTGAATGAAAACAGTTTATCCATTAGAGAAAATATGATTTCTACTGCATTATCTATGTGGACCGATAAACCCTTTATTGGATGGGGATTAGATTCTTTCAGAATTCATTCCGGGTTTGGCACATACTCTCATAATAATTATACGGAACTACTTTTTAACCAGGGATTAATAGGCCTTGGTTTATATTATGCTTTTTTTATTTCAATCCTATATCTATGCTATAAACTACTCATTCGATTTAAAGACACCATTAATTATAAAATTGTAGGATGGGCTATCATTTCCATATTTGTTCTATTATTATGGGATTTTGCTGCCGTCAGCTATTATGATAAAAAATATTGGTTATTTGTAGGGGTGATTCTCGCTGTATTGGTTAATATTGATGAACAGTCATGAGAATAGGATTATTTTTTGGCACTTTTGCCGGTGGTGGAGCGGAGCGCATGATGATAAACCTTGCTAAAGGTTTATCATCATGCGGAAATGAAGTGACTATTTATGTGGTAAACAAAACGGGTGTTCTGTTAAAAGAAGTACCGCGGTCTATCCCTATCCATGATTATAAGGCTAAGTATGGAGCAAGATCCATTATTCATAAAATTAGGGATACGTTAATCTCCCACAATTTAGATGCTCTTATCTCTACACAAGAACATGTTAATGCCAGTGTAGCTCTAGCCAAGATTGGGACAAAAACAAACACCATCATCATTTTCCGCGAAGCCAATACTCCAAACCAAAAAGGTTACTCATGGTGGAGAAAATATTTATACAGAAAACTCTATAAAAAAGCGGATCATTATGTTGCCGTGTCAAAAGGTGTGAAAGAGGATTTAATGGAGTTTTATAAACTGGAGAATGAAAGTATTTCCGTCATTTATAATCCGGTAGTTGATCAGAAAATGATTGATGCCTCCAAACAAGAAGTGACACATTGTTGGTTGTCTAATAAAGATAGAACTCCAGTCATTATAGGAATGGGTAGAATTCATCCACAAAAAGGATTTGAAGATCTCATTGAAGCGTTTTCATTAGTTCAATCTAAAATTAAATCAAAACTTATAATCTTTGGTTCAATTGATTCGGAGGAATATTTTAAGAGCCTAAAAAGGCAAGTCATGGATTTGAATCTTGACCAGGATATAGAATTCGCAGGCTTTATAGACAATCCATATAAGTACTTATCAAAAGCCTCGGTATTTGTTTTGTCTTCTAAATATGAAGGTTTGCCAGGGGTATTAATTCAAGCAATGGCTTGTGGTTGTCCCATCGTCAGCACAGACTGTCCATACGGACCCAAAGAAATATTAAATGGTGATAGATATGGCAAACTGGTTGAGGTAGGCAATGCCAGAATGATGGCTGATGCAATTATCGAAACTTTAAATTCACCAACCGACAAAGCTAAGGTTAGAGAACGAGCATCCATTTATTCAATCGACAATTCAGTAAGTGAATATTTAAATCTTATTCACTCTTACAAAAATGATTTGACCGTTCATGTTTAAATACTTCAGCGGCTATTAATAATCATTTATGTCGTATTACTTTTGCATTTACCTGCAACATCAAGAGAGTTAGAATTAATTATGAAAGTATTGTTAGTAGCTCCTAACATAAGGCAAAATAAAATGTCATATGGGGGTGGAATTGGTGGGGTTAGCCGTAATCTTAATCTATTTTTAGATGAGTTTTCAAAAGAAGGAATCACCATCAAACCAAGCTATCACTCTGTGAGAAAGAAGAATGAACTCAAGATAATATCGTTTCCAAAACGGCTAATTATAGATTGTTTCGTGCTGATTAAGAACATTAAAAGATATGATCCTGACATAGTTCACCTATTCGGGCAATATCGAAAAGCTCTACTCAGAGAATTCGCTTTTTGTATTATTTGCATGCTGCTAGAAAAAAAATATATCTATCACATTCGAGCTGGCAGATTTATTGAAGAGAACAAGAACTTCTTTCACAGAATCTTATCAACTTTTATACTAAATAGGTCTGCTCATATTCTATGCGAAGGGGAAAAGTATATTGAATATTTAAGTGAATCGTCAATATCCAACTCAACATTTTTCCCAAACTTTGTATCTAAAAGAGAGATTCCACCAAAAAGAACTCATTGGTTTCATAATCCTTTAAAAATCCTTTTCGTAGGATATTGCTTCAACGATAAAGGCACCTATGAATTAGTTGAGGCTGTCAGGTCTCTGGCTGATACTGAGCAAGTCATTGAATTATATCTGGTCGGAGAGGAAGAGGAAGAATTTTCTAAGTGGTTAAATAATTTTTTAGTAGGCAGAAATTTAACCATACATAGGTTAGGTCAAAAAGAGCATGATGAAGTAATGTCTCTTATGAGGGAATGTGATCTTTACTGTTATCCAAGCAAGTACAGCGGTGAAGGGCATAACAATAGTATTAACGAAGCTATGATGAACGAAATGATTATTGTCTCATCTAAAGCAGGATTTCTAAAAGACATCCTATATAATTCCGCTTATTTACTGGAAGAGGTTAGTAAAAAAGAAATTATTAAAAAAATCAGTCTGGCAATCAATGATAAAGAAAAAAGTATCAGAATGGCTCAATTTGGACGCCATAAAATCATAGAATCCTATAACTCAGACGTAGCTTTTTCAATTTTAAGGAACGTTTATTTCAAATCAATTAATAAGAATGAAGCAAGTTATACAGCATCTTAAATCCGGAGAGACCAATCTAATTGATGTTCCAGTACCAGAAACGGGGGAAGGAAAAATCCTGATCAGAAACGAACGAAGCTTGGTTTCCCTTGGCACTGAAAAAATGTTAATCACCTTTGGTAAAGCCAATTTAATCGATAAAGCTCGTCAACAACCTGAAAAGGTTAAAGAAGTTATTAATAAAATGAAAACAGATGGTATTCAACCTACCTTGAAGGCTGTCTCGAATAAACTTAATACCCCTATATCTTTAGGATATAGTAATGCTGGTGAAGTGATTGCCGTTGGCAAGGGTGTAGCAGGTTTTAAAATTGGTGACCGAGTTGTATCTAATGGGCCACACGCTGAAATAGTTGCAGTACCTCAGAATCTTGTCGCTAAAATTCCGGATGGCGTTTCTTATGAAGAAGCTTGCTTTACTGTTGTAGGCTCTATAGGGCTGCAAGGTATCAGACTTTTGAAGCCTACCTTTGGAGAAACCATGGTTGTAATTGGTTTGGGCTTAATTGGGCTAATAACTATTCAGCTTTTGAAAGCTAATGGCATCAAAGTAATTGGCACTGATCTTGATGATGATAAAATTGAACGTGCAAGACGTTTTGGTATTACAGCCATTAACACAGGTTCTGTAAATCCAGTTGAATATGTAAATCAAGTAACCAATCATATCGGTGCAGATGGTGTACTTATAACTGCAACCACTAAATCAAATACGGTTATAAAGCAGGCTGCCAATATGACCCGCCAGCGAGGGCGTATCGTGCTTGTCGGAGTTATAGGCCTGCAGATCAATCGGGCAGATTTTTATAAAAAGGAGCTTACCTTTCAGGTATCGTGTTCATATGGGCCGGGACGATATGATACTGACTATGAGAACGGAAAGGATTATCCTCTGCCATATGTCCGCTGGACAGAGAAGCGCAATTTTGAAGCGATGCTGAATGCGATCAAAGAAGGTCAGGTTGATGTTAAGTCTTTAATTACAGGACGCATTGCTCTTAATGGCTATCTGGAGGTCTATTATGATATGAATAGTTCCACTTCCATTGCATCAATTTTGGAATATCCCAACAAAAAAACTTTAAATGGAGTACCTCCTGAGCGGACTATCGATATACCTGGGACTAGTTTTAAAGGTGGGAAGGGAGTAATGGCTATTGTTGGTGCCGGAAATTTTGCTCACTCAACCATACTGCCTTCATTGAAAAAAGCCGAAGCATCTATAAAATACATTACCAGTTCCGGCGGGCTGTCTTCGACGACTTTAGCAAAGAAATTCAAAGTTCCTTTAAGTACGACTGATTTTGATTTAGTACTAGCCGATCAGGATGTGGACGGAATTATAATTAACACTCGTCATAATCTCCATGCCTCACTTTCTGTGAAAGCATTAAAAGCAGGTAAACAGGTTTTCGTAGAAAAGCCCTTAGCTTTAAATAAGAGTGAATTGGATAAAATTATAACGGCAGTTAAGGAAACTGGTAACACGATTACTGTTGGTTATAACCGCCGATTTTCTCCCTATCTGGAGAAAATGAAGAACATAGTTGGCAAGTATCCAGGCCCAATGAATGTAATTGCAACAATGAATGCAGGATTTATATCTCCTGATGTATGGGTTCACGATATGAAAGTCGGTGGAGGCAGAATCATCGGAGAAGCCTGTCACTATGTTGATCTTATTAGTTTTCTTACCGGATCCAAAGTAGTATCTGTGTGCATGCAAACTATGGGAAACGAACCAAAGGAGAATACCGACAATGCGACTATTCTTCTTAAGTATGAAAATGGATCATTAGGGACAATCAATTATTTCTCAAACGGCCACAAATCTTATTCAAAAGAGAGAATAGAATTATATCATCAGGGCAGGAATCTGATCATGGAGAATTTTCGCAAACTCTATGGATATGGCTTAAACGAATTCAGTCTTTTTAATAAGATCATGAGTTCAAAACAGGACAAAGGCCATAATAAGCAATTCAATTTACTGGTTGATCGATGGAAAAATGGTGGAGATCCGCTAATTCCGTTTTCAGAAATTGTGAATACAACTAAAGCAACCTTCGCAGCTATTGAATCCATGAAGCAAAATAAATGGATCAATATTTGAAGTAAGAGTTTTAAAATCAGAGAGTCCTTCCCAATCTATTACTGAAATACACAGCGTCAAATCAGTAATACAACTTGACGCCAGACAACTATTCACCAAAGAGAAGCACATGCTAATTGATATCATTGCGGGCGCACGTCCCAACTTTATGAAAATTGCACCCATTATCAGGGAAATCCAAAAAGCAGAGTTAGATGGTATGGATATCTCTTATCGGTTAATCCATACCGGCCAGCATTACGACAAAAACATGAGTGGGAGTTTTTTTGAGCAACTTGGCATACCCGAACCCCATATAAATCTTAATGCCGGAGGGGGTTCCCAGGCAGAACAAACCGCAGCCATCATGATCGGCTTTGAAAAAGAACTTATGGCTAATCCTGCCGATTTGGTTTTGGTAGTAGGTGATGTGACCTCTACCCTTGCTTGTTCTATTGTTGCAAAAAAGTTGAATACACCAATAGCTCATGTTGAAGGTGGCATCAGGTCAGGTGATATGACTATGCCCGAAGAAATTAATCGCATAGTAACAGATAGCATTACCGATTTATTCTTTACTACATCGGAAATAGCCAACAGAAATCTTCGGAAATCAGGGGTACGGGAATCCTGTATACACTTTGTGGGAAACACCATGATAGACACCCTCCTTGCAAACTTATCCAGGTTACAACGGCCTGAGGTTTGGGATGAGTTGAATCTCCAGGTACGTGAATATTTCGTCATGACGCTGCATCGTCCGGCTAATGTAGATGAGGAGAGCAAGCTCCGCCAACTAATCAATGAAATCATAAAGAATAGCCAGGGGATGAGCATTGTATTTCCTGTTCATCCGAGAACAAAAAGAATACTTGAGAGCCTTGAAATAGATGCACCCAATTTATACATGGTCGATTCTTTAGGCTATCTGGAATTCAACTATCTTGTAAAAAATGCTAAAGCAGTAATAACCGATTCGGGTGGTATTACTGAAGAAACAACGGTAATGGGTGTCCCCTGTCTGACTCTACGAGACAATACAGAGCGCCCTGAGACCATCACGATAGGAACTAACGAGCTGGTTGGTACTAATCCTGATCATATAGCACCTTACCTTAAAAAGCTGTTTAATGGTAAATGGAAAAAAGGTGCCATTCCCGAAAAATGGGATGGCAAGGCTTCTGAACGTATCGTACAGGCCCTCTTGATTCTCGATCAGGAGGCTACCGTCCCATTTATTCAAAATATCCAATACGATGAATTATCCGTGGATTCTTCAACCGCAAATTGATGCCTAGCATAAACCTTCTATATAACACCATCAGGCCACTGAAGACCCGGCAGATTTTCTTTCGTCTATTCTATTTGGCAAGAAATAAAAGCAATCTGCAAAGAAATCCATATAAAGTAACCAGGCAAAATGCAGAGTTAAAACCCGTTCAGATTGTTTCGCCTATTTTCAAGCAAGAATCCTATATCTATCCACGGACATTTCATTTTCTAAATCAGAAATATGAATTTAAAAACAACATTGATTGGAATTATTCAGGTTATGGGAAATTGTGGACTTACAATCTTAATTACTTTGATTTTATAAATCAGGAAAATGTATCCAGGCAAACTGGATTAGGGTTAATTAGAGATTTTATCGAATCAGAATCCAATTTGATTGAGGGAAAAGAACCCTATCCCACATCTTTAAGGTTAATAAACTGGCTGAAGTTTGTTTACAGATATGGAATTAGGGATGATAAGGTCAATAGATTTATGATAGACGACCTGCATAACCTTAGCAGAAATGTTGAATACCATTTACTGGCCAACCATCTGCTCGAAAATGCAATCGCGTTAACCATCGGTGGTTACTGCCTGCGTCAACAAACAATTTTTAAACAGGGAATATCATTATTAACCGAAGAGCTTGACGAACAAATTTGTGATGATGGGGCCCATTTCGAAAAAAGCCCTATGTATCATCAGATACTTCTTGACCGTCTGCTGGATTCCATAAATTTTTTAGGGGAGAATCATCTGCTGAAAAAAGCTGCCGTTTCTATGTTGTCATGGCTTGATACCATTACATTTTCAGATGGTTCTATCCCCCATTTTAATGATTCAACATCGGGTATTTCACCTACAACGGCACAGCTTAAAAGATATGCCGGGACTTTAGGCATCAGGTCTAAGAAGACACATCTTAGAAATAGTGGTTATAGAAAATATACTTCAGACAATTACGAGCTAATAGCCGATGGGGGGGATATTGGTCCATCCTATCAGGCTGGCCATGGACATTGCGATGCTGGATCTTTTGTTCTTTACGTCAATCAGAAGCCATTCATCATCGATACAGGCACATCAACGTATGAGCCAAATGACCGGAGAACATACGAAAGAAGTGTAGAGTCACATAATACATCACATCCTGCAGGAGTTGAGCCCTGCGAACTGTGGAGTAGTTTCCGGATTGCCAGGCGTGAAGCAGTTCATATCAAGAATGCTTCGACGAATAGCCTGAAAATTACCAGGAGCCTACCCTATGAGAAGAAACAGGTTCTTACACGATCATTCAAATGCTATAATAATAGAATTGATATCCTTGATAAAACTAATATCAAGGATATCTGTAAAGCCTATCTGCATTTTTCACCAGATGTTGATGTAATCCAGACAAATTTCGGACTCAAAACACCAGAGGCCGAAATCCATTTAAAGAATTGCAATAGCTTCAGAATTGAGGATTGTGAAATTACCGATGGCTTTAACCGTCTGAAAAAGACTCAAAAATTGGTTGCAGCATTCACAAACCACATGGGCATCCTTATTCATTTTGTAAAATGATGAATAAAACTTTCCACCGCTAAATAAAATGATAAAGCATTTCTAAGTGATGCTGTATTCTACGGCAAAATACTAAACCTTAATTATCAAAGTATGAGAATTCTATTCATCACCTTTTATTTCGCACCCGACCTTTGTGCCGGTTCATTCAGAAATACAGCTTTGGTAGAGGCTTTAAAAGAAGCTACAGAGCCGGATGATACCATTGATGTTGTGACTACATTGCCTCACCGGTACCACAGCTATATGCCTGAGGCTAAGGAATTTGAAGTTAATGGAAAGGTTCATATCCACAGAATAAAAATTCCCGAACATCGAAGTGGGTTTCTGGATCAGATATTGTCATTTAAGACTTTCTATACGAAAGTATTGAAATTCGTTAAAGAGGAAAACTATGATATTGTTTTTGCATCATCTTCAAAACTATTCACTGCTTTTCTAGGAGCTAGAATCGCGCGTAAAAAGAATACGCTTTTATATTTAGATATCAGAGATATATTCACAGATACAATAAACGATGTATTAAATAAAAGTGCATTGAAAATAGTTACAAAGCCTATTTTGGGGCAGATTGAGCATTATACAATTACCACTGCCGATTCGTTAAATCTCGTATCACTTGGCTTTAAACCTTATTTCCAAAGTTTTTATAATGGAAATACAAGCTTTTACACAAATGGGATAGACGAGGAGTTCCTTAATATAGAATATCAAAACAATACCCCATCCGGCAAACCCAAAATAATTACCTATGCCGGTAATATAGGCGAAGGTCAGGGATTGGATGAAATCATACCTGAAGCTGCCAAAAAACTGGAAGGGAGCTATCATTTCAAGATCATTGGCGATGGTGGAACGAAAAACAAATTGGAAGCCCGGATTAAAGAACTGGGTGTCAGTAATGTAGAGATACTAAAACCCATAAGCAGAAAAGAGCTACCTGATATCTATGCACAAAGTGACTTTCTATTTCTGCATCTAAATGATTATAAGGCATTTCGCAAAGTTCTTCCATCAAAGATATTTGAGTATGGAGCCACCCCTTTACCAATTATCGCCGGAGTGGATGGATACGCAAGAACTTTTATTCAGGATAACCTGGACAATGCTATCGTCTTTGATCCGAAGAACGCTGAAGAATTTGTTAGAAAGCTTAAAAAATTCAAACCTCAATATGGACTACGGCATAATTTTATAGAAAAATATTTGCGTTCAAATATTATGCAGGAAATGGCCAAAAGCATCATACAAACTAAAAAAGAAGAAGCAGTAACTCGTAGTTTTTCGACTTCCAAAATAAAGCCAAGCAAAATTTGGTAGTTTCAAATAGGGTGTCCGGATAAGTCAGACTTCAGCAGATAACTCCTGTTTTCCGCAATGCAGCACCCTAATAATTTTTCAGGATAGTTTGGTAT